>JBIJCF010000011.1:0-73210 GCA_044344795.1 Bacteroidia bacterium | reverse complement strand
CTTTTCATTATTCAGTTCCACCATCTTTGCTCAGCAAGGTAAAAATGGCGCCAACACCGTAACCGCTGCTAACACGGTAATTAACGAATATACGGCTCTCACCGGTTCAATTGGAGTGAGTGCAACGTTTATTCCTGTTACCAACAGTGCGCTGAATAGTAACGGCCGATTTGCATCTAATTTGCAACCCGGAGACCTGATTATGATTATTCAGGTGCAAGGTGTTTGGATTAGAAATAACGGTAACGTACCTGCACAGGACACTTCTTGGGGTCGTATTGATAATATCAATGAATATTATCAATGTGGTCGTTACGAATTGCGACAAGTGGTGTCGGTACCAAACGCTACAACTATCGAGATTGATTGTCCAACGACGAATAGTTACATGGTATTTCCACGTTTCAGAGCTCAAGTTGTTCGAATACCTCGTTATACAACTTTAGCTGTTAATGTCGGGGGTTCTATTACAGCAGATAATTGGAATGGAACAATAGGAGGCGTTGTAGCTGCAGAAGTGATGGGTAATTGTGTGGTTAATGGTTCTATTGACGTTACAGGTAGAGGCTTTCGTGGAGGTTCGTTAGTAGGTGATAATGTTTCGGCTTATGGGGTGAACTTCGCGTATAGCTTAGGTCCACAGTACGGAGCAGATCGTGGCGAAAGTGTTGTTGGGTATCAAGCTGATTATGACTTTTTTGGAGGTCGATATGGAAGAGCGGCGGGCGGTAATGGCGGCGGCGGCGGTGATGGGCACAATGCAGGCGGCGGCGGCGGGGCTAATGGTCCGAATGGTGCTACAGTTTGGAGTGGAAATGGAATTCCTGATCCTACGCCTGCATGGGCTTCGGCATGGAATCTAGAACCGCCTATAAACACGATGACATTGAGAACCGCAGCGAATTCTGCAGGCGGTGGTCGTGGAGGTTACACCTTTTCATCAGCGAATAGAAATGCCGGTGTGGAAGGTCCCGGTGATATAGACTGGGGTGGAGATGCTCGCAATCACCAAGCAACAGGTCTTGGTGGTCGCCCGCTTTATTATGGAGATGGTCGCTTATTCTTGGGTGGCGGCGGCGGAGCCGGAGATCAAAACCAGAACTTCGGAG
Organism: Bacteroidia bacterium; assembly: GCA_044344795.1. GTDB lineage: Bacteria > Bacteroidota > Bacteroidia > Palsa-965 > Palsa-965. The sequence continues at coordinate 72,101 of JBIJCF010000011.1, read as the reverse complement.
GAAATGGAGGAAATGGAGGAGGACTTATTTACTTGATGGTTTATGGTGCAATAAGTGGTACCGGCACAATTATTTCCAACGGTAGCAACGGAGTCAACGCAACCGGAGCACCTCCTTCTAATACTTCCTATGGTGGTGCAGATGCTGCCGGTGGAGGAGGAGCAGGCGGAACTATTGTAGCCAATGCAGTTGGGGGTGTTTCGGGTGTAACCATCAATGCGAATGGCGGCACCGGAGGAAGTCAAATTCTTACAAGAGGTCCACTATACTTCGGTGCAATTAATGAAGCCGAAGGTCCGGGTGGTGGCGGTGGCGGTGGCTATATTGCCGTTTCTTCAGGTGCTCCGGTAAGAACTACAAATGGTGGTAACAACGGAACAACAAACTCGGATGCTTTGACGGAATTCACTCCTAATGGTGCTACACGCGGCTGTCCGGGGACAAGCAATGCAACAATCACTAACTGGACAGTACGGGCAAACGGTACTTCAATTTGTGCAGGGCAATCGGTAAATCTTAATGCCATTACAACCGGTACTTTGCCTGGTGGGGCTGTTATCGGTTGGTACAATGCTCCGTTTGGAGGTTCTCCGATTGCAACTGGTACTGCTTACAATACGGGACCACTGGCTTCAACAATTACGCTTTGGGTTGGAATTTGTCCCGGGGGCTGGTACCGTGATTCAGTTGTAATTACTGTTAACCCGGCACCAACACCTACAATTTCGGCAACACCGGCCAGTGTGTGTGCAGGTTCTACGGTGAACCTAATTGCAGGAGGTGGAACAACGTACACATGGAATGGAGGAACGCTGGTTAATGCAAACGGCGCAAATCAGTCCGTAACTCCTGCCACTACAACAACCTATACCGTTACCGTAGCAAATGGCGGCTGTACAGCCAACTCTCAGGTTACGGTTACAGTCACTCCGTCACCAGCAGCTCCAACTGTAAGTAGTAATAGTCCAATTTGTGCAGGTAATACCTTAAACTTAACAAGTAACACTGTTGTCGGTGCAATATATAGCTGGACAGGTCCGAACGGATTTACTTCACTATTAGAGGATCCAACTATAATAAATGCAAGCACAGCCGCAACTGGAACATATTCATTAACAATCACTGTAAACGGATGTACAAGTACGGTTAGTACTGTTTCGGTAACTGTTAATCCGGGACCGTTATCACCAACGCTCACAAGCAATAGCCCTGTTTGCGCAGGCACTACCTTAAATCTTAATTCTAATACGTATTCAGGTGCTACATATTCCTGGACAGGCCCTAATGGATTTACTTCACCTGTGGAAGATCCTTCCATCACATCTGTCACACCTGCGGCTAGCGGAACTTACACACTGAATGTTGTCGTTGGAGGATGTCCGGCCGTTCAATCAACCATCACGGTTTCAATTACACCAAGTCCTGCAGCTCCCTCTGCTGCGGCCAACACGCCGTTGTGTGAAGGAAGTACATTGAATCTCATTTCGAATACTGTTGTGGGTGCAACGTATTCGTGGACTGGACCAAATTCCTTTACTTCTCCATTAGAGGATCCGACGATTTCCAATGTTCCTGTTGCCAATTCCGGAACATATTCTGTAACGATAACTGTGAATGGATGTTCTTCTCAAGCCGGAACTGTGGCTGTTGTAGTCAATCCGAATCCAATCGCGGTTGCCGGTACCTCCACGGCGATATGCGATTATGACAGTGTTCAGTTTAATGCGTCGGGGGGTGGTTCGTATGCATGGTCGCCGACGACCGGACTTAGTGCAACCAATATTTCAAATCCATTTTGTGCTATTAACAATACTACAACATATACCCTAACTGTCACTGATGGCAATGGATGTACGGATACCGACCAGATTACGATTACTGTAAACGCAGCACCGATCGCTGACGCAGGAACTTCGCAAACTTTATGTTCCGGTGACACTGTTAATATTACAGCAACAGGCGGCTCAACATACTCATGGAATGGAGGTGTATTAGTTAATGCTAGCGGAGCAAATCAAACCGTTAATCCTCCGGCTATAACCACATATACAGTTGTTGTTACTGATGTGAACAACTGTTCTGCAACCGATTCTGTGACAATCAATGTTAACGCGTTGCCTATTGTTACTGCGGGCAATGATGTGCAGATTTGTCCAACAGGTTCAGCCCAACTTAATGCGGGCGGCGCCTCCTCGTATGTTTGGACACCGGGTTCCGGTTTGAGCAGCACAACGATTCCTAATCCGATTGGAACCCCGGCTTCAACAACTACTTACATTGTTGTTGGCACAGACGTTAACGGATGCTCTGCGCAGGACACAATAACGGTTACTGTTTCAGGAAGTTTGGCGATTTTTGCGGGCAATGACTTAACTGTTTGTCAAGGCGATACCGTGCAGTTGTCAACTTCCGGAGGAACCACGTATGTGTGGAGTCCTGCAGCAACTCTTGATAATCCCAACAGCAGCACGACGAATGCATTCCCGTCAACAACGACAACATATATTGTAAATGTATCCGACGCATCCGGTTGTCAAGGTGCAGATACCGTTACTGTATTTGTAAGTCCATCAATTCAACTTACAACTTCAGGAGCAACAACAATTTGTATCGGTCAGCAGGCGAATCTTTCTGCAACCGCAACAGGTGGCTTGGGAAGTATTAATTACACGTGGAGCAATGCCGTAACCGGTCCCGGACCTCACATAGTAACTCCAACTATTACAACGACATATACAGTTACTGCTACGGATTCCGTTGGTTGTACTTCATCATTACAAACCATTACTATAAATGTAAATCCTGCGTTACAAGCTAGTATCGGCAATGCAGCTTCAGTTTGCGCCGGCGGCTCTGCCACTATCAATTCAACTGCAATTGGTGGTGATGGCTCATACACATTTACGTGGTTGCCGGGTAACTTAAATGGACCATCCATAACAGTTAGTCCTGCAGCAACAACATCGTATTCTGTTATTGTTACGGATGGTTGTGGTTCACCTGCAGATACGCAGAGTGTTTTGGTGACTTTAAATCCTTTGCCTGTAGTGACTTTGGCTGCCGATGCAGTTTCAGGGTGCGCACCACTCTGTGTCAATTTCACATCCACCGGAAGTTCTTCATGTGTTACATCTGCATGGCAGTTTGGCGATGGCAATATTTCATCTCAAGTAAATGCAACCAACTGCTATCAGTTACCCGGTACATATAGTGTATCGTACGCATGTACTGACGCCAATGGATGTACAGGATCGGATACAATTATCGCAATGATTGATGTGTTTGCATCTCCGGTTGCAGCTTTCGCTTCTACTCCATCAGGAACTGTGGAACCTAACGTAGCGATTAATTTCTTTGATTTGTCAACAGGTTCTCCGTCTCAATGGAACTGGACGTTTACCGGGCCATCAGGAACAACCTCCTCAACCAATCAAAATCCGAATTACACTCCTGCAGACACAGGAAATTATTCCGTGATGTTGGTAGTGTCCAATGCTCAAGGTTGTTCTGATACATTGATCACGACCTTCTTTGTTGAAAACCCTTGCGGAGAAATATTTGTACCAAATGCTTTTTCTCCAAACGGGGACGGACAGAACGACACGCTATTTATATACGGAGGTTGCCTGGAATTTGTAACACTGGAAATTTACAGCCGTTGGGGTGAAATGGTGTTTTCAACCAGAGATGCGTCTCGTGGATGGGATGGCACGTGGCGGGATCAGCAATGTGAACCGGGCGTGTTCACCTATGTTTTGACGGGACAGCGACTCGATGGTACAGCTGTTTCGCGTAGAGGTAATATCACAATTATTCGTTAATCTCAAACACAGACAAATATGAACTTGAAATCATACATCATTGCTTCAGCTTTACTGTGCGGGATTAGCCTTACTGCACAGGATATTCACTTTTCTCAAACTACTGAAACGCCACTTTGGAATAATCCGTCGCAGGCCGGATTGGGACATGACGTGCGGGCTTCCATCAATTACAAGGATCAATGGCGCAGTGTTGTAAGTGCTCCTTATAAAACACTGTTCGCTTCAGCCGACATCGCATTGCTGCGTAAGTCAGAAAAGGCAAAACTTGGAGTAGGTGTCAGCATATTTAATGATCAAGCTGGAGATGTTAACCTGAATACCAACATGGGTCAATTGGCCTTGTCGGGTATTGTAACATTGAACTCTTCTAATTTTTTGTCAGCAGGATTGTCAGCGGGCTACGGACAGCGAACATTAAACTACGCGAATCTAACCTGGGGTAATCAGTTCGATGGCTTGCAGTACAGCAGTGCTCTTTCATCCGGTGAACCAACAAATTTTCAGGATGTTAATTTCTTCGATCTCGGTGGAGGAATCTCTTGGTTATTCAGTTCTCCAAATGCAACATTAAGTTCTTCTGATGCAAGAATGTTCAACATTGGTGTTGCTGCTCATCACTTAAATAAACCTTCATATAGTTTCTATGGAGATAACTCCTCCAAGCTTCCGATGAAACTTGTGTTTCACGGTAACGCAGCAATTGGATTGAAGAATACCAATTTAATTTTGGAGCCTTCATATTATGTTGCATTGCAAGGGCCGCACCGAGAAATTATTCCGGGAATGATGTTTAAGTTTTTGTTAGGGCAATCATCAAAATACACCGGGAACAGAAGAAGTTCAGGTGTAGCCCTTGGTGCTTATGTGCGCTTGAATGATGCTATTGTTCCAATGGTACGTTACGAATTTGCAAACTGGGCCGTGGCAACGACATACGATATTAATATCTCCGATTTATCTGCTGCTAGTCGCGCGCGTGGAGGATTTGAAGTTTCCATCCGTTTTATGACCCCGGATCCATTTAGCAAACGAAGTACAAACAACAGTTTCTTCTAACGAAATAACATACCCATGATACGCTCCCTGTTCATTTTTGCATTACTGATTCTTACCGCTGATTTTTACGCACAACAAAATCAGTCCGGACCATCCGGAGGCGCTTGTGTGGGTTGTCCCGCTCCGTTAGACGGCAATGCATCATTGGGTTTGGTGTATCAGCGTGATACATGTGGATTAAATTATGTGGCGTTTTCCCAGAAGTTGGGTCAACGTTTTACTCCTGCAGGTGCGCCTCAGCCTGTTACAATCGCTGTATCGGGATTGCCGGCATGTATGATTGTGGAACGTGCATTTGTTTGGTGTGATGCTTCAGGAACAGGTGTTCCTATTACGATCAGCGTTACAAATCCTAGCGCAGCAACATCCAATCACAATATGTCATTGGTTGGTTCCGATCAAGATAAATGTTGGGGATACGCAGGTACACACACCTACAGAACTGATATTTCTTCTGCAATTTCAGGTAATGGTAATTACGTGTTCAGTGGTTTTCCAACAGGAGCTACCGATGACGTTGATGGTATGTTGTTCATGATTATTTATCGAGATCCTGCAGCGACGTATCAAGGACACATCACCATTTATGATGGAGCAGTTGTTATAGTTGGGGGAACTACTACTCAAACAATGACGAATTTGAATGTTTGTGCAAATTCTACCAATCAACGCGCATTTATGACCGTAGCTGATTTGCAAGGTTTAGGCGCTCAGCTAAGCATGAATGGTGGTGCTCCATTCACAATTACCGAGGACTGGTGGAACTTCATTGATCAGCCAACAACAACATTAACTGCTGCGCAAACCACATCTGCGTTCAATGTAAATTCAAGTTCGGATTGTTTCAATTTTTGCATGATGGGATTGTATTACCAAACCACAACTTGTGTAACATGCACGCCAACAGGGCAGGCGGCCTTAGTTGTAAATACAAACGCAACAGGAACGTGTTTTCCAAACTCAGGCACCGCTTCTGCAAACGTAACAGGAGGAACTCCGCCCTATACCTATGTTTGGCAACCGGGTAATTTTAATACCCAAACAGTAACAGGATTAGCACCCGGATCATATACCGTAAATGTTGTGGACGCAACAGGATGTAACGTTGGTAGCGATACAGTCGTTGTTCCGCAAGGCACTTTCCCTACTGCACAATTTGCTACTACGCCAACACAGCAAGCTTTTTATCCGGGACAAATTTGCATGACGGATTTGACCATCGGTGGAGCACAATGGATTTGGAGTATTAATGGTGTTCCCGTAGATTCAACAAACGATTATTGCTATACACTTCCGGATACCGGCACTTATTGTATTACATTGTTAGTGGCTGATTCTATCGGCTGTCCGGATACGGTGCAAACGTGTATTGAAGTGTTGGGTGATGCAACAATTTCTATTCCGAATATTTTCACGCCTAATGGCGATGGAACCAATGACTTTTTTGAAGTTACTTGGACCGGGCTAACCGGCTTGCGTTGCGAAATTTACGATCGCTGGGGTGTGCTGGTGTACGAATGGGATGGGTTACAAGGAAAGTGGAACGGTATTGCCAATAATGGTAAAATGTGCACAGATGGTGTTTATTATTACATCATTACTGCCACTACCATTCAGTCTGAAGTGCACAAGTTCACCGGATTTGTGCATTTAGCAAGTGGCAATTAAGGTATTCGTCCGCCTGAGAAGTAGTATTTGGTGTAATATTCTTCTTGCAACGAGTTAATTACAACTCCTCGTTTGGTACTGGCGTGAACAAACCTATTGTTTTGCAGATAGACCCCGATGTGACTAACCTGATCTGAACTGATTTTAAAAAATACCAGATCTCCTTCCTGCAAATTCTTTTTGCTCACTTTATCCGATGCTTTGTGAATAGAGGCGGATGAACCAGAAAGCGTTTGTCCGTATACATTCGCATATAATTGGCTTACAAATCCGGAACAGTCGACACCCGTTTTACTTTTCCCTCCATACTTATATGGTGCACCATACCAATCGTCGATAAACTTATACAACTTCACATTTTTAATGTCCTCAGGACTTACGCCCATTAATCCTGCATATTTATTCCGAATACGCGCGTTTTCAGTACCATTTTCTCCTGTAGCACTTTCTTTGCTGCGACAGGAAAATAGCATAATCAACACAACACTTAACACGATTGCTCTCATACCTTGAAATTAGTTGGTGCAAAAGCTATTCCGCTTTATGTCGCAACAATTCTATTCAATGCCCATAGTTGATAATGAACATTTTAACGATTTAGCTTAAATAATTATCTTTGAAAGTTCTATATTAAATCCCCAATCAAAAACTTTGGCGTTGTGTTTGTATAGATAAAGACGAATGCGCAAATACATTTTATACCTCTTATGTATTTTTCCGTTGGTCTCAGGGTTTCAAGTGAATCCGGGAACTGATACCAACGCGCGCATTAAATCTGTATTCATTTACAATTTCACACGTTATATAGAGTGGCCTGCAGAGTATAAGAAAGGCAACTTTGTTATAACGGTATTTGGTTCCAACACCGGCATATTGACTGAATTACAGAATATGGCTAAGGTTAAGAAAGTTGGGGAGCAGGCCATTGAAGTGCGTAATACCACATCTTTGGATGGTTTGGCGAAATCGAACATTCTTTATATCGCCCCTGATGTAACGATTAGCTTGGGTGATGTCGTATCAAAGTTGAAGGGAAAAAGTACGTTGTTGGTTACCGAGAAAAGTGGTTATGCCAAGCAAGGTGCTGCCATCAACTTCGTGGTGATGGAGAACAAGCAGAAATTTGAATTGAATAAAACGAATGCAGAAAAGTATAGTTTAAAGGTAAGTGCAGCATTAGAAAATTTAGCAATACCTGTGCAAAAACCATGAAGTTGAAAACATACATATCACGTTTGTTGGCCGTACTGATTACAGTGCTGGTTGTTGCTTCCGGGATGAAGGCACAAACCTTCATGCACTATAATGCAGCCTTATCTTATTTGCAACGTGGTCAAGTGGATAGCGCACGCGCAGAAATTGATTTGCACATGAAAGAACCGGGTTCAGATAAGGATCCTGATTCGTGGTATTTGTGTGGATTCGTTTACAAAGAAATGTACAAGAAGTACGAAGGAACTAATCCGCAATCAGGTCATCGTATGACTGCATTAGGTGCTTTCGAGAAATCATTGTCATTAGATACTGTTGCGGCTCGAATGAAATTAACTCGCGACAACGTTCGTTATTTGGCGGGTCGATTCTATAACGATGCTGTTGCAACATTAGATACTGTGAATTTCAAGACTTCTTTGTCGTGTTACGAAAACTACCGGAAGTCGGCACTAATGGCTGATCCGATGTTTGATATCAAGAAGAAGGATGTAGAATTCTATTTGGCGTTGGCATCTACGTATAACACTGTTTATTCCAATAACAAGAAAAAGAATGTCGCTTATTTCGATCTCACTCGTGATACATACATGAAGGTTTTGACATGGGATCCAAACAACTATACAGCCAATTACAACCTTGGTTTGCTATATTGGAATAAAGGTGTCGATTTGATGTACGATATTGATTATGACGACAGCTTAGGAATGGTATTCGATATTCAGGATTTCTCAGTTCAGTTATTCAAACAGTCTTTGCCATTCGCGGAAAAGGCGTTCGAATTGGAACCTAAGCGCGAAGAAACACTCATCGTATTATCCGGCATTTACTACAGCTTGAATGAATTTGATAAGTCGAAAGCTTATCAGCAAATGCTGGACGATTTACGCAAACAAAAATAAACACAGAGTTCCTCGCTACTGATGAAAATGCGCTTTAACATAGGCTACAAAATTCTTTTGGGATTTGGTGTGCTTATTATTTTGATGTTGCTAGCATTTTCACTTACACTTTCTACGATTAAGCAGAGTAGAGAAGTAAACGACAAAATTGCCAATCTTTATACGCCTTCTGTTGATGCGCTTCAGGAAATGCGTCTGATGATTTCGCGTTCCAAAATGCTGATTACAAATTGGGTGTTGGTGCAAGGCTCATCTGCCGATAAACCCAAACTGAAGAAACTGATCGAAAAAGAATTCCCGGTGATTAAGTCAAAAATCACACCACTGGAAGCGGAATGGTCTGTTTCGGAAAAGTCGCTTGCGGATTCAATTTTCACTGATTGCGATGGCTTATGGATTTTGCATCGGGATGTGATGCAGCAGCTTAATTCTTTCGAAACCTACGATGATCCTAGTGTTGTGTTTGTTGTGCAATCAATGATACTTGATGAAGATGGAGAAATTGCAGCGCAAACACGTGATATTAGCGATAAACTCGATAGACTTATTGAACGTCAATATACTGCTGCAACTGCCGCGCGTGATGAAATGTTGAACTCGTTTCAGCAATTGCAGAATGTTGTATTGTTGCTACTAATAGCACTTCCCGTTGGCGGATTATTAATCTCCTTGTTAACCGCACGTTCTATTACGAAACCTGTTCACTATATCCGAAATATATTGTTGCAGATGTCGCGCGGTGTATTACCAGCAGACGCTATTCAAAATCGCAACGATGAAATTGGAGACATGTCTGTGGCATTGAATAGCTTGGTGGATAGTATGAAAAGTACCACCGAGTTTGCCCGTGAAGTGGGTGGCGGTAATTTCGATTCGTACTACAAGCCATTGTCAGATGAGGATTCATTGGGTTATGCATTGATTAAAATGCGTGAGGATTTGAGAGAAAATGAGCGTGTTCTTGAAGCGAAAGTTATTGAGCGTACTGAAGAGGTTGTAAGACAGAAAGAGGAAATTGAAATTCAGAACCGTAAGTTGGAGATACTATACAAGCACATCACGGATAGTATTCGCTACGCGAAACGACTTCAGGACGCAATTCTGCCTCCTGCCGGTCAAGTGAACAGATTGTTGCCGGAAAATTTTATTCTCTTCAAACCGAAAGATATTGTAAGTGGCGACTTCTATTGGTTGTATGAAAAGAAGAATAAAATTTATCTGGCTGCGGTAGATTGCACGGGGCATGGTGTTCCCGGAGCATTTATGAGTCTTGTTGGTAATAACATGCTGAATCAGATTGTAGAATCTGATGATTTGTTGAATGCTGGGCAAGTTTTGGAAGCCTTGAATAAGTTGGCTAATAAAACTATCAATCAAAATTCAGAAGACACTGCTGTTCGCGACGGAATGGATATGACATTGTGCATTATTGATTTTAAGAATAATGTCGTTGAAATGGCCGGTGCCAATAACTCATTGTACATGTTCCGTGATAGTGAATTTACGGAATACAAGGCCGATAAATTGCCGATTGGATACGTCGAAGAAGGAGTAGGAAAAAGCTTCACTAACAAGCGTATTGAAATCAAATCCGGTGATACCTTCTACATGTTTTCAGACGGATATGCGGATCAGTTTGGCGGCCCGAAAGGTAAGAAGTTTATGGTGGGGCAATTCCGCACATTCCTGCACAGTGTTCATTTAAAACCAATGCAGGAACAAGTCAAAATCCTCGATCAAACTATCGAGCATTGGAGAGGAAATCTGGAACAAGTGGACGACATCCTGGTTATCGGCTTCCGTGTGCCATAATCTCATCGGTATTTTCGCCTTTCGTATCGGCATTTTTTCGTAATTTGGCGATAATCATTCTGTTTTGTAATGTTTGTCAAATCGTCGCTTGAAACTTCTTCCGATATTGAATTTAGGAAAAGTAGTATTACCGATTGGCGTCTTGAAAGTAAAATTAGCGGCTATGTTTCATCTTCTCGAAGTATTGATGATTTTGCAACAGTGGTGCTTGGTTTTAATATGAGCACCACATTTTTTAGAACCGTTGCTGATAACATCGCACGGTTAGGAGGATCTGCAAATCGTTGGACTACAATCTATGCAACAAATGGTATGATCAATACTTCTGACCGTCTTGATAAGACTGCCATTCAGCCGATCAATTATGGCTTGTCAACAGTAATGCAATTACAACCTGTAAGTTATCAATGGAAAGATGCTCCGCAACAAGGAACAAAACTTGGTTTCATTGCTCAAGATGCGCAAGAAGTTGTTCCTGAAGTTGTCGTTGACAAAGAATTACGTGAAAATCCGGATGGTAGTTCATCTATTGTGCCTGCTGACCGTTTAGGTATATACTACTCGGATTTAATTCCTGTTTTGGTGAAAGCCATTCAGGAACAACAGCAACAAATTTTATTGTTAGAGCATAAAGTGCAGCAGATGGAGAAGCAAAACGGACAGCCGGCAACACCGCAACCTCAGGTTCAACCAAAAATGGGAGGAAATAATTAACATGAAGAAATTACTTTTTAGCTTTTGCGGTCTGTGTTTACTACCTGTGTTTGGGTATGGACAGATCAGTTCAATTACTCCGGTTTTAATTGGAAGTTCGGGCAACTTCTCAACCAATGGTGGTATCATGTTGTCTTCATCAACCGGCGAAGTAATCGTACCGACGGTAACGAACGGAGGTTATATATTAACGCAAGGTTTTCATCAGCCGTCACCGGATGCTAGCTTAGTACTTAACGCAAACTTGGTTTATTCGAACGTATCGTGCGCGGGTGCGGAAGACGGAACGGCGTTAGTAATTCCTACAGGTGGAACCGGCCCGTATCAATATGTGTGGACCACTTCACAAAACGATACCCTTGCGCAAGTGGATAGCTTAGCACCCGGAACCTATACCGTAACTGTAATTGATGCTGGCGGTTTGACAACTACTCAAATACTAACAATTACCGAGGGTGTCGGAATTTGTGGCATTCACGTGTATTCGGGTTTCACACCTAACGCAGATAATGCCAATGACGTTTGGATTATCGATTACATTGATTTGTTTGAGAATACAAATGTGGAAATATTTAACCGTTGGGGCATGTTAGTTTGGGAAGGCAAAGACTACGACAACTCGACTGTAGTATTTGAAGGCCTTGACAAGAATGGAGTATTACTACCTCCCGGAACTTATTATTACATCATTCGTGTTGGTTTGGAGTCCATGAAGGGTTGGGTGGAAATATCTCATTAAAGAATTAAAGTGTGATGAGAACATTAAAACAAATAGTTGTTGCTGCATTGCTGATTATCGTCAGTATTCCTGCGTTGGCGCAACAGGATCCGATGTATTCACAATACATGTTTAATCCGCTCTCGATCAATCCCGCGTATGCGGGTAGTCGTGGTGTATTAAATGGGGCATTGTCATTTCGCCAACAGTGGGTTGGTTTTGAAGGCGCTCCTTCTACACAGGTTGTTGCGATCAACTCTCCAACGACCAATGGAAAAGTTGGGTTGGGATTGGAAGTTGTGGCTGACCAGTTAGGCCCGAAGAAATCAACCGCGGGGTATTTGACGTATGCATACCGTATGCGTTTAGGTAAAGGCAAATTGGCGTTAGGACTTGGTGGAGGTTTGGTAAATTATCGCATTAACTGGAATCTGATTGAATATAAGGATCAGGCGGATGTATTTGCTGCGTTGAGTGCAACAACTCGAACAGTTCCTGATTTCAAATTCGGAGTGTATTTCAATACCAAGAAGTTTTATATCGGAGTATCAGCAACGCATCTCAATCAAGCTACTTATGCTGTGGCGATAGATTCTATTAACATGAATGTACCTGCAACCCTGAAGATGCACCAATTTGTTACTGCAGGTTATGCCATGAAGCTTAATGATGATTTATTATTCAGTCCTTCCGTGATGATTCGAAATGTTGTTGGAGCAAGTACAGCGAGCATTGATCTGAATCTGAATGTAAAGTTTCGCGATGTGATGTGGTTTGGTGTTTCGGCGCGTTCGGAAAAAGCTGTAGTTGCCATGGCAATGGTCAACCTGACGCAGAAATTTAAATTGGGTTATTCATTTGATGTCAACCTTAACCGCTTGCGCGGATATCAATCCGGCACACACGAAATTATGTTAGGATTTGATCTGAATGTCTTTCATTCTGATGTTGTTAACCCCCGTTATTTCTAAAGCAATAGAAGAATTTTTATGTTGCGACGACTTATACATACAATGATTCTGGTTCTGTTTTGTGCAGTGGCTCCTCTCCATGCGCAGATCGGGAAGGGCAATCATTATTTCCGCAATAAGCAGTATGCGAAAGCAATTCCCGCTTACGAAAAAGGCTTAAAGAAAAAGCAAGATGTTCAGGCCATGGAAAACCTGGCTAACTGTTATCGCATTACACGCAATTACAAAAAGGCAGAAGAGTGGTACGGTAAAACAACTGTTGCCAATCCCAATTGCAGTCCAATGGTATATTTCTATTATGGAATGTCGTTGCGTGCAAATGGTAAAACAGCAGAAGCGAAGGAGCAGTTTAAGAATTATCTGGGTAAAGATCCACAAAACAAAGCTGCCAAAGCGCAGGTAGAGGCAGTTGACGAAATGAAAGTGTGGTTAGAGCAAACTCCAATTTATGATGTTCGTCCAATCTCAGATGTGAATACGGAGAATTCTGAAATTTCGCCGGTGATCTATTCCGGAGAGTTGTATTTTACTTCGGATAGAGGAGACGTGGATATGCTTTATGGCGAGAATGAAGGCGCAACGAATCGTGCATATTATAGTGTTTATAAAGCGAAAACTACTTATCAAAAAGAAGATTCCGTTCGATTCGGCAAGACCGGTAAAATTTCCAAAACGATTAATCAGGATTATCACAACGGACCTGTTTCATTTTCGGGAGATGGCAACCTTATTGCATTTACACGTGTTGATCGAACCCTTAAGTTGAAGTCGAATAAGAAATTCGCCAATCGTCCTAAAATTTATTTTGCTTCGCGCAAAGGGAAATCATGGGGCGGTGTAAAACCTTTTCCGTTTAATAGTGATGAATATTCTGTTGCACATCCATCCTTAAGTGTAGATGGCAAGTCGTTATATTTTACATCAGACATGCCGGGAGGTTCGGGTGGCAATGACATTTGGATGAGCACATTTGACGGAACTAATTGGACACAGCCTGTCAACCTTGGACCAAACATCAACACTCCGGGAAATGAAGTATTCCCATATATGCGTAAGGATGGAGTTCTTTATTTCAGCTCAGATGGGCATCCCGGCCTTGGTGCATTAGATATTTTTACTACAACAAAAGATGCAAAAGGCTGGAGTGATCCGGTGAATCAAGGAATGCCGTTAAATGGACCTACCGATGATTTTGCACCAACCTTTAACGAGGATTTGAGTCGCGGTTATTTCTCTTCCGATCGCAGTGGCGGTGCTGGTAGCGATGATATTTATGCATTTAAGGTAACTTCTAAGTTTGTTCGCATTTCCGGTAAAGTATTGGCAAGTAAGAACACTGGTGAAGTAATGAAAAATACGACCGTTGAACTCTTAAGTGCAGATGGAAAGCTATTGAAGACAACTACCACAGATGCTAACGGTAATTTCAAATTTGAAAATCTGTCTTCGGATCAGTCTTACATCGTGCGTATGAATGAATCAGATCCATCTGTTGCGTCCAAACCGAAATACTTCATGACTGATGAGAAGAACAATTTGGTTCGTGTAACAGTGATGAATGAGTTTGGAGGAAAATATACATTCCAGAACTTGCCTGTGGATCCTGCTGCGCCACCACAATTGTTATCGGATGATGATTACCTCACAATTGCCGGTAACTTAATTTCTGATGGTCAGCCACCACAACCAATTGCTAACTCAAATGTGTATTTAAAAGACGATCAGGGTAATCTGGTGCAGCAAACAACAACTAATGAGTTTGGTGCATTTGCATTTACGCGCATTCCTCCCGATAAAACGTATGTAGTAGGAATGGATGATGGATTGGATCCTAAGCTGGCTGCTTCTTCTAAGATTTCGATTACGAATAAAAGCGGTAAGGAGTTAATGAGTACACGTCCTGATGGCAATGGTAAATTCTCATTCCACATTATTCCGGAAGACAAAGCAACACTTAGCGCGATGTCGGTAGATGATACGGAATTGCGAATGGATATGCGCGGTAAGCTTGTTGGTGCTGATGAAAAAGGAACCGCCTTGGCAAATACTAAAGTGAATATCCTTGATGAAAAAGGTCAAGTGTTACAAACTGCGGTTACCGACGATAATGGTGATTTCACTTTTATCAATTTGCCGGCAGATAAGGCGTATTTGATGAGTGTGGACGAAGTTGCGGATCCATCCCTTGAAGGCCTTGGTAAAATTTACATAAAGGATGCTACGGGTAAAATCATCCGAACATTAAAAATGAACGGCGGTAAGTTCGAGTTCCGTATTATTCCGCTCGATCGCACAACATTAGGAACAGTTTACGTAGAAGACCCATGGTTGCAAGTGTTGCAGATGAAGCACAAGCAACAGCAGGATACGTTACTGATCATTGAAAATATCTATTATGATTACGGTGATTTCAAAATTCTTCCCGCAGCAGAAATTACACTCGAAAAAGTGGTTAAAGTAATGCAGATGGATCCGTCTATTACCATCGAAGTATCGGCACATACCGATTCCCGTTCTACAAATGATTACAACCAGAAGTTATCACAAAAACGTGCACAAGCTGCAGTTGATTATTTGGTGAAGCGGGGTATTGATAAGAAGCGATTGATAGCGATCGGTTACGGTGAAACCAAGCTACTCAACCAGTGTAAGGATGGTGTAGAATGTCCGGAGGAAGAGCATGCCAAGAATCGTAGAACGGAGTTTAAGATTAATCGTACCAAACTGTGAGTGGAAGTGAATCGATAACGGTTTTATTAGAAGACAATCATCTTATTGTAATCAATAAAAAGGCGTCACAGATTGTTCAGGGAGATAAAACCGGAGATGTTCCATTAAGTGAACATCTGAAGAATTATCTGAAAGTAAAATACAACAAGCCGGGAAAAGTATTTCTGGGCGTGGTTCATCGTTTAGATCGTCCGGTAAGCGGAGTTGTAGTGTTTGCCCGTACGGATAAAGCCCTATCACGGATGAATGAAATATTTCGTTCCCGTGATGTGCAAAAGGTTTATTGGGCTATTGTTGAGCACCGACCGGCCCAAAATGAAGGCAAGCTGATCAATTGGCTGAATAAAAACGAAAAGCAAAATAAGTCATACGTAGTAAAAGAAGGCTCAGCCGGCGCGTTACGTGCAGAACTGGATTATAAGCTGCTGGCGTCTTCGGATAAATATCATTTGCTGGAAGTGCAATTGCATACCGGTCGTCATCATCAGATTCGCTGTCAACTGGCTCACATGGGTTGCATAATTAAAGGCGATTTAAAGTACGGTGCGAAACGTAGTAACCCTGATGCATCTATTTCTTTGCATGCCAGAGGTATTTCCTTTACACATCCTGTGAAAGGCGAACTAGTGGATATTGTTGCGCCCGTTCCTGATGATAACCTTTGGCAGTATTTTCAGCAAGCTGCGGCAACAAATCCGTGATAGAAACGTTCTATGGTTGTGCGAGTGATCCTTTGCATTTCTTGTTTGATTTCCTTGCGAATGTTTTCGCAGGTTAACGTGCTTTTTACGGAAGCGGAACAACTGGGCAATGAAGTTCGGATAACGTGGACAATGGGGCCCGGAAATACCTGCGATGATCTGGAAATAATGGTAAGTACGGATAACGTTAATTTCTCAACGTTTTACACCCATCTCGGCATTTGTGGCAATACGAATTCTGCTCAAACGTATCAAATTGCCCACATTGATCCTGCTTGCGATCGTACCAACTATTACCGAATTATTTCACGCGGACAGGGTACATTAAACTCCGATTCACTTGATGTAGTTTGTTATAACAATTCCGGAATTAAGTTGCAACAATCGGGTTTGCGTTTAACGATTCTCGCTGATACGGATGTTTGGCAAGATCCGGAGGTACGAATAGTTGATGCTAACGGAAAATTGGTTTTCAATGCCTTAGCAGGACATCAGTGGGAAGTTATTTTACCGTCATCAGGATTGTATATTATCAGCACTACCTCCGGTTCAGGTAGGACTTTTACTTCCAAGATTATTTCCACTCAATAACTTTTTGATAACACTTGTTAAACAGCCGCAGTGCGCAAACTAAAGTGTAATACCTTTAAGTATTACTATGTTCAGAAAGTTGTCCTATTGGTCGCATTTTACAGTTCTTCGGTGGACCGTGGCTATTGCACTCATAGGCGTTTGGGCAGGATACACTTTAATCGGACAATTTTATCGCGATGACGATTCGCTGCACTGGCGCGTGATGCAATTGTGGTTCCCGATTATTGCGTGGAGCGTTCTTGGAATCACCATGGTCGGCATACTTTTCTCTTTGATCTATTGGATTTACGTGTGGATCAAAGTCAAGAAAAATCAAATTAAGGTTGACGTAAAAATAATTCCGGCTGCAAATCATTACAACATGCGAGTGGTTGTTACGGGCTTGCTTCCTCCTGTACTAGGCAGTATTCGTATGCGTTCAGTTTATGCGAATAAGATTTCAGAAACGCCGGTAGTGCTATATGCGGATAAGGACAAATTCTTTTCGAGAAAAAGAGAATTATCGGGCGAATCGCAAATTCATTTGCATGATCGCGGATCGCATGATATCTGGGAGGTACACTTATTGTGTAGTGATATGTTCCGTTTTATTGAACTTCCGATCCTCATGGATTGGCCGGGACAGCTCATTACGTTAGCGCAACCTGTGGGAACAAATGTGTTTAATGCATCACCTCAAACAACCGAAGAGCAGTTGCACAGAATTGAAATGCCTCGGAAAGTAGAAGGAGAATATTTGAATTATAAAGACTTCGAATCCGGAGATGACGTGAGAAGAATAATGTGGAAAGTGTACGCAAGAACTGGGCAATTGGTGGTGCGTATTCCTGAAACAATGGATCCGTATGCTTCGCATGTGTATTTCTATACTTCGTTTTATAATGGGTTTAATATTCCGGGTAGCGATAATTTTCTGAAGGAATTACTAAACGCGTATAAGGATCATTTACGTAGCGCGTATGAAGGTTTGCTAAGCAAGGATTATGAAGTTCGCTTAATTCCTGATCAAATGATTGATGACGAACAGTTGTTTCAGACACCTGCCGCAGCTGTTAAAGCAATTAGCCTTGCATGTTGGCGCGAAGATGTAGTTCCATCAGAATTTGTGAATCCTATAAAAGCCGGTGCGGTTTGCGTTTCATCGTGTGTACCTGTGCAGGAGTTGGGGCATTTGTTAAACCAGTTGCATGAGTCCGTACCTGTAGTAGTCGTTGCATTATCCGGCACCATTCCATCCCCGTTACATGTGAACCTGAAAACGTTGTTTTTTATTCCGGAGCCAACACCTGTTGATGGTCTAAAACGTTCCTGGTTGTTGCATCCATTGCGTAAACGACTTCAGGATAATGAAAACAAAATTATTCAACTGCTGAAGAGCAGAGCCAATACAACACTAATCAGATGAGCGTAGCACCGGCAAATATTAAGGCGCGTTTCAAATCCTTGGTTGTTCACTGGATAGCAGTGGTGTTGCCGACAGCGGCTTTGTTATATGCGATCCTGCTGTGGTTAAATTTTTCGTTAACTGAATTCGATACACGTGTAACTCAACAATTTTTGTATGCTGCGCTTGGTTTATGGTGCGGTTACACGTTGTATTTTTTTCGTGCTCGTGTTCTAACTACGGTCGTCTTGTTATGGATTGTTTATCAAGTGGGCGACAGTGTTATTTCCTCCATGCATGGAGAGTTTGACGTTTTCTATGCATTGGTACGTTTCAGACTATACGGCACATTATACCTCATAGGTTGGTCTATTGGTTTGGTGATTCAACGTTGGAAATGGGGATATCTGTTGTATGCAATCAGCATCGCAGTTGTTGCCTTGGTGGTTGTTTCAGATACTTATGATCTGAGCTTTGCTTATATCGTTCAACATTTGTTACCTGTGCTCATGTACGTGTTGTACATGTTAATGATTATGCCGCGTTTGAAAGATGCAGGAGCCGGCGATTCGCGTAAAATGGTTCGCAGTTTATTGAAGGTTGTTGTAGTCATCGCGCTGATGTTGGGGATATTTTATTTGGTGACACAGACGTTTTCGGATGAGATAAAAGCAGTTGAACGTGAAATAACGGAACGTGGTAAAAGCGAGGAAAAGGGCAATCAGGGACCAAAAGGTTATAATGAAAAGAATGGTTTGATGGAGCGCGGAAATAAGCCGCATCAGGGTAGTGACGGCGATAACAATAACGATGACGAGAACGGTTATCGCATGAAGGACTCCATGAAAATGGATGATCGCATGAGCCAGCACGATCAGTTAATGTTCTGCGCGCGCATAAATAATTTCTTTCCGGATGGAACACCGAAACCATTGTACTTCGTTTATCACTACTTAACACAATATGATACACAAAAGGAACAGTTTACGCGTGATCCGAACATGCCGTACTTCGATGAATTTAATGTTGATCCGTCAACGATACCGATGTATAGAACACGTGTTGATAGTACGCCAATCAAAAATGGTTTAGGCGATAAGATGCGCAGTGTTGTTGATGCGGAAGTGTATTTCACATCAACAACTTGGAAACACGCTTTGCTAGGACCTGCGGGATCTTTCTTCTGTCAAACCATTCCGGTAGATACGAGCTATGGTAAAATGTTTACTTCCGGTTATCGGGTAAAAGCATGGGCATCAGATTTAAATAACGCTTACTTCGTTTATAATCCAACTGCAAATGAAGCGCTGGACGAGTTTCAACAAGAACGTTTTGATGAGCTGCGCTCTGTGGATTCGTATGCCGGATTAGACACTCACTTTTACAATTACTACACGCGATATCCTCAAGGAACGTTGTTCGATTCCATTAAGAATTTAGCAAATCGAATTGCAGTAGGAGCGAAAACACCTGCGGACAAGGTTCTTGCAGTTCGAAATTATTTTATCGCTAAGGATGATGCCGGTAATCCAATTTTCAAATACACATTGAATCCCGGAAAAGAAGACAAGCAGAATATTCCGAATGCTACTATGCTCGGACGGTTCTTGTTCAAGACAAAGGCCGGTTACTGCACCTATTATGCGGGTGCGTCGGTTTTTATGTTGCGAGCATTGGGTATTCCGGTGCGTTTTACCACAGGTTTCGCCACAGTGGACAGAAGTGATAAAAACAAAGGATGGTATTGGTTTTACGGAAGCCAGGCGCATGCTTGGACACAGGTTTATTTTCCGGAGTATGGCTGGCTGGATTTTGACATGACGGTTACTAACAGTGACCGTCAAGATGCACCGCGTCCTGATGGAACTCCTCCAATTCCTCCTCCACAACCTTGGCTGGTTGCTCGTGGCGTTATAAGTTCTGATCCGGATACAAAAGCGAAATCGTTCGAGTTTACGTTTGCTGATTTGAATTTTTATAATGAAGCATTTCGCACCAGTCAGCCGTATTCATTTGGTGTTGATGCCAGCGTGTGTCGGATAATTTACGGCAAAACAGACACCACATTTGCGGCGCTTCATAAAGGTGATACAGTAACAGTTGTTTCGTATATCGATGCAGCGAAACAAGTGCCTGATTTCATCAAAGGAAAGCATATCGATTTGCAAGTGCGTGAATTTCCAAATCCGTTAATTATTGATGAGGTGCATATTGATGCGGTGGAAAAGGAAGATGCCAAGAAGGAAGATCAGTTGAAATCGAAAAATGAAAAAACGATAATTGATTGGATGTTATGGATCAATCGGGTGGCTTGGGTGTGTATAGGATTGGTAATTATTGTATGGTTATTGCCGTTACTGATCTTCAGTTTTATGATCATTCGCGTTAAGCGTTCTTCAACCGCTAATCAGCTATTGGAACGTGCATATCGTTTAGTGTTGTATGTATACCACATGCAGGGATTTGTCAGAAAAGATGAAACAGTGTTAAAGTATGCACAGATTACGATGAAACCTTTTGTTGGAGAACAATTTGAAAATTTTGTCCAGTTATATCTGACCGTAAAATATTCTTCCCATCAGTTAAGTAATGAAGAAAAACAGCACGTTAAGCAATTTACAACCATGTATGCTGTTCCTATAAAGCAACACCATGGTGGATTTAAATATTTTATAAATTTCCTCCAACCGATTTCAGCACTACGGTATTTTCGATCTAAAAAAAGCAATCCAAATGATGAATCCTGAAACAGCAATGAACGATACATTCGGAAACAGTACTGAGAAAATCAATGTTTTAACTAAAAACATTGGTCAGATTATTCGCGGCAAAGAATACGAAGTGAAGCTTGTGCTGACATGTCTGTTTGCACGCGGGCATATTTTGCTCGAGGATAATCCGGGTTCAGGTAAGACACAATTGGCTAAGGCATTGGCGCAATCAATTTCCGGCGGACTTAATGAAGCTCCGCTTGAAGCTAGCGGCACTGTTGCGTTTCGTCGTATTCAGTTTACGCCGGATTTGTTACCGATGGACTTGATTGGCTCACATATTTTTGATGAATCCCAGAAGGAATTTATTTTCAAGAAAGGACCGTTGTTTACTAATGTGCTTCTTGCCGACGAAATTAATCGTGCATCCCCGAAAGTGCAGAGTGCGTTGTTGGAATGTATGGCCGAAAATCAGATTTCCGTAAGTGATAAAACCTGGCATCTGGACAAATTCTTTTTTGCTATTGCTACGCAAAATCCAATTGAGATGGAAGGAACGTATCCTTTACCTGCTGCACAGTTGGATCGATTTTTCATGAAAACAAGTTTTGGGTATGTTACTGAAGATGTCGAATTACTGATTTATAAGGAATATCAAAGTATCAGCGATGTGCGTGGACAAATCAAACAAGTGTTGGCTTATCATGATGTGATTGAATTACAACAGCAGGCAGAACAAGTTTTTGTACACGAGGAAATTCTAAAAGCAGTAGTCAACATTGTACAAGGCAGCAGGAAGCACCCTGAAATCAGCATGGGATGTTCAACACGCGGAGGCATTACGTTTATCAAATGTTTGAAAGCATGGGCGATGGTGAATGGAAGGAATTATGTTATCGATGATGATATCAGGGCATTGGTATATCCGGTGTTGCAGCATCGCTTGATTTTCAGGAATCGTGAAGCTTATCGTACTGCATTGAAGTCTATCACTGATCCGGAATTGGATCGGTTAAATAAATTGGCAATTAATCGTTAATGCGAAACCTTTTCATCACAGTACTGTTTCTTCTTGTTTCTTGTTCCGTTTGGAGTAGGAACGATGAAGTTCGTCGGAAGATTGATATCGACCGAAGAAGTTTGTCGTGGTCGGATGAAACCGCTTATGAAAAGTCGCGCGAGTTTAAACGGCTGGACAGTACGTACTACATAGGCTCCATGTATGAAGGTGCTTATCTGTATTCACGTGCCAATGATGCCATCGGGTTTCGTAATGCCATCATCCCGTTAAAGAAAGCTTTTCAACTGATTCAGGCAGATTATGACGCAGAGTTACGCACGCGTACTGCAGATGTGTTCAAGTTCTTTCAGGTGAATGCGGTGCAGAACGATTTTTGTCTCATCGGCTATTGGTTGCAGCATTGTTATCAAAACATAGAACGGCCGCAAGAAGCTGTTGAAGTTATTCGTGCGATTGTAGATCGGGATATCCAGATGGAATATGGTATTGAATCATACAATGCTTTAGCGTGGATTTATCATCGTAATCGAATGTTTACGACTTCTGATTTCCCAGTTTTAAAAAATACCGTTGAAGAAAATAATAAGATGGCCTACGCCATGTTAGATTCTGCCATTCTGAAGTATCAGCGAGACGCCGCATTGAACATCGGATTTTACGATTCGTATTATTTAAAGCGTCAGTATTATTATACGTATCACTACAAAGTGATTTTGTTTACCTATGATATGCAGATTGACTCGGCGGAATTTTATTATGATATTTTACTGCGTGCAGGATATTACAGCAGCAACAACTACGGAAATTTTCGTTATATGAATGGTGATTTTGTTACTGCTGCGGAATTTTATCAGGAGGCTGAGGATCGCGATCGCAGTTCAGAAAAGCACACGAAGGAATATTTTTACATGCGAGGATTGTTGGGTTGCTATGCAGGAAAACCGGATTCTGCTGCATCATTACTAAGTACAGTAATTGAACAGCAAGGAGTTACTCCCGGATTCGGTTGGCACAACATTGGTTTGGCAAGGGCATATTATTATCAAGGGCTCACAAGCAAAGCTCAGGAGTTGACGGATAAAGCGGCACGATTTGATGAATTGCATATAGGCACAACATGGGGCCCTGAGCAATATGGCATGTGCGTAGCTGCATTCAATTATCTCAATAAAGAACGTGAACGTCTGGAGCATGAGTTTGAAAATGATCAGTGGTGGTATTGGTTGAATCCCATGAATTGGGTACGTCAAATTCGTTATTCCATTCAGGTCAATCAATACCGATTGTTGTTAACAGCACTTCTCAGCGCCAATCCCGAAAGAAATCAGATTGTATATACACTGTTTTCTTCGGAGAGTTTGTTGGGTTTTGATGAAGTTCTTGGGATCATAAATGGTTTTAGCGACAAGTATTTCATTCAAGTGTATGAAGATCAATTGGCGAAAGAACCGCGTGAGCGTGTGAAGAAATACATTCGCTTGTTTCTGGCGCGATTGTATCTGAATGAAGATCGTGAGACGGACGCCTTGGAGCAGTTAGACAAAGCTTATGAAGAAATTACTGTCGGAGATTTAAGTTCTGATTATGACATTTTGTTATTTGCACGTTTGTGTGAAGCATATGCGATGCTTTATACTGAGCAAGGAAATGAAACTCTTGCGAATGAGTGGGCGTTGAAGATGTACCAAGCTTATCCTCAATTAATGCCGTTTAGTTCGGTGAAGATTAAGATGCAGTTGCAAATGAGTGGAGCGGGGAAGGAGCGAGAGCATATCGAAGATGCATTAGAGGATTGTGATTTGAATTGGAGTGATGATCCCGACGCAGCTGCTGTGCAGGTTGATGTTGTTGATATCGAAGGTGGAACGATGATCACATACACAGTGCATGAGTCGGGTTCAGCAACTTCAATAATGAACGGCACCTTAAAGTTGGATTCGGAGACGAATGGCAATGAAGGGAAACTTATTGCATACCGTTTGTTCGGTGTTTTAAAAGAACAAATCAAAGAAGATACTTCGAAAGAAGACGGTGACAAAGTGGACAAATGATTCTATTTCATCTCGCGCAACATGCTGTCTAACCGAAGAACTGCAGTATTGGCTTTAGTGGTCCATATCGCTGCACTATCCATCATCGCCTGATCATTTTTAGCAGCACCATTGTGATTGTACCATGCAGCCTTATACTTTTCATTAGATACACGACTAATATGTTGCAGTAATGGTTTCCCTTTTTCATTGAGGCGTTCCTGAGGGATTTCTCCGATCATCTCCAACGAAGTTTTCCATTGATCAACAATACGTGTTTTGTAAGCTTCCGTCCCCGGTTTTAATGTCGAGTCTTGTTCAGCTTGCATCGTTTGATCAACAAGAGCAAAATAATCCTGAATTACTTTATCAGGGTCAATAGGCATGCGAACATTGAAATATAATAATGCTGTAAGCCCGACTATTACCACTGCGCTGGCATAAGCACCCCATAATCGTTGACTTCCCGTGAGCACAAAGTGTTTCAAATCGAAATACGACAAGTAGCCACCGATGGCACCTGCCAACAATCCTCCGATATGAGCAGCATTGTCAATTCCCGGAGTTAAACCAAAGAGTAAGTTGTATCCGATGAACATACCAATGCTACTCAATAATTCTTTTCGTACACGACGATCAACTAAGTTGGTAGTTAACAACGAACCGAAAATCCCATACACTCCAAACACCGCTCCCGACGCACCAGCTCCAACTGCAGGATCCGTGTGATACCAGAGTGATGCTGCACTGCCGCCAAGTCCTGCAAGAATATATAAAATTGAAAATCGTGTGGTGCCAATTAGCGGCTCTAAAGCGCGACCAATACTCCACAAAGCGTACATGTTAAATGCAAGATGTATAATTCCGTAGTGTAACCACATCGACGTTAACAAACGCCACTGTTCTCCTTCCATGATCAGGGGCTTGAACATGGCACCCCAGGTAATCATGTCTGCCGGTTTCGGAAAAATTGGACTGATGCCGGTGCTGATCATGATGACGTAAACGAGAATGTTTAGCGCGATAATGATTGGTGTAGCGCGATAACCGGGAAATGGTAAAAGATGGCGAAGTACTCCCCATTTGTTACTTTTCGGTTGTTGTGTATCAGGCATCTGTTCCATAGTGCAGCAAAGTTCGCATTAATTCGTTTACGCTACTTTTTTGTCTTATTCACTACAAGGAGCGGAACTTTTATTTTGTGACGAACCGATTCTACTGTTGTTCCTAAAAGTAAATCGTGCCACCAGTTATGTCCGTGTGCTCCCATAACTAACATTTCGCAATCACAGTCTTCGGCTAGTTGTGGGATAGCTTCTTTTGGATTGCCATAACCTAGTTTAGTTTCGATGGAATATCCTTGAGATGTTAATTCATCTTTATATTGCTGCAACGCCTGTTTATCAAATGAAGTTTCGTAATCGTCCACTTCTCCTTTCATGACACGGGCTCCAGCAGTTTCTGTGATATGTAACAATATGTATGTGGCCGATTTTCCTCCTTGCTTGAATGCATGTGAAAGCGCATCTTCATCGGAGGTGCTGAAGTCTACACATACAGCAATCCGTTTGAGGTCTTCACGGGATTTGATTTTAATACGCTCCAGCAATTGATGCGGTTCCGTTGTTCTTCCTTGTAAACCTTTTTGAATTATGGGTTGTAACGTTACCCATAACAATAGAAAAGCTGCTAATGCAATTGGCGGAATGATAATTATAGCAAGCATAGCCGGATGTTCTGATGTATTGAACCATTCGGCAACATTGGCTGCAACAAGTTTAACATTAAGCGATACAATTATAACAGCGCTGATCCATGCAGGAATAATCAGTTTTAACGGAGCAGCAAATTCGCCCATCAGTTTTTTGTTCGAATTGAAATGAATTAAAGGGATTACAGCGAATCCTAATTGGAGACTTAATATTACTTGACTAAATACTAATAGCTCATCTGTTTGGTCTTCACCGGAAACAAGAATTACAATCACAGCCGGAATTACAGCTAAGAGACGAGTTATTAAACGTCGTGCCCATGGCTGCATCCGAATATTGAGATAACCTTCCATCACAATTTGTCCGGACAGCGTTCCAGTTAGCGTAGAGCTTTGTCCTGCTGCAATTAAAGCAATGGCAAAAAGAGTAGGAGCGAGTTTGTTACCTAAAACATCATCCAGCATCAAGTGCGCATCCTGAATGGAATTCACATCGTGCATGCCGTTTTTGAAAAAAGTGGAAGCGGCAAGAATCAAAATTGCTGCATTGACAAATAAGGCGAGATTCAGTGCGATCGCAGAATCAATGACATTGAACTTAATGGCTTCACGAATTCCTTTTGCGGTGAAATCAAATTTTCGTGTTTGAACTAATGAAGAATGCAAGTACAAATTGTGCGGCATCACAGTTGCTCCAATAATTCCAATAGCAATGTATAATGCAGTGTTGTCGGGCAATGAAGGAACTAAACCATTGATGATTCCGCTTATTTCCGGTTTTGCATAATAGAGTTGTACCACGAATGCAATACCGATAACACTTATCAGGCCAATAATAAATGCTTCCAGTTTTTGAATACCATAACGTTGTAATGCAAGCAACAAGAACGTATCGAATATGGAAATGCCAACACCAACAAGTAGTGGAAGTCCAAAAAGTAATTGTAATCCTATCGCCATTCCAATTACTTCTGCCAGATCCGTTGCGGCGATGGCAATTTCTGCGAAGAACCACAAAAAGAAATTTACTTTTTTCGGATAATGTGCTCTGCTTGCTTGCGCTAAGTCCATCCCTGCAACAATCCCTAAACGTGCGCTTAAGCTTTGAAGTAGTAACGCCATTAAGTTCGACATCACCAACACCCAGATCAACGCATATCCAAATTTACTTCCGCCTTCGATGTCGGTTGCCCAGTTGCCCGGATCCATGTAGCCCACGCTAACCAAATAAGCAGGACCTAAAAAAGATAATAGTCGTCTCCAGGTACTTTTTCTGTTCCGTGTATCAACTGAACTGTGGACTTCTTGAAGCGAATCGTGTGATGTCTTCTGTTTCATTTTTGCGCCTTCTTCACTATAATATGATGTGCAACTTCACGTGTGATTAACAGTTGTTCTTTGTTCTTGATTTTCACCAATCGGGATTGATCGTACCCCGAAACCTGAATTACCTCAATTCGATCGCCAAGTTTAATTTCGAGATGATCGAGATGCTTAAGAAATTCTTTGCTGTGCTCGGTTACGCCGATGACAATCCCGTGTTGGCCTTTAACTAATTCTGTTACGGTAATACCAATGGGTTGATCAAGTTTTCCGCTTTGGTCAGGAATAGGATCTCCATGGGGATCTGCTTTCGGATAACCTAAAAACTGATCCAATTTAGCTGTAAGTACGTCGGAATCGATATGTTCTAATTGTTCGGCAATATCATGTACTTCTTCCCATCCAAAACCGAGTTTGTCGACTAAAAACACTTCCCACAAGCGATGTTTACGAACAATGGCCACCGCAATCTTATTCCCTTTTTCGGTAAGCTTAACGCCGTTGTACTTTTTGTAGTGAATTAGTTTTTTTGCCGAAAGGCGCTTGATCATATCCGTTACAGAAGCGGCTCTGGTGTTCACCTCTGCAGCAATGGCATTGGTGGAAACCGCACCTCTATCGCGATGCGTGAGTTTCCAAATAGCTTTTAGATAGTTTTCTTCGGATCTGGAGTTCATTCAGGATATATTATTTGCATACAAATATAGAAAGTCTAAATTAAAATTTAGACAAACCTAAAAGTATTTTTAACCATAAAAAAACCGCCCGAAGGCGGTCTTTGTTTTTTTAAATGATTATCGTTTCAAATGGACAAAACCTTTATGCTCTATAGGTTCCATATCAAGTTTACAACGCGACTGGAATTTCGCTACCCAGAAGTAAACGCCTTCTGATGCATCTTTCCCATTTATCTTTCCATCCCAACCAATATTGTAGTCGTTCGTGTAGAACACTTCTTCTCCCCAACGATTATATACCCAAATTTCATAAGCACCTACATAAAGGAGTTCAAAATCGTACTGAGGAGTCCCTATACCAAGAGCAGCTTGACCGGCAACTGTTTCATCATAATACGGATAGAAATAATCATTACGTTGATCTCCGTTCGGAGTAAATATATTCACCGTGGTATCCGGCATGAACAATGGAGATGGCGGGATATAACTCAAAATAATTGAATCGTAAATTGGACATGGGTTTGTCTGATACACGACAGAATATTCCTGGCCTAATTGAGGGCTGACTACTAAGTACTGTTGTGAAGTTGCGCCCGGGATTGGCTGACCATCAGGGCCGAACCACTGATAACCCTGCATTCCAGGCAATCCGATCAAAGTAATTTCTTCATCTCCAAAACAGAATTGAGTTGTAATTCCTGCAGTATCCAGACGTGCCGGATTATTCAAAATTACCGTATCCGATTCCGTACAGCCTATACTATCTGTCATCGTGACAATGTATGTGCCCCAACCTAAGCCATTGGCGACGGGCCCGACCTGAGGAGGTACGGAGTTCCATATAAAACTTGTCGGCGGTATACAATTGTTACAACCTGAGGTTGCAGCACCGTCATTATAATTCCAGCAGGTTGGATCAGTTGAAGAAATGGTTGTCTCGAGAGGTGTCAACTCGATAACAACTTGTAGAAA
The DNA here is from genome assembly GCA_044344795.1 of Bacteroidia bacterium. Classification (GTDB taxonomy): domain Bacteria; phylum Bacteroidota; class Bacteroidia; order Palsa-965; family Palsa-965. The sequence goes on along the minus strand of JBIJCF010000011.1, from coordinate 43,370 downwards.
TGTGTTACATGATGTATCCGCAATGTTTACCATTTCTACGGAAAATGTATCGCCGGACATTGCATTGGGTACAAGAAGAGAATCATTAGTAGCCCCCGGAATCGGATTCCCGTTTGGATCAAACCACTGGTAAGAACCGAACCCACCCGGAGCAGTTAAGAATGCCCCAGGAGAACCCGGACAAAAACGAGCCGCTACGGCATCAGCAATACTTGAACAAGAGGCGTCAATATAGGCGTAGCCATAGTGACCGGAATAAATGCATCCGGCCACTGTAAATCGAACAGTTACATTTTGATTTACGTATGGTAACAAGTCGAAAGCAACTGTCGTCCAAGGTCTGTAATATGTCATAGGGTCATTAGGGCATGGCATAAAGCCCTGTGCACTACTTCCGGCAGTAACAAAATACTGGGCACACTGAGAAACCGGCTGACCTGATTGGTCTAAAACCTCAATTTTGAAGTATGGCTGTTCATTGGGAAGGTGACCACCATCGTTCAATACAACTGCGTAACGATAAGTAAAGTTTGTAGATTGAGGATCAACTGTAAATGTCTGCTCCAGAACTGAACCTTGGTAGTTCGCAGTGTTGTTACCCATGCGAACTACATAATTTCCGTAACCAGGTGGAACAATCGGGAAACCGCCGCACGGATCGTTTCCTGCTGCAGCCGTCATAATAGTATGACGAGCATTGGCATTGTTAATAGCTGCATTCTGGCCGGCTGTAAAAATACCGTTCTGAATATTGGACATTGGCCCCAATGAATTATTGTTATTGTCGCCGATTGCGCCTGTCCACCCCGTAAAATCGCCGGTTTCAAAATCAAGGTTGGTGCATGCCGCAACAGGATTTTGAGGCCAGTTGTAACCGGTTAGGTAATCCGGTGCATCGCCTAAGCCATACTTGATGTCAACGTAGTTACGCTTCTGTGTTGCCAGGTAGTTTTCTGCTTCACCTTTGGACAAATGCGCCAATTGCGTAATACGAACCAAGCTGTCCACGTTCAAACCTTTCAGCGAATCGCCGTAGTTGTGAACTGTTGCGGCGGCGTGACCTGCGTGGTTGTGGCCGTCGTGATTGTTGTGTTGCGCATTTAAACCAAGAGTGATTGCCACACCCAAGAATGCACTCCAAACGTATGTGTTTTTCATATGTTGGTATTGTTGTAAGGTCGCAATATATTAACATTTATTTATAAATACAAAGTGATGCTCCTAATTTTCTTCTGTAACGAGTATTAGTCAAGAAGATACGGCCAGGATGAAATTATAGTATCTTAGGGTATCATACACTTTGATTATGAAAAAATCTTACGCACTCATTATTTGTCTTTTAACGACGCTCGGAACTGCAATCGGAGGGTTTGCCCAAAGCGCGTTACCGGTAGGAATGGCTCCCGGCGAAGAGGCGCAAATGAATTTCTATCTGAATGCTATTCAGCCCAATGGAATCACAACTCCTCCAACATTACCAATACGTACAGCCGCAGAATGGGAAGAGGTTCAGGCACTTACTATTACTTGGACCTCATATCAATCGGTTTTGAAAGAAATTGTAAGACATGCGCAGGCGGAAGCAACAGTGTATATCGTGTGCACGGATTCCAATACCGTTAAAACTTACTTGCTCAACAATAATGTTCCGTTGGTTAATATCCGTTACGTCATTGCTCCCTATAATAGTATCTGGATTCGCGACTATGGTCAAAATACTTGTTATTTGAACAATGTGGATTCACTCGTTCTGGTCGATTGGATCTACAATCGTCCTCGTCCGAAAGATGATACCATTCCTTCCGTAATTGCAAGAACATTAGGAATTCCATTGTTCGAAACCTCAGTTGCGCCATATAATCTTGTGCATACCGGTGGTAATTTCATGTCGGACGGATTGGGCACAGCGTTTAGTTCGGAATTGGTGTTGCAGGAAAATACTAATCATAGCAATGCGCAGATTGATACCATCATGAATCATTTTATGGGCATCAACTCGTACATCAAAATGGATGTGTTGCCATATGATGGTATTCACCATATTGATATGCACATGAAATTGCTGGATGAGCATACCTTGTTGGTAGGACAATATCCTCAAAACGTCGCCGATGGTCCTCAAATTGAAGCCAATTTACAATATGTATTATCCAATTTTTCTGCGCCTGACGGACAGCCGTATCGTGTTATTCGTATTCCAATGCCTCCTGATATCAATGGCGATTATCCGAATCAGGGTGGAGATTATACTACATATACGAATGCAGTGTTTGTAAACAAGACAGTATTGTTGCCTATTTATTACCAACAATATGATACTACTGCATTGCGAATTTGGAGAGAAGCTTTGCCGGGTTATAACGTTGTAGGAATTACGTGCAATAATATCATTCAGGCAAGTGGTGCTATTCACTGTATCACGCATTCTGTCGGCGTTTCGGATCCGTTGTGGATTTCTCATTTTTCATTAGGCAATACATCAAACACGACAACTCCTTATCAAGTGGACTCACGAATTGAACACAAGACAGGAATTCAAAACGCAACATTGTATTGGACAACCGATACTACCCAAGCATGGCAAAGTGTAACGATGAATTTGACGAACGTTACTGCGAATACATGGACAGGTTTTATTCCTGCACAGCCTGTTGGTACGCATATTTATTATTACATTGCAGCTACTGCAAATTCAGGGAAATCGCAAGTGCGCCCAATGCCGGCTCCCCAAGGGTGGTGGAAGTTTGAGGTTACAGGTTTGATGAGTGTGACCAATCAGTCCGCATCTAATTGGCAACCGGCTTATCCGAATCCTTCGCACGGGTTAACGTGCATACCGGTTAATATGAATGAATCGCAGTCAGGCACGTTAACTGTTATTGATGCCATGGGAAGAGTAGTGGAAGTTGTTCATTCAGGAAGTATTCCTGCAGGAACAACCAACTATTTTATTAATACTTCATCATGGCCAGTTGGTATGTACAGTATTGTACTTTCAACTGATACTCAGCGAATGGTGCAGAAGTTAGCGGTACGATAAAATGGTACAGAAAAAGGGCAACGAATACAGCATGAAAGAGGCGATTGATGAAATGCTCAAAACATATCGCCTTGATCGTAAATTGTCAGAAGCGAAGTTGTTGTCGGGATGGGAACGGATTATGGGTCCCGTCATTGCGAAATATACCGGAGATATTCGAATTACGAACGGCGTTTTGTATGTTGAAGTGAAGTCTGCAGCGTTGCGAGAAGAACTCTCGTTTGGTAAAAGTAAAATTATTGAAGTGCTGAATGCCGAAGCCGGCAGTGAATTGATACGTGAAGTGATATTATTGTAATGCAACAATTAACAGCAGCTATATTATTTGCGGCAGATGCGCATGTAGGGCAGTTGAGGAAGGATGGAAAGACGCCGTACATCAATCACCCTTTGCAAGTGATGAATTATCTAACCGAACTTGCTGCAATTGAAGATCAGGAAATATTAATGGCGGCGGTGTTGCATGATGTGGTAGAGGATACTCATTTTACACGCCGTGATATTGAACAACGTTTCGGTAATCGCGTTGCTTCAATCGTCGAAGAATTAACCGATGATAAACATCTGGATACACACGCGAGAAAACAAGCACAATTAGTTGGAGCATCGAGACTTTCATTTGAAGCGCGTTTAATTCGCATCAGTGACAAAATTTGCAATATCTCGGATATAATCATTGCACCACCGGATAATTGGGAGATTGAACGAAAGTTGTATTATCTGAATTGGGCGAATAGTGTAATTGACATTTTACGCGGCACCGAAATGAATCTCGAAAACAGATTTGATCTTGTTTATACCAGCGGCATTCAGCTGTTAACGAGTAGATCTGCCCAATAAAAACACTGCAGGTACTTTGTGAATTTCCGGTAATTGCGACTGCTTCCAATCCCGAATAGTTTTCGTTTTGAGCATTGCATTTGGTGCAGTCAAATTGAGCGCAATACATAATGAAACAGCTCCCGACAAACCTTGAAATAAAGTTTCCAGTAACTGCTTATTTCGAAATGGAGTTTCAATGAACAAATGAGTAGAACCGAATTTCTGAATTTCAAATTCGATTTGTTTCAATGCTTTTAAACGATCCGTTTTGTCGATGGGAAGATAGCCGTGAAATTTAAAGTGCTGTCCGTTCATTCCGGACCCCATCAATGCCAATAGAAGAGAAGATGGTCCGATTAACGGAATAACAATAGCATTTGCACGATGCGCCAATTCTACAACCGTCGCTCCCGGATCAGCAACACCCGGACAGCCTGCTTCAGAAAGCACTCCAAACGATTCACCTTCGTTCAGCCATTTTTTAATAATTGTATCGTCGGCCGGCTCTGCGTGTTTACCAATAGGTACTAATTCCAATTCTTGAAGCGAATGTTGCAGCTTGCATTTTTTTAAAAAGTGTCGTGCTGTCTTTTCATTCTCAACGGCAAACTTTCGTAAAGTATGAATGCTTTGAATACCATCAGTGGTTAATACTTCTTCTGCAATGGCATCATCATGTATACTGACGGGAATTAAATACACAGTTGCTTTATTCATGGTGTGCAGTTTTTAGTTGTTGAGCAATACGTTCGCACGCAGCATTAACCAATTGAAACACTTCTTCAAATCCATCTTCACCACCGTAATAAGGATCAGGAACTGCGCGATTCTCATTCGGATAAATGGCGTTCAATAATAAATCTACTTTCGCTGCATCTTCCGAAGATGGAGCCAGTGATAGCACATCCCGATAATTCGATGCATCCATCACGAATATTTTATCAAACTTCGAAAAGTCATCAGCTGTGAATTGTCGTGCTCGTAAACTGTTCAAGTCAATATCATGTTGTGCTGCATTTGCACGTGTTCGTTTATCCGGTTTTTCGCCAATGTGCCAGCCTGAAGTTCCTGCGGAATCAATAGTGACATGGTGCAATTCTGATTGTTTCAAATGATGTCGCATCAATCCTTCCGCAAGTGGTGAACGACAAATGTTGCCCAAACACACCATCAAAATTTTAGTCATAAAAACGTAGTTCTTGAAACGAAGATAGCTAACGCGTCAGATGTAAATGAAGTTGGTGTGATAAACAGTTTTTCCTAACTTGCTACAACCTATCCCTACATATGCGCAAGTATTTGTTGCTCTTTCTGATTTTGAGTGTTTGTTCACTGTTTAGTCAGGATTTAGATTTCGTTACTTATTCGGTTGAAGAAGGATTGTCCCAATCAGAGGCGCGATGCGTGCTGCAGGATAGTCGCGGGTATTTGTGGATAGGAACTGCTGGCGGCGGTGTGAATCGTTACGACGGTTCTCGTTTTCGTGAGTTTGGAAGAAAGGATGGCTTGAAACATAATGTCATTACCGGTTTAGCGGAAGACTCATTAAATCGAATTTGGTTAATCGGTATGTTTCGCGGTGCGTACAGTTATAACGGACAATCGTTTACATTTTATAATGCTGATAACGGAATTGGAAGTGAAGTCCGCGATATTGTTTGTACGGCTGATGCGATATATTTTGCTTGTACTGACGGTGTATATCGTTTAGGTAACACCGATAAAATGGCTACGCGAGTGGCCACGACTGCACGGGTGAATAGTTTAACACTCGATCCGTTTACACGACAATTGTATTTTGTAACGGACACCGCGATGTATCACCTAAATGGCAATCGATTGGAGTTGTTGGCTTCGCCTTCTACGGTTCCAAATTTTAATGCAACGCAAATCGGATGCTCTTCGAAGGGGATTCTTTATATCGGTTCGGATAATGGACTGTTAACGTATCGCGCAGCAACAAAGACGTTCAGCGATAATGATTTGACACGTGCCATGGTGGGTAAACGCATCATGAACATTAACCCTGATCGCAACGGTGGAATTTGGATTAGCACAGATAATGCGCTGGTTGTGCATTACAAGTCCGAAGGCAATGTAGATCGTTACGAAAACCAAAACGGTATGCATGCGGGCACAGTGCTCGAAACAATTGAAGACAATACAGGTCAGGTATGGATGGCTACGCGTGAAATGGGATTATTGCGTTTGACTTCGGAAGCTTTCTCTTCGTTTCGTCATGTTCCGGGATTAAATGAAAGCAATGTGTTCCGCATTTTCGAAGCAAGTGATGGAACTGTTTGGGTAGGTTCTAAAAGCGGCGGTGTCTACAAATGGAATGGACTCGTTTCTACTCCTGTTTTATTTCAAGGTAAAAAGTTTGAAAATCCTGTTGCTATAACGCAAGATGAAAAAGGAACAGTGTGGATTGGCCATACATCGGGAATGACAGCAGTAAGCGGACCTTCAACCGGAACTACACTATTGACGGGTGCTCGCGTGCGTGCTATTGAGCCTGCGTCAAATGGAGATTTGTGGATTGGTACTTGGGAGAAAGGGCTGTTTAGGAAACGCGGTAATGAATTAAAAAATTATTCCGTTGCAACCGGACATTTACCCATGGATTATGTGCATGATATTTTGGTAGATACTAAAGGTCGCGTATGGGCGGGTACGGGTAATGGCTTAACCATGATTGAAGGTGAAGAGCACCGGATATTCAAAGAGACAGATGGATTATGTAATTCGTATATCGGTTCAATTATTGAAGATAAGGAAGGTGCGATATGGTTTCATACCGACTTGTGCGTGATGCGTTATGACGGCATGACGTTTAAGAAGTACGACGAAGACAATGGATTAACATCCAGCACCGTTTATCTGATTACGTTTGATGCAGATGGTTATTTGTGGGTAGGAACTAACAAAGGGTTGGATCGTGTGAAATTGGGAAGTATGGGAGAAGTTCTTGAAGTAAGAAATTACTCTAAGAATGAAGGCTTCAGAGGTATTGAGTGTAATTCGCGCTCTGTTTGCAATATGCGTGATGGAAGTATTTGGTTCGGCACGGTAAAAGGAATAATCCGATTTAATCCGGCAAGAGATTTGCCGGTTAGAACACGCCCGCAGGTTCATATCACGGCGATCAAATTATTTTTAGAATCGATTGACTGGACAATGGCCGGAGCCGCGCAACAAGGTTGGTATAATCTTCCGGAAAAATTAGATCTCGCACACGATCTCAATCACTTAACGTTTCAGTTCATTGGTGTGTATTTACCTAACCCGGAGAAGGTGCGTTATAAATACATGCTCGTTGGTTTCGATTCGATATGGCAACCTGTAACGAGCATCCCTGAAATAACCTACTCTAATTTACCTCCGGGGAAATATGTATTTCATGTGATCGCCAGTGAAGATGGTGTAAACTGGCTTTCGGAAGCGGAATTGTCTTGTCCGATTACAATTAAGGCCGAGCCGCCGCCCCTTTGGAAACAATGGTGGTTTATGTTAGGACATATCTTGCTGTTAGCAGGACTGATTTATTTTTACAACGCGAGACGTACGAAACGTATGCGTGAACAGCAAGAGTATTTGGAGCAAGAGGTGAAAGAACGCACTCAAGTTATTGCAAAACAAAATGAAGAAAAGACTGTAATGTTGATGGAAATTCATCATCGTGTTAAGAATAATCTGCAGCTGATTTCGAGCTTACTCAATATTCAGGCGGATGCTATTGATGATCCGAAATTGTTGGCACACTTTGAAGATTTGCGTCATCGTGTAAATTCCATGGCCTTGATTCACCAAAAGATGTACGAGTCGAACAACCTGGTGAATGTGGATATCAAGAGTTACATCGAAGACCTCGTAAGCAATCTGATTGATGCGTACGACAGTATGGCCGTAATTCATCTTCGGACTGATATTGATAATGTGCTCTTAACGATAGATACCATCGTTCCATTAGGATTGATTTTGAATGAGATTATCTCTAATTCGTTGAAGTATGCATTTGTTGGAAAAGAGGAAGGTGAACTGAGTATTCGATTAAAAGCAACAGGAAATAATACATACATACTTACTGTTGCTGATGATGGTGTTGGTTTGAACACGAATTCCCGAACCGATGAAGGTTCATTGGGAATGCAGTTGATCCGTATGCTGACGGATCAATTGAATGGTGCGTTAACGATTGCATCCGAACATGGCACAGCGTTCGAAATACAGTTTCGTGAAGAGGTAAAGGAACGATTCTAAAAAGATAATGATGTGCGAATAAAAACGGCTGTCGGTAATGACAGCCGTTTGTGTTATTGGATACTGAGTTTCTTTTCTAACTCATCAATGTATGCTCTGAAACGTTTGTCGGTATCCATGAGGTTGTTTACCGTACGACACGCATGCAATACTGTCGCGTGATCTTTACCGCCGCAATGCATTCCGATGGTTGCTAAAGAAGACTTTGTCATGCTCTTTGCAAAATACATCGCGATCTGACGTGCTTGAACAACTTCACGCTTACGTGTTTTGGACTTCAATAATTCGATTGGCAAATCGAAATAATCGCAAACGACTTTCTGAATGTAATCGATAGAAACTTCGCGAGCGGTATTCTTCACGAACTTGTCGATCATTTGCTTCGCGAGATCCAGCGTAATCGCTTTCTTGTTCAGAGAAGCCTGAGCTAACAAGGAGATGTAAGCACCTTCGAGTTCGCGAATGTTAGTTGTAATGCTGTAAGCCAGATATTCAACTACTTCACGCGGAAGTTCTACGCCATCGATATATAATTTCTTCTCCAGAATTGCGATACGAGTTTCCAAACTTGGAACTTGTAAGTCGGCTGACAATCCCCATTTGAAACGCGATAACAAACGCTGTTCCATACCTTGCATTTCTACAGGCGGTTTGTCGGATGTTAATACCAACTGTTTGCCGCTTTGGTGCAGGTGATTGAAGATGTGGAAGAATACATCCTGCGTTTTATCTTTTCCTGCGAAGAACTGCACATCATCAATGATCAATACATCAATCATTTGATAGAAGTGTACAAAATCATTTTGGTGATTGTTCTTCACAGCATCAATAAACTGGTGCGTGAATTTTTCAGAAGAAACGTACAATACTGTTTTGCCGGGATGCAAATGTTTAATCTGCAAACCGATTGCTTGCGCTAAATGTGTTTTTCCTAAACCAACACCACCATATATAAGGAGTGGGTTGAATGCAGTGCCGCCCGGTTTTTGTGAAACCGCAAATCCTGCAGAACGAGCTAAGCGGTTACAATCGCCTTCAACGAAATTATCGAAGGAGTAGTTCGGATTCAGTTGCGACTCAACATTTACTTTCTTCAATCCGGGAATAATGAACGGATTGCGAATAGTGTTCTTGTTCAAATCAATCGGCATTGACACAGCAGGATTCTTCACTTCCTTTCTGTTGGAAGTTGGAATTTTTACCGTGTAAGGTTTAGTGTTGCTGAAGGAGTTCTCCATGATAATAGAGTATTCCAATTTCCCTTCAACGCCTAACTCTTTTTTGATTGTTTTTTTCAGAAGCGTAATGTAATGCTCTTCCAGCCACTCATAAAAAAACTGACTTGGTACTTGGATGGTAAGAACGTTACCTGCAAGCTTTACCGGTTTGATCGGTTCGAACCAAGTTTTAAAACTCTGTGCGCTTACGTTGTCTCTGATAATATTTAAACAGTTTTCCCAAATTTTTGCGTGTGTTTTTTCCATTACTTAATTCCTTACTTCTGAGAGGTTATATCGTGTGTGTGTTTGTTCGTGATCCAAAATTATTATTTCGCGGGTAAGTCCAATACTTTTCAACAAAAAAAATCCTCTAAAAATTTTTTTTGTGGGTTGCATATGTCAATCCTTTGACAGTAAAGGGTTGTAGAGGTGTTAAATTATTTCTCAAATTACATTTATGAAAAAAGCAAATATTTTTCGACGAAATTTTATGCCTTGTGTACGTCAGATTTTATTGGTATGGAGGTAAAAGAAATTTTAGTTTCTTTTGATCGATGATCGGTTTCAACAATAATTTTTCCGAGATGAATTCCTGCCCATCCAACTTGTGCAACGACCACATCTTTTCCATCACGGTTTTTGTACTTAAATGGTTTCTCCAGAAGTGTGTGTGTATGTCCGCCGATGATGATGTCAATGCCTCTTGATTTTTTTGCTAGTACTACATCACTCACTTTATCTGATTCGTACTTATAGCCTAAGTGTGAAAGACAGATAACCAGATCGCATTTTTTCTTGTCGCGCAATTCAATGACCATTTGTGAGGCCGTGAGCAATGGATCTTTATAAACGGTCTTTCCATATAAGCGACGATCCACCAAACCATCCAGCTCAATGCCCAATCCGAATATGCCAATCTTCATTCCTGCTCTGTGCGTTATGATGTACGGTTGAATTTTACCTTCCAACGGAGTTCCTGTAAAATCATAATTCGCGCAGATCATCGGAAATGTAGCATGTTGCAATTGCTTCGCCAGATTATCCATTCCCGCATCAAAATCATGATTACCAATTGCCGTTACATCGTAACCCATTTGCGACATCAATTTCATCTCCACTTCACCCTGATACAAATTGAAATAGGGAGTGCCTTGAAAAATATCTCCGGCATCCAGCAGTAAAACATGATCGTCTTCGCTGCGAATTTTTCGAATCAATGCGGCACGTTGTTCAACACCGCCGAGTCCCGGAAATTTAGGATCGTTAGAAGGAAACGGTTCCAGATGACTGTGCACATCGTTCGTGTGTAAAATCACCAGACGATCTTTTTTGACTGCGCTGCCGATCGCTTTCAATGAATTCGATGCGCTTAACCACAAGCTTCCTGCACCTAGTATTCGTAAAAAGTTTCTCCGATTAGTTTTCATTTGTAATTCGTTTATCCAGTTGTGACTTTAGCGGCAATCCTTTTTGTGTTTGTTCCAAACAATACTCAATTAATCCATCACGAATTTTTTTTCCAACTACTTCGTTCTTTACCGGCGAATTGAAGAAGTTCATTTTGTCACCGCCCAGCGCCAGATAGTCGGACGTGACAACTTTGTAGTTTTTGTTCTCATCAAACGGCTGTCCTCCAACGGCAATTGCTCCGGGAGTTTTGTCGCCTTTGATAATCATCGTAAATCCACTGGAAGGCTGCCCGCCTGTTGCAGCGATGTACGCAAAAAGATCTTTCGCTTTTTTTCCGGTAATGGTGAGTACGACCAGTTCATTATCAAACGGCATCAATTCATAAATCTTTCCGCGTGTTACAGGTCCTTGTGGAATTGAAGTACGCAAGCCTCCGTTGTTGAGTATGCAGATATCCGGTGATTGACCGTCTTCTGATTTGTAGTATTGTCTGGCTTTCACTAAACAAATATCTGCGACCCAATTCCCCAATAAGGTTTCTGTTTTGCCGGTTTCTTTTGGCATTGCAGCTTCAACTGTTCCCAACACCTGATTCATCTGACTATCAAGTCGCAACTTGTAGGGTAAAAGAATGGCGTGTGTTGCGGAATCACGAAGCGTATCGTTGGTGCGAATAGCAACTGTTCCTGCTTCCACATTTGTAATGTGTACTTTACGTGTGCAACTACTAATTGCCGCGAAAAACAATACAGTGAGTGCTAAACTTTGTAGTATTCGTTTCATAAAAATGTTCTGAGCCTTGAATTTACGGTTTTTTTGGCGTTACTCTCGTATTCTTTCATCTTTGTAAAACTTAACCGGAACATAACATGTTTACAGCTGAAATAAACCTTCGTGTGCGCTATGGTGAAACCGATCGTATGGGCTACGTATATTATGGTAACTACGCCGAATATTATGAAGTGGGTCGAGTCGAGGCGTTGCGTGCCTTAGGCTGGAGTTATAAAGAAATGGAGGACTCCGGAATTTTATTACCGGTACACTCGTACAGCATACGCTACTTTAAACCCGCTTTGTACGATGATGAATTGATTTTGAAAACCAGCATCATCGCTATGCCAACTGCTCGTATTCATTTCAAATACGAAATGTATAATCGCAATGGCGATCGTTTGAATGAAGGGGAAACGATTCTCGTATTCGTCAATGCGGAAACAAAAAGACCGTGTGCGCCGCCGGACGCATTTTTAAAAGCGCTGCAACCGTACTTTCCTCAATAACATCCGAGGTGTTCGCACTGCACGCCGTTTATGCCTTGCAACTTTGCAATAACTGATGCACATTTTTGTTGGCGGACTTTTATTTGCATGGAGCAATTCAAATCAAATTGTTGTTGTTCCTGTAACAGCTCTTCATCTTTGATAAGTTTCATTACCGCAGGTAGACTGTCGTAAGGAAATTCAAGTCGGTACGTTTCGTAAATGATTTTCTCTACAACTGTTGTGGTTTCTAAAGCCATGCGTGTTGCTTCTTTATACGCATGTATTAAACCGCTTACGCCAAGTAATGTGCCGCCGAAGTAACGAACAACGATAACGGCAATGTTGGTCAAATCTTTCGAAAGCAACTGATTCAAAATAGGTTTGCCTGCAGAGCCCGTTGGTTCACCATCATCCGAACTTCGATAGATGCTTTTGTCAGGTTTCAATTGATACGCAAAACAATGATGTACGGCATTAAAATGTTCTTTGCGCAATGCTTCCAGTCGAATTTTGAAATCAGATTCATTTGTTATCGGAAAAGCATACGCTACAAACTTGCTGCCTTTGTCTTTGAACGTAGCAACTGTTTCTGAGTGAATGGTGAGGTAAGTATCAGTTGTCATTACGAAACAGCAATGAGTCCGATGGCCAACATCGCGAGTAGAATTCCGGTCCAGTTTAACGCAGAGAGTTTTTCTTTAAATAGCAAGAATGCCCCAACAGTGGAGAGCATAACAATGCCCATGTTGTTTACGGGATACAAAGCTGAACTGTCCATCAGTTGTGCGTCCAATGCTTTAGTTATGGCGTAGATGGAGAAGTAATTCGGAATGCCCAGTATTACACCGCCGATAACATCACGTACGGAAATGGAGAATTCTTTCTTCATCAATTTTATTCCCAATACCGTTGACCCGATGACAAAAGCGGTAAGGAACGAACATGATATAAAAAGTGGAATCAAATTTCCCGGTACCAATACCTTTTGCACATGATTAACGAATGCATCAATGATGCCGCTTCCGATGAACACCAATGCCGGCAGCAATAAATGACCGCGACCTTTAGTTGCTTTTTGTCCCGCCGGTAAAGTGGTCAGATAAACAGCACCTAAAGCAAGAATGATTCCTGCAATTTTTAATACTTGCAATTGTTCCTGATACAAAAACACGGCAGCCACAACAGGAACAACAACAGACATCTTATTCGCTACTGTTGCAACGGAAACTCCTGATTCTAATGTTGTTCGACCGATCAGCACAAAAATGCTAATGAATAAAGAGCCCATAATTAAAGGTGCCCACCACCAATCGCTTGACGGTATCTGTGCAACCAGGGGAAAGCTATTACTCACCGCCAATCCCAGGAATCCTGCAACAGCGTAATTCACTACAATTCCCGGAAACATATTTACCTTGTATTGCTCGAAACCTTTAAGGATAAGCAATAGCAACGTGTTACAGAGAATACTAATGACAAGCCAGATCATTGTTCCGGATAGTAATAACGAACTTCATCATCGCCGATCATCTCTTTTGTCCTCGGCGATACCGGCAATTGCGGTGCACGAACTCCGCCTTCCAAATTTTTATTGGAAACTATTACACGTGCTTCATCCCACACACCGTATTCCATAAACTTTTGCAACAGCGCGGCTCCGCCTTCCACCAAAACCGACTGTAAATTTCTGGTGTACAATTCTTGTAACGCTTGTGCAAGAGGTTGATGTTCGAAATCGATGAGCACATATTCAGCTGCCGGTGTTAACAGGTCATGCGAACTGTTAAATACAATTGTTGGTGCGGAGCCGTCTAAAATTTTTGATGTAGTTGGAATGCGTCCTTGTCGGTCGAAAGTAACGCGCACCGGACTGGGTCCTGTAACTAAACGCGTTGTCAATAGCGGGTTATCAGCAAGTACTGTATTTGTCCCCACCATGATGGCACTTTCTTCCGAACGCCAGCGGTGCAATAACTCTTGTGCCGGAGCTCCGGATATCAATGCTCGTTGACCATCGTGATCTTCACGCACATGGTCGATGTAACCATCTGCAGATTCTGCCCATTTCAGAATAACGTACGGACGATGTTTGGTGATCCACGTGATGAAGCGACGATTTAAGAATTCACATTCTTGTTCGAGAATTCCTGCTGTCACCGTTACTCCGTTTTTGATGAGGCGATCAATTCCTTTTCCCGCCACCAGCGGATTCGGATCGGTCATTCCGATAACCACGTGAGGAATTTTTTTCTCCACAATCAAATCCGCACACGGAGGCGTTTTGCCAAAATGCGAACACGGTTCCAGATTAACATATAATGTTGATTCTGTTAATTGACGTTCATCCGCCACCTGCAGAATGGCGTTAACTTCTGCATGTGCGCCTCCGTAATTACGATGCCAGCCTTCACCAATTACCTGACCGTTTCGCACAATTACAGCACCCACCAAAGGATTCGGTGCGACGTAGCCTGCGCCTTTTCGGGCCAAATGCAGGCATTGTTTCATATTATCAGCGGGCGTCATGGGGCGTAAAGGTAATGCATCGACGTGTTCGGAAAGCCACAAAAAGGTTTCACAATTCCTTCACAAATAAATACCTTCGTATCGCTTAAAAAACTTACCATGGCAGTTTACAGATTTCGGATTGTTTTTGAGGACGATGAGGATATTTATCGCGATATCGACGTTCAGGGTAAACAGAATTTTGAAGTGTTGCACCGCGCAATTCAGGAAGCAATTGATTTTGACGGCGTAAAAGATGCATCATTTTATGTAAGTGATGATATGTGGCGCAAGGGACGTGAGATTGCGTTGAACCCGGTGCAGAACGATGCCGATGACGACGATGATTTCAGAAAGCCGAAAAAATTACCGGCGTTGAAAATGTCGAAAACGTTGATCGCTTCTATTATTGATGATCCGCATCAGAAGTTTATATATGTGTACGATCCTGCGGTGAAATGGACGTTGATGATTGAGTTGATAAAGATTGTGGAAGACGATCCTAAAGCGGTGTATCCGAAATGTGTTAAAAAAGGCGGCATTGCGCCGAAGCAATACAAACAAGTTATTGCGCCACCGGTAGATGATGAGGATGATGAAGAAGATGAGGCGGACAAAAAAGCACGCGAAAAGGTATTTGTGGTGGATGAGGAATATGATGGAGATGAAGATGCGTTGGAAGGTGAAGAAGAAGATACCGATGCAGTAGCAGCAGACGGAGACAGCGAAGAAGTAGGAGAAGATGCGGAAGAAGGCGGAGACGATGATTTTGCACCTCAGTTCGGCGACGGAGAAGAAGAATTCTAATGCCTGAAAAACAACTGCTTGTTGTCATAGGTCCTACGGCTTCCGGTAAAACGGCTTTAGCTATTCGTTTGGCGTTGCAGCATCAAACTGTTGTTGTTTCAGCCGATTCGCGACAGGTTTATAAAGAACTTCCTATTGGTTCTGCTGCACCCGATGTAGAAGAATTGCGAACGGTTTCACATTATTTTATCGGTACACATACTATTCACGAACCGCTGGATGCCGCCACCTTTGCGCGTTTGGTGCGTGAGCAGTTAGACGAATTATTCGAGCAGTATGATACAGTAGTATTGTGTGGAGGCAGCGGTATGTATGTAGATGGTATTTTATACGGCTTTGATGAATTGCCCGAACAATTGCCCGAAGTGCGTGCCAAATGGAATGCGTTGCACCAAGAAAAAGGATTACCGTTTTTGCAGGAACAATTGAAGGCTGCAGATCCTGAATATTATCAGGTGGTGGATTTGAACAACCCTGCACGTTTGATTCGCGCGTTGGAAGTGTGCGAGATTACCGGAAAGCCTTATTCGCAGCAGCGCAGCGGAAAGTCACAACCGTTGCCATGGCCAATAAAAAAGATGGGCATTAATTGGTCGCGGGAGGAATTGTATGCCCGGATAAATACGCGTGTGGATATGATGATGAAAGCCGGCTTGTTGGAAGAGGCGAGGAGTGTGTATCCGTTTCGGAAGTTGTCTTCTTTACAAACAGTGGGTTATACGGAGTTGTTCGATTACTTTGATGGCATATGCACGTTGGAAAAAGCGGTGGATAAGATTAAGCAGCATACACGCAATTTGGCCAAGCGCCAGTTGACGTGGTGGAAGAGAGATGAGGAGATCGAGTGGGTTTGATTTTTTATTGTTGATTGACGATTGTTGAATGCTGATCGACTGTGGTTGAGTCCCGATGCTTCGGGATAGAAACAACCGTTGTTATAAAACCGCAGTCCGTAGGACTCTCCGTCGGAGTTCTACGAACCTTCGGAGAGGTCGCGGATAATTACACAACCCACGCAGAGTTTTCTTCTTGAAACTTTGAACTGAAAGCTTCCCAACCAACCGCTACTATTTTTAATAAAACAAATCTTGTACTTTCAATAAGGCATGAGGAAAGCACTTTTGGTTTACGTGATGATTTGATGCGAAACGAAATCACTCCTCTCCACTTCTCACTTTCCCTCTGGTTGCTTTTATTTTACCCTTGTGTTTTTTTTCATTTACACGTTCTGCTTTCGCGGCTCTGCTGATTGTGGTGGGCTTGCGCTTCTTAACGGGTTTTAGGGCTTCGCGAATGAGGCGGTGAATTTTAAGCACTGCATTGCGCTTGTTCTCCAGCTGGGAGCGATCGGTGGTTTCCGTTACGCTTAAAATGCCTTCTTTCGTAATGCGTGTGGCGAGCTTTTCCGCAATAATTTGCTTTTGCTCTTCGGTTAATAGGGCAGAGGCGTGCACGTCAAAAAGTACTTCCACTTTACTGGAGACTTTATTCACGTTTTGCCCTCCCTTGCCGCCGGAGCGCGAGGTACGGTACTTCAATTCTTTGCGCAAATCAATAACCATACTGTAAATATCCGCCTTTCCGTTTGAAGTTGTATCTTTAAGTGATGCGTTTTTACCTGCAAGTCCTCCTATTTACGATGTGTGGCTCGCTATCGCTTTCGGCGCAATTGAACCGAAAACGGGAAGTGTCCAACTCGTTTTACGCTAATGGTGCGTTGGCAAAAACAGTTATTGTAAAGACGAGCACTACGCGTAATATCGATCCGTACAATTATTACAAAAAGACTCGCACCACTATTATTACGTTTGATTCCATTACGGGCATGCAAAAAGAACGTACCTATCGTGTAACGAAACTGGGGCGCGATGGAAAGCATTGTTATGAATTGTACGCATCTACTACTACATACGATCAGCAGGGAAGGAAGCGCAGGGTGGAAATCAGGAAGTGCGATAAATCGTACACCAAAACGGAAGATTATCAGGATGGGAAGTTAGTGTTTGTGCGAATATTTAAAACGCGAAAGCGATGAAATTGAAATTACATGTAATTATTACGTTGGTGTTGTTGCAGTGCTCGGTGATTCAGGCGCAACTGCCTATTGTTGGAGCGGATAGTTTACAAAAACACTACACTAAAAAGGCCAAACAATGGCTGGATAAAGATGCTTCATGCGCGCGCATGTACACCATTGATTTGTTTGGCTTCACCATGTACGCTTCACCGGAAGACAAAGCGGCACAACGGGCAGAGTACAGAATTACGTGGCAGGAGTTGAGTACGTTTCAGCATTTGATGGCAAGCACTTCTGCTGCTGAAGCGATGCAGATTATGCAACAAAAAGGTGGTGGTCCGTTTTCGCCGGAAATACAGAAGCGCTTTTATATTTCTTCTCCGGTGAGTTCGGAATATAGTCCGCAAGCGAAACTGCCGTTAAATGGTTTACGCATCGCGTTGGATCCGGGGCATATTGCGGGTGATACCACTATGGGGCAGATTGAACAGAAGTTTTTAAAAATAAAAGTTTGGAACGGACGCGATAGTGTAGATCAGTTTTTAGTGGAAGGCATTTTAACATGGCAAACTGCGGCGTTGCTGAAATATCAATTGGAGCAAGCAGGTGCACAGGTGTTGCTGACGCGCAATGGTCCTGGATTAACTGCTTTCGGATATTCGTTTGAAGAATGGAAAAATTTGCATTACCAACGTTCGCTCGATTCGTTAGTGGTATTGGACCCTGCGAATGCGAATTTGAAAAAGCTAAAATCGGGCAAAGAGCGAAGTGACAAATTTATTTTTTGGCATGTGTTTCGTGAAATTGAAATGCGAAAGCGAGCAGAATTAATCAATGCGTTTCATGCGGATCTGACGGTGATTATACATTACAACGTGAATGAAAAAAACACCGATTGGAAAGTTGTTACGGCAGCCAATTACAACATGTGTTTTATTCCGGGCGCATTTACCGCGGCTGAACTCAGCACACCCGAAAGTCGTTTTCATTTTATACGCTTGTTGTTTTCTGAACAGATTGAGGCTTCCGGAAAAGCGTCGAATGGAGTATTGAAGTCGGTGGTAGATAAAACCGCTGTTCCCGCAGCGCAACAATCGGATGCGACGTATTTAGAAAAAAGTTGTGTGAAGTACGCTCCCGGCGTGTATTGTCGGAATTTGGGTTTAACACGTTTGGTTACGGCTCCGTTGATTTATGGAGAAACGTTGTACATGGATCATAGTACTGAATTCCATGCTTTGCAATATGCATCTGTTGAAGAACCTTCTGAACGTGTGAAAACCATTGCTGCTGCGTATTACGCGGGTATTGTGGAATGGGCATTACATTCTCATCCGAATTGATATGAGAACATTGGTAGTACCGTTATTGATGATGTTTAGCGCAGGAGTTTCTTTGGCGCAAACGTTGTCGGTTATACAAGAAGACAAAAGTCGTTATGCGAATTATACGCCGGTTACAGAAGCCGGTTGGGATACGATTCGTCATCAACATGGGGAAGCTTTTCCTCAGGCAATGAATTCGACGCGGGGTGCAAATTGCAACTTGACGAAACGCGTTTATGGCTGGCATCCGTATTGGATGGGCACTGTGTACAATAATTACCAGTGGGATTTAATTTCTGATTTCTGTTATTTCGATTATGAAGTAAGTTCGAACACCGGAAATAATACTAACACGAGTTTTACCTGGAGCACTAGTGGCGCTGTTACAGCGGCTATTAATAATGGTGTGAATGTTCACATCTGTGCGTCTTTGTTTACGAGTCATTCCACCTTTTGGAACACACCTTCAGCGCAAACGACATTCACGAATAACATGATCAGCTTATTGCAAAGTCGTGGCGGAAAAGGCGTGAATATTGACTTTGAAGGCATGGTAAGTTCCGATCGTATTCCATTTACCAATTTCATGATTAACTTTTGTAATCAACTGCATGCTGCTATTCCGGGTTCAGAAGTGAGTGTTGCTTTACCGGCTGTGGATTGGGGTAATGTTTTTGATATACCGGGTTTAATGCCTTATGTGGATTATTTCATCATCATGGGTTACGATTATTATTGGTCGGGAAGTACGGTTGCCGGTCCGACTGATCCGTTGTACACTTTTCAAACGAATTATAATTATTCGTTGTCGCGTTCAACAACGTTTTATCTGGCGCAAGGATTACCGTCCAATAAGTTGTTGATGGGTTTGCCGTATTACGGTCGTGAATGGGAAACGGTCAGTAATGCCATTCCATCCAACACAACAGGCGCGTTCAATTCCAGTCGTACTTATTCTTTTGTGCGGAATAATTCAACCGGTAATTATGTCAATCCAACTTGGGAGCCGAATAGTTTTTCATCGCAATATGCATTTCAGGTAAACGGCAATTGGCGCCAATGTTTTATTGATGATGCAACTGCCATGCGTGCACGATTTGATGTGGTGAACTATCGCGGACTAGGCGGAATCGGTATTTGGGCGTTGGGCTACGATGACGGTTATAACGATTATTGGAATGCGATTAGCGACAAGTTCACTACATGTGTAACAACTTCATGCACGGGTACCATTTGGGACATGGGTGGACCGGGAAGAAACTATTACGATCGTGAAAATTATTCCTACACGATAGCACCAGATAATGCCTACGCAGTAACGTTACAGTTTGCGCAGTTTGATGTGGAATTGAATTACGATACGTTATGGTTATATGATGGAAGTAGTACGAACGCGCTTTTGATTGGTGCATATACCGGAACTAATTCGCCGGGAACTGTTACCACAACTCAAGGTGCGATAACTATTCGTTTCAAGTCGGACAATGCAACTACACGTCCCGGTTTTACTGCGAACTGGAGTTGCGCGGTAGATAATTTAAATCCTGTGACAACGGTTGCTGTTAACGGCAATTGGCAAACGCAAAATTTTGGTGCGCAGTTTACGGATGCTGATAATGCATCGGGTGTAGAAAAAGGTTTTTATCAGGTGGCGCATTTTAACGGAAGTAATTGGCGTGCGAATCAGGAGCGAGGATTTTTTCACGATGATTTTGATTCAACAGCCATACATCCGGTATGGAGCAATACCGCAGGTGCATGGATCATTAATGGGCAACAACAGTTGGAACAAAATGACGAAGTAAATGGCAATACGAACCTGTATGCGCCGTTGCGTCAAAATTTGTCGAATCGTTATGTGTATCACTGGCAAGGAAGAATAAGTGGAACAGGCAATAACCGTCGTGCAGGATTTCATTTTGCCTCCGACAGCGGCTCACTACCAAATAGAGGAAACTCCTATTTCGTGTGGTTCAGAGTAGATCAGGGCACGTTGCAATATTATAAAGTGGTGAATGATGTATTCACATTGCAACAACAAGATTCATTTCCATTCGCTGTTAATACATGGTACGACTATAAAGTGATTTATGATAGAATTTCAGGCGTTGTTCAAGTGTACATCAATAATGCATTTGTGAGTCAGTGGAATGATCCTGCACCGTATGCGAATGGAAAATACATTTCGTTTCGAAGTGGTAATTGTACTTGGCAAATCAATAACCTCCGCGTGTACCGATCACGATTTACCAATCAAACAACAACAGTTCAAGTGGGCAATTGCAGCACGTGTGATATGCGCAGTCAGAATCCTGCACCTGCAGTACGTGCAGGCGTTATTCGATCATTGAATAAAGACAACGCCAATAATTTGTCTGCGGTAGATTCTGTTTTAGTTAATGTGGATTGGACCGCGCCGGTGTTGTCGGGAATTCCGACGGATGAAAATGTTGCAGATGCAGATACGACAACGAATTTAAATCAGTTGAGTGCATTTTGGAATACGGCTAACGATCCGAATTCCGGTGTGCAGTATTACGAATATACTTTTGCAACCACTGTTGGCGATTCAGATGTTGTTGCGTGGCAAAACGCGACATTGAATACAGCGGCCAATGCTGCGTTGAGTTTAAGTCCGTTGCAATGGTATTATGGCGGATATCGTGCGGTAAATGGAGCAGGTTTAAGAAGTGCAGCATTGTATTCTGATGGAATATTCACTGAATTGTCCACTTCATTATCGGATGAAAGCAATTCCGGATTGATATTATATCCGATACCGGTGGTGAATGAGTTGCACATCGTATTACCGACGACTACTTCATCTGTATCAGTTGTTCGCATCTACAATGCTTCCGGAGCTGTTGTGTTGGAGCAACAATATGCAACTTCCCGATTAACAGTAGATTGTTCTGCATTTGCAGCAGGAGTGTATTGGGTGATGCTCACCACCGGAGAAGGCACTACCACACATGAAATAATTAAACGATGAGAAATTTATTCACCGCATTTTTCATTGTTTGCAGCCTTGTTTCGTTTGCACAACAAGCAACGCCTTGGGAACGTGTAGCACCGCCGGGTTCAACTGTTTATACCGATTTGCGTACCGCATTAAAAGAGCCGGAGGTTGTTTATCGAATGGAATTAAATGCCATTGATATTTTGAAAGAGCGGAAGCAATTAGAGAAGTTGAATAAATTGAATAATCTCACCGCATTGCGTTTGAATAATCAGGAGTGGGTAGAAGTCCCGACTCCTTTTTTATACTTGAGCGGTTTGGTGTATTTCAGCGCTGCTAATATTCCATTAACGCAGTGTAATGATTCGATAGCCCTGTGGGGACAGTTGAAATTTGCGGAGTTCTCGGGCACCAATTTCGATACGTTGCCATTGTCATTTAACGGCTGGACGCGCTTGTTGCAGTTAAGTGTTATCGGAAACAAAGACACGATGCACATTTTAAATGAGACGGGCACGCAAAAAGAATTGCAGGAATTGAAATTGTATCGTAATCATTTAATTATCGGCTGGGATTCCGTTTTTCAATATCCGGAATTGAAAAAGTTAGTCGTTTACAAGTCCGAGTGGAAAGCAATTCCGCAAGCAATTATGCAACACACGGTGATGGAAGAATTGTGGTTGGATAGTAATAGCATAGCCACTGTTCCTTCTTCAATTTGGCAGATGAAAAGTTTGAAAATTCTCTCCTTGCGCAACAACTCAATTACAAAAGTGCATCACAATATTTGTTTTCTGACGCAATTGCAGGTGTTGGATTTACGCGGGAACCCTATTGATTCGTATGATGTAAGGTGTTTGCAGGCGTTATTACCACAGTGTAGGATCTTGCATTAAAGGTTTCATCACGCAGATGAATAAACAGTTACCTTCGTGGCATGGATGATTTAACGGATTTGATTGAAAAAGATTCGGAGCAAGAACTCTTCGAACATCACCGTTTTACCGTTGATCCCGGCCAAGATTTGTTGCGTATAGACAAGTATCTGCAATACAAGTTGTCCGGTATTTCCAGAACAAAGATTCAGGCGGCTGCTGATGCAGGTAATATTGTAGTTAACGAGAAGCCCGTTAAGCCGAGCTATAAAGTAAAACCCAAGGATGTGATTGCGATTTTATTACCGCATCCTCCGAAGGTATTTGAATTAATAGCTGAACCGATTCCGTTAAATATCACATACGAAGATGATGCGCTGTTGATTGTCAACAAGCCTCCGGGACTTGTCGTACATCCGGGATACAACAACTTCACGGGCACTTTAGTAAATGGATTGTTATATCACTTCGAACATTTGCCCAATAAAAATGGCGATGATCGTCCGGGATTGGTACACAGAATTGATAAGGACACATCAGGGTTATTGGTAATTGCCAAAACTGAATTTGCGTTGGCTCATCTCGCTAAACAATTTTACGATCGTACGAACGACAGACGCTATTACGCCATTGTGTGGGGCGATTTTGATCAGGATGAAGGCACAATTACATGTAACGTGGGCAGAAGTTTACGCGATAGAAAAGTGATGGATGTATTTCCCGATGGTGATAATGGCAAACACGCTGTAACGCATTGGAAAGTAATAGAACGTTTTGGCTATGTCACGTTGATTGAATGTAAACTGGAAACAGGTCGCACACATCAGATTCGTATTCACATGAAATCTATCGGGCATCCGTTGTTTAACGATTCTTCTTACGGTGGTAATCGCATTGTTAAAGGAACAAGTTTTACGAAGTACAAACAGTTTATTGATAACTGTTTTGATCTCTGCCCGCGCCAAGCCTTACATGCAAGAACATTGGGCATCAAACATCCTACAACAGGGGAGTGGATAGAATTTACCAGCGAGTTGCCTGATGATATGCAAGCGTTGTTGGAGAAGTGGAGAAATTACGCCGTCTCTCGTCCGCACGAAACGGAAGAATTATAATTACAAGAATCTGAATGTATCGTGCTAGAGTGATTAATTCGCTGCAGTGTACCGCACAGAACAACCAACTCTAAAATTGTACACCATTTCGTTCAGCCTAGGACTGTGATTGAATAATGCTGCGGTCCATGCGGAACTCATAGATGGTGCGCTGGTAGTCCAGAAGTATGTAGCAATACCATCAAAGCCTAACTCACCTGCGTATTTGCGCGATCCTGCGGGTAAAGCGCCAAAGTTCGATTTATTGTTCCCGTTCTCATCTTTACCTTCATTGGGAAGCCATCCTGTATAGTGCTTAAGCTTTGTGCCTGCAGTTTTTTCTTTTAAAAATTTAGTCATATCGGTAAAGTCGTACAACGAGGGAATGGTCCAACTTTCAGGAGTCAAACCGCGTATATCACCCATCGCATACCGGTTGTATAATTTACCGTATTGTTTGCCGTGTTGCGTGTCGTTGTTTAAATAACACCATGCGGGTTTTCATTCAAGAAACGCTTTGTTCCATTCTTCCGGCGTTTTCGCTTCAGGTATGGTATCGCCATTTCTAAATGTTATTACGTCCAGATTTCGGGCCATCCAAATTTGATTTCCAATTTTTACACTTTCCTGATCTGCAGAAAGTGTTTAAGTATGACGAGAGCTAAATGCAGCCAAACATATTATAGCTGGAACTGCAGTTAGTACAATTGGAAAATGTTTAACTGTATAGAAAATGGGGTTATTGATAATACAATATAACATCAATGTCGATCTGTTGTAATTAATACTCTGTATTAATCACAGAGGCATAGTATTGTTATAATGAAGTTAGAAATTCCCAATGTTGGGTGCCCCATTCTTTTAAAGAAGGCAATTTTAGGTCAGCAATTTCAAATCGTTCCTGATGCAAATATTCCGGCGAAGGAACAGCAACACATTTCATCTTTGCAGCTTTAGCAGCAACAACACCGTTATATGAATCTTCAAATACCAGACAGTGCTGAGGTTCTAAGCCAAGTTCTTTAGATGCGGTAAGAAAAACATCGGGAGCAGGCTTACCACGCATTTCGAATTCAGCAGAATAGAGTCCTTTGAAATTGTCAGTTATGTTATAATGCGTTAGGAGCTTTTTAATTAAAATTAGGGGAGAAGATGACGCAACCACCATCGGCACATTTTTCTCTTTAAAAAATTCCAACGTGTTCTTTACACCCGGAAGCAGATTCGAATTTTCAATAACCAGCGAAGCAACCTCGTTGATAATTTCGTTTTGTGTTGCAGTAAGATCGAAATTATCCCAGGGATATTTGTTGTGCCATTTGGTAATCACTTCCTGGATGCGATTGCCCATCATGGCTTCGAATTCTTCTTCGTTCGGAGCAACGCTCAAACGCCCGAAAACTGTGGTTTCGGCTACACGCCAATACGGTTCAGAATCCACAAGGAGTCCGTCCATATCAAATATTACGGCGCGAATGGAATTGTTGTTATGCACTTACAGGTTCTTTGCTGTAGTCGTGAATTACATTATAGAGCGTATCACGCTCCACCGGAAATCGACGAACATCTTTAATCAGGTCTACTAATTCCTGCGTGGTTAAAGCAGGATTTTGTTCTTCTGATCCGGCCATGGAATAAATTTTAGTACTGTCATCAATAGTACCGTCGATATCGTCTACACCAAATGAAAGAGAAAGCTGAGCATTCGTTCTTCCCAACATTGGCCAGTAAGCTTTAACGTGCGCGAAGTTGTCCATGTAAATTCTGGAAATGGCATAATTGCGCATGTCTTCAATTACAGATACTTCCGGTACATGCGACATCTGATTGTCATGATTGCGGAATTTCAATGGAATAAACGTGTTGAATCCGCCGGTACGTTCCTGTAAAAGACGCAAACGTTCCATGTGATCAATACGATGTTCGAACGATTCGATATGACCATACAACATTGTTGCATTAGATACCATTCCAAGTTGGTGCGCCGTTTCATGAATTTCCAACCATTGTTCAGAAGTACACTTGTCTTCTGCAATTTGTTTTCTTATCGATTCATCAAAAATTTCCGCACCTCCTCCCGGTAATGAATTTAAGCCGTGATCTTTTAAAAATTGCAATCCTTCGCGATACGACATCTTTGCTTTGCGAATCATGTATTCCAATTCTACAGCCGTAAATCCTTTGATATGTATATCAGGACGAAGAGTCTTTATTCCTTTCAATAATTCACCGAAAAATTTCAAATCCATTTTAGGATGAACACCACCCACCACGTGCACTTCCGTTACCGGTTGTCCATCGTATTTGCGAACGATATCTAACATTTGTTGCACACTCAATTCCCACTGACCTTCTTTCTGTTTCAGCATTCGCGAATAGGAGCAGAACTTACAATCGAAAACACAAATGTTAGTAGGT
Source organism: Bacteroidia bacterium (assembly GCA_044344795.1). Taxonomy (GTDB): domain Bacteria; phylum Bacteroidota; class Bacteroidia; order Palsa-965; family Palsa-965. The sequence continues at coordinate 17,356 of JBIJCF010000011.1, read as the reverse complement.
TCGATATGAAAATTGCGATTGAAGAATGTTTTGTCACCGTGTCTTTCTTCACGTATATAATTAGCTAAAACACCAAGTAAACTAACTTCGCCGATTTGGTAAAGTTTAAGCCCTTCATCAGGGCTAATACGTTGTTTGGCGATAACTTTTTGAGCAATGGACTTTAGCGGATGTGCTGCCGGTAATTGATCTACAATAGAATGTGCCGAATTATTCATGTTGCAAAGGTACTATTTCGTAAGTCTTGGAACAGACAATGCCTGGATTAAGAAAACAAAAAAGCCGCCTGAAAGTTGAATCAGGCGGCTCAAACGTTTAAGGGTCAGGTTACTGTTTGATCATTTTCTTAATAATACGCTCACTTGCGGTTGTGATGTCAATGAGGTAAACACCTTGCGGTTGCTGGGACATATTGAACGACAACTGCGTATCGTGAACGATATCGTAATAACGCTTTTCGACAATTTGCCCCACGCTATTAGTTATTGTTATCGTCACTTCATTCAACAACAAGCCATTGAATTGCAAATTGAAATGTCCGTCATTAGGTGAAGGAAACAAGTTGATTTGTGCGGCAATAGTTTGATCTTCTATACCTACTAAACACTGCTGTGAGCTTTGCAAAGCAAAACGTTGATTGTTTAAATAACTCCACATACGAGTTTTCTGCCCGGTGGTGAACATGTACATGCAGGCGTCATCCGTGTAATCCATGAAGTTCATCCACATTATGCCAGGTGCATTTGCAGAACAAGCATCGGTACGCACTTGTCCAACTGTGAAGCATCCGTAATTTTCACTTGCCTGATTCGGAGTATCAGCAACCTGATCGGTACCGCTGCAAGAGCTTCCGTCATCTCCCCAAATATGGTACAATCCTAACCAGTGTCCAACTTCGTGAGTCGCGGTTCTTCCTTTGTTGAATGGTGCAGATGCTCCTGTTTTGCCGGTATAACGGTAATGCAACACCACACCATCACGAGTTGCAGGGCCGCCCGGGAAGGCAGCATATCCCAATAGACTTGAACCCAAATCACATACCCAAATATTCAAGTATTGATCACGGGGCCAAGCGTTAGCACCTCCTGTCGCACTAAACTTTACGTTGTCATTGGTACTAAAACTGGATACCGTAGTAGTCACGCGCTCGATACCATCTGTCCAGTTACCGGAAGGATCTTTATGAGCCAAACAAAACTGAATTTCTGTGTTGGCGTGTAAACTTTGCCATGCTGTAGGAACGTTTCCGGCATCCGCGTTATACTTTCCGTAATCTTCATTCAACACTTGAAGTTGCTCCATCAAACGTGCAGTTGAAATATTTTCAGTAGCATTAGCATATACAACGTGAAATACAACGGGGATCACTACAGTTGCGCGCGGAGCATATCCTGAAGGATGGTTCTGAGCGTACTCTTGTGCATACACGTTACCCTCATCCACTATGGATTGATATTCCGGATAATCCTGTAAAATTTGTTGCTGATAGCCGTGAGTAGAACAACGTTCAACCTGTTGTCCCTGGACCGCAGCCCAGGTGAAGCAGGCCGCTAAAAGTAAATGTCTTTTCATTATTAATTTGGTTAGGTAATCTAAGGTAGCATATTATTTGTCTTTTGTCAACCGCATAAAAAAAGAGGCTGCCCGATCAGGCAACCTCTTCGTTTATTCAAGCCGAAATTTTTATTTCGTTAATACAACACGCTTAATGGTTTTCTGACCACCTGCAATAACTTCTACGAAGTATGTTCCTTCAGCTTCGCCTGTTAAATCGATGCTGAACATACCACCCATAGTTCTGCCGTAATCATTAGATTGTACGGCACGACCAACGGCATCATAAACAGTAACCATTACATCTTGTTCTGCTCCCAAAGCAATGTTCAAATTGAACAAACCGTTAGTAGGGTTAGGGAACAAGTTGATGTTATCCGTCATCATGATATTCTGAACTCCTGTACTTGTCTGAATATTCACGTCATCAATGTACAGGTTGTCCTCAAAATCGCTCACGTTACGGAAACGAATGATTGCATTTGTGGAAGATTGATAAGCCCCTAAGCTTACCGTTTCTAAACGCCATTGTGAAGAGTTTGGCGTGAATCCGGCAGATTGACTGCTAACAGGAGGAGCAGTTTGCAACTGTGTTCCGAATTTTAAGTAGACGTTAGTCCAAGTAACACCACAATTCGTTGAAATTTGAACCTTCAATGTATCTGAGTATTGATATGGATTAGTCCAGTATGTATAAGCAACCTTAAAGGTCATTATTGGATTGGAGACCGAACTTAAATTTAAGTTTGGTAAAACCATATCATCAATTTGACCGTTTCCGCCTTGGTATACCCAGTTGTCCATCTTGGCAGACGCACTTCCGCTCGATGCAGCTGTAGTAGTGCGAGCCCATGTGGTTTGGTTATCAGGGTTGTTGATGGACCATCCGGCAGGAGGGAATGTGGTGGATTCAAATCCTTGCGAGAATGGCAAGTTTTGTCCTGTTGCGGTAACTGTAAATGTGCGCTGCGACTGGTCGTTAGAAGTATTCAAATCCGTGGAGTTATTCGGATTTGAAGTAAACGCTGTGAACGTATGAGTACCGGAAGTGGTTGTCATCGAATTTAATGTCACGTTTGCAGTGGCGTTAGTCGCCAAATTTCCGGACCAGTTGAAAGTTTGGTTGGTGTTGTTATCAATACGATAATTGATCACACAAGATGTTAATGTAGTTGATCCGAAATTCTGCAACGTCACAATTGGGGTAAACGTACCGGAACATAATGCAGTACTTCCCGGATTAACAATAGCTGATATTCCCGCGTCTAATCCTACACTTGAAACAGGCACGCATCCCTGCGAATTTTGCAAGGCAGAACGGGAACCTGCCATGCAAGCCTGCACGCGCGCTTTTTGCCCGTTAGTAAACATATACATACATGCATCGTCTGTGTAGTCCATGTAATTTTGCCACATGATACCGGGTGAGCTTGAAGTACAATTGTCTGTACGTACTTGTCCTACTGTAAAGCAACCACCGGAAGCACCTGCCTGGTTAGGAGTATCAGAAACCTGGTCTGATCCTGAACATGCAGAACCATCATCGCCCCAAATATGGTACAAGTTTAACCAGTGACCTACTTCGTGAGTTGCAGTGCGTCCTTTGTTGAAAGGTGCAGAAGAACCTGTTGTTCCTGTGTAACGATAGTTTAAAACAACGCCATCAGTTGCAGCGGGTCCACCGGGGAATTGGGCATACCCTAATAAGCTAGAGCCCAAATCACAAACCCAAATGTTTAAGTAGGAGTCACGCGGCCAAGCATTGATTCCTCCCTGAGCTGTATATTTAACTGCATTGTTTGTGCTAAAAGTACCAACGGTTGTTGAAGTGCGCGTAATCCCTGTCGTTGCCTGTCCTTGTGGGTCACGAACAGCTAAACAAAAATTGATTTCGCAATCGGCAGCAATGCTTTGCCAAACAGATGGCACACTGGATGCATCGGCATTTGTTTTACGGAAATCTTCGTTTAATACTTGTAATTGATCCAGTAAACGCTGGTTGCTGATATTCTCGGTAGCGTTTTGATACACCACGTGAAATACCACAGGAATCGTATACACTACGCGTTGTCCGGGATTGTAATTGTTCGCAATCCAATTTTGCACCCAGGCTTCTTGTTGAATCATCTGCTGCTGAAGGCTTGGATCTTGTTGCAGCAACATTTCATGATTCTCCATTGTTCCGCAGGAACGAGTTGCCGGAGATTCGTTTGGTATTTGCTTTCCTTTATTAACTGCAGGTCCTTGCAGTGTTTGGGCCGAAACTGCTCCGAACATTAATACAGAAAACAAACACGCTGAAAACAGGTTCTTTTTCATTGTAAATTGTTGTTGTTTGTTTGATTAGATGTGACTACAAACGAACTACAAGATACGGAGATCATTTAAAAAATGCAAAATGAAATCTAAATATTTGGTATTCATGTACTTTTGTATCGATGAAAAAGTCAATTCTGCTGGTAGAAGATGAAGAAAATCTGCTCAAAACAATTCGGATGAATTTGGAGCTGGAAGGCTTTGATGTGATTTCTGCAATTGATGGCGTGAGCGCGGTTGAAATCTGGCAGCCTTTCAAGTTTGATCTGATTATTCTGGATGTCATGTTACCGGGAATTGATGGGTTTGCGGTGTGTGAAGCTATTCGTAAAAAAGATCCCGAAATACCAATATTATTTCTTACTGCGAAGTCCCAAGGAGAAGATAAAATTCGTGGTCTGAAATTGGGAGCAGACGATTACCTGACAAAGCCTTTTCATTTGGAAGAGTTTTTATTGCGCGTCCATAATCTCGTGAAACGTTCTAAACGGCAGGAGTCGCAACTGGATGCACCGCGTTATTTATTTGGGGAGAATACTATTGACTTTGCAACTTTTGAAGCTTCCGGAAAAGGTAAGTCTTGGCAGTTATCGAAACGCGAAATTGATTTTCTGAAATTGTTAATCGAGCGGGAAGGGCAGGTGGTTTCGCGCGATGTGATTCTGGAAGAACTATGGAAAGATGATGAACATCCGACAGCACGTGCAATAGACAATTACATATTGAACTTCAGAAAGTACTTCGAAGAAAACGCACGTGAACCGCGACATTTTTTTTCAATACGTGGTGTTGGATATAAGTTTGTGAAGTGATTGTTATTTCAAAGAAGGTGCCGTATCAGTTTGTGCGGAATCGTGTTTAGGATGTTCTTTTGAATTTCTACGTTCTTGTTCAGCTTCTATCACCAACCAAATAATTACAATAAACAACACTAATCCCAAAAACACATTGCGGTATTTGTAAAGTGGCGTTTGATATACCGGACGCGTCATACGATGGTAATTGCCCATCAGCTTTTGAAAATCTTTTTGCTTTTCAATTTTGGCGTCATCCGGCACTTTCGGGTCTATATCGAATTTGTAATTGCTCATGATTTAACGTAGTGATGTTTTCATCAACTCGATTTTAAGTTTATCCAATATGCGGTAGGTTTTCACTTTGGCATTGTTTTCCGTCATGCCGAGAATTGCTCCTATTTCAGCGAATGCTCTTTTTTCGAAAAAACGTAATTCAATCAGCATCATCTCTTCCGGCTTCAAAACGGAGAGTGCTTTCAAAAGTTCCTGACGTCGTTCTTCATCATCCTGCACACCGCTCTCCGTAATCATTGCCGACAAATCGGTTTGTTCCAAACTAACATGTCGTTGTTTTTCGCCTTGACGATAGAACATATTTACCTCGTTCAATGCAATTCGAAAAAGCCAGGCTGAAAAGGGAACACCTTTGAATTCGTATTTGGGTAAGGCGAGTAAGGCTTTAAGAAATGTTGCAGATACAATATCTCCGGTTACATCCTCGTCCCCACAGCGCCGAAAAACAAAAACATACAACGGTTTATAATACCGATCATATAACACGGCAAAGCGAGCAGGATCTTTTTTCGCTTCCTGAATTAATTTCAACTCCTCGCGAAGTTGTTCTCCGGTTTTATGATAAGAATTCACTTATTGTTTTTGTTGTCCTAATGACGAAATTCCGGAAAAGATACAACTGACCGGAAATTATTTATTTAGGATCAGTGTATCTCCTGCACGCTCAAAAGAAAGCATTTCCGTTTTAGGAAAACCTTTCTCCATGCCTTCGAGCTTCACAGACATGGTATTTCGAGTCTCTCTTTTGTACGCAATACGCTGAGGAAAATCGTGATCACGGTTTTCGAATACCAGGTGAGCGGTATCGCCTTCTACCAATTTGAAAAGTACAGGTTCCGGATTTCCCGGTAAAGTGGCGAAGTAGTATAATTCACCTTCTACCGGTTGAATCTTCAATACTTCTTTAAAAATGGTGTCTCCTTCATCACTTATTGCTGCACCTTTTCCGGACAAGGTTTTCGCATCACTTCGTTTCCAGGTTTCTACAAAGCGAAAATTGTTGAGGTCAACGCCTTCCCATTTGCCTAACAACCAATTCATTTCTTTGATATCATTCGGCTTATCGCTACACGCAACCAGCAATAAGATTATCAGCACGGCAGAAACAATTCTCATAATTAACGAATATAAAAAGGTTCCGCTAAGGAATCCGTGCATTGTTGTCCGTACATCTGATCGTTGTACAAATTTTGTTCGGGCAAATAAAACACTTGAGCTCCTGCACGCCTTGCCGAATCCATGACACTGCACGCAATATAAAATCGATGACGCACTAACTTATTGTATTTGCGTTTGAAGTTTTCCGTAATTAACTCGTTGTACCACCAGCCTGCGATGATCACTGTAGGACGCGTAATAGTATCTGTTGCTTTCAGCACTTCATCACAGTATATCATTTTATTGATGCGCTTGGAACGTTCCGAAAATATCGGACCTGAAATTGGATCAATAAAAATTTCCTGACCTGAAATTTGGAATGTTGCTGCGAGTGCAGAATGTTCAGCTCCGCGTAATGGATCTGTCAGGTTCATGCTCATCAGGAATGGCGCGGCGACGAACAGAAATGCAAACCATTTTACTTCACGATTCTGAAGCACAAGGGCACAAAACATAATGACAAATGGAACAAGAGGTAACATGTACGCTGATTTTTGCGGAAGTCTTAGATAAGCTAAAATGTGAATGCCGATGACCACTAAACAAACTGTTGCAAGTCGTTTTGGTGTAACAACATTAGTTCCATTCCATTCGAATGATGTGCGACGACGCAAATAACTAAATAGCGCATATCCCAATGCTATGCAACCCAGCAAACCAAATACACCGATGCTCGCTTTGTATAGTATTTTAGTAACAGGCGGATAGGGGAATTGATCGCTGTAATCGAAGAATCCGGAGCCATACACCAAGTATACAGGAATGTACCAGGCAATGCCGATTAGTCCTGCCGGAATAGCAACGCGCATGAAATATTTAATCGATGTTTTTGTGTCCAGATTGTTCCACACCAATAACAACCAGGGCAATAAAAACGCACCTGTGGTGACGCGCAGTCCAATCGTCATGCCCAATAAAATTCCGCTAACAATAAATTGACCATTCAATAAATAATACAACGAAGCCATCAGGAATCCCAATACCCACACATAATCAATGGTGTAAGTGCCTGCAATGTAGAATACAGGTGTGCATGCAAATGCGAGTGTCCAAACTCCGGGAAACTCTAAACCTAAACGTTGTATCACTTTGAAAAAGTAAAACACTGCGATCATGCTGAATAGCACGGATAATGAATTGTACATCCATGCAGGTTGATCGTAAATCAACGCGTACGTCCATTCCTGAACCGGATGTCCGGGTAAACGAGAGGCAACAAAATGTCCTGTTTGTTGAATTTCGTATGAGTTAACAACAAGTCCCCACGAATCTTCTTCTACGCCGTATCCATCAAATATGAATGGAATTCGGGATATGCCGGTTAATGAAACCAGCAGTATAAGTTGATTTCGCAATGACAAATTCAACTGACTAAACATGACGTTGTCGATTGATTTCGAATAAAACGATTCCGGTTGCTACAGAAACATTCAATGAACCAACAGTGCCTTGCATAGGAATTTGAACCTTAACATCACAACGTTTCAGGTATTCATGCGAAATACCGTCTTCTTCCGAGCCCATGATTACGGCAAGCGGGCCGGTAAGATCTGTTTTGTAATACACGTCGCTTCCTTTCTCTGTGCAGCCCGCAATGCGCAAGCCGGATGTTTTCAAATACTCGATCGTGTCTTTTAGATTATGTTCCTTGCAAACGATCATAGAATGCAAAGCACCGGCTGATGTTTTAACGGCATCTTCATTAACAGCAGCAGCACCTCGACTTGGAATAACAATCGCATGCACGCCGGCACAGGAAGCACTTCTGGCGATGGCTCCAAAATTTCTAACGTCAGTAATCTGATCAAGAATTAAAATTAGTGGAGTTTCACCTTTTTCAAATATCGTAGGTAGTACTTCTTCAATTCTGCTGAATGTTACAGGAGATAGAAATGCCGCAACACCTTGGTGATTTTTACCCGGCGCCAATCGTTCGATTTTTGATAACGGCACCATTTGATAAAAGCAGCCATATTCTTTGGTCAAACGACGAATCTCTGAAAAGTGTTCACCTTTCAAACCTTCCTGAATGAAGAGTTTATCAATTGTTCTTCCTGAAATAATAGCTTCCGTTACAGCATGAAAGCCATAAATTAAATCGTGGTTCGGTTGCGGTTTAGAATCGTAATGTCTTCTCACTATCTTGCGGTATATACTTGTCCTTGTCGCCACATGTCAACAGCTTGTATCCAGGCGACTTTATAATTCATGCTGCGGTCTAATACAAATTCTGCGTCTGTAATGCCGTCACTATTTCTTCTGAAGATAAACGATAGCGAATTGCCCGAGCCTTCTGTTCCATAAAACCAGGTTTCACTGTCTGAATTTCGGTATACGCTGGAAGGAGGTCCGAATATCAAGTAGATCATTCCGCGATCTGTTTTCCATCCTTCTTTATGCGAACTAAATAATCGATTCGCGGCTTCTACGCGAAAATAGAAATGTCGAATAAGCTCACGCGCGCGCATTTCACTACCTCCTTTGCCTAACCAAAAATCATCCACAGCTTTTTTCTTGTTAGATGCTGTCAACATTTCCTGGTACTCTTGTTTGGTCGTCAAATAGCGTAACGGATAAATTAATTGATTTACCTCCGTAACCTTAGGATAATCGGGATGAAAACGACACAAGGTAGTTCCGGTTCTCGAATCTTTAGAAGTGCTAATGATATAATAACCCGGAAGATCGAGCGAAATTGCTTCCGCTTGCGAAGGGTGCAAAGCCCACACGCTGTCCGGGGTAGGGAATGGCAAAGGCCCTAATGCTGCATAAGGCGGTGGAGCAGGACCAAATTCGTTTTTGTAATAATGAAAATACAAGGCCTGCACTTTTGACTGGCGATGACGCACTGCAATTAATTCTCCGGAATCGAGATAATTTCTGAAGAAAGGAGTTTCGGTGCCGGCAGGAGTAATTAAAAAATTGTTTTTGGCATCAACGAACGAATTATCGAGATACAAAATGTTGTGATTAATGGTCATTTTATTCAAATCCCTGAACGTCAATTCAAGAAAGTATTTCCCGGGTTTTGCTAAATCAAAATCAACAGCTCCAGCGAGAATTTTGTTCACTCCCGGTTCATTCACATCGCTCATCACGACATGTCCGCTGTCGGAAACAAATTTTTTGGCATTTAACGGATGCACGACATAGTTTAGGAGAATACGTGCGAAGTAATTATTTTCTTGTTCGTTGCGTGCATATAATAAATCATTCGATTGCACACTGAAATACAAACGGGAAACACTGTCACTAACGTTGTACACCACGTAAGAAGGTTGTAAAGGTTTCTTATCCGGTGCGTAATAAGGTGCGAAATTTTGGCGGGTAATGGTTGGTGTTTGTCGGCGACATTTCAATGCCACAAAGGACAGTACTACCAGAATGAACACAGAGTTCCTATTCACCAACATTCGCATGCTGTAAAGTTAATCAGAATAGTGCGCTTGGCATAGGTCTAAATCCAGATCGGCAATGCGGCCAGCTCCTTTTGTATCTGATGTGTTTTGTCCTTGGCGTACCAGGTGTGCAACTCCAACTCGAATTGATCGCGACTCATATCAGGACTACTCTTCCATTTTTTAATAATATCCTGAGCGTCTTGTGGTCGTGCCCCCCAAACGGCCAGCGTTTCTTCGTTTGCGAGATTAATAACAATCAGTTTCGGTACAGAACGAACTCCATTTACCGAGTAGCGATCCATCCATTCCGGATTATCGTCGGAGTTGATAATTTGCAAATTGATTTTACCGTTACTTGCTGCCGCAATTTTTCCGAATGCAGGAACAATCTGTGCACAATCGCCGCACCAACCTTGCGACAAAACCACCCATAACGTAGCTTGTTGTTGCTTCGCGATTGCCGTTGTTACTTCGTTCTGAAGAACTATTGTTTTGTCCCAACGATCCATACGTTTAATGTTGAGGTTCGTATAATTTAACAGCGATTCACTTTGCTGATGACCGGTTACTTTTCCTTCGGCTGCCAATTCATTTACATGTTGACGATATTGCGAATATGAAAGCGGTTGAATGAGTGCAGGATGCTGTGTAATAGTAGTCATGATGAAAGAATTGAATATGCAAAGTTCGCAAGTATTAACCTAGCACATACATTGCTAGTTTTTTCAATCGTTAAAGTATTTTAAAACAACCCGATAAAACCGACATGAATTTTTCCCGAACGCAGCTGTATGCCTTGATTGAATTGATTTCCTAAGGCATAGGTTAAATTGAAGATGCCGCCTTTTACCTGAAAATTTATCCCGGCTCCGAAACTATACGGTGTATCCGTTACATATTCATCTTTCATGTTGTTTTCATACCAAGCCACATCGCTGAAAAGAAATAGTGTTGAGTTTTCTTCCAACAACAAGCGGTATTCAATAGTTCCGATAGTATACACAGATGCAAAAATGGATTCTTCATCAAATCCGCGAATTGATTTAAGTCCACCAATTCGATATAATTCGTTTCGGAAAAGCATCGTGTTATTGTGCAGCCAAGCTCCTTGAAATCCGGCGCGTAAGGCAGAACGTTTAAACAATGGTATAAAGTACTCCATCAACAATTCACTGCTGTATTGGACGGAACGTAAAGCTACATTGTCATAAACGATAGGATTTAAGCGCGCGTTGCGTTCAATGACTCTGTTTCCTGCATCAGCCATTACGCTGAGTTGTCCGCCGGAACGTGGATTGAAGCGATAATCAAAATTCATCAGGTTCCATCCTAAACCGTACGATGTTGTTCGAATATCTGCAAATGGTGGCAATGTGGTCGCATTTGCAAAGGAAGCGGCAGAAAGTAAGGTGGCGCTACGACGATTTACAAATGCTTTGATACTATTATTTCCACTGAATAAGTATTGCAAACCAAATGATTGATTGACATCTATAAACGTCGTGTCTCTGCGATAGACTTTAATTCCATAATCTATTCCAAGCGGAGTTCGCAACAAATACGGATACGTCACACGCACTTTCAAGTCCTGTGTTTGTTCGCGCAGCCTTCTCCAGTTCAATGCAAAATGTTCGCCCTTGCCAATGCTGTTATACAATCGGAGATTAGCATCGCCGGTGAATAGTATTTTTCCGGTAATGGCATCCGGTAACATTCCCACAATTCCATCAAATTGTCCTGCAGGTTTTTTGTCGAGATATAATGTAAGCTTCGTGTACTTCTCCGTAAATATGATTTCGAAAGGTTTGGATTCTTTCAGGAAATTCAGTTCACGCAAACGTTTCGAAATTTGACGAACTACACTTTCGTTGTAGGCATCGCCCGGACGCAACTGAATATAGTTGTGAATAAAGTTTTTTGAAATTTTCGCATTGCCTTTTATTTCAATGCTGTCAAAATGTACGCTACGATTTTTGTGCAACACAAGTGCGGCTGAAATATTTCCGGGAGCTACTTCTTCAACACTATCTAATTGTATGGTAGCAAATGGGAATCCATGATTTTCGCACCATACCAGAATTTTTTCCTGTTGTCGAACGACATCTTCTATACGCAAGGCTTTATTATTCCAATTGCGTTCCCGAAATCCGGTTTCGTTGAGAATACTTTCGTCTACGTTTCCCCTGCGAATTTGTGCCCATTGGTAGGCAATACCGGGTGAAATAAATACCGTTTGCTGAAGCGAATCCGTAACTGTACTGTCTACTCGAGCAGCAGCAAATCCTTTTTTACGGAGATCAATTAATAGGTCGTTAACGAATTTACTTCTCGCTAAAACCGACTTGAATTGTTGTGATTTTGAGCTTGCATCGATAACGCCGTTAGGTGAAGGAGTGTTTTCTACAATGCGCAACGCATAACGCTGTCCGAATAACTGAACCGCGAACAAAACCATCACCCACAGACACGCAAACCTCCTCATACGGCTAATTTACGAAGTCCGGCATGGAATATTACTTGTAAACCGGAGGGCATGCTTCACTTCCTCCTTTAAAGGCGAACTTAATCCCAACACGTAATTCCCAGGCGTTTTGGTGAATCTTAAGAACATCGCTATTGGTAGAACGTGTGATATCCGGCACCCAATGCATCTCCGTTAAAAACTTAACAGGGCCATAGGCAACAAATTCTACTCCTGCTCCGGCCGAACCGGTTATGTGTAACGTGTTGAAGTTTTGAGCCGTTCTCCAAACATACTCTAAGCGAGGTCCAATTTTTACGTAAGGAATAACGGCGAAAAGTTCTTTACGAATCATGAGGTAATTATTCCAAGCGAAGTAATCGTTTTTGAATTTGGTTGTTCCTGCTTCTGTTTTGAAACGGTCGCCTTTGCCGTTGTATTGTAATTCGGTTACCCACCGGAATGTTGGATGATCTCCGAATTCACCGAAAACTTCAGCGTTGTATCGAATCAGAAACTTGTGTTTACCTGGCTCTGCAAGCGGCCCCTTCCATTGCTGACGAGCGGGAGTGATTCCTGCCATGATTCCCCAACCTTTGAAGAATTGAGCAGAAGCAATATCGAAAGTTGCACAACAAATAATCGCAGCGAATAGAAGTCTCATGTATAATAGTTTTGTACTAAGGTATAAAACGCGAAAACACCATTTATATTGGATTAAATGGTGTTTTTCGCAATGCAGTGTGTATAAGTTTAAGCGCTGGCGGCTTCCACTTCCGGACTGATTTTTTTTACCAATCCTTGCAACACCTTTCCCGGACCGACTTCAATAAAGTTCGTTGCGCCGTCGGCTGTCATGTTTTGTACCGTTTGTGTCCAACGTACCGGAGCAGTTAATTGCGCAATCAGATTGGCTTTGATTTCTTCAGGACTCACGACTGCTTTTGCGTTTACGTTTTGATAAACGGCGCATATCGGAGTTGAAAATTGTGTGGCGTTAATGGCATCTGCCAATTCTGCGCGAGCAGGCTCCATTAGCGGTGAATGAAATGCTCCACCTACCGGCAATACCAGCGCACGCTTGGCACCTGCAGCTTTCAACAACTCAACGGCCTTATTAATTCCTTCAATGCTACCGGAAATCACCAATTGTCCCGGACAATTATAATTTGCAGCTACAACTATTCCGTCAGTTACCTGTGCGCAGATTTCTTCCACTTTACTATCATCCATTCCTAGAACAGCAGCCATCGTTGAAGGCTGCGCCTCGCAGGCTTTTTGCATAGCCATTGCACGTTTGTAAACGAGTTGCATAGCATCTTCAAAACGTAATGTTTTGTTCGCTACTAAAGCAGAAAATTCTCCCAACGAGTGGCCTGCAACCATGTCCGGTTGAAAAGAATCTCCTAAAGTTGCGGCAAGTGCTACAGAGTGAAGAAAAATTGCAGGTTGCGTCACTTTTGTTTGCTTTAATTCTTCGTCAGTTCCGCTAAACATAATGTCGGTCAGACGGAATCCTAGGATGGAGTTGGCTTGCTCCATCAAATCTTTCGCAATGGCGTTAGATTCGTAAAGTTCTTTGCCCATTCCGCTAAACTGCGATCCTTGGCCCGGAAAAACGTATGCTTTTTTCATCGATTTCTAGTTTTGGTGTTGCGAATATAAGCAATGCTGAAAAGTTGCACGGCTAAAACTTCAGCCTGTTTATTCCTTAGAAGTTTCTTAAAAAATATTGCATTTAAGGACTTTCTAAGAAGCTGAAACTAATTTTACACCTATCATCAGTTGGGTTGGTTGTTTAGTTTGATTTGTTCAAACTAATGGAGATTGGTTACTCCGATAAAGGGGCGTGGTTGTTGCAGCTACGCCCCTTTATTTTTTATACTTTGCAATAGAAACAGTGAACGTGGTTCCTTTTCCCGGCGCGCTATTCACGTCAATTTTCATTCCGTGTAAGGTCACAATGCGTTGAACGATGGAAAGTCCTATACCATGTCCGGAAACAGAGGATGTATTGTTGCCGCGATAAAATGGCTGAAAGATATTTTTCAAATCTTCTCTCTGAATTCCGATACCCTTATCCATTATTTGAATCACAATTCCCGATTCCGTGACTTTAAGCGTTACCTGAACAGCGGGCGGATCAGAAAACTTTAATCCGTTTTCGATGAGATTTAAAAAGGCCAGATGCAGTAAGTGTTTATCTCCTTGCACAATCAATGTATCTGCATCTTCCGGCAATTCGGGATTAAATTTTACGATTGCTTCAGGATGTTTCGCACTGCATTCTGTGGTAAGTTCCCATATTAAATCATCTAAACGTACAGGTTCAAATTGAATCCGTAAATCATCAGCACTCAGTTGAGTAAGTTGCATCAAACGATCAGAGATGGAAGCCAGATTTTTCATGTCTTCCAACAAGGACTGTAAGGTTTTACGGTATTCTTCAGGACTGCGCTCACGAAGTAACGATAGTTCGATTTGTGAACGAATAATAGTTAACGGATTCTTCAATTCGTGCGATGCATTCGCTACAAAACTTTTCTGCAAACGGAAAGCATTTTCTAAACGATCAAGCATTCCATTGAATGTTGATGACAAAAGAGCTAGCTCATCTTTACGATTACCTTCATCCACACGTGTACTTAAGTTGGTTGCAGAAATAGTATTGACTTCTGAAATGATTGCTTTTATTGGTTTTAATGCGCGACCCGAGAATATCCAACCTGCGATCATTACAACCAAAAGAATGATGATATAGCTTGTGAAAAGTATATTTCGGATATACAGCAAGTTCTGATTGCCCCAAATATCAATACCACCTGCAAGGACAACAAAGCGGTTGTTTTTTGTGGTATAAACAACTCCGACAATTTCGAATTCACCTTCCTGCCAATTAATTTCTTTATACGCACGAACTTCGTTAAGCAACGTCCAGTCCGGATTAAAGTGAATAAACTTGTTGCTGGAATACACTTCTTCATTGCGGTAATTGAATACCGCAATACACTCTTTATGAAGAATGTCTTTGTTGTATTGGTTGTAAATATTGAGTAGTTCAGGAGTAATCTGATCCACTTTCAGCAACAATTCGGCAGTAGTAATGGCTTTATCAGCCAATCGTTCAGTGAATTGATTTTTACGATACTGAAATGCGAAAAAATAAATGGAAAGGTGTGCTAATAAAGATATTAAGGCAACTATTCCGGTGAATTGTAAAGTAAGACGTGTGCGAATTTGCATTAGTTCTCTTTCAAGATATATCCTAATCCAAATTGGGTATGCAACAGCTTTGTTGGAAAGTCTTTGTCAATTTTTTTACGCAAATAATTGACATATACTTCAACCACGTTAGTGCCGGATTCAAAATCAATTCCCCAAACTTTGCTCGCAATTGAATCTTTTGAAAGAACACGACCCTGATTACGAATCATGTATTCTAACAAGGCGAATTCTTTCGCCGTTAATGAAATTTCTTTTCCTCCGCGGCTAGCTGTTTTGGTATCCAGATTTAGTGTGAGGTCGGCAATAGTGAGAATAGGAGCAGCATGGTGATGGTTTCTTCTCAAAAGCGCTTTTACGCGTGCGAACAATTCTTTTAACTCGAAAGGCTTCGGTAAATAATCATCAGCCCCTGCATCTAAACCGGCTACTTTATCATCAATACTTCCTAATGCGGTCAGCATCAGAATTGGCATGGTATCGCTGATTTTGCGCACTTCCTTACACAATTCAATGCCGCTGATTCCGGGTAATATTATATCCGTGATCAGCAAATCGTATGCATTATGCAGCAAACTATTCAATGCTGTTGTTCCATCGTAGGCCGTAGTCGTTTCGTACCCTTCTTCAGTTAAAGCCTGACTGATGGATTCAGCTGTTTTTACTTCGTCTTCTACGATGAGAATTTTAAGCATAATCGTATGGGTTGTTTGAATAGTAAAAAGTCCGGTAATCCCGGACCTTTAGCATTAATCGCGACGACCTAAAAGTCGCAAGATCATCAGGAACAAGTTGATGAAGTCTAAATACAAACGCAGCGCACCCATTACTGCCAACTTACTCATAGTGGCTTCACCGTATTCGTTTCCGGCTGCAATATTTTTTAATGTTTGAACGTCGTATGCGGTTAAGCCTGTAAATACAGCAACGCCAACAAAAGAAATAATGTAATCTAACGTGCTGCTGCCTAAGAACATATTCACCAACGATGCAATGACAATACCAATTAATCCCATAAACAAGATTGATCCGAATTTGCTGAGGTCAGCTTTTGTTACAAATCCCATTACAGCCATAACACCAAACATTCCTGCTGTAATCGCAAATGCTACGCCAATCAAAGACATATCGTAACGCAGAAAAATGGTGCTTAAACTCATGCCATTAAGGGCTGAATACAACATAAATACACCAACTAACGCAGGAAATGATAATTTGTTAAAGGCGAAAGACATTACCATGACCAATGCCAGCGGTGCAAATACAACAGCCCAACCAATCGGTGTCATGCCGATAATAGCATCACCGTCAATTCTGTACAACACGCTCATTAAAGAAGAAATATGTCCGAACAGATAAGACGTCAGTGCAGTAATCATTAACGCGCCGCTCATCCACGCGAACACTTGTGTCATGAATGTTTTTACTGCAGTTTCGGAAGATGTTCCGAACGTGTTGCCATTGTTAAAGTTGAATGAATTCTGAATGTTACTCATGACCTTTATAATTAATGAAGTTTTGATCCAATTAAACTGATGAACTCTGAACGCGTAGTTTCATTTAAAAACTCGCCCGTAAATGCTGAAGTTGTAGTCACCGAATTTTGTTTTTGAATACCGCGCATTTGCATACACAAGTGTTGTGCTTCCATTACTACAGCAACTCCCAAAGGATTGAGCGTTTCCTGAATACAGTCACGGATCTCCGTTGTTAAACGCTCTTGTACCTGCAAGCGACGTGCGAAGGCATCCACAATGCGCGGAACCTTACTCAGACCGACAATGTATCCATTAGGAATGTATGCTACGTGCGCCTTTCCAAAAAACGGCAACAAATGGTGTTCGCACATGGAATACACTTCAATGTCTTTAACAATTACCATTTGTTTGTAATCTTCCTTGAACATTGCAGACTTTAGTATTTCTGCCGGGCTCAAGTCGTATCCATGTGTCAAAAACTGCATTGCTTTTGCAACACGTTCAGGTGTTTTTTCCAATCCCTCGCGATTAGGATTTTCTCCTAATTCTTCCAGAATGATCTTGTACTTCGCCGCCATGCTGTCAATCACGGTTTTGTTGTACTTATCTATTTTTTGATATCCGAATTCTTCTTCCATAGGTTAATAGTCGCAAGCAGCTACAATTTATTGTTTG
>JBIJCF010000021.1:0-52302 GCA_044344795.1 Bacteroidia bacterium | reverse complement strand
GTGCAATTGAATGCCAAGATTAGCAATGGGATCTTCAATTTGCTCCCAAATTTTGATTGCTACATTTTCTGTAGAAGTCATCACATCTTTCAGAAAGTCTACATCCAAATTCAAGTTACGGTGATCCATTTTACTGATGACGCGTTCCTTCAAAATCTTACTAAGATCTTTTAAGTTCATTACATACCCCAACTCTTCATTCACTTCGCCTTTAACCGTAACGAAAATTTCATAGTTGTGCCCGTGCCAATTCGGATTAGCACATCCTCCGAAAACTTCCGTGTTCTTTTCATCCGACCATTCCGGACGATAAAGTCGGTGTGCAGCCGTAAAACGTTCCCTGCGTGTTATGTACATCATATCCTGCAAATATACGATGAATTGTAGGAGTAGTCCTTACCTTTGCTTAGTATTCGCCTATGGATATTTTAATTGTTGCTGCGACTAAATTTGAGATTGAGCCCATGTTAAGCGCTACGGGTGCAATTGAAACTCATGTTGACTTTTGGGAAGCGAGTTTGGGGAGCAAGAACGTTTATTTCATTGTTACAGGAGTTGGTATGGTAGCAACAACATTTACGCTGACCAAAATTCTGACTCAAAGAAATTATGATCTGTTATTAAATGTTGGAATTGCGGGTGCAATAAGTCGAGAACTTGAATTAACGCAAGTTGTAAAGGTTACAACGGATTCTTTTTATGAATGGGGTGTTGAAGACGGTGATCAATTTATTCCTTGGCACAAGATGAACATTGAATCTCCTGATGCAAACTTGTTTCGTGACGGACAATTGTTGAATGAATCAGCATTTGCACAAGAATTCAACCTTAAAAATGTAACGGGCGTTACGGTTAATCGTGTTCATGGAAACGATGTGTCAATTGAACGTTTGAAGGCAACATCTCAGGCGGCAATTGAGACAATGGAGGGTGCTGCGGTGTTTTATGTCTGTAAATCGTTAAATATTCCTTTTGTTGCGATTCGTTCAATATCCAATTACGTGGAACGCAGAAATCGAGAATCTTGGAAAATTAATGAAGCGATTAAATCTCTTAATGAACCGGTGTTGCAATGGCTGAACAACAAATCATAACGCTGGCGTATTCGCCCTGTCCTAACGATTGCTTCATTTTTGATGCATTGGTTCATCATCGCATCGACACGCAAGGATTGAAATTTGATGTGCAGCTGGCTGATGTGGAAGCGCTGAATAATGAAGCATTTGCCGGAAAGCCCATGGTAACAAAATTGAGTTTTCATGCTTACGGATATTGTGCAGACAATTATGTGCTGTCCAATGCCGGAAGCGCATTGGGTAATCATTGCGGGCCGTTACTGATTTCAAAATATCCTATAGCCGAAGAACGTTTGTTATCAGGCGATTTAACTGTTGCTATTCCCGGAAAATATACCACGGCTAATTTTTTATTGAGTACTGCTTATCCTGCAATTAAACACAAGAAAATGATGTTGTTTTCTGAAATTGAAGATGCCGTACTTAAGGGTGAAGTTGATGCAGGACTGATCATTCATGAAAACAGATTTACATACGAACAAAAGGGATTACACAGAATTATTGACCTTGGTGATTGGTGGGAAAGTACATACAACGCGCCTATTCCGCTTGGAGGTATTGCTATTCGAAGAGATTTGCCTGTTGAACTTCAGCATAAAATCAGTCGGTTGATAAGGGAAAGCATCGAATATGCTTTTGCTCATCCTGAAGCACCCATGCCTTATGTTCGTGAGCATGCACAGGAAATGGAAGAGTCCGTCATGCAACAACATATTAAGTTATACGTCAATCAACATTCGGTGAGTTTGGGAGAAAGCGGTAAAAGAGCAATTGAAATATTATTTCAAACGGCTCAACAAACAGGAGTGTTAAAGCCGATACCAACCTCACTTTTCTTGGATTAACCTCCGTATCTTCGCGCCGATGGATATCATACACACCATTTTAGGTCCCGATCCAACCGCAGGATTGCTGATAATTCTCAATCTGGTACTGATAGAAAGTTTACTTTCTGTAGATAATGCCGCGGTATTGGCTACGATGGTAATGGATCTACCGGACGAACAGCGGAAGAAAGCGTTGAAATACGGTATAATCGGGGCTTATGTCTTTCGCGGAATTAGCCTGGCTCTTGCAGCCTGGCTTACAACAATTTGGTGGTTGAAGCCATTGGGAGGATTCTATCTTCTGTATTTAGGTGTGAATTATTTCAGAACTAAAGCAACGCCCAAAAAATCAGATGATACGCTGAATAAAAAGGAATCGTGGTTGTATCGAAATACGTTGGGCCTGTTTGGTAAATTTTGGTCAACAGTGATTTTGGTCGAGGTTATGGACTTGGCCTTCTCCATTGACAACGTATTTGCAGCAGTAGCGTTCACGGATAATTTGTGGTTGATTTGTATCGGTGTGTTTATTGGAATTTTGGCGATGCGTTTCGTCGCACAATCGTTTGTGAAGTTGATGGAAAAATTTCCTTTTTTGGAAACTGCGGCTTTTGTCGTGATTTTGATTCTTGGAGTAAAATTGAGCATTTCCGTTTGGACACATTTTTACCCGGGATCTTCTATCACACACTTCCTCGATAGTGAAGAAGCTGACCTTTACGTTTCACTCACTACTGTGCTGGTTTTTGTAGCACCAATAGTAACCTCTCGTTTGTTTGGCGTTCCTCACGGATTGAAAAAGAAATCAGATTAAATCAACATATGATAATCGTAACCGGAGCTGCCGGATTTATCGGCTCATGCATGATCTCTCGGCTGAATGAGAGCAGAAGTGAAGACATCATTGCTGTTGATGAATTTGAGGCAGCGGCGAAGTTGCCCAATTTAGACGGTAAACGGATACAGGAACGTGTGCATCGGGATGATCTGGAAAGTTGGTTACAAGAAAACGGTAAAAACGTGAAGTGGGTTATTCATATTGGAGCACGCACTGACACGACAGAATTTGATAGAAGCATTTTTGACAAACTGAACGTGAATTATTCCAAGATGATTTGGAGTTTCTGCGCCGGTCATCAGGTGCCGTTGGTTTATGCTTCATCTGCTGCAACGTATGGTTTGGGTGAAAAAGGATATGTAGATGATCATGCTGTAATCCCGCAATTGAAACCACTAAATCCTTACGGTGATTCAAAAAATGAATTTGACATTTGGGCCTTGCAACAAAATCAAACTCCACCGCATTGGTACGGCTTGAAGTTTTTTAATGTTTATGGACCTAACGAATATCACAAGGGCAGAATGGCATCTGTAATATTTCATGCGCACCGTCAAATTTCAGCTACAGGTGCAATGAAATTATTTCGTTCTCATAATCCGGGCTTTAAGGATGGAGAGCAACTGCGTGACTTTATTTACGTAAAGGACTTAACTGATGTCATTTTCTTTCTGATTACGAAACACCCGAATTCAGGTATTTATAATCTCGGAACAGGTAAGGCAAGAACATTCCTCGATTTGGTGCGTGCTACATTCAAAGCAATGGGCAAGGAAGAGCACATTTCATTTATCGATACACCCGAAGATATTCGCGATAAGTATCAATACTTTACCGAAGCCGATATGACCAAACTGCGCCTTGCAGGTTATGCTTTACCCTTTACCACATTAGAAGAAGGCGTCGAAGATTACGTGAAAAATTATTTGCAAGGAGGCAAATATTTGTAGAAGTATTTATTGAAATCATAAAAAAACCTGTCCACCAATAGTGAACAGGTTTTTTTTATTTAAGGATGTGCTTATTTCTTTTTACCGCCTTGTTGTTTTTTCACTTCTTCCAAACGCTTACGCTGAGCTTGCTCCAAACGTTGCATGAATCCGGAAGTTTTTACCGGTTTCTTCTTGTGCTCTTCAATTTTTGCACGAATTGCACCTTCATCAACAAAATGACGCATTGCAAACATTTGACCGAATGTGATGATGTTGGACAAGAAGTAGTAATAACTTAAACCTGCAGAGTAGTTATTCAGGAAGCCTAAGAATAATACCGGCATCAAGTACATTAACCATTTCATGCCTGGAAGTTGTGCAGTTCCTGTATCCATCATTTGCTGGTTCATCCAAGTGTACATTAATGTGGAGATAGTCATCAATAATGCCCATAAACTAATGTGGTCACCATACCATGGAATACTAAAACCAAAATCGAGAACGGAATCATATGTCGATAAATCTGTACACCACCAAAAACCTTCCTGACGCAATTCGAACATAGCAGGGAAGAGGCGGAGTAATGCGAATAGGATTGGTAATTGCAATAACAATGGAATACAACCTGCCATAGGATTTACACCGGCCTTTTTGTATAGCGCCATAGTAGCTTGCTGCTTGGTCATCGGATCATCGTTCTTGTGCTTCTCGTTGATGATCTCAATGTCCGGTTTCAATACGCGCATCTTTGCAGAAGACAAAAATGACTTGTAGGCAATAGGGAACAACAACAGTTTTACGATAATGGTGAGCAACAGAATAATGATTCCATAGTTGCTGAATGTGCTGCCTAGCCAAGTAAATACAGGAACAAAGAATGCGCGGTTCAACCAGCCCAACATGCTGCCGCCTAAATTCAATTGTCGCTCCAGCAACAAGTCGTAACTCTTTAGCTGGTCGTATTTATTGGTGCCGAAGTAAAACTTCATACCAAAAGTTTCGTTGCTCTTTTGCGTCAATGGAATGGTTAACAGCGCGCCCGCTTTCTTTACAAAAGAGGAATCGGTAGGAGTGCGAATTTCCGATTCAGCGCCATTGCCAAATTTATTGTCTGCAATAATGGCAGTCGAGAAATATTGTTGCTTAAAGGAAACCCACTTCAATTCACCGGGCAATGTTTTCTTTTCATCTTCGGTTTCGCTCAAGTATTCTACATCATCTTCACCATTAAAGCGGTAGAATACTGTTGCTACTTGGCGCTGGTTTTGTAAGCTCTTTTCCTGCGAAGGCATATTCTGAGCCCAAACCAAATCCAATTGACGTTGATCCGCAGCAAAAACACCTTCCATATTGGTGAAGTTCATTTTCACATCCACCATATAATCGTTGCCCTTTAGAGTGTACACATACTCAATGAACTTTGTTTTTTCCTGATTCGCATATAAACGGAAAGTAACAGATTTGCTTTCTGTACCTTTAGCAGCTGCAGATGTACCTACCGTTTCAAAAATTAGGGTGTCTGTTGAGAAACGAATACGTTTGCTGTCAAAAAATTCTAAGCCGAAAATGGCAGAATCCGCGTCAAAGAGCACTAAAGGTTGTTCATTGCTGCGCTTGAGGTTCTTCAATTCAACTTTAACCGGCTTGCCTCCGCGAGAACTCAACTTTACTTTGATCAATTCATTTTCCAAAACAACTTCCTGCTCCGGGTTTTCAGCTGCGTAGTAAAATGGTCCGTAAGCTGCTCGGCGTGCAACTTCTTTCAGAGAATCAGAATTCCCTGTAGAATCCAACTGAACGATAACTGTTGCGGTATCTTTTACAGGAGCAACAGGTGCTACTGCAGGTTTTTTTTGTGCTTCAGTAGCAGCTAGAATGGAATCTTGTTTAAGTTTTTCCAGGCGTTCCTGATCACCGACTTTCGAGTTGTAAGTCATGAACAAAGTAACCAGTAATGCAATGATGGCTAATCCAACGAGAGAACGTCTATCCATTGATAAAAATTAAAATACGGCGGCAAAGATACGCATATTGACAGGTCATGAACGGATTTTTCGTATTCCACAGAACATAAAAAAGCCGACATACAGGAAGTAGTCGGCTTTGGGGATGTTTCTATTTTATGTTACCAAATTTCTACGCGTTCTTCAGGTTTACGGAACATTTTGTCCGATTCCTTTATGCCGAATGCTTCATAAAATTCTTTCATATTAGACAATGGCCCAATGACACGGAATTTAGCAGGAGCGTGAGGGTTCGTTTTCACCATGTTAATTAACGCTCCGGTACGCATGTTATTTCGCCAACCCTGAGCCCAAGAAATAAAGAAGCGCTGTTCAGGTGTAAATCCATCAATTTTCTTCACGTCTTTTTTACCCTGCAAGGAACGTTTGAATGCATAATAAGCAATCGTTAATCCGCCAAGATCCGCAATGTTTTCGCCTAAAGTAAGTTCTCCGTTTACAGTCAATTTTAAGCTGTCCACAGCAACGAAATTGTTGAACTGATTAACGAGCTTGGCAGTACGTTCATTGAACTGCTTGCGGTCTGTTTCCTGCCACCATTCAACAAGATTACCTTCACCATCGAAATGTGATCCCTCATCGTCAAATCCGTGTGTTAATTCGTGTCCGATAACTGCACCCATTGCACCGTAATTCACTGCATCGTCGGCATCCGCATTAAAGAATGGAGGTTGCATAATAGCTGCAGGGAATACGATCTCGTTGTTGGTAGGATTGTAATAAGCGTTTACAGTTGCAGGAGTCATTCCCCATTCGGCTTTATCTACTTTTTCGTTGGCTTTACCTAACATGTATTCCATATCGAAGCGGTTAGACGCTAAAATATTTCCGAGGTAAGATGTTCTGTTTACTGTCAAACCTGAATAATCTCTCCATTTGTCCGGGAAGCCCAGTTTACGCGTGATCATCGCCAGTTTTTGTTTTGCAGCTTTTTTCGTTTCTGCCCCCATCCATGGCAACTGATTGATACGCTCTTCATAAGCAGCAATCAGGTTGTTCACCATTTCATTCACACGCTTTTTCGATTCTTCGCTGAAATGTTTCTTCACATATTCCTGTCCGATTGCTTCGCCCAATGCGCCATCTGTTGCACGTAATACGCGCTTCCAACGAGGTTGTTGCTTTTTAGCTCCTGACATAAATGTTCCGTAGAAGCGGAAGTTCTCATCAGCAACAGGCTTGTGTAAATAACCGGCAAATGAATGAATGAGGTGCCAACGGAAATATGCTTTCCAGGATTCCACAGGTTTAACATCCATCAATTTGCTTGCCGAAATCATAAACGTTGGCTGAGTAACAACATATTGTTCAACTCGCGAAAGCCCCATTAAATTGAAGTACGTAGCCCAATCAATATTTGGGGCTAATTCTTTAAGTTGATCATAATTCTTGACATTGTATTGCTTTTCCGCGTCACGTTGCTCAACTGCAGACATAGCACCGGATGCTAAACTGGTTTCAATTTCCAAAACTTCTGATGCATTGCGATCTGCCGTCTCCTTACTATCACCTAGTAGTAAAAACATCTGCATGATGTGTTCCCTGTATGCTTTGCGATAAGATTCCATTGCATCGCCCATGTAAAAATCTTTCTCAGGTAAACCCATACCGGATTGACCCATGTAAAAGGCATTCATGACACTGTTCTTCAAATCCGCCATAACATATACTCCAAATGGAGCACTTACTTGGATTTGATGCAAGCGCGCAATTGTATTAGTATAATCTGCTTTTGATTTGATGCCATCAATCATATCTAGCTGCGCTTTCAATGGATTGAATTTTTCAGCTTCAATGGCGATGGTATCCATTCCTGAGGCGTAGAATGCACCTATTTTCTGTTCGTTAGTGCCTTCTTTTGCTGTCTTGTTCGCTGCAGCATTTTCGCATATTTCACGTTGAGCCTTGCGACTTTTTTCATCCAAGGCATTGAAATTACTCCAACTAGATTCTGTTGCCGGAATCGGGTTGTTCTTTAACCAAGTGCCGTTCACATATTCGTAAAAGTCATCCTGAGGACGAACGGCAGCATTAAAATTGAGTTTGTCAATCGGCTTCTCGATAATAGCAAGGGTCATGGCCAATGAAATACCTGCAATAGCGCCTAAACCCAAAAAACTTGTGTACTTGTTCATGTATAGATAATTTTAAAGACGTTCTAAATTAACCAAAAATAAGCTGCTTCAACTCAATAATACCGTAAACGGCAGGAAGTCGTGATGAATGGAAGAATAAGCACATCAACATCAGAACAATTCAGCGATCATGCAACGCACACCACCACCACCAACACGTTCTATTACAGGAATACTTACTATTAAAGGTGTAGCATGTTTTGTTAGTAGTTGTTTTTGCTCATTCGAAAATGCATTCCATGCCATATCGGACACAATTGCATATTCCTGATTCATGGTATTGGTTGCGAAAAGCACATTACCGCAGAACGACTGCATCTGCTGAATAGAGATGGGAATCACTGTTTTGTTACTATATTGTAGCAAGGTGCGCACCGATAGTTTGTTGCGCTCGTCAATGATACAGTCTTCTGAAACAATAGCAATTGTTGAACCTATCGCCATCAACACGTTCGTATGATAAATGGGATTTTTACCGGCGGCAATAGTTTCAAAAACTACAGGCAAACATCCTAAGTGTTCGCACACTTCGAGTAATGGATCGAGGTGTGTTCGTGGTGAAATTGCTGCGTATGCTAATTGATAATCATGATCAAAAACAATACTTCCGGTTCCTTCCAAGAAAGCACCCTTCGTTTCGTAACTAGATAAATTAATTACACTACGGTAATTATAGTTTTCCTGAAGTTGTTTTACTATAGCGTCGTTGCGCTCAGCTCGGCGATTATCCGCCATCATTGGATAGGTTAACAGTTTGCCCGAACCGTGTGTGGAAAACCAGTTGTTAGGAAAAACGGCATCAGGCGTTAAGTCTGTCAATGGACGATAAGTGATGACTTCAAAATGATGTTGTCTAAGAGCATCTACAACATTTTGCCATTCCTGAAAAGCAGCAGCTTGAACATTTACGGAATTGTTATGCTGAAAGGAATTTGTAGCCGCGGTTTCAGAATTGAATCGAAACCCGATTGGCTCAATCATTAACAGTGCTTTTACTCGCGCCATAATTGATGCAAAGATAGGGTTCCTTACTGTGCTTAATTAACTTTGCTTGATGCGTATAGTGGTGATCCTACTTATTTGTTTGTTAGTTGCCTGTTCGTGAGATCAAGAAGAACATCTACGAGTACTAAGCCGCACGATCAGCCTGACATTAAGAATCCTGAAGTACATTCTGTTGATTTCGGTAATTCCGCAAGCCTAGAATACGTTATAGCGCTGTCGCTGGAAAGAATCGAAGTTTTTGTATCCGCCCTTTTTCTTATCGTAATCTAAACGATATCCAATTGTCAGTTCATGCGAACCGTTATGTGCTTTCCTCAAGCGGCTGTATCCGATATCGTATGAATAAATAATCTGACAACGATTTAACACTACCATCCCCGCTTGCAGTGCCACTGCATCGCGCAAACGAAGTGCAGTGCCGAAAACAAACTTTTCGCGATAGTGAACACGCAAGTTGTAGTTTAACGTTAACGGTAAACCGTCTACATATAATGCCATGATGTTATTTTCCCATACAAAGTCAGGATGGCCGTGGAAATTGTATCCTGTTGTAAAGTAATAGTGCTGTTTATAAGCCACTGTTGCCCCAATTCCACCAAACGTAATTGTGGATGACAACACGTTGTAAACTCCTAAACCAAAGTGAAAACGGTCGTTGTACAACAATAGACCGGCCATTGCATTTTTCTTCTTTTGAAACTCTACAACACCGATATTAATTGCCGGATCGCCTTCCCAGTGTGTGGTGAGTACGCCGCTATCCAGGAAATATTTATCGAAATTCATTCCTATACCAACACAAAATTCTACGTCAGGAAAACGCAAGTGGTAAGCAGCACTGAAAGCATAATTAAAACGACGAGAAGGCCCTGTGAAATCCTGATATAGTGTTCCGCCTAAACCTAATTTACCTTTAAACAATCTGGAGTGCGCACCGACAAAACGTGTTTCAGGTGCTCCTTCATATCCCATCCATTGACGTCGGTAACTTGCACGAACATCTAAAGTTCCTTTTGTTCCAGTGTATGCCGGATTTAAAGCAAAGAGTTGCGACGGATATTGCGTATAGTCGGGTAGCTGTTGCGCTGAAATAAAACAGGAACACGAAACGAATAAAGTAAGGATCAGAATTCTTTTCATGACTTATCGCAATATTGTTACGCTTCCCATTATTGGTGGAGATCCGTTTCCTAAACTCAAGGTAAAATAATAGGTGGCTTCTGGCAGTTTATCTCCATAGTTGGTTCCGTCCCAAGAATTATCGTATCCCGATTTGGCATACACTTGCTGGCCGGTTCTAGTATATACTTCTAATCGATTATCTGGATATTTCTGAATATTTCCGATGTACCAAAAATCATTGATGCCATCATTATTTGGAGAGAAAGAGTTGTACAATACGACTTCATCGAACGGATTGACAATAATTGTAACTGTATCAAAATTGACACATCCATTTTGATCAACGCCAACTACCGTATATGTGGTAGTTGCAGTTGGCTCTGCGTTTGTTAAAGAACCTAAAGTGGTTGACAATCCCACCGGTAGTGTCCAATAATAGTTCTCGCCACCGCTTGCTATAATTGGAATTGTTTCTCCTTCATTAATTGTTGCGTATGTTGGAGATGCTGTAATTGAAGGCAAAGGATGAACGGTAACAGTTATTTCGAACTGCTTGCTCGGGCAATCCGGACTAGATATAGTCAACGAATATATTGTGGTCACCGTTGCAGAACAGATTGGACGTGGATCAGTGGTACTGCTAAGACCGTTAGCAGGTGACCATGAATAAGAAGCTCCATCAGCTAAAGAATTATTCGGACCTCCAATTACGATAGTTTCATTAACACACATGGAAGTGTCCGGACCGGCATTAAAAGCCCAAATGGAATAGAGGTCAACAAAGACAGAATCAATTGCTGTATCGCCAACTGCATCAATGACTTGAACGTAATACATTGTTGGTACTGCAGGACTGGCAACAGGATTTGCAACCGTAGTGCTACTTAACGCGCTAGAGGGTGTCCATCGATAAGTGTAGGGCGCCGTACCTCCCAAAGCTGTCGGACTTCCGCCTAAAAGAGAAATAGTTCCCGGGCAGATGGTATCTCGTAAACCGGCATCAGCAAATAACGCTTGCGCATCAGCAGAACCAATTAGAAAAACAAATATTACACTAAGCGCAAATCGAGTCACAAACATCACTTTTCGGAGGGTCAACGAAAATAATGCTTCTAATTTCGCAAAAACCATGCTCAGAAAAAAATTTGTTGACAAATCCTATACGTATTTGCGTGACTTTCTACGATATCGCGAATATTTTTCGAGTATCCGCCGCCCATCGTAATCACTATAGGAATACAATGGTTCTTGCATAGTTGAAGCACAAAACGATCTCGCTCAGCACATCCTTCCCGGCTGATTTTCAGACGTCCAAGTAGATCTGTTTGTAAAATATCCACTCCGGCCTGATAAAAGACGAAATCGGGTATAAATGCATCTATTACTTGTGGTAATTGATGTTTCAAATGATAGAGGTACAAGCGATCGTCAGTTCCGTCGGGCAAACCGATATCCAGGTCGGACGATTCTTTATGCAACGGATAATTTTTTTCACCGTGCATACTAAATGTAAAAACACGTTCATCATTTGCGAATAGCGCGGCGGTGCCATTGCCTTGATGAACATCGAGATCAATAACCAGAATTCGCTGCGCCAACTGATGGAGTAGGAGGTGATTGGCTGCGATCGCGACATCATTAAGGAGACAAAATCCTTCTGCACGGTCGGCAAAAGCATGATGTGTTCCTCCGGCAGTAGTCCCGGCAGCGCCAAAATCAAGTGCGAACAAAGCTGCTTCGATAGTACCATTAGCCAATAACCATTCACGTTCTATCAGTTCCGGAGTTAGAGGGAATCCGCTTTTTCTGATTTCAGACGGTGTTAGTTGCAGTTGTTGTAGACGCTCTAAATAGTGTTGCGCGTGTGTGAAAGAAATCTCCGCGTCAAACTTACGATCCGGTGTAAAAAGTTGATGTTCGATGATAGTTCCCTCATGGATCAATTGCTGCGGGAGTAACTCGTATTTCAACATAGGAAATCGATGACCTTCGGGAAGAGGTAATACGAATTCAGGAGCCCAAGCGATTTTCAGCATAATCGTAACAACAAAAAAGCCGCGATAAAGTTACCGCGGCTTTGTTTTGAAATACACTTTTTATTCCCTCAAATCCACCACTTCACATTTCGGAAACTGTTTTGAAGGGTCCATATTAAATGTCGCATCAGCAACTTCCAAGTTTGCGGTAAATGTTTTTACGGCATAAATCGTTTTGGATCCATCTTTATTGAGAAACGTGGCGCTGATGATTTGCTTCTTCGCCTTGTCAATAACAACTTTCACCGTGTGGTAATTTTTCTTGTCGGCTTGTTCAGGAAATAAGTCAATGAGTTGAACCGTTTTACCGCCTTGTACTTCTTCTTTCACGAACTTGTACTTGAAACCTTTTTCGTGAATGGTGAAAATGTCAGTAGGAGCAAAGTTGTTTTTAGCTTTCGCCGGATCAGGAGCATTATCGATAGTAATTTCACACTCCTTCTCACTGTAATTCCAAGTGGTGGCCGAATTGTTAATATAAATTTCCTTCCACCCTTTATCCTTGATTTTACGGTTTAGCGTGATCTTATATTTTTTTCCTTTCATCACCACTTCACCTTCATGCACATCTTTCGATTTATCGGCCTTTTCCATGGTCATGGTAAAGGTGGCAGTAATAGAGGTGTAAGCTTTCGCGGTTTTACTTACTTCGTCCAGAATTGCTTTTGCTTTCGGATCATATCCATTCGCATCGCCTTGAGCAAATACAACCGAACCTGATAACGAAAGAGCAAGACCTGCAATAATTAAATTTCTCATTTTATAAACTGTTTGTCGTACTAATTCAAAAACTACGCCAAAGTTACAATGTGCAGATGAACTAAACGGAAAAGTATTTGTTAAGAAGCTGAAAAAGATTCTTTTACGTTTAAATCGAATCGTTCTTTTTCCCCAGTTTTTCTTCCAAGGTAAGGATGTCTTTAATTAAAACTTCACGTGCCTTGCTGCCTTCAAAAGGACCAATAATTCCTGCTGCTTCCAATTGATCGACAATTCGTCCTGCACGATTGTATCCCAACTTCAACTTACGTTGCAATAACGAAGCCGATCCTTGCTGATGATTCACAACGATGCGCGCTGCTTCTTCAAATAAGGAATCTCGATCACTGTCATCCAGTTCCATCTTGCCGGATTCAGCGTTTTCATCTACATATTCAGGCAACAATAATGCACTTGGATAAGCACGCTGACCTCCGATAAAATCTGTGATTTTCTCCACTTCAGGCGTATCTACAAATGCACATTGTAAGCGAATCAAATCGTTACCCGTTGAATACAACAAGTCACCGCGACCAATTAATTGTTCAGCACCGCCTGCATCAAGAATTGTTCGTGAATCAATTTTTGAGGTAACACGGAAGGCAATTCGTGCAGGGAAATTCGCTTTGATTGTGCCGGTGATAATATTTACGGAAGGTCGCTGCGTGGCAATGATGAGGTGAATTCCGATTGCACGTGCCAACTGAGCCAATCGAGCAATCGGTGTTTCCACTTCTTTGCCTGCTGTCATGATCAGATCAGCAAACTCGTCCACCACCAAAACAATGTAAGGCAGGAATCGATGTCCGTTTTCAGGATTCAGTTTACGCTGAATAAACTTCGCATTATATTCTTTGAGGTTACGAACCTGTGCATCTTTCAGCAAGTCGTAACGCTGATCCATTTCAATACACAAGGAATTCAGCGTGTGAATCACTTTCTTGGTGTCGGTAATGATAGCTTCTTCGCTGTCCGGTAACTTCGCTAAAAAGTGACGCTCAATTTTATTGAATAAAGTCAATTCTACTTTCTTCGGATCCACCAACACAAACTTCAATTGCGCCGGATGTTTCTTGTATAACAACGACACTAGGATGGCATTAAGTCCAACAGATTTACCCTGCCCTGTAGCTCCCGCCATTAGTAAGTGCGGCATCTTGGCAAGGTCGGCGATAAAAATTTCGTTGGAAATAGTTTTACCTAATGCAACCGGCAAATCCATGTTGGAGTTCACGAATTTTTCCGAGGACAATAATGCACGCATAGGCACAACATCCGGATGTTGGTTCGGCACTTCAATACCGATCGTTCCTTTACCGGGAATAGGCGCTATGATACGAATACCGAGAGCTGACAAACTCAAAGCGATATCATCTTCCAGATTTTTGATCTTGGAGATACGTACGCCTGCTGCAGGATTAATTTCGTACAGCGTTACTGTAGGCCCAATGGTTGCTTTGATTTTTTCAATCGCAATGCCATAGTTGGCGAGCGTTTCAACAATTCTGTTTTTATTTAATGTGAGTTCTTCTGTATTCACCTGAGGCTCTTTACCGGTGCCATAGTTCTCAAGCAAATCGATGGAAGGAAATTGATAACCTGATAAATCAAGCGTAGGATCGTATTCCCCAAATTCACGAACCAGTTCTTCCGATTTGGCTTCAATTTCATCAACGCTTAATTCTTTGTCTTCTTCCTTTTTCTCAACAGTAAAGTTAATGTTATCATCCGAGGTTAAATCCTGCATAGCCGGTGTAAGCGTTTCCGGCTGAGGTGACAATTCAATTTCGTTGAATTCAACAACAGGTTCCGGTTGTTGCGGAATGTCAACAATTTCGCTTTCCTCAACGATTTCAGGCTCCTCTAATACATCTTGTTCCTCTTCAGAAACGTATTCTTCAATTTCGGTTAATTCTTCCGGTTGGTTGTTCGGGAAATCATTAACGAGGACATTTCGTTTTATTTCATCATGTTGTTCGTAAGCCTTCGCATCCTGTAGAGGTTCTTCTTTAGCTGCAGATTCGGGTAAGTTGAATTTTAAATTGAAAACCACAATAAGAAATACAACGGCCGAGAACAAAATCAACAATCCTGTACCTACAGCACCGAGGGCTGAATTTAACCAGGCACTTGTTTCATAACCAAATGTTCCGCCAAGAAAGAAGAAGGAGTTTTGGAAAATGTAACCTAAAATGATGGAGCCGAAAACAAGTGCAAACGTTCCGAACTTCAGAATTTTCCCTACCGGCAACCACTGCGAACCTGTTAACAAGCGCAAGCCGATGGCGAATGCTGCAATCGGAAAAAAGTAAGACGTTACACCAAACCAGCTATGGATGAAGATATGTGAAAACAATGCGCCGAGTTTCCCCAGCATGTTATATACCTCGACTTTGCTGTCGAATAATACGCCCAATGAACCGGCCACCTTGTCTTGATCGTGTTGCCAAGTGAAAAAGTAGGAGGTAAACGCAGTTAACAAGTACGGAGTAACAATAAACAATAAGAATGCACCCAGAATGCGATGCAAGCGATCATCGGTGCGCAGACGCACAAAGAAGTTTTTAATCGTGTTGGGTGAATCTCCGCTATCTGCAACAGATTCGGGCGATTTATTACGCTGCTTTTTTTCGGGCGCTTCCTCACGAGGCTCGTTTTCTTCAACATGAGACTTAGGTCGCATTTGGTTACGCGACTTCGTTTTAGGAAGTTCCTCTTCTTGTTCTTTTTTGGCCATTTTGAATGGTTGAAAGGCAACCTATCAAAGGTAAAAGACAGTAATAGGCGCACACAGGCGCATTTCAGAATGTTATAAACTTTCAGATGTTTATTCCTGTTTAAAAGAACCCTTCGAACATCTTTTCAAGTTCGGCATTCTCGATTTTCTTATACTCGGCAGGAACAGTGAAGTACTCCGGAGCAATTGTTCCTTCGGTTACAGAAGTTGCCGTAAACCGCAATTCCAGTCCGAATTTGCGCAAGGAGTATTCCATTAAAACACCATCAATTTTGTAATACGTATTGCTCCAATTGGGTGTTTTGATACCAATGTCCTTCGTGTACCAAACCTCAACAGGATCGGAGCCATCCGTGAACTTTAAAGTCGCTTTTTTACAGTTGTAACCCGCTATATCTTTAGTTTCTCCCGATTCCTCAACGGTGTACTCAGGATAATAGTAGCATACCGTGTCAAGTGCTTTTTGATCCAACGTACTGGTGAACTTATCAAGAAGATTAACTTGTGTAATGAACTGTTTTTTCAACGGATCTGAAATGAACTTCATTTTGGCAAAACCCATTCCGGCTTCCAATTCCGCAGCGTGAAAATTGTCTTTGAATTTCACCACCATTTTATCGGGTAGCAACATCGGGCTGGTGTTCGTTTTGCGAACAGGAACAGCTTTATATTCAATAGTGCCTTCCGTGATGTTTTTCATGAAAATGCCACCTTCACAGGATATCACTGTAACTGCTGCGAACAACAACAACACCGAACTACGAAAAGAAGAAATCATATTCTGTTTAACGATTGATACCCAATTATTGTGTGTTAGTCGATGCAAGATAGGTATTTATCGTAATTGCGCAAATTGTGCCGAAAAGAAGTTAATAGCCAAGTGTTTTCAACATAGACTTATAGCTTTGTTCTTTCGCGAAAAGACGAGTCGTGATTTCACCTTCTTCGTTCCGATCGATAAGTACGTGCTTCGGTGCCGGAATAAGACAATGCTGAATTCCACCGTAGCCGCCCAATGATTCTTGATAAGCCCCGGTATGGAAAAAGCCGATATATAAAGGTTGCTTTTCGTTTACTGTAATCTTCGGTAAATAAACATTGTTAGCATGAGCCTCCGTGTTGTAATAGTCCATACTGTCGCAAGTTAATCCTCCAAGGTTGACGGGTTGCGCCTCACTGTCCCAATGATTTACGGCTAATAAAATAAATCGTTGGTTGATGCCCCATGTATCCGGCAAAGTAGTAATGAACGAACTGTCAATCATGTACCATAATTCTCGATCATTCTGTACTTTAATATCTACGATGGAATACAAGGCAGCGCCACTTTCAGATACGGTGAACGAACCGAATTCTGTAAAGATGTTAGGTTCGGCAATTTGGTGCTTTTCGCAGTAGTTCTTGATCTGAGAAATAATTTCTTCGATCATGTATTCGTAATCATACTCAAAACCCAGCGAAGTCTTAATCGGCATACCGCCACCGATATTTAATGAGTCCAGAGTTGGACAAATCTGTTTCAATTCGTGATACACCTTCAGGCATTTCGCCAATTCCGTCCAATAATAAATGGTGTCTTTAATGCCATTGTTAATGAAGAAATGGAGCATCTTTAACTCAAAGCGCGGATTGTTCTGGATTTTGTCTTTGTAATATTGCACAATATCGCTGTGTCGGATTCCCAGACGTGAGGTGTAAAACTGGAAATTAGGTTCTTCTTCGGAAGCTATGCGTATTCCTAACTTCAATTTCGGAGCCTTTACAAACTTGGAATAATAGTCGATTTCAGTCTTGTTATCCAATACAGGAACAATGTTAAAACCGTCATTGGCTAACTCCGTTATATTTTGTAAGTACTGTTTTCGCTTATAACCGTTACAAACAATAAAACGTTCCTTGCTGATTAATCCTTTTTTGTAGAGTTCTTTAATGATATGAATATCATAAGCGGAAGATGTTTCCAAATGCACGTCATTCTTCAAAACTTCTTCTAATACAAATGAAAAGTGCGAGCTTTTCGTGCAATAACAATACGTATACGTACCTTTGTAATCCACTTTAGCCATGGCAACATTAAACAGGCGTTTTGCCTTTTGAATTTGTTGTCCGATTTTCGGCAAATAAGTGATTTTTAATGGAGTACCATATTTCTTGATAATGTCCATTAAAGGAATATCATTGAAATAAAGTTCATTATCTATCGTTTGAAATCCTTCCTGAGGAAAGTTGAAGGTTTGTTCAATTAGGTTTTGATAGGTATTCTCCATTTGGCAAGGAATTAGTGATCCGAGTGACGTACTTATTGTTAAGAATTGCAAATGTAACTCACTTGGATGTTGTTTTAACGACCTAATAAATATTTAACGTGGCTATTCGCAAGGTAAAGTTTATCGAAGTTAAATCTGAAATTGGGGCCGGAACGCGCGGTGCCAGTTTAGGTGTTGATGCTATAAAGATTGCGGCATTGGACTATGGTTCTAACTTGTTCAAGTCCATTGAAACAGTAGAGATTAAGACGGAAAATCAACTTTTGTTCGAATCGCCCGGAAGTCCTTATGCTAAGCGTGCTAAAGGAATCTTAACCATGTACGAGCGTATTTCCGGTGAACTGGTTAAAATATTCAAATCAGGATCGTTTCCAATAGTTCTAGCCGGTGATCATAGCACAGCAGGCGGAACTATTGCGGGAATAAAGGCGGCTTACCCTAAGTCCCGACTCGGCGTAATCTGGATAGATGCGCATGCGGATCTTCATTCGCCGTATACAACACCTTCAGGTAATATGCACGGTATGCCTTTGGCTACGGCTTTGAGCGAAGATAACTTGTCGCATAAAATGAATAAGCCGGATAAGGAAACCGTTGAATTGTGGACCAAGATCAAGAAACTGGGTGGTGTTTCGCCCAAGATCAATTACAAAGACCTCGTATTTATTGCGGTTCGTGATATGGAACCGGAAGAAACCGCTTTAATCAAAAAGAATAAGGTTAAGTTGTTTACTTCTGCAGAGGTTAAACGTCACGGTGTTGAGCGGATTGCTCGTGATACTTTGGCTCATTTGAGTCAATGTACCCATATCTACATCTCGTTTGATGTGGATAGTATGGATTCATCCATTTCTAAAGGAACCGGAACTCCTGTGCGGAACGGTATTACTGAAAAAGAAGCCGGATCGTTGTTGGTTCGCCTCATTCAGAATGAGAAAGTTTGTTGCTTTGAGGTATGCGAAGTGAACCCGACATTGGACAAGGAGAATCTAATGGCAGAAAATACCTTCGAGATATTAATCAAAGTAGTAGCTCAATTAACTAATTAATCTTACCGCCCGATTTTGACGGTATTAACTACCATGCAAACACCTGAACAACTTATTGCCGGCGCAGTTACGCAAGCTGTTTCTCATTTATTTAATCTGGAAATCACACCTGATAAGGTGACACTGCAACGAACGAACCCGCAGTTTGAAGGCGATCTTAGTCTGGTCGTTTTCCCTTATGTTAAGGTTTCGGGTAAAGGTCCGGAGCAAACGGCTGAATTAATCGGAGAATATTTGAGTACGCATGTTAGTGAAATTGCACGTTTCAACGTTGTTAAAGGTTTCTTGAATATCGTATTGTCCGATTCCTATTGGTTGCAACGTTTGAAATTAATTAGGATGCAGGAATCTTTCGGGTATTCACCAATTACCGATCAATCGCCCTTTGTTATGGTTGAATACAGTTCACCTAACACAAATAAACCGCTGCATTTAGGTCATATCCGTAACAACTTGTTAGGGTATTCCGTAAGTGAAATATTGAAAGCGGCCGGCAATCGAGTGATGAAGGTAAATCTGGTGAATGATCGGGGAATTCATATTTGTAAAAGTATGCTGGCCTGGAAAAAATACGGCAACGGCGAAACTCCGGAATCGGCCGGAATTAAAGGCGATCACTTAGTTGGTAAATATTACGTCGAGTTTGACAAAAACTATAAGAAGGAAATAGAACAGCTGGTGGCAAGTGGTGTAAGCAAAGAACAAGCCGAGAAGGATGCCCCATTAATGCAGGAAGCACAGGATATGTTGCGGAAGTGGGAAGCCGATGATGCGGATGTGAAACATTTGTGGCAAACGATGAACGGTTGGGTGTACGAAGGTTTTGCATCCACCTATTCTGCATTGGGAGTTGATTTCGACAAAATGTATTACGAATCGAATACGTATTTGTTAGGAAAGTCGATTGTGGATGAAGGTTTGCTGAAAAATGTATTACAAAAGCGGCCGGATGGAGCTGTGATCATTGATTTGACTGCTGATGGATTGGATCAGAAAGTGTTACTGCGAAGCGACGGAACATCTGTTTACATGACGCAAGATCTGGGAACTGCTGTGGAACGACACAAGGAATTTCCATTTGATAAACTCATTTATGTGGTTGGCAATGAGCAGGACTATCACTTTAAAGTCTTGAAAATAGCGTTGAGCAAATTGGGTTATGCATGGGCAGATGGTTTGTATCATTTGTCGTATGGTATGGTGGAGTTGCCGGAAGGAAAAATGAAATCGCGGGAAGGGACTGTAGTTGATGCTGATGATTTGATTGCAGACATGATTAGCAATGCCGGCGCAATGGCAGAGGAGAAGGGACTTATTGCGGAAATGAGCGCCGACGAAAAGACAGAACTCGCTCGTATGGTGGGAATGGCGGCGTTAAAGTATTTTATTCTGAAGGTTGATCCGAAGAAAAAAATGTTGTTTAATCCTGCTGAAAGTATTGATTTGCAAGGAAACACAGGGCCATTTATCCAATATACACACGCCCGAATTAGAAGTATTTTACGTAAAGCCGGAATAGTTGCAACAACCGGTGAATTCCCGTTAGCATTGCACGTCAAGGAACGCGAGTTAATAAAAACAATTAACGGTTTTTCCGCAGCAGTGCATGAGGCAGCTGCTAATTACAGTCCGGCAGTTGTGGCAAACTATTGCTACGATTTGGCAAAAACGTTTAATCAGTTTTATGATGCTTGTCCGGTGCTAAAAGAACAGGATGAATCGGCGCGTTTATTCCGTTTGCTGCTGTGTAATGAAGTTGCGGACGTCATCAACAGAGGAATGCGTTTGCTGGGCATTGCAGTTCCAGAGCGCATGTAAACGACAAGAAAGCATTAATATGAACAAATTAGGGTAAATTTGCCCTCCCAAAATAGCCGGTATGTTTGATAATTTAAGTGACAAACTCGAAAGAGCGTTTAAAGTCCTTCGCGGTGAAGGAAAAATTAACGAAATCAATATTGCGGAAACCGTAAAGGAAATTCGCAAAGCGTTGTTGGATGCCGACGTTAGTTATCAGGTGGCTAAGAAATTTACGGATGACGTAAAAGCCGCAGCGCTTGGTGAAAACGTATTGAATTCCGTTTCTCCGAGTCAGTTAATGGTGAAAATCACACACGACGAATTGGTTCGTTTGATGGGTGGTGATAAAGAGGATATCAAACTTACCGGACAGCCAACAGTTATTTTGATGGCCGGTTTGCAGGGGTCAGGTAAAACCACGCATTCCGGAAAATTAGCCCACCATTTAAAAACTAAACGCGGTAAGAATCCATTGCTCGTTGCCTGTGATATTTATCGTCCTGCTGCGATTGATCAGTTGAAAGTGCTGGGTGAACAGATTGGAGTTGAGGTGTATGCTGAGCCGGAAGTAAAAGATGCAGTTGCCATTGCGAAACGCGCAGTTGAACATGCGAAGAAGCATAATCACTCGGTAGTTATTGTCGATACTGCGGGTCGTTTAGCGATAGACGAAACCATGATGAATGAAATTGCTGCAGTGAAGAAAGCTATTCAGCCGCAGGAAATTTTGTTTGTAGTGGACTCCATGACCGGTCAGGATGCGGTAAATACTGCAAAAGCATTTAATGATCGTTTGGATTTCGATGGTGTCATCTTAACGAAGTTGGACGGTGATACGCGCGGTGGTGCGGCGTTGTCTATTAAATCAATTGTCAACAAACCGATCAAGTTTGTTGGCACAGGCGAGAAAATGGATGCGTTGGATGTGTTTTACCCGCAACGTATGGCCGACCGAATTCTCGGCATGGGTGATGTTGTAACGCTGGTAGAACGTGCTCAGGAACAATTTGACGCGAAAGAAGCCAAGCGATTACAAGAACGAATAGCGAAAAATAAATTTAGCTTCAACGATTTTCTCGGACAATTGCACCAAATCAAAAAGATGGGTAACATCAAAGATTTGATGGGCATGATCCCCGGAATTGGCAAGGCCGTGAAGGATATGGATATTGATGATAATGCGTTCAAAGGTATTGAGGCGATCATTTATTCCATGACACCTGAAGAGCGTGAAAATCCTGAAATCATTAATGGTGCTCGTCGTGCCAGAATCGCAAAAGGCAGCGGAACTACAATACAAGAAGTGAATCGTTTGATGAAGCAATTCGAAGACACTCGAAAAATGATGCGCATGATGTCGGACAAAGGGCAAATGGCGAAAATGATGCGGAACATGCCTAATATGCGCCGCTGATTTGTAGTACCTTAAAATCAGTTATTGCAACAAACCCCGCGTCATGCGAAAAGGCGGCATTATTTGTATTTCGGTAGGAATTATCGCCTTTCTTGGCACCATACTTTTTGAGGTATTTCCTTTAACCAATTTTCAGGAGCGCGTTGATGCTCTTGTCCCTACTATTTTGTTTACCTCCCTGATTTTAATTAGCGGAGGTATTGGGCTTGTTTACTTTCAGGCGGAGCCGGATTGTCGTAAAAGAGTTGTTCGAAGGATGACGATTGTTACAGTGATACTCGTGCTTTTTGGCATAATTAGCATGATACTAAATGCTCCCGGGGCATCACTCGCGTTTGGCGTGGGTTTGTTGTTATTCGCATTTGCAGCGTTACCTTTAGTAATTAAGACCCGTTATGAGACCCGTAAAAACCTAATTAAAGGCAAAACACAGCTCCTGAATTTTGCAGATTTTATTACGTTCACGCTTATCATTTTAGGAATACTGTTTCGTGTTTTGCATTGGCCCGGTGCAAATTATTTTTTGATTGCCGGCATGGTTGGACTGGTAGTATCGTTTAGTAGCTGGAACAGCTCGTTTCGTGGTGAGGTGAAGTTAAGAGCCGTGGCTGAAGAACAGTTGAAAAAAGCTTTTGCGCAGCTGGAGGAGCAACACGAGCATATTACCCAAAAGAATAGAGAGATACTTGATTCCATTCACTATGCAGAACGGATTCAGAAAACGATTCTGCCCGGTGAGAAATTTCTGAAGGAATCATTGCAAGATTATTTTGTCTATTATCATCCGCGCGACATTGTTAGTGGTGATTTTTACTGGGGCGTTAAACGGGACAAACAAACTTATTTTGCTGTTGCGGATTCAACAGGTCATGGAGTTCCCGGTGCTTTTATGAGTTTGTTGAATTCCAGTTTCCTGAATGAAGCTATAGTGGAAAAGCGGATATCAGCAACAGGTGAAATTTTAAATTTTGTGCGCGAACGATTGATTGATGCGTTATCGGAAGACGGTAGCGAGGAAGGCGGCAAAGACGGAATGGATTGTGTGTTGTTGAAGTTGGACGCAGAGCGACGAGCTCTCGAATTTTCCGCAGCGAACAATAGTGTAATAGTCATTCGCAATAATGAATTGTTGGAACTTGAAGGGAACAGAATGCCCGTTGGTCGATCATTTAAAATGGACACTTTTGACACTAAACGTTTTGAACTGCTTCCGGGCGATGTGATCTATGCATTTACAGATGGTTATGCTGATCAGTTTGGTGGACCTCAAGGGAAAAAGTTCATGCGTAAGAACCTGACAAAAGCTTTGCTCGAAATTCACGCGCTGCCAATGGATGAACAACGTTTGAGATTGCAACAGCGATTTACAGAATGGCAAGGAAAGTTGGAACAGCTTGACGATGTTCTGATAACCGGAATTCGTGTTTAATTGCGGCGTATTGTTTTAGTGCAGTTGTATAATCTTATAAGTTACACGCTGAATTCCATATTACCTTTGCCCATTAATTTTGAATCATATGCACTTGATTGACGGAAAAAAGATTGCTGAAGAAATTCAACTCGAGATTGCTGAAGATGTAAAAGAACTTTTAGCGTCTGGAAAGCGAGCCCCACATTTGGCTGCGGTTTTGGTGGGTAAAGACGGCGGTAGTCTTACATACGTCAATGCAAAAGTAAAGGCTTGTGAGCGTGTGGGATTTGCTTCAACGTTACATCATCTGGATGAGTGGACAACAGAAGAGGAATTGTTGAAAGTTGTCCAACAATTGAACGAAAATCCTGAAGTTGATGGTTTCATTGTGCAGTTGCCATTGCCTAAACATATCAACGAAAATCGAATCATTGAAGCCATTTCACCTGCAAAAGACGTAGATGGTTTTCACCCGGCGAACGTCGGCAGAATGGCATTAAATCTACCTTGTTATTTGCCTGCAACTCCTTCCGGAATTCTACAATTATTGGAACGCAGTGGTGTGACTACTTCCGGCAAACATTGTGTAGTTATCGGTCGCAGTAATATTGTTGGATCACCGATGAGTATATTGTTAGCGCGTAACGAATCAATTGGAAATTGCACAGTAACGCTTTGTCACAGCAAAACAGCAGATATTTCCTATCACACACGACAAGCAGACATTATTGTTGTCGCCATCGGAAAACCCGGCTTCCTGAAAGCCGATATGGTAAAAGAAGGTGCGGTAATAATTGATGTTGGTACCACACGCGTAGATGCTCCCGGAACCAAGCTGGGATGGCGTTTGAAAGGAGATGTGGATTTTGACGGTGTCGCTCCTCTTGCTTCTCGCATTACTCCGGTGCCGGGCGGTGTGGGTCCGATGACCATTACCGGTTTGTTGCAAAATACATTGCTGGCGGCTAAAAAAGCCATCTACAAATAACCGAACGTAATTATTTGTAAACACCTTCGGTCTGCACTACGCTTTATTTTCGTATGTGCCAGTTGCCGTATTTCAATTTCCTTTAATACGAGTCGTTTTGCCCATGGTTTTGGGTATTGTATGTGCCGTTTACTTTCCGGTAAATAATCCGGTGTGGTGGATTACTTTGTTCGCAGCAGTTATCGGATTGGTCAGCGCATTACCCATTATTATAAAAACCACTGCTTCGTTTTGGCGAAACTGCTCTGTTCTTGGATTGGCAATTGCATGGTGGTGTTTGGGATATTGGAATGTGACGAATTTGCAGCAATCAACTCAGCCGCCTGAAGGCATTTATAAGGAACAACAAGTTCTAGCAACGCTGATGGAAGAGCCGGTGATCAAAGAAAAATCGGTGAAGGTTTTAGCTAAATGGACCACTGATTCGTTAAGTAGTTCTTATAAAATTATTTTGTATTTGAAGCGTGATGCTTTTTCGGAACAGCTTCAATACGGCGATAACATTGCACTACATGCGACATTGGCGCGACCTGCGAAAGCCATGAATCCGGGTGATTTCGATTATCGTGCCTGGTGTGCCAACAAGAATATTTATGTACAGACTTATGTTCAATCAGGCAGTTGGGAATTGTTAAATCATGAAGGAGGAAATTGGTTTAAAAAGTCAGCACTGCAACTGCGTAATTTTTTCAGACGGCAGATTAATACATTGGATATAGGGAGAGATGAGAAGGATGTTGCTGCAGCGTTATTGGTTGGTTACGACGAACAACTGGATGATCAGTTACAGCAAGCGTTTAGCACAACCGGGACCTTGCATGTACTATCAGTCTCCGGAATGCATGTTGCATTGGTGTATGTGGTGTTGATGAAATTAATATCACCGTTTGAAACTACATTACGACGTAAACGGTACAGCGCAATCTTGCAATTTGCATTCATTTGGTTTTACGCTGTATTAACCGGCTTTTCTCCTTCAGTGTTGCGATCGGTAACTATGCTTACGGTAATCATCACCGGACGATTGTTGTTGAAACGATCACACATTCTAAATGCTTTATTGGCGTCGGCATTTATCTTGTTGTTGTTTGATCCCTTATTAATTTTTGATGTTGGTTTTCAATTGTCATATGCAGCAGTCGCGGGTATCGTGCTTTTGCAACCCATTGCAGAATCTTTCTATACACCCAATTCTACATGGAAGCGAATGATTTGGTCCTTGGTAAGTGTTTCTGTCGTTGCACAAGTATTCACGTTTCCGCTGGGATTGTATTATTTCGGAACATTTCCATCATGGTTCTTATTTGCTAATCTGATCATCATTCCCGCATCTACATTGGCGTTATATGCGGGTGTGTTTTTTCTAGCGGCGTGTTGGATTCCGGGATTGAGTGCAGTCGCAGGTTACGTCATGAGTTGGCTGATTACTACCATGAATGCAGGCGTAACGTGGATATCAGGATGGCCCGGAGCTTCAATTGCCGCAGGAAATTGGTCGTTTACAGAATTAATCGCGTTGTATCTGGTCATCTTTTCCAGCATAGGCATGATACAATCCGGCAGTAAAATGATTTCGTTTCGACGGTTGCTTCTTTTTTGTGCGGTGTTGATTATCGTACTTCAAAATAGTCATTTGCGCGAAAGCACCTTAGAACGAACCATTGTACACCACATGCGCGGCATTACGGCAATTAGTGCACGAGTAGGCTACAATGCAGCTGTAATGCAAGCTTCAACTACCACTTCTGATAAGAACCATTACAGGGAACAGATCAAAAATTCTGTAGGGAGAAAAGTGGAAGTCCAATTTTTTAACGCAGATACTCCACGTGATTTTCGCCATTATTATTCCGCATATTGCTATCCCGTGTGGACAGATGGACATAGGAATATCATTGTTTATTCCGGTGATGTGGATCAACTACCTGCGAAAAAATTGAACTGTTTATTGATTCGAAATAATGCAGAC
Source organism: Bacteroidia bacterium (assembly GCA_044344795.1). Taxonomy (GTDB): domain Bacteria; phylum Bacteroidota; class Bacteroidia; order Palsa-965; family Palsa-965. The sequence continues at coordinate 25,913 of JBIJCF010000021.1, read as the reverse complement.
TTACCTCCGGATGAGTGGCTGGAACAATACATTCCCGATACAATCATTGTTGATGCTTCCAATCATCGCGGCACGTTAAAGCGTTGGAAAAACATAGCTGCTATGTATAACAAATACATGCACAATACAGCAGAGCAAGGTGCGTTAATACTCCATGGCCGTTAAACGTACAAGGTGGTTAAAGTGGAGCCTGATCATCGCAATCATTGGTAGTTCCGCATTGCTTTATTTTCGGTTGGATGTGAGATTATACTTGTCGCGTTTTACTGCTGCTCCTGATGCAAGATCCTATCAAGCAACGTGTAGAGCAATTCAAAGTTCTTTGATTACAACTGAAGATCGCGGTAAATTGCTGGTAACGAGTATTGGCGATAGTATTTTCCCGTTTTGGAAAGGCACACCTTGGGCTTTTCATGGCACAACTGAAACTCCCGGAAAAGGAAAAATAGCCTGCGGATATTTTGTTACCACAGTTTTGCGTGATTTAGGTGTTCCGGTAAAACGTGCGGGTTATGCACAGATGGCGAGTGAAGACATGATTAAAAAAATGGTTAACGAGAAGCACATTTATCGATACAGCAAACAATCTGTTTATTCCATATTGCAACAAGTACGTAAAAATGGAACTGCTCTGTATATCGTTGGGTTGGATAATCACGTTGGTTTTTTGGTGTATCAAAACAACGAAGCCCATTTTGTGCATTCCAGCGGACGCTTTCCGTTTTGTGTCATCTCGGAACCTGCCTTAGCAAGTCGCGTTTTGCACGATTCCAAATACCATGTTTTAGGTTGCATCAGTTGTGACGATGATTTTCTGGATCGTTGGGAAAATCGTATTGCAGCTAACCAAGGATTGTAATGGTCTAACTACTGTTTTTTTGCATCCGGGCATAAAAAAAGGTCATCCGAAGATGACCTTTAAGATCTTGCAACGTGGAATTTAGAAACGCTCTAATCCTGAGAAGAAGAAGTTGCCTTCGATAGCAGCATTTTCATCACTGTCAGATCCGTGAACGGCGTTCGCGGCAATGCTTTTTGCAAATAAAGCACGAATGGTTCCCGGAGCTGCTTTTGTCGGATCAGTTGCACCGATCAACGTGCGGAAATCTGCTACGGCGTTGTCTTTTTCAAGAATTGCAGCTACGATAGGTCCTGAAGACATGTAGTCCACCAATTCTCCGTAAAATGGGCGCTCGCTGTGTACTGCATAAAACTGACCTGCAGCCTCACGTGACAGGCGTGTATATTTCATAGCAACGATGCGAAATCCGGCTTCGTTAATTTTTGCAAGAATTGGTCCGATGTGGTTATTTTCCACCGCATCTGGCTTAATCATGGTAAATGTTCTGTTCCCTGACATTGTTAGTAGTATTAGTAGTTGTGAAATCGGCTGCGAAATTAACATTAATTGTTATCACATAAAACTAAATACAGACGTTAGTACAAGAATAACACGTGATTACTACATTTCCCTGTTAACTTTGTCCTTCGTATGGCGATAAAAAAGACATTCTCGGGAGCAAGCGCACTAAAAAAGATGCTGGCTAAACCGCGGAAAATTGTTGTAGTTACGCATTGGTCTCCTGATGGCGATGCAATGGGTTCTTCATTAGGATTAAAGAACTATCTGTTATTGTGCGGTCATGATGTTAAGGTGATCGTCCCTAACGCGTATCCTGATTTTTTGAAATGGATGAAAGGGGATAAGCAGGTTATTCAGGCCGATGAGAACATGCTTAAAGCTAAAAATGCCATTGCAAAAGCGGAGGTTATTTTTTGCCTTGACTTTAATGATCTGAATAGAATCAATGAAGTAGGTAAGTTAATCACCGCTACATCAGTTCCGAAAGTGCTTATCGACCATCATCCCAATCCTTCTGATTTTGCGTCGTACATGCTGCATCGCGTAGAATCAAGTTCTACAGCAGAGCTGGTGTACGATTTTATTGAAATTACGGGCGGTGCGAAATTGATCAATAAGGATATAGCGAATTGCCTCTACGTAGGCATCATGACAGATACCGGTTCGTTTAGGTTTCCGTCAACATCGGCGCGTACGCACCATGTGGTTGCTGCACTGATGGATGCCGGAGCAGAAAATGCCATCAACCATCAGCGCATTTATGATACGAATTCCGAAGCGCGAATGCGCTTATTAGGATATGCGTTGTCTGAAAAAATGGTGGTGAAGCAGGACATGCATACCGCTTATTTTTTTCTGAATAATAAGGAACACGATCGTTTTGAATACAAACGTGGAGATACGGAGGGATTGGTGAATTACGGATTAGGCATGAGCGGTATTATTTTTTCTGCATTTTTCGCCGAACGCGACGGTGTGGTGAAGTGCTCGTTTCGTTCCAAAGGGAAATTTGATGTAAACAAATTTGCCCGTGCTCACTTTAACGGTGGCGGCCATAGAAATGCAGCAGGAGGTGTTTCAAAAATGTCTTTAAAAGATACAGTTAGTCACTTCGAGTCCCTGCTGTCATTGTACACGGCTGAACTTAAAAAATCATTGTAATCATGCGTGCATTCGTATTGTTTGTATTGGTTATCATCTTGAATTCGTGTTCTGAGCCGGCGCCTGCTCCGAAAAAGCAAAAGTTGAGCAAGGAGCAAATGGAGCGTCTTTCTGTTGAAATGAACGCGTGGGATCGGAGGCGACAGAATGATGAGATTGAGCAGTACGTGAAGAATAAGGGATGGACCATGGAGATGACGGCGTCCGGATTACGTTATATGAAATTGAAAGAGGGTAAAGGAGACCTGGCTGTTGCGGGGCAATGGGCAAAAGTTTCTTACACGATAACATTATTGGATGGAACAATTTGTTATTCGTCTGAACAAGATGGTGCGAAGGAAGTCATGATTGGGAAAGACAATATTGAGTCCGGATTACATGAAGCCTTACAATTGATGCGCATCGGTGATAAAATGCGTTTTATTTTACCCTCACATTTGGCACACGGCTTAATCGGCGATCAAACTAAAATCCCACCACGCGCAAGCGTTATCTATGAAATTGAACTTCTTGAACTACGGTAGCCTAATTCTTATCGCGAGTATTGTCGGGCTTTCCATTGTAGGTTGCGATAATAAGCATCCCGGCTATACGCGGGCAGAACCGGGCGTATATTACAAATTACATGACGTTGGTGATACGGAGAAAAAAGCCGGCGACGATGATGTGTATGAGGTACGAATGAGTAATGCATACGGTGGAATTGTGTTTTACGATTCTGAAGTGGAAAGTCCCACAGGAACCATTTTTATGCAATCGTCGGCGAGCAGATATTTCAGCGTGCTAAATGAAGGTGATAGCGCTTCGTTTTTATTACCCGGTGGTGATTTAAGTATTCCGGGCGCACCGGACACCGCATTGGTGGAAATGCGTGTTCGAATTGTAAGGATTTTATCTTCGGAAGATTACGCCAAAGTAACAGCATCGTTTGACCCGGAAGCCAATGAGCATGCGTTAATGGATCGCTATGCCCTTAAGCATGGATTTACAGCAGCAGATCGTGATGGATATGGTATGTATTTTCGTAAAACCAAGTCTACAACTGGAATGGAAGTGGATAGTTCGGTGAGTGTAACGGTGCATTACAAGGGTTACTTTTTGAATGGTCGCGTTATCGACAATTCTCGGGATGCTAATCGTCCGCTGATGTTCAAATGGGGTGAAAAAGGGCAAGTGGTTCAAGGAGTGGAATACGCCCTCAAACGAATGCGCAGCGGAGAGCAAGCTAAAATTATCATACCTTCGCGACTGGCTTTCGGAAGCGATGGCTCCAGCACAGGAATTATTCCGGCGTATACACCGGTAGTTTTTGAACTGGAATTAACAGCAGTGACTAACAATTAAACATACAATGAAGCAAGTAGTAACGGCGGGTGTAGTAGCCGCTCTTTTTTTAACGATGTCGTGTAGTGATTCTCCTTTTCCGGGATATGAAGAAACTGACAACGGTACTTATTTTATGATTCACAAAGAAGGGCCGGGCAAAGAGGCCGCTGAAAAGGGTGGAGCCATGTTTGTGAAGATGAAATTTAAGGATTCAAACGATTCTGTTTTTTATGATCTGAACAAAGAAGCAGGTGATGAATCGTTTGGTATTATGATCAACGAGCCGAAATTTAAAGGTGATATGTTCGATATGTTATCGCGCTTTAAGCCCGGCGATAGCGTGACATTCTTCGTTCGTATGGATTCATTGAAAAAGCATTATCCGAACGATTTCAATTTCGATTCTACTCACGCAAACATGCCGTATCTCGGTTTTACATTGTCAATCGACAGCGTTTACACCAAAAAGACTGCCGAAGACAAGCAGAAAGTTGCGGAAGAAGAACAGCGTAAGCGTTTTGAAGTGATGCAGAAAGTGATGGTCATCAAAGATTCAACTCGTAAGATTGTTGAGAAAGTAGAGCCGGGTCTGAAGAAGAACGATAGTAAAGTTGCTAAAGAGTACGTCACTAAAAATATGGCGGGCGTAAATCCGGATAATAACGGTATTTATTACAAAGAACTCCAGCCGGGTTCAGGACCTGCGTTGACTCCGGGAACTAACGTTGGTTTGAAATACACCGGAAAATATTGCGATGGTACCATTTTTGATGCCAACACATTTGTTGAAGGTCAAGAGTTGATGTATTTCCCTGTAGGCACAGGCTATGTGGTTAAAGGATTTGATGATTGTGTGATGAAGATGAAGTTGGGGGGCAAATCTGTTTTCTTGCTTCCTCCTGCAATGGGTTACAATGACAGCTTGTCGCGTGTATTTGAAGTAGAGTTAGTGGAAGTTAATCCGAAAATGAAATAATATGAATAAAAGAATTGTAATCGCTTCAATTGGTGCTGCAGCTCTGTTCTTTGCGGCCATGTCGGGTAGTTTTGCAGGTGGTACGCCAACCAAAGATGCCAAAGACACTGTGAAGCGTAATCATGCAACTAAGGCGATCAAGCCGAAGAAGCAGAAGACTGTTACGATTGGAGGCGAAATTCAATACACAATTACGTCTCAGGGTAAAGGTCCGAAAATTACAGCAGGCGATAAGGTTACCGTATTCTATGTTGGAAAATTGACCAACGATACGGTATTCGATGCGTCATCAAAACACGGCTATCAACCGTTTTCGTTTGTAACGGGTAGAGGTCAGGTTATTCCGGGTTGGGACTCGGTGATGAAATATTTACACGCCGGAGATAAAGTAACCATGCGTATTCCTCCTGCAATGGGTTACGGAGCGCGCAATATGGGTGCAATTCCTCCCAACAGCACATTGATTTTTGATGTTGAAGTGTTGGATGTAAAACCGAAGCCTATGCCATGGGATGCGAAAGGAAAAGATACCATCACAACTCCAAGCGGATTGAAGTTGGTGATGTTTGAATCGCATCCTGAAAATGCAAAACCAAGTAATGGCCAAACGGTGAAAGTGCATTATAGCGGTTATTTGACGGATGGTAAAATGTTCGACTCATCTGTTGAACGTGGTAATCCGTTTGAATTTCCGTTGGGTCAAGGTCGCGTAATTAAAGGTTGGGATGAAGGCATTGCTTTATTACGTAAAGGCGAGAAAGCAAAATTGATTTTACCTTATCAGTTGGCATACGGCGAGCAAGGTCGTCCACCAATGATTCCGCAAAAAGCTACGCTCATTTTCGATGTGCAGTTAGTCGATTTTAAATAACAAATCCCCGCTTCGGCGGGGATTTGTGTTGAATACTGCGATATTAGTAGCAGCATGGGTAAACAACGGTATTATGTGGCAATTGTTCCTGAAGGTGAAATTCAAACCTATTTACAGGAATTGAAACTGTACATTTCCGAGCAGTATCATACCAAAGCTGCTATGAAATCACCGGCTCATTTAACTTTGTTTCCTCCATTTGAAGTGGACGAGAACATGGAATTGCTCCTTCGTCAAACATTGGATCGAACCGTAGCATTGTTCCAGCCTTTTGATTTACGCACCAATAACTTCGATTACTTTCCGCCGCGTGTAGCCTTTGTGGCAGTTGAACCGGATGAGCAATTGGACAAATTGGAAAGAGCAGTGCGTCATCACTTAAAAGAACTTTCATTTTTAAGAAGTACTAAAATTCAATCGCATTTCCATCCGCATATCACATTAGGCAACCGCGATTGGACACCGGAGCATTTTGAAGCATGCCGCAGTGAATTGCAAACGATGACATTTCGAGAAAAGATAGAGGTAGAAGAGGTTTGCCTGTTACGTTATATTCATTCGCAATGGCAAATTATTCACCGTTCTACATTGCTTGTAAATGCTTAGTACTTTTATCTTAATTACATCCCTCTCTTCATGAAAGAGCAAATACGAATCATGCGGTTTACCTTGATCTTTAGCACATCCTTGATGTTGATTAAGTTCGCTGCGTGGTGGTTGACCAACTCCAATGCAATTTTTACCGATGCTTTGGAAAGTATTGTAAATGTTGCAGCCGGAACTTTTGCATTATACAGCATTACGTATGCCGCACGTCCGCGTGACGAAGATCACCCTTATGGTCACGGTAAAATAGAATTCGTTTCTGCCGGATTTGAAGGCGCACTGATCTTACTAGCCGGTGGCTGGATCCTATTCGAGTCGATTAAAGGTTTTTGGTTTCCGCACGAAATTTCACGTCCTGATATTGGAGCGGCGTTATCCTTTGTTTCAGGTGCAGCGAACTTTTTGGTGGGAAGATATCTGATTAAGCGAGGTACTAAAGAACAATCGTCGTTGATGCAAGCGAATGGTAAACATTTGGTTTCCGATACCATTTCCAGCATTGGATTGGTCGCAGGAATGTTACTGATTTACTTTACCAAAATCACATGGATTGATAATGCCTTGGCTATCGTGTTTGGAGGTTACATTATCTACACAGGTTATCTGCTGGTTCGCGAAGCATTAGGCAATTTATTGGATGAACAAGATCAAGAGAAAATAAAACAACTGATAAAGGTGTTAAATGATAATCGGAAACCGAATTGGATTGATATGCACAATTTACGTGTGTTGAAATACGGAAGCGGATTACATGTGGACGCACATATCACATTGCCGTGGTATCTGTCTTTGGAAGAAGCTCACACAGAAGTAGATCATGTGGAACAACTTGTAAAAAAAGCAATGGGCGAGGAGATGGAATTTTTTATTCATGCAGATCCTTGTTTGCCTGGCAGTTGTTCTATTTGTTTGGTTGCAACATGTCCTCATCGTAAATCGAAACACGAGAAAAACTTGCAGTGGACCGTAGAAAACATGTTGCCCGATAAGAAACATAGTTTACTCAGCTAGTCCGGCAAACGTCTTGTCTCAACTACGGGGCAACAACAGGAAACAATACATTTAGTTTTTCTATAACGGATTGATCTACTTTTTCGATGTGTTCCAAAGCTGCCAAATTATCCTTCAGTTGTAGCACATTTGAAGCTCCTAATATTACTGTGCTCACACGCGCATTATGCATACACCACAAAAGCGCTAAATGAGTAGTTGAAACTCCAACTTGTTTTGCCAATTCCACAAAACCTTTTACTTGATTGGGTTTTTCACCACTGCCTTCGCCTAAAAGTCGCTCTCGCAACCACTGTAAATCGGGACGTGATAGACGTGTGTTACCGGGATCTCCGTTCAAATACTTTCCTGTTAAAAATCCTGATGCAAGAGGAGACCAAATAGTAGTACCCATTCCGTATTTCTCAAATACCGGCGCATACTCTACCTCCAAACGATGACGCCACAATAAATTGTATTGTGGTTGTTCCATTACCGGCGCGTGTAAATTATGTGCATTTGCAAATTCGTACGCCTCCATTAACTGAGCTGCACTCCATTCGGATGTTCCCCAATACAATACTTTTCCTTGCGTGATCAAATCATGCATAGCTCGAACTGTCTCACCAATCGGCGTGTTAGGATCAGGTCGATGACAGAAATACAAATCCAAATAGTCAACTTGCAAACGCTTCAAAGCTGCGTGACAAGCTTCGTACACGTGCTTACGACTTAAACCGGTTTGATTAGGTTTTTTGCCGCCCCAAAAGACTTTACTGGAAACAATGTATGTAGTGCGGTCCCATCCCATCTTTTTCAATATTTCGCCCATCACAAGTTCTGATTTGCCGGAAGCGTAAACTTCTGCGTTATCGAAGAAATTTACACCAGCGTCGTAGGCTGTTTTCATGCAATCTTCAGCTGTGTTATTATCCACTTGTGCGCCGAATGTAACCCAAGATCCAAACGATAAAGCGCTTACTTGCAATCCGCTGTTTCCAAGTCTTCTGTAAATCATCTCTTGTGCCATAACTAATCTTAATCCTTTAAAATTTATCTTTAATCGAAAGTACTCACTCACAACATTAACTACTATGCGCGAACGATTACTTCTATTAACAATTTTTGCCGCTTTAAGTTCTTTACTGGTTGGACAGAAGATAAGATCGTTAAATCCAAATAATGAAACTTCATTTCGCGGTTTGTCGGCTGTGAATGATAAAGTAGTTTGGACATGTGGTACTAAAGGAACCGTTTGTCTGAGCACAAATGGCGGGAAGAATTGGAAGCAACAACAACTGGTAGGTTACGAAAATTCAGATTTCAGAAGTGTACATGCGTTTAGCGATAAAAAAGCAATTCTCGTAACAGCAGGAACACCGTCAGCTATTGTTTTAACAGAGGATGGCGGACAGCGATGGACCACTGTTTGGCGACAGGAAGACTCTGCCTATTTTTTAGATGCTATTGCTTTTTGGGATGAAATGCGAGGTGTTGTACTTGGAGATCCCATTGGAGGACATTTGTTTTTGTTGGAAACAAAGGATGGCGGGAAAACGTGGAATCCAATGCCGGGACATGCACTACATCTGTTAAAAAACGAAGCCCATTTTGCCGCGAGTGGTACATGTTTGCGCGCTCTTACCGGCGGACAACTTTGGATAGCAACGGGTGGAGCTGCTTCGCGAATTTTGTATTCGAAAGATTACGGCGCACATTGGCAATTTATTACAACGCCCATGATATCCGGTGAAGCATCGAAAGGTGTTTTTTCTATTGCAGTAAAAGATTCTGTGAATTGGGTAATTGTAGGTGGAGATTACACCAAGGATACACTGAGGAATGATCATGTGTTCTATACGATTGACGGAGGTAAAACGTGGGTAAAGCCACAAAGTTCAACAGGGGGATATCGTTCGTGTGTGGAGTATGTCAATGGAACGATGCTTATCGCAACAGGTCCTGGTGGTACAGATATTTCACGTGATGGAGGCGATAATTGGAACTCAATGAGTACATGCGGATATCACAGTATTCGCAGAGCTTTAAAGGGAAAAAAAGTATTTTTTTCGGGTGGTAACGGACGAGTTGCGCTACTCATCTATCGTTTGAATTAATAATTCATCCGTAATTTTAGTAATCTATTTGTTACTAATTGTAATTATGGATGAAACTATGAAATAAAGATAAGTATACGTTTTAACTACTGAATACTAATTCGGGATGCTGTAGTTCAATTTATTCAAGAATAGGTTGAACTACAGGATTACCTTTTGATCCACGTATTATTACCGAGAACTCCCAAGCCCCTCTTCCAGAAGTGTAGGAATTTAATCCGGAAATATTTACGTCATAGCTAAATCTGAAAATGTTGTTTTTTTGTTTGATTCCAACATGTGCAACAATCGCATCTTTATATCGATAATCAGCGCCAATCATTGCATGAATAGAACTACTATTAACCTTATAATACGACAAGATTCCAATGTTAAATTCATATGCTTTAGCCTGATTGGCATATAACATGCGAGGTGAAAGTGTGAACTTATCTGAAATGTCGATATCTGTCCCTCCTATTAAATTAAATCTAATAGGAATTCGCAACTTATTTCCTGTGAAAGATTCGTTCGGTTTGGTGATATGGTAAGCAGAAAAACTGCCATACGGTTTCCATTTGGAGTTTTCTTGAAAGTACCGATACGAGACTCCTAGAGCAGCATCAAACTTAGTAATTGAAACAATTGGGTTAGATTCTTGAGAGGAAAGAGATTGATCAAAGTTACCAGTGGAATTATTGTACTGCAGATCGTAGGTAAAATCTTCTACTCCTAAAGTACGGTATAAAATTCCTAATTGTAATCCTGCGGTTAAATAGTGCTTATCGGATCCTGAAATAATGTTGTATGCACTAGAAAATGCTGATTGGTATGTTTTAAACTGACCTTGGGCAGAAGAGTTACTGAGAAAATAGCCACCGAAGCCCCACTTCTCACTAAATGCTTTACCAGGTGCATCGTAGCTTACAAAGAAAGTCGTAAATGGCTTCAGTCCAATTGGCATCCACTGTGTACGATACGCAGAAAACACTCTGTAACCTGATTCGCGACCTTTAAACATACCTGTTGACGCAGGATTGTAGTATAAGTCAGCGCCATCGTAAGATGACAAGTGGAAGTCTTGAGCTAGAACTCCGGTTGCGCTGGTAACTATAGCAGCAATCGTTAAGATAAACTTTCTCATTTTATTACTTAATTAAATTTACGACGCCAGTCTGATTAAAATTCACACCATCTATTGTAGCCCCTTTAATTATCCACACATAAGTTCCGGAAGCTTGCAATGTTCCTTTGAATGTTCCGTCCCAACCAACTGATGCGTCGTTTGATGAAAATATCAGATTACCCCACTCATTGTATACCGCAAAATACAATTCTGCAAAAGGTCCGCCTCGCACAAACAGCACATCATTCACTCCATCGCCATTTGGTGTAAAAGCAGTTGGAAGAACAGGATTTAAAACAGAGTCCTCTAAGCACTCATCTGCAAAAATGGAATCAGAAACGGTACTGATACACCCGGAATCAGATGTAACCGTGAGGTTTACTATATACCATCCTTCATTTATATAGGTGTTGACAGGGGAACTACTTGATGCCTGATTTCCATCACCAAAATCCCATAGCAATGAGGTAATATTTCCGGTGGTCGGAACGAATGAAGAGTCTTCGAAGCTAACGGTTAATTCACAGTTCGACTCCCAGCTAAAATTGATGATCGGGGCGAAGTTTACAAATAAACTGTCATTCAGGCTCGACGAACATCCGATTGAGTCGGTAACCGTTAAGCTTATTATCTGATTACCTCCGCTACTGAACATAATAACAGGATTTTGCACATAACTCGTGTCCGAGCCTATTACCCATTGCCAGCTCACAATAGATGAATCCTGTGAGCTTTCAAAGAACTGTATTGAATCTGCGGCACAGTTTCCAATTTGCGATAACGCAATATTTGGTCTGGAGTTTATCTGAACAGTCACGGTATCAGCGTCACCGGAACAAAGTCCGGTGGAAGCCGCGTTTACAATGAATGTAATAAATCCATTAGCAATATCTGCACTGCTAGGAATATAAACAGGATTTGTTACCGTATCTGATGGAATGAATACTCCATTACCTAAAGCAGACCAACTTACATTAGTTTGTATAGAGAGTGAAGCATTTAACAGTATTGAATCGCCGTCACAAATGAAATTAGGTGCAGATGCTAAGATATCCGGATTGGATTGCAATGTAATTACGATGCTATCGCTTGACGGCACGCAAGATGTGGTTGCGGTTAGAGTAATTGTAACGCTACCATTTATTATATCTTGTGGTCCCGGAGTATATGTTGCATTTATTACGGTATCGGATGGCGAGAACGTTCCATTTCCGGAAGTCGACCATTGTACCGCCCCGGAATTGGTAATAAATATTCCACCCAGAGGGATGTTTGCTGAACCAATGCAAAGTGCAGTATCTATTCCTGTTTGCACTAGAACTGCCTCTGTGAAGGATACAAGTATGGAGTCTACTGACGCATTACATTGTCCATTATTTGTGGAAGTCAGTATAAACCATACAAATCCTTGCGCTGTATCGGCAGGGTTGAAGATGTATGTTGCATTAAGGTCTGTATTTGAAGGTATAAAAACTCCCAAACCAGATGTACTCCATACACCTGTCGTTGATCCGCCTGAAACAGAGCCGGACAATTGCACAGAGGCCGTATTGTCACAAACAAATAAGTCTGGCCCTGCGTTAACTAGCGGAGCATCATTGAAGATCAATACAAGTGTATCAACCACTGAAGAGCAGTAAGTGTTCGCAGTAGTTTCGCTGTAGATCAAGATTTGTCCGGCAGCGGTGTCTGATGAGGACGGCACATAATAAACGTTTGCACCTAGATTAGAAGGCATGAATGTGCCTGTTCCTGTAGAGTACCACTGTACGTTAGATGATCCGGAGAATGTAGCATTTAGAGAAACCGAATCTTCTTGCGCACAAATTGAAATATCTGCACCAATACTTATTAATGGAGCAGGAACAAAAGTAAATGTTACTGTATCCGTTACATCCGGACATACGCCACTACTTACAGTTGACAAATAAAGCGAGACAGAACCAAATGAGGTATCAGACGCAGATGGTAAATAGGTCGTACTTAGTTGTGTGCTGCTCGGCGAAAAAGATCCACTTCCACTGCTCGACCAAATGATCTGACTGGCATTAGAAGTACCGTTTAATGAAATAGTTGAGGATGCACAAATAAAAGTATCAACTCCTGCACTTGCTATTGGCAAAGGATCAACTACAACTATTACGGTTCCAGCTACACTTGTGCAGCCGTTTGCAGTTGAGGTTACACTATAGGTACCCGAGGCAGCAGCAGTGGCGTTGAATATAATATCATTTTGGAATAAGGATGTGTAACCATTTGGTCCTGACCAAGAATAAGTTGCGTTGGGTACACTAGTGGAATACAAATAGAGATTTGATCCCTCACATATTGGAGCGTTTGTTAGAGCTACCGGTGGAGCCGGTGTTGGATTGATTACAACGTTAACAGTAGCAATCGCACTGTTACATCCGGCAACCGTTATTGTTAACGAATATGTTCCTGCATTAATGAACGAAGCACCTGTAATTACGGGATTTTGCAAAGTTGAAGTAAATCCGTTTGGCCCACTCCAACTATAAGTAGCGTTCACAACGGAAGTAGTAGACAATATAATGCTGCTACCGTCACAAACAGGACTGTTACTCAATACTTGCGGAGTTGCCGGAAGCGCTGTAACTGAAACAGTAGTTGTAGAAGTTGTTCCAAGACAACCATTGACAGTAATGGTTAATGAATAGGTACCCGCAGCAGCGAGCTGAACATTGGTGATACTCGGGTTTTGCACCGAAGAAGTAAATCCATTAGGCCCGGTCCACGAGTATGATGCCCCAACGACCGTAGGTGAAGTTAGATTTAGCACAGCACCTTCACAAACAGGTGAATTACTGGATGGCACAGGAGATATAGGCTGAGCTAGAACGTTGACGTTTACTATCGTTGGAGAGCTAGTACATCCATTTACAGTGACAGTTACACTATACGAGCCACTCATTAAAACATTCGCGTTAGGTATTGTTGCATTTTGCTGTGATGAGGAGAATGATAGAGGCCCAGTCCAGTTATAAGTTCCACCTGCTACAGATGACGCTGACAATAAGATAGTATCGCCCGCACATACCGGGCTATTAGATGTTGCAGTAGGAGCGGCCGGAGTAGGATTGATTATTACTGTAACTGTATTAATAGGGCTGTTACAACCTAAAACAGATACACTAACAGAGTATGTTCCACTTGCCGAAATACTAACATTTGGTATTGCAGGATTTTGGGTAGTAGCGGTAAATCCGTTTGGTCCACTCCACGTATATTGGGCATTGGCTATTGTTCCTGCAGATAGAACCAGCGTGTTACCTGAGCAAACAGGACTGTTGGATGTTGCACTTGGAGCAGCTGGAATAGGATTGACAACAACTACAATCGTACTTGGTGAACTCGTACATCCGTTAACAGTAATCGATAGCGAATAGGTTCCAGAATTTGAAGTTGTCGCGTTAGTTATCGATGGATTTTGCAATGAAGATGTAAATCCATTTGGTCCACTCCAGTTATATGTTGCATTGGCTACTGTATTGGCTGTTAAATTGATCGTGCTACCTGCACATAGAGGACTATTTGATGAAATGGAAGGGGCTGCCGGTGTTGGATTAACGACAACGGTAACCGTACTAACGGTGCTGGTGCATCCAGAAACTGTGGCGGTTAGACTATACGTACCGCTTGCTGCAATCGTTGTATTTGGAATGGAAGGACTCTGTAGGGTAGAGGTGAATCCGTTTGGTCCGCTCCAAGAATATGTTGCATTTGCTATCGTGTTAGATACCAAATTTAATGTAGATCCGGCGCAAACCGGACTATTCGAACTAACTATTGGTGCAGCAGGAATAGGATTTACAGTAACAACAGTATTACTGATTACGCTTGTACAGCCATTCGTTGTAATTGTCAATGAATACGTTCCTGAATTGGCTGACGTTGCATTTGTAATTGTTGGATTTTGAACAATTGAAGTGAATCCATTGGGTCCGGACCAATTGTATGTCGAATTTGCTACACTATTTGCAGTAAGTGTGATAGTATTACCAACACAAACAGGACTATTGGACGAGATAACTGGTGCAGCCGGTGTCGGATTTACTATAACTGTGGTTGAACTTGCGATACTTGCACATCCGTTGACAGTAACAGTTAAAGAATAACTACCGGCATTAGCAGATGTTGCATTTGGGATAGTTGGATTTTGCGAAGTCGATGTAAATCCATTTGGCCCACTCCAATTATAAGTAGCGTTCGCAACGCTGTTTGCTGTTAGATTAATAGTGCTTCCTGCGCAAATTGGACTGTTTGATGAAATTATTGGGGCAGACGGTGAAGGATTAATAACAATGGTAACCGTGCTAGTAGGACTTGTACATCCATTAACAGTTACACTCAATGTATATGTTCCACTAGCTGCAATAGTAACGTTAGGTATTGATGGATTTTGAACAGTTGAGGTAAATCCATTAGGGCCACTCCAGTTATAAGTTGCACCGGGAACAGTTGCACTGATTAAATTTAACGTACTACCCGTGCAAACCGGACTATTCGAACTTACTGTTGGTGCTGATGGGATAGGATTAACAGTCACAGCGGTAGAAGTTGCATTACTGGTGCATCCGTTTACTGTAACCGTTAAGCTATATGAACCTGAATTAGCCACGGTTGCATTTGTAATTGTCGGATTTTGAGCAGAAGAGGTAAATCCATTAGGACCACTCCAAGCATATGTTGCGTTCGCAATAGTATTCGACGTGAGGTTAATGGTATTACCCACACAGACAGGACTATTGGATGAAACAGTAGGTGCAGCAGGAGTCGGAAGAATAACCACTGTTGTTGTTCCTGAGCCACTTGGACATCCCGCAACGTTAACGGTTAAAGAATAGGTACCTGCAGCTGCCGCCGTGACATTAGGAATCGAAGGATTTTGTAAAGTAGATGTAAATCCATTTGGCCCACTCCAGTTGTAAGTTGCATTGGCTAAAGTTGCTGTGCTTAAATTTAGAGTTGATCCAGCGCAAATAGGGCTATTGGAAGATGCAGTAGGCGTTCCTGGAGGTGCAGAAACTATAACATTAACTGTACCGGGGGCACTTGGGCATCCGTTAACCGTTACAACCAAAGTGTATGTGCCGGAGTTTGCAGTTGTTGCGTTTGTTATAGTTGGATTTTGTGTTGTTGATGTAAAACCGTTGGGACCGCTCCAACTATATGTTGCATTTGCAATTGTATTTGAGGTAAGGGTAATGCTTGATCCTGTACAAACCGGACTATTGGATGAAGTCGTAGGAGCGGCAGGTGTTGGATTTACAATTACCGTCGTTGTTGCTGCTGCACTTGGACACCCGTTAACGGTAATAGTAACAGAGTATGTTCCGGAATTTGAAGTTGTTGCATTTGTTATCGAAGGATTTTGAGAAGTAGAGGTAAATCCATTTGGCCCACTCCAACTGTACGTAGCGTTTGCTGTTGTGCTAGCATTAAGGTTAATAGTATTTCCTGCGCAAATAGGACTATTGGAAGAAGCAGTCGGGGCAGTCGGAGCAGGAAGAATTACAACCGTTGTTGTGCCTGATCCACTCGGACAGCCAGCAACATTCACCGTTAATGAGTAAGTACCGGCTGCTGCACTTGTAACAGTAGGAATGGTTGGATTTTGAACAGTTGATGTGAAACCGTTCGGACCAGACCAATTGTAAGTAGCATTGGCTAATGTTGATGTACTTAAATTGAGGGTTGAGCCGATGCAAACAGGACTATTTGAACTAGGTGTAGGAGTTCCGGGGGGCGATGATACCGTCACAGAAACAGTAGTAACGGCGCTTGGGCATCCATTTACAGTTACTGTTAATGAATAAGTTCCGGAATTTGCTACCGTAGCATTTGCAATTGTTGGGTTTTGCAATGTAGATGAGAATCCATTAGGCCCACTCCAATTGTAGGTCGCATTGGCTACAGTGCTTGATGTTAAATTAACGGTTCCGCCCGTACAAACTGGACTATTAGATGAAACCGTTGGAGCGACAGGAGCTGGATTTATGGTCACAACTGTGGTGCTGGCTACACTATTACATCCATTAACGGTAATAATTAAAGAATATGTACCTGCAGCAGCGGAAGTTGCGTTAGGTATTGTAGGATTCTGCAAAGTCGATGTGAACCCATTTGGTCCAGACCAACTGTAAGTAGCGTTGGATACCGTGCTTGCGGTTAGATTAAGCGTACTTCCGGCGCAAATTGGACTATTCGATGATGCGGTTGCGGCAGCAGGTGCCTGAAGAATTGTTACGGTAACGGTGCTGGCAGCGCTCGGACAACCACCGGTTGTTATAACCAACGAATATGTACCGGCAGCAGCGGCAGTTGCGTTAGGTATCGTAGGATTCTGCAAAGTCGATGTGAACCCATTTGGTCCAGACCAACTATACGTAGCATTGGATACCGTACTTGCGCTTAGATTAAGAGTGTTTCCAGCACAAACAGGACTATTCGATGATACTGTTGCTGAGGCGGGTTGCGCGGAGACAACAACATTTGTGGTCACGACGGAACTGCTGCATCCATTAACTGTTATTGTCAGGGAGTAGCTTCCGGAAAACCCAACTACAGCATTTGGACGAGTTGGATTTTGTAAACTTGAAGTGAAACCACTTGGGCCCGTCCATGAGTACGTTGCATTTGCAACTGTTGAAGCCGTCAGGTTAATCGTATTACCAATACAGACCGGAGAGTTGCTACTTACTGTTGGAGCTGCCGGGGATGGATTAATGACTACAGTAGTTACCCCAGATGTGCTGCTACACCCGTTAACCGTAACTGTAACAGAATAAGTTCCAGCAGCGGCAATCGTGGCATTGGTAATAGATGGGTTCTGGAGGGTTGAAGTAAATCCATTGGGTCCGGTCCAACTATAAGTTGCATTGACTACCGGACTTGTGGTCAGATTCAGTGTTTGTCCAGCGCAAATCGGAGAGTTACTGGTCGGGTTAGGTGCAGAGGGTGCTCCATTTATTGTAATAACAGCCGTAGCGGTATCGGTACACCCTAGTGAACTTCCCGTGATAAGTGTTACCGTGTATGTACCTCCAGCACTATATGTATGTGTCGGGTTTTGGAGTGAAGACGTTCCGTTATCACCAAAGTTCCAAGAATAAGCGGTAATTGGTCCGTTGGATGAATTTGTTGAAGTACTTGTAAATGAAACCGGAGTCCCTGCACATTGAGGAGCATTTGACGAGAAAGCTGCATTTAAGAAACCGACATCAACTACAGCAGTGCTGGTATCTGCACACGACGTTCCTTTATTAATAATTAATGTAACTGTGTAGCTCCCCGGATTTGGATAAGTATATGATGGAAATTCAATATTTGAAGTATCGTTGGTTACAGCCGAGTTACCAAAGTTCCAAGACCAATTAGTTGCAGCAGTATCGCTACCATTCGGGAAATTTACAGTTAGGCCCTGACAAGCATTCAAGGTATCGCCCGGAGCGATCAATGCCTGTGCGGGAGGGGGGCAAAAGGTAACATTGAATTGAAAATCTCTTGTTACTTCACTGAGAAGCACATTATTTCTAAATTCCTGAACTTTGATACCTACAACAAATTGTCCAATAAGTGGAGGAACACCTGATAGTTGTCCCGTAGAAGAATTAATGGTTAGCGGAGCACCTCCCAATGGGTTATTAGCTGAAAATCCTCCCAGCCATACAACTGGTGCGATAGTTGCTGTGTTGTTGTTGTATGTCGGGGCAGCATCAGTATATGGGGTGTATAAACTATAAACTAACACGTCTCCATCCGGGTCGATAGCGCTTTGAGGTATGCTGAATGCCTCACCTTGACAGAGGAACAAAGGCGGTAATGTATTAAAAGACGGGCTGGAATTGACGGTAGACGTGTTAGCGTATACTTGTACATTATCGAACCTATATATTTCAGTAGTGGGAGAGTTTGCGTCAAAGCGCACCCGGATAACAATCTGGATTGTAGATCCAGTCAACGGACCTGTTGAAGCAACAGCGGTTCCAAAATCATCCGCAATAGCACCGTTAGTGGTAAATGGAACAAGAGGCCCACTATTTAATCGATAAAACGTCAAGATGGAATCGTTAGCATCTAGTGTTCCTGCTTCGGATAAATCAACTTGTAGACGCACTCCTGAAGCGAAAAATGGAGCAATATTAATTGTTTGAGAAGTCCATGTCATTTGACCATTATTGGCACCACCTGTCTCGAACAAATTATTTTGCACCGATGCATAAGCAGGTTGTGTTGATCCTAATGCACGACTCCATGATGTTGGACCGTTATCATTAGTAGTATTGTTGGCCAATGTGAAATCCTCGAACCACCCCACAGTTGGACCAGGTATGTAACAGTACACCGATGAACCAATGTTATTTGCAGAAGCATTGACATTTGTAGTTGTTAGATTTCGGCAACATACTTGATAATAGCAGTGATAGCCTCCGGGAACTTCAGGCAAATTATTCACTGTTGCTGTGTATGTTCTTTCTTGTACGCAAGGTAGTGGGTTGGGAGGAACAGCGCATGTATCCAAGTTGGTAGGCAGTGCTACTGTAACCGTCGGATTCATTACGAAATTTTTACTTGGGTTGAATACCAAGCCGTTATAGCCCCGAACTTGGATTGTAACTGTTGCCGGGAAAGCAGCAGTATTGGGGGTGCAATCCCTGAATAACTTTAACGTGAAGGTGTAATTCGATGCACCATTTCTGACATATGAGAGGCTACCTCCAACAATGTGTGTACCAGACATGCTAGCTGATAGCAGCAATGACGAAATTAACACAACGATGTGTGTAAAAAATGCAGTGTATTTGTTTTTCATGACCTCAAAATCTTATTGCTAAGGTAATTATAATTCCAATACACAACATTTGTAGTCGGGGTTTCGATAAAACCACTTTTTAGGAACGAAAACAGCGATTTCCAACTTTTAAGTCTGCTCTATCTCTATTGGGTCGAATTTAAATGGTAAAACACCACCGGTATATCACTTGTTTTTCTAGTTGTAAAAATGAGTTAAGATTAGTTGAATTTAGATGGTAGGATGCCAAAAATGAAATTTGGAGATCACTTGTGTCCATGGACGAGGAATACTATCTTTTAGTAGCATCGCATCGTACATATTCGAATCTCTAAGCACATTTACGAACTAATACTTGGAGAAGTGATCCCGTCGCGACTCGAACGCGAAACCTGCTGCTTAGAAGGCAGCTGCTCTATCCAGTTGAGCTACGGGACCAATCAATTCATAAACGAGGTGCAAAAGTACAATTCTAAGTTGTACGTACAAACAATGTTTTGCCGGGCACACCCTCGGTTGTAGCAAATTGCACGCTCTATTATGCAAAAAAAGAGGCTTCATCAGCCTCTCATTTTGTCGGGGTGGCCAGACTCGAACTGACATCCCAAACCAGGTGCGCTACTCCCCAACGAGTTGGGGACGCAACACCGCGAACTTAATGTTAGTGTACTTGAATATAATCTTCGTGCGCTACTGCCCAGCTTGTTGAAGAGGCTGAACAGCGAAAACAAAAAGAAAAAAGTGATGCAAAAAAAAGAGGCTTCATCAGCCTCTCATTTTGTCGGGGTGGCCAGACTCGAACTGACATCCCAAACCAGGTGCGCTACTCCCGAACGAGTTGGGGACGCAACACCGCGAACTTAATGTTAGTGTACTTGAATATAATCTTCGTGCGCTACTGCCCAACATGTTGAAGAGGCTGAACAGCGAAAACAAAAAGAAAAAAGTGATGCAAAAAAAAAGAGGCTTCATCAGCCTCTCATTTTGTCGGGGTGGCCAGACTCGAACTGACGACCCCCTGGTCCCAAACCAGGTGCGCTACCAACTGCGCTACACCCCGAACTTATTTTACTTTACTATCGTTTAATCTTCGTACGGTACTCCTCAACTCATCGGGGACACTGCACCTGAACTCTTTATTCCCGTTCATTTTTCAGAAACGTGTGCAAATGTCTCATTTTTTTTTGTTCGTGCAACGATTTTATAAAAAATCATTGTCGACTTACTTCATTTTATTTTTTAAAGCGAGCATTTTCAATGCAGTGATAGCAGCCTCATCTCCTTTGTTGCCGTGTTTGCCACCTGCGCGGTCCAACGCTTGTTCCTGATTATCGGTTGTAAGGACGCCAAAAATAACCGGTTTGTTGTATTTCAAATTGACTTCAGTAATTCCGTACGTAACACCTTGACAGATAAAATCGAAATGCCGGGTTTCACCCTGAATCACACAACCAAGAACAATTACCGCGTCAACATCAGAACGTTCAGCCGCTAGTTGCGCTCCTAGTGTTAATTCAAAAGTTCCGGGGACAAATTCGGTACGAATTTGATCCGCAGGAACACCGTGCTTTTGCAAGGTATTTACAGCGCCCCACATAAGCGCCATTGTAACTTCACTGTTCCATTCTGCAACAATTACGGCAAAGCGATACGCTTCCCCACCAGGAACTGTATCCGGATTGTAATGCGATAAATTCTGTAATGCTGTAGCCATGTTATAAAAAAGGGGCTACCTGATTCAGACAGCCCCTATTATTAAAGATTTTAATCTATTTAACTTCTCCGCCCAAACGAGCAATGTACTTGTCAACTTGCTGCGCTTCCTGAGACTCAGGATATTCAGAACGAATTTGTTGATACAACTGCAATGCTTCTTCTTTATGTCCCAGATCCTCGTGCACGAATGCAGCTTTCTTCAAGAATATAGGAGATGTAAATTTGTTTGCATTGGTTTTTGCTGCCTTCATATAATAGCTCAATGCCTCATCTGTTGATCCTTTTTCCAAATGAGCATCACCCAATAAACCTAAACTTAATGTGCTCATCATTTGATCATCAGAATTAAACTCTTCCAATGTAGCGATAGCCTCATCGTAACGACCTACACGTAAGTAGGAAACGCCTAAGTAATAACGTGCCAGATTTCCAGCAGGTGTCATTCCGTATTCGTCAACAATAGATTCAAAACCTAAAGTTTCACCTTGCCCGTTGATCGCAAGATTAAAGGAATCTTTCTGGAAGAACAATTCCGCCTTGTACATCGCAGCAGCTGCCTCATCGGAGCGTGGTTGCAAATACAGATACTTCCAGCCTAAGTAGATACCTACTAATGCTACAATGCCGCCAACAATGAACGAGATGCTCTTCTTGTTATCGGATACGTATTGTTCTGTCTTATTATAAGCGTCTTCTACGCTTACTACCGGTTGTTCTTTTACTTCTTCTTGTGACATGTATCTAAAATCTTTCTTCAGATCGAGGTGCAAAAGTAAACTTTTTTTCGGCTTTACCCGCTTTTTGAGGAAATTTGCCCCATGCATCTGAAATCACTCCATTTGGTCAATTTTAAAAACTACGAACAAGCCGACCTGGTGCTTTCGGAACGCCTGAATTTGTTCACCGGCCTCAACGGTTCGGGCAAGACCAATATCTTGGATGCAGTCCATTATCTGGCGTTATGTAAATCCTTTTTGCATGCCAACGATTCTCAAAATATCAGGTACGAGGAGCCCTTTTTTGTGATACAGGGCGATTTTGTGAAAGATTCCGGATCAGAACATTCCCATGAGGAGCCGGTTTATTGTGGCGTTAAGCGTGGGCAACGTAAGGTATTCAAACGCAATAACAAGGAATACGATCGTTTAGCTGATCACATCGGTTTGTTTCCCGTTGTAGTTGTTTCGCCTCAGGATAGCGTTTTAATTACGGGTGGTAGTGAGGAACGTCGACGCTTCATGGATACAGTGATTTCTCAGTTTAATCGCAATTACCTCGAGCAGCTGATTAATTACAACCGCGTTATTGTGCAACGTAATGCGCTCTTGAAACAGCTAAATGACGGGAAAGCCGGAAATGACGGTACATTGGAGATACTCGATTTGCAGTTGTTGCAGTTCGGAACGCCTATACATGTTGCGCGGAGAGCATTTGTTCGTGAGTTGTTGCCTTTTTTTAACGAGTTCTATAATTGGCTATGTGATGGAAAAGAAGAAGTTGAATTGATTTATGAATCACGATTAAATGAGCATCCGTTGGATTTGTTGCTGGAGGAAGCAAGGAACAGGGACAAAATGTTGCTCCACACCAGTGTCGGTATTCATAAAGATGACTTGTCCTTCAGCATAAATGGACATGCGCTGAAACGCAGTGGGTCTCAGGGACAACAAAAAACATTTTTAATTGCTTTGAAATTGGCCGAGTATGTTTTTTTAGATCGCGCTTCCGGTAAAAAACCACTTTTGTTACTGGATGATTTGCATGATAAATTGGATGCGGAACGAGTAGAACGGCTTTTGCAAATTGTATGCACTGATCGGTTCGGGCAATTGTTCATTTCGGATACAGGAGCGGGTATGCTGGAAGATTTATTCCGTAAGCAAGAAATATCATTTAAAGCTTTCGAAGTGCGTGCAGGTGGTATTTCCGAAATATGATTGGCACGATTGTTTCATAGAGTTCGGAGCGCAGGTTTGCTTGCCAACTTTGAATTAGATAGATTTGTTCACCCAATAAACCGGAATACATGATGAAAAAGTACATGATCTTGATGGTAGCAGCCATCACAATGACAACAGTTACAGTTGCACAGCCTAAGAATACACCTCCGCCAATTGCGCCAGGATTAGCTGCAAACGGCGATTTAAAGCGTCAGAACGGCAATTTTAACGGAGCTCTCGCTGATTACAACACTGAAATTGCTAAGATTGATGCTGAGGCGAAACGTATCGTGAAATTGAAAGCCGATTACGTAAAGATGTCTGAATTTGAGAAGATGAATCAGAATCAGGATGAGATTAAGCGCAGTTATATTGACTGGGCGCGTTTATACTACGGTCGCGCAATGGCCAATATTGGTTTAGGTAAAAAAGCTGATGCGCCTGCTGATTTGACCATGGCAATTGCCTTGGATGAACGTATGGCGGATGCTTACTACCAACGAGCGTTGTTGAATGCAGGCCCGCAAAATCGCGATGCAGCTTGTACTGATATTGCTAAAGCAATGTCATTAGGGCATGAAAAAGCTAAAGTGGCTTACGACGATAATTTCTGCTGGAATCAGGCTTTGGTTTATTTCAAAGAAGGTAATTCCAATTTGACGTTGCGTAAATATGATGACGCGATTGCATCATACGATAAAGCAATTAGTTTGTCTCCTGATAGCGGTCGTTACTATGCTAAGCGTGGGCAGGCGTATTACGCAAAGGGTGACAAGACGAAAGCATTGGAAGATTTCACGAAAGCAACGGAAGTATCTCCGAATCAGGGAGAAGGTTTTTATCAGTTAGGAATGTACTACTTCAACTTGGACGAGTTCGATAAAGCTTTCGATTACTTTACCAAGTGTCTTGCAGTAGATAAACTGAATTATAACGCTTATATCTATCGCGCACAGTGCTGCGAGCGTGAACAGAAGTTCACATCAGCTATTTACGATTATGGACAAGCGATATCTATTCGTCCGAATGACCCTGAAGCGTACTATCGTCGTGCGTTGTTAAATCGCGACATGAAAAACATGACTGACGCTTGCAAAGATTTCCGCAAAGCAGCATCTATGGAACATCCTGATGCCGCGGGTTATTTGGAAGAATGTAAATAAGTATCAATGTATTTATTGTAATCGGTGAGGCTATTCGGCTTCACCGATTTTTATTTTTGTCATTATGACAACGAGAAAGAAAGATTTGATTGAACCGGAACGCGCATTTTTAGCCGGACCGCGATCGCGCTGGAAGGAATTTCGATTTACCATTAGTGTGATGAGTGAATTTATTAAAGGATTTCGAAAACTACACTTTGTGGGTCCCTGCGTTACCGTTTTTGGAAGTGCGCGATTTAAGGAAGATCATCCATATTATCAGCTAGCGCGTGATATAGGAGCGAGTTTGGCGAAAATGGGATTCACCACAATGACCGGTGGTGGGCCCGGTGTAATGGAAGGGGCAAATCGTGGTGCCAAGGAAGCCGGAGGACGATCAATCGGTTGCAATATTATTTTACCGCATGAACAACATCCCAATCCTTATTTGGATAAATGGGTGAATATGGAATACTTCTTTGTACGAAAAGTGTTGTTAACCAAATACTCTTACGCGTTTGTTGTATTGCCGGGTGGTTTCGGCACTTTGGATGAACTCTTCGAAGCAATAACACTCATTCAAACCAAAAAGGTGAAGCAATTTCCTGTCGTATTGATGTGTAAAGATTTTCATAAGCAGCTGATGGATTACATTCAGTTCATGCAAGAGCGTGGAACGATCTCTTCAAAAGATACTGACTTAATCTATTACACAGATAGTGTAGAAGATGCTATGAATTATTTGCAAACCAATTCTGTTGAGCGATTTGGTCTTCGTAAAACATATCGTCCTATTCCGCTCTTTGGGGAATAATATTGAACTGCGAAACTAGCGCATGGATATTATTCAAATAAAGTTACAACGTGTGTCTGAGTTAAAACTCAATAGCAATCTTAAGGCGAACGGCTTCGTTGTTTTTATTTGCTGCAGGAATTTGCCACGGAATCGTATACACTATACGCAAGGCTTCATTTACTAAACCAATTTCTTTGGAATTACTACATCTCCAGACTTCCGCTCTAGGTACCATGCCATTTTCGTCGATAGTGAAACTAATTTCCACTACTGCTTGATTACGAAAAGCATAATCGGCTACCGGATAATTAAGTTGTTGTTTAATCCAGCTTTTTAGTGCCGTATCTCCTCCGGGAAAATAATCCGCAGGACGCAACGGTTGCATATCAGTGTTGACTTGTGGTTCCGGGTTTCTGGGAATTCTGTTTCCTTCGATAGCGATATGCGGTTCCTCCGTGATTTGGGCCGGTTCGTCTGCGATCATTTCAACCGATGGTAGTGCCATATCATCTAATTTTGTAAATCGAACATCAGTTTTGTTGTAACGAACTACTAAATCTGCGTATTCCGGATCTTTATTGGAAATAGGCTTTCCGGTGTAATCCCACACCTCGGGCCATGTGTTAACAACACCTTCATTGGCGATATATCGGAGAAGTAACGTGCCTTTTTCGTTTCGAAACTCGCAAAGTCCATGGGCCAATCCGCTCCGATAGTTAATTACACTTTTGGGTTTACCATTCGGGTGAAATTCTTTCCATTTGCCATCGGGTGCCCCGTCTTTGTATTGTCCAGAACTCAACACTAGACCGTTTGAATCTTTTTCAATAAACGAATGTACTTCATAGTAGTGATCAACGTTGGAACGATACCAATCGCCACGCTTCAATTTTCCATTAGTGTGATATTCAAATAAAGAATCAGGCTCATCGGCGTTATTAAAATCTCGCGTTCCTTTCCAATAACCACGAGAAACTACTTTACCGGTGATA
>JBIJCF010000022.1:0-50962 GCA_044344795.1 Bacteroidia bacterium | reverse complement strand
ATATACAGTTGAGATTCCGATACGAATACCTGAAGCGTAAAATATTTCTTCAACTAAAGCAGTGTTGTGATAAGTTCTATAGACTCCCTCAAGTTTACCTTTTTTGTATTCACATTCTAATACAACACGCCCATTTTCTTTATAAATAACTGGTCCTTCCAAGCTGTCGTTTACAAAGTATCCTTCGGCAATTTGAATATTGCCGTTTCGATTTTTACTTGACATGATGTAGCCGTTTTTACGGTTATCACGGTAATTTGTGATACTGATTGGTAGTGTATCATTACGGCGTTCAGAGTAATTCACCCAAGTGCCATGTTTTAAATCATTACGGTAACGTTCTATGGAAATTAATTTTCCGGAAGTGCTAAAGTTTCTTACTTCTACTACTTTTTTATCCTTGTAGTTTTCGTGTTTATAGTATTGATAACTACCATTTCTAAAGAATCGCGCGCTGTCCGGAGTTCCATGATTTAAAAAGTAGTGTGCCGAAATTTTTCCATCAGAGTTGTAGTAACGTTGCGAACCGTGAGGCACATCGTTGAGGTAGTTTTCTTCCGCAATAATTGTGTTTTTGATGTATTTTTTTTCGCTACCGTTTTTCTTACCCTGCAGATAATTAGTTGTTTTGGTTCTGTATCCATCTGTTGTATAATAAGTCCAAAGACCTTCTTTATTACCGTTTATTTGTAAACCTTCATACTGTATTTGTTTGCTTTTCGGATAGTAGACGACTATCTTTTTCTTCTTCTTTACAGCAATGTAATTCGCACTTACAGCATTATAATCAAGCGAGAAGGTTAAGAGTAAAAAAGTGGTTATTTTAATAATGTTCATATCCGATAATTGATGAAAACGCAAAATATCGACTCTGATTATTTGAAATAGATATCGCTAAATTTCTTTTTTCCATTCAGAAAATAAGCTTTGACGATACTTCCATTGTACACGCAATTTTCTGCGTAACGGGTTGTCATCTGCTTTACTTCTTTGCGTTTGCGTAAGGTGTCCGGTAACATTTTGTAAAAGCTCATGTGGGCATGAAAAACGGCCATAAAGTGTTTGGCGTCACCACCTAGAAGGAACTTCCACGCCGCTATACCATCAAGCCCCATCCGCAAAAACAGTTTAATTATAAACCATTGCGGTGCATGATTTTTAGTAAGCAATAAAAGATTATTACGAAAGTTGAGATACGTTTTAAAAGGACTTTGCTTGTTCAACGTTCCACCTCCAACGTGATACACCAATGAATCATGGCAATACATAACCTTCTTGCCTGAATTGCGTAGTCGCCAACACAGATCAATTTCTTCCATGTGTGCAAAAAAGTCACCATCAAATCCATTAACGCGCTGCCATTCCGAACTTCGGATAAACAGGCACGCGCCGGTAGCCCAAAACACTTCGCGGGTGTCATCGTATTGACCTTGATCTTTTTCATACGTGTCGAATATTCGCCCACGGCAAAACGGGAATCCCCATTTGTCAATGTAACCGCCCGCTGCGCCTGCATATTCAAATTCATCACGTCGGTGAAAGGCACGTATTTTGGGTTGTGCAGCAGCGATTAGTTCATCAGCTTCCATTGTCGTAATCACCGGTTCAATCCAATGTGGAGTTACTTCTACATCTGAATTAAGTAACACGAAAAATTTTGCATGAACATGAACCAGTGTCTCGTTATAACCAGCAGCAAATCCACCATTGTGTTTATTACGAATAATTTTAACCGAAGGAAACTCATTCGTAAGTACGTCAACGGATTGATCGGTGCTGGCATTATCGGCCACAATAATTTGAGCTCCAACCGGACTATGTAGTAGCACTGCGGGTAGAAACTTCCGCAAGTACTCTACTCCGTTATAGTTCAGGATAACTACAGCAATATCTTGAGGAGAAGTGATCACAAATTAATTGCCCGGTAAAGTTTGTTTGCAATGTTGCTTTTGTAGGTTGCGCACTTCACCGCCATACATTTCAGTAAATCCTAACATCAGGGCCTTTTCAAAAGTAGAGCACGCGGCTTCCCGATTTCCTTCGGCAATACAGATTAATCCGAGATTGCGGTAAGCCCATGAATTGGTATCGTTGAGTTTGATGCTCTTCTCGCAGTCTTCACGAGCACCTTTCAGATCGCCCATTTTTAGTTTAGAATAACTGCGATTACTGTATGCGTATGCGCTATTGGGCATTCGTCGGATACATTCATTATACATGATAACGGCAGAGTCGTGCTTGTTCATTTCGGCATATGTAAATCCTAAATTGGAATACACCAGGATGAAAGAAGTATCGGCTATCGCAGCGCGCCACAACAATGCAATAGCTTCTTGTCCACGACCGGGCCAGCTGTTAATCATCATCGCTTTATCATTTAACGCAGCATAGTTGTTTGGATCAACCTGAATTGCGGTGTTATAATCTTTCTCTGCGTCTGTAGTGTCGAAATTATCCTGATGCGCTTTAGCACGAACCGAATACAACAAGGAGCTGTCTTTGGGAGTTTTTGAAACCTTTAGGCCTTCATTCGCATCTTTAATTGTTAATGAAGGACGGCGATACAATAAATAGATACGCCCTCGCTGGTAATAATATTTTGCGCTATCCGTACCAAATTTGATGGCGAAGTCCATATCACGTAAAGCACCTTGTCCGTCACCAATATTCATACATACGGAGGCTCTTAAATAGAAATATTCCGAATGCGTGTTGTCCTTGCTGATGCATTTGGTGAGATGATCGATGGCTTTCTTGTCTTTATTCTCACGCATCAAATCGATCGCTTTTATGTAGTTCTCTTCGCGCGACTGTGCAGAAACTCCCGCTGCTACGATTAGCATGTGGAATAAGAAAAGTGACTTTTTCATTAGTGCGGATTGATGAAGATATCGTTGGAATGCCCTCCGTATTGAGGATCGGTTCTGTTCTTATCCAGATCGCGGTATTGCGAATCACGTTTTACTAAACGAGTTTGCCAGCGGTCATCACGAACTTCTCCGCGTGCGTCAGAATGTAACAGCACAAAATTATTCGTTACTAAATCAAAGTTGGCGAACACAAAACGTTTGTTGCTTTGTGTAGTATTGTTCGGCTGATTTGATGCTCCGGGACTCGTTGTATTCCCACGAATCGTATAATACTGCCAAATCTCGTAAGGATAGGAGGATGGTTCGTTGTACATCAACACACGTTGATCCGGTGGACCATATTGCAAATACACACGACCACGCTCGGTCATGTAACCTCTCATAATTTGTGTTCCGAATTCTTTATTCACCTTTTCTACTTCCGCTTTGTACTTTAACCAAGCCGCTTCCGGATCAACGTCATTGCGGGAGAGCCAGAAATTATAGAAGTATTGTTGCATTAAGGCTACATCATCAGCTTTGATGCGGTTTTCAGCGAATTCTTTTTCCATTTCACTGCTGATAGGACGTAAGCAGCGAATGACATCGATGAGTGTATCCTTGTTTGTGATTTTTGCTGCAAACGTGGTACTGACATCCATTGCCGCAATGTCTTCTAGGTTAAATGCTACGCCAGGATTGTATCGTTCGATTGTTGTTTTACGCATGGACAATAAACGGTTCGTCGCACTACGTGCTTCCACGACTACATTGAATGTACCTCCCGGCAGTTTTTCAATATTAAAGTTGTGCAAAACAGGATTTACTGCTTGAGGACTCATCTTAATGAACGTATTGAAATCATTGAGCTTACGACCTGTTTGTGCGTTTTCGATGTAACAGAACACTACGAATTTTTCATCCGATTTCAATACTTTACTTGTGTTGTACAATTCCGCATATAGCGTAATTTTATTGAGGTTCTCAGGATAAAATGACGATACGTAAGGAATTAAATCATAACCGCTTTTGGTAAGTAAACCCGGTGTTGCAGCCGGTAAATAATTTTCCAACAATTGAATTCCTGAAACAGAAATGGAGTCTTTGTCGATATCAACGATAAGTGATTTCCAATTCGTAATTGTTCGCGCCGGCAAATGATTTAAGTCGGTAAGCGTAACCTGAAGTTTGTACATTCCAACAGGCAACTGGAAACGCTGAAGGTCAATGAAATTTGGGGTCTTAGAGCTATCTGTAGTTTCCGGACTTGCTAAAATGTATTTTCGAATTGCCTTAATAGAGTCGTTTTCCGTGATGGTCATTAGAACTTCAACAGAAGCCTGATAGGAGCCGTTTTTGTTTTTCTTGTACTCTACGGAATTGCCGATAATCGACATATACGTTTCAACGAACGTTTTGTGATCAGGCGTAGAAAAAGCAGACCAGGTAAGATTTGCAGTAACTTCTTTGGCATTAGCGTAAGCTGCAGCCGACAGCATAATAACAATGAAAAAAAGACGTTTCATGATGCCTTCGTATAAAATGTAAACATGCGGAGATGCTACTCTCGTAAAGGTACGAAAGAAAGATCTTACTTAGCTAACGCCGTTTTGTAAGTGGTCAAGCAACGGTCCCGTGCAAATGCGTGATCTACGATTGGTTGCGGGTAATTTGAAGTTCCATATTCGGGAACCCATTTTTTAACGTAAACAGCTTGCGGGTCGAATTTCCGGAATTGTTCGCTCGGGTTAAAAATCCGAAAGTATGGAGCTGCATCAGTTCCGGAGCCTGCAGCCCATTGCCAACCTCCATTATTGGAAGATAGTTCGAAGTCGTTCAACTTTGCGGCAAAATACGCTTCGCCCCAACGCCAATCAATCAATAAGTGCTTCGTTAAAAAACTCGCTACTACCATACGCACTCGATTGTGCATGAATCCGGTTGCATTTAACTCGCGCATTCCTGCATCAACTAATGGATAACCGGTTTTTCCGTCACACCACTTTTTGAATTCTTCTTCGTTATTTCTCCAGACAATTCGGTCGTATTCGGGCTTGAATGCCTGAGTTGCTATATGCGGAAAATGCCAGAGTATTTGCATATAAAACTCTCGCCATATTAATTCATTGGTCCATGTTTCGGATAACGGCGCAGCGTGACGGAATAATTCGCGAATACTGACAGTGCCGAAACGAAGATGAATGCTCAGCCTACTGGTAGCGTTACGTGCAGGGAAGTCGCGTAATTCGGCATATTGTTTCAGGAGTTCGTCGGTTAACTTGTAATCAGTAGCCGAGTCCTGATTTTTAGGAAATCCAATATCTTCAGGGTGAACACGAAATTTCCCGGTAGTTTGATGGAGATTACCCGCATATTTTTCAACCGGATAGGAGCGGAGGTAGAACTCGTTAACAGTCTTGCGCCACTTGTTTTTATACGGCGTGAAAACAGTATATGGCTTACCGTCATCTTTTACAATTTCATTCTTTTCAAAAATCACCTGATCCTTGCACGAATAAAATGTAATTCCTTTCTCAGTTAGAAGTGTTCCAATCTCTTTATCACGTGTACGCGCGTAAGGCTCGTAATCGTGGTTCGTATAAACAGCTTGTATGCTGTAGGCTTGCATGAGCTGTTTCCAGGCCTGGTCCACTGTGGCATGAATGACTTCGAGTGTTCCGCCTCGTTTTTCGAATTCGTGTCTTAATTGTTGAATTGCGTTGTAAATAAAATCAACGCGATTATCCGGAAGATTTCTGTTGAGTTTATCGAGGATGGCTTCATCAAAAATAAAGAAACCCACAACAGGTTTTCTTGATTTCAAGGCATGATATAATCCCGCATTATCGTTAAAACGAAGGTCGCGTCGGAACCAAAAAACGGTAACAGGTGTTGTTTTCATCGTAAACAGTTAGCTCTGGTCACCATGGCCGAGTTTCCGTTGAAGTGCAATTGCCACGTATTGTCGAATATGCGTGGGAGGTAGCGTTTATACAGCAGTGTACGTTGAGATGATTTGCTTTCATCTTCTCCGTCTTTAGGAATTCCTGTAAATTCGTAGTACATAATTTTGGGATGTTCCGCCATAAACATCTTCACAATTTCCACAATCGTGCTCATCACACGAAAAACCTCCCCACGATTCGTCACCACGTATTCTTCACCTTCAAACTCGTCATTGATCACACCAAAAACAATTGTAGCATGCAAAATGTTGTCTTGACGACGACCAAAACGAACTTCATAGTTCAAGCCACTTTCGGTGGAGAAGAAATACACGCCTGCAGAGGGAATAGCAGGAGCGATGATTTTATATAAAGGCAATTGGCCCGACATAGGTATTATGTTATTTTTCAAATGTAGGAGTTTAGGAGGATGTACTCACGCGGGATATCTTTACAGTTATGAGAAACTTGCTGTTCATTTTTTCGTTGTTGTTGATGAGCTTTTTGACCGTGAAACCTGTGCAGAAAGTGAAGGTCGATTCACTGATTAGGCGCGTGCATGCGGTAAATGATACTACGTATATCGTGAATTTTTGGGCGACGTGGTGTGCGCCATGCGTGAAGGAATTACCGGTTTTTGATACAATTGACAATAAGTTTGCAGGTAAGCCGGTGAAAGTGATCCTAGTATCATTGGATTTCCCTAAAGATTTATCTGGCAAATTGCCTCATTTTATCGAAAAGAAATCAATTAAACAGGAGGTCTTGTTTCTAGATGAAGTTTACGAAAACGAATGGATTCCGAAGGTGGATAGCACCTGGCAAGGAAACATTCCGGCAACTTGGATTGTTAATCAAAACAAAGGCTATAATCGTTTCTTACCCCGTGAAGTTAAGGTTCCGGAGTTGGATAGTGCACTAAATGCAAGTTTGAAATAGTATTTAAAGAATTATGATTATTCCTTGTTGCTAATATATCTGTAGTTACAATTATTTATTATGAAAAAGACTTTACAAGTAACAGGTTTAATGATCGGTTTCGTGCTGATTTGGATTATTGCGCTTCCGGTGCAGGATGCGCATTCCAACACCAGCGGTTCGTCATCAGGTAAAACAGGTTCGCCGGGTGATGGTCAAAACTGCACGCAGTGTCACGCCGGAACACCCACAACACAAACCGGATTAATTGCGGTCAACGTGCCCGGCAACGGTTATGTCCCCGGAGCTACTTATCAAGTAACGGCAACGGTTACGTTCCAGGGAAGAACGAAGTTTGGCTTTCAGGTATCACCACAAAATGCTTCCGGCCAGCAAATGGGAACTTTGACTGCAACCAATGGTGCCGAAACTCAGACACAGGTGAGTGGAAAGTATATCACGCACCGAACAGCCGGCACTTCCGGTCCTTCCGGTACACGCATCTGGACTTTCGATTGGACAGCACCTGGGCCAGGTTCAGGTCCTGCAACTTTGTATGGTGCATTTAATTGTACCAACAGCATGTCGAATTCTTCCGGCGATGTGGTTTATCTGTCTTCAACTACAGTTCAAGAAGATTTATCTGCACAAATTGCGGAAGACAATTTTATTCCTGAATTAACAATCTTCCCAGTACCTGCCAGCGAATTTGTAGAGTTTCGTGCTCCAAACGCTGCGAGTGATATGTATTCTATTGATGTTTACAATATCTCAGGAGCTATGGTACAGACCGTCGCAACACAAACACTGCAAGGATTTCGTTTAAATGTTTCAGAACTACCGGCGGGTATGTATATTGTTAAAGTTTATACACGACAAGGTTTCACGGTTCGACGGATATTGAAATCGTAACAACTGACAACCATCATATTTTGAAAGGGAGTAGATCATTTCTACTCCCTTTTTCATTGTTCAATTTTGTCGTGTAATCATTAACCAAATAGAAACCCGCTATGAGCACAAAATCAATTTCAGAATTACACGCAGAACACACTGAGTTTTTAAACAAGTTGAATTTCTATAAAGATGAGCTTGTGGTGATGCGCAACAGAGTGGATGAAGTAGCCGGAAAGAACAGTAATAAAGAAGTTTTAGCGCAGATTGAACATTTTCAGAATCAACTAATCATCCAGCGTAATAACATTGATGAATTGGCTCACGCTGTAAAAGATCATGACTCGTATCTAGAAAATCGTGTGAAAGAAAATCCGGTGAGCAGTGATGTTCGTCAGGTAAATGACCATCCGATGATGCGTGATAACGTATTGCAATTCGAAAAAGTATTTAACGAATTGCGTCACGAACTCAATAGCTTTTTAGGTAAAACGATGTAATCAGGGAGTATATCGTTTCATTGTGGACGGATGAGTAATTAACTCATCCGTTTTTTATTTACGTTCCATTACCAGTAAAACATAGCGTTTGTTAGCAGCGAAAATTTTAGGGTCAACGGTGTCAATATTTTTCTGGATTTTTTCTTCCAAAACGGGAATGGCTTCCTCGACAGCATAATAAATGCCGGGAGCTTTCACTTTCAGTTTTTCTAGTCCGAAATTTTTAATCGGTACAAAAATATTGGCGCCCCAATGGTGCACGTATGCAATGGTGGGTAAGATGTTGGGAGTTATGTCAAATTCCACTGTAATCTTAAACCCATATTTGTCCAATGCCGCTGCAAATGCATCCCAATTATGTCCACTTTTTTCTCCATGATTTCCGATTCTGAAATAATCGCAGGCTACCCATTTTCCTCCCGGTATCAGAATTTTATCAATTAAGGGAAGTGCAATATCTGTTTGCAAATATTGAAGCGATTCCGATGTTATCACTGTTCCAAAGTGCTTCTTGTATTGAGAACCATCCAGCTCTTCGAATTTACATTCGAGCAACGTATTGGGATATTTGTTACGAATATGATATGCCTGATTTTTATCCGGAGTTAAGCCGATTGCAGTCCATCCTTTTTTATTCATAATTCCCAGCAGTCCGCCCATACCACAACCTATATCCAAAATGGGTAAACGTGTATCGGTTACTAATTCCAACAGCTTTTCTGCATACCTATCTTGTGCTTTATAGATCATATTGATCGTAATGTCCAAGGGATGAATTGTTGGATCATCAAAATATCCGTAATGCAAATAGTCGCCAGGTAATATTTGATGGTATAATTTCAGTTGGGCATCATCATATACACGTTGCACTTTTTTACGATTGCGTTGTAATCTGATTACACGTGCAAGATGAATGGGATTGATGAACTTTTTTAATATCAGCGGCAACACTTTTTTTTTGGACTTGCTCACAGTTGAAGATGTTTTAAGGTAATGTAGGAGTTCGAAGTTAGCATAATCGGAAGGATTATATCTTTACAACTTATTCTGTCTTGTGAATCGAAGCGTAAAAACATCACTGTTACTATTCCTCGGAGCTTTAGTGCTATTTGTACCATTTATTGGCACAGCACATTTGTTTGATTGGGACGAGATTAATTTTGCGGAATGTGCCCGTGAAATGGTCGTTACAGGCGATTATTCTACGGTACGCATCAATTACGAACCGTTTTGGGAAAAACCTCCGTTATTCATCTGGATGCAGGCATTAGCCATGAAAGCATTTGGAGCCGGCGATTTTGCAGCACGATTGCCCAATGCGATATGTGGTGCATTTACGGTCCTCTTCTTATATCATGTGGGAAGAAAAGTATACGATCACCGTTTTGCGTTAATATGGGTATTGGCGTATGTAGGATCCTTATTGCCACATTTCTATTTCCGTTCGGGAATCATTGATCCTTGGTTCAACCTGTTCATTTTCGCCGGGGTTTGGTTTTTTACTGTTTTCGTTCATATCAATCAGCCGTATCATTCCAAACTTCCATTGCGTAAAGAGTTGTTCTTTTCGGGGATTGCTTTGGGATTAGCTATTCTGACAAAAGGACCGGCAGCCATGGTGGTGTTTGGTTTAGTATTTCTTGTTTTTGTGGCGAAACAAAAGGGGAAACCGTTTATGTCTATTAAGCAATTTGCTGCTATGACGTTAACAGTAATTGCTACAGGAAGCATTTGGTTTATAATTGAAATTCTCAGAGGACGCTCCAATGTAATCGTTGAGTTCTTTGTGTATCAGGTTCGTCTATTTACAACGGAAGATGCAGGACATGGAGGTCCTTTTTACTATCACTTCTTGGTTTTATTAATTGGCTGTTTCCCGATTTTCGCCTTTGCATTGCGAGGTTTTATCGGAGTGAAAAGCTCCGGAATGCATACTTCGTGGGAAACACACGTGGGATGGTGGATGAAAGCCTTATTGCTAACGGTGTTGATTTTATTCTCGTACGTTGAGACAAAAATTATTCATTATTCTTCGTTGACTTATTTTCCCTTAACGTTTATCGGCGCAAGAACGATATACAGATTACACAATGGAGAATTAACCTGGAAACGCTGGATGACATGGATAGTTGCTGTAACGGGTGGAATATGGATTCTTGGTTTTGCTGTTGTTCCGCACATCGATCGTTTTAAACAACATATACTTGATGCCGGCTTGGTAAAAGATCGTTTCGCAGCCGGAAATCTGGAAGCAACTGCAAATTGGAATGGGTGGGAATGGTTGCCGGGATTAGTTTTGCTGTCAGGTCTTGTGTGGATGCTGCTAAAATTGAACAAGAATTTATATGCACATGCAGCATTCGTTATGCTGGGAAGCACGTTGGTGGCAACCAGTTTAGCGTCGGGGTTGTTGGCTCCGCGGGTAGAAGAATATTCCCAAGGAGCTGTGGTACGTTTTTATGAATCATTGCAGAATAAGAATGTATTTGTTGAAACATTAGGATTTAAGAGCTACGCACAATATTATTATTCACGTGTACAGCCCGGATTGTCTGAAGTTCCGGCATTTGTGGAATGGAAAAATCAAAATTCAAAAGCTTATGCCGATCCTAAACGAACACTCACAGAAATTAATATTTCTATGCAACGCGATTGGATGCTAAGAGGTAATATTGATCGCCCGATGTACTTCGTTTGCAAGAATACGTTTGAGTCGGAAGTGGTGAAGTACTATCCACATTTGCGCAAGTTGAAAGAAGAGCATGGTTTTGTGTTTTGGGAACGGATGCCGGAGAAATAGCTAATTATTCTTTGATGCAGGCGTGCTTCTGTCCGGATCTCTCAATATCAATCGCAACGACGAATTCTTTGTAACATACGCCCATGCCCAATTGATAAAGATGATCAGTTTCTTCTTAACGCTAAGAATGAGCATTAAGTGCAAAAACATCCAGATCAGCCAAGCAAAATATCCTTTCAAGTGAATTTTGCCAATGTCTACAACCGCTTTATTGGTGCCTATTGTAGCCATTGAACCTAAATCCTTGTATTCATAATCTTGCAGTGATTTACCGTACTGCAAGGCGTTCAAATTTTTTGCAAGAAGCTTCGCCTGATTGATAGCCACGTTCGCAACCTGAGGATGACCGTTCGGATACAGCGGAGTTTCCATGCGACATACATCGCCAAGTGCATAAATGTTGGTACAACCGGCAACCAAATTATTTCGATTTACATTTAATCGGCGCGATTTATGTGAAGCAATATCAGGAAGTCCTTGGATGTAGTTTGCAATAACACCAGCTGCCCAGATTACAGTGCGGGTAGGAATAACTTCTCCTGATGCCAAGGTGAGCGACTTGCCATCGTAATCTTTTACCAACGTTTCATTCTTAACTTGCACGCCAAGCTCAAGCAAATATTTCTTAGACCATGAGCTGGAGCTTGCACTCATGTTACTCAAGGGCAATTTGCTGTTGTCAATGAGATATACATTGAATCGTGAAAAATCAATTCCCGGATAATCGTTGGGCAGAATGTTGGTTTTCATTTCAGCAAATGACCCCGCTAATTCAACTCCTGTCGGGCCTCCACCGACAATACATAAGTTCATGAGCAATTCACGTTCTGTGTCGGTCGCAGTTACTATACGCTCAAATACATCCAGGATGTGATTACGTATCTCGATGGCTTCGTAAGTTGATTTTAGTGTAAACGCGTGCTGTGCGAGATTTGAGTTGCCAAAGAAATTGGTGGTGCAGCCAATGGCTATTATTAAATAGTCGTAATTGAATTCACCGATCGAAGTTTCAATAGTGTTGTTCTCCGGGCGGATAGTCTGAACTTCCGCAACGCGCACTTGAACATTTTTCTTCTTTCGAAAAATAAAGCGAATAGGGAAGGAGATACTCGAAGGTTCTATTTGCGATGTTGCTACCTGGTAGAAGAGCGGTTGAAATTGGTGGTGATTAAGTTTATCAATAATCATTACATCAAATAATGATTCATTCAGATTTCTTGCGAGTTGAATTCCGGCAAATCCTGCGCCCACAATCACCACTTTCTTTTTCATAGCTATTCTATTAACGATGTTGATCAATTAAAATCATGTTGCCGTCAGGATCAATCATTGTAATACTTCCAGGCCCTTCACTTCCGGTGCTTACTTCTGAAGTTAAGATTACACCTTGCTCCTTTACGTGTTGTTCAATTTTTCGAACGTCGTCAAACGGGTCAACGTTCGCTGCATTTTCATCCCAGCCCGGGTTAAAGGTGAGAATATTGCCCTGAAACATTCCCTGAAATAATCCAATCAGTGCGTTGCCGTTTTTCATGATGACATAATTCTTCTTATCACCGGCAAATACTGAAAAACCTAATTTCTCGTAAAATGTGATTGAATGTTGTAAGTCTTTTACGGAAAGACTCACAGAAAATGCACCAAGTTTCATGGTGATTGATGGTATTGATAGTTAGTGTTGAATTATGATTCTTCGGGTAAATAAAGTTGTTGTATTCGAAAGATGCAATAAATACACACCATTCTCCAATTGGTGTACGGGTATTATTGGGTTAGTGTTTGTGCTTGTGTTAGCGTAAACAACTTGTCCTAACGTAGTATAAACGCTGATTTGCATTGGTGGTGAAATTTCTGCCAACTTTATTGTGATTTGATCATTCGCCGGATTGGGGAAAAGATTAATCGCGGGCTGTTGTTGAATAGAGAAATTGTCAGTTTCAAGATTACAAGTTGGACCTTGCACCGGATACCACGCCGTATCATTAGTGCCATAACACAACAGGTTGTAACCGCATTCAAATGGAATTGAAATAGGCTCGGTCAATCCTTTATCTGAACCGACACCCTCGAGTATGTGCGTACTCCATGTATTACCTGCAAGCATGAATCGTTTTCGATAACCTGATCCTGTTACAAAACTGTCTATT
Source organism: Bacteroidia bacterium (assembly GCA_044344795.1). Classification (GTDB taxonomy): domain Bacteria; phylum Bacteroidota; class Bacteroidia; order Palsa-965; family Palsa-965. The sequence continues at coordinate 37,909 of JBIJCF010000022.1, read as the reverse complement.
GCTGTTACGTAAATGTCAGTTGTCCAAGTGGTGTAAGAAAGCGGCAATGTATCACCAACACTCAGGTCGAAGTCAAACAGCAACTGCTCCGAAGTATCGGACGGCATCCATATAAACATTTGTTTTGCGGAGGAACGAACATAACACCATGGAATGGTATCGATATACGAATACGTTCCGGAGCATCCTGCAGGAGGATTGCCCATCCAACTGAAATATCCGGAACCTTGTTTCATTACTTTTTTATACGTCAGATTATTCAGCACAGTATCACCGTCGATGTAATAATTAAACGTTTCGTTTTGTAAACAAGGATATGGTACTGCGCATATTGAGTTTACTTGCCAGTAAGGATTGTTGTTGAAATAGTCGTTGGTCTGGGCAAAGCTCAATATGGATGCACCTGTTGTCGAAATACTCAACAATAAAAGTTTATATAGCAGCAGTTTCATTTTTTTAAGCGAAAGTTACGATTACTAATCCTTCACATAACCCAATTCTCAAATAAATTGAATTTACTGCAACACGAATCATTGAAGGTTTAATAATATTCAAATTAACATGTACTTTCGAGCTGCTCAGAAATCATGTTTGCTTCCTACCGTCGCATTAGCAGTAACATTTTATTGGTCATAGCGGCTGAGTTTTTTATTCAGCTCGTAAATGCCATGTTTCTCAACCTGCAGTCGCTGTATATGAAGGAAGAAGGTTACAACGATGCAGTTATAGCCGATTACATTTCCTGGCGTTACGCCGGTGTATTGTTGCTCGCCCTTCCAATGGGTCGTTACATTAAGGGAAGATCGTTATTGCCATTATTTAAAATTTCAGCTATTGGTGTCCCACTTTTCGGAGTGCTGATTATCGCAGGAATTCATTTAAAATGGGATTATCTGCTCATACTGGTTCAGTTTTTATGGGGAGCATCATTCACCTTTATGCAAATTCCTGTGCTGCCTTATATTCTACGACATGCAAAAGATGAAGATAAAACACCGGCAATTTCATTGAGTTATTCCACGTGGAGTTTAGCAGGAATTGCTGGAGCTTTGTTGGTTTGGCTACTTAATAGCTATGACGCTGAACTGTTTTCCGAACGCAATTTATTATTGGGCACGTGCGTTGTCGCGATGGCGGGTTGGTTTATTTTACGACAAGTGCAGCCGGATGTTCCTGATGTGGCCATGTCGAACAATGTTGTAAAATATTCCAAGCACGACTATGGATTGATGTTTACGGCACTTTTTCCTGCACTCATTATAGCAACCGGGGCGGGATTGACTATTCCGTTTATCAATTTGTTTTTTGCACGAGTTCACGAACTTCCTACTCATACGATTTCGCTTTGGAATTTCGTTGCTGCGTTGTTGGTGGCTTGGTCGGCGTTACAGGTGCCCAGAATTAAGAAGTACATCGGATATGTGATTGCTGTTCCAGCCACACAAAGTCTTGCAGTAATTAGTTTGATTGCATTAGCTACCACAGAATGGTATCGTGAGCAACCGGCAGCAGTGACCATAGCCATATTGTGTTATTTGTTGCGTCAGCCCTTAATGAATGTTGCAGGACCGATGACTTCTGAAATAGCAATGGACTATGTTGGGGAGAAGAATCGTGAGATTACGAGTGCCTTAATCGCCGCAATTTGGTCAGGAAGTTGGTTTATCAGTACGCGGTTTATTTTCGGTGAACTGCGCGACACCGGCTGGCCGTATGTAAACATCTTTTTAATTACCGCTGCATTGTATGCGGTTGGCGTGGTGATGTACGGGGTATTGGTGGTAAAGTATAGTGCGAAGAGGAAGAGTTAATGGAGATTGTTAATTGCAATAAGCAAAAAGTGAATAAAATACTCAGTGGGATAAGCAGACTTTAAATAACTCAGAACACAATAGAATCAATTACCTTCCCGCTACCCATTGTCCTTTGAATCCGTTAACTCCGTAGCGAAGTCCCGGCAATGGAAATTTGGTATATCCTATCCATGCAGTGACGGATTTCATGAATTTCGATTTCCACTTAACGGCTCGTAAGTCAATATCCAGCGATAAATAATATTCTCTGGAACGATTGAATGAAACCAAATTTCCCTGCTCGTTATAAATTGGAGGATTGAAATGACCGCCAATCATTCCGCGGGATCCGTAACCCAAACTTAGTTGAAGCCATTCCGGCCAAAGTACGTCTTCATCAGTAAATCGCGCAGGAGAGCAACTTAGCCAATACGTTTGCCCGTTATAATTTTTTAAAATTTGTTCGGGCAATGTGCTTCCTAAAAGCGAAGGTCTGTATTGCGCATATCCTCCGGGTTGGAAGGAAAATTTTAAATGTACACGTTGTTCTTTCCACAGCATTTGTTGACTCACGAACAACGCACTGCCTGCAGTATTTGCCGCCATATCGCCCCACGAAAATCCCCAGTCTGCCGAACGTCCATCCATGAGTTCAATTACTGCCAAATCTCCCCAACCGGTTAACGTGCTCGTCCACATTGATTTTTTCTCGCTCATTCCGGTCCAACGTAAGGTGTTGTAACCGATTCGTGCAATCTGATAAGTTGTGAAACTGTGTCCGATTTTGTCCATCTGATTCCATTCCGCATTGTCATTGAAAAAGTGAAACGGTTGGGAAGGATAATCCTTATACCACTGCGTCCATAAGTAAGTGAGACTACCCGCTGCAACTACAGTTGCTCCTGCACCAACAAGAATTGCACGCGGTTTACGAATACTGTCTTGCCGTGCACCGGCAAAGTGACCAATTAGAAGGAGCAACAAGACACATTTACTTTTCATAGTTTGATATGGAGTAACTGTATGTATTCCGCAACTATCGTGAGTATCAAGGTACAAATACCTTGTTGATGAAACGTACAACAGCTGCATTGTATTCCTTTGGATGTGTTTCCATGGGGCAATGCCCGGCTCCTTCAATGACAACAAAATCATCAATAACATGTTTTCGGGCAAATTCTTTTCCGCTTTCAATTGGAATCCAAACATCTTTATTGCCCCACACCACTAATAAAGGCATGTTGAGACGACGATCATCAGGTGTTGGTCCGTGTTGATCAGCACCCATTTCCAAAATTGCGGCTGCAGATTGACGTGTGCGAAATGGAGCAAGATATCCTTCAACGGCTAATGAATCCGCAGGTTGCGCGTATGCGCTGGTCAGAAGTTTTTTAAATGATTCATGATCAACGTATCCGTATTTTCCTACAATTTCAGCCCAACGCTTAACATAAGATGAAGTAATAAAAGCACCTGAAATTTTCTTGCCTACAGACTTTTTATTGTCGATACTGAAATACACACCATCGGTAAATACAACACCTGCAGTGCGTGAAGGACGAGATGCTCCCATGGCTCCAACAACACTGCCACCCATACTGTGTCCAATGAGCACCCATTGTTTTCCTTGGAGTGTGTCGCACAGTTGCCAAAACAAGGAAGCTTTTGAAGTAACATCATGTTGAACACCCGTACTTTTATCGCTGTACCCGAATGCCGGCATGTCTACTGCAACAACATGGTATCCTGATTTCACCAACGTATCCACGTTATTTCTCCAGCAAAAAGTGTTGCCGCTAAAGCCGTGGACGAATAATACATGGCCTTTCGAAGAGCCCTTATTCCATTCCCGATAGTGAAGTTTCGTTTCACTTAATGTGATGAAATGACTTTCAAGAAATGGTTTAAAATCCGGCGCAGGCTGATACTGATTGATCGGAATCAAATACGGTACTACCAGCAACAAGGCAACTACATAAAACATTTTACTTCGAACCAGAGATTTTAACCATCTTTTCACAAAGTAAAATTACAACGTAGATGCATTAGAACTCAAGAATAATTCCCAATGTAGGTAAAACGGTTCCGGAAGTATTCGGTAATTCCTTTAACAAATATGCGTTCGGATTATTAGGATCGGTGACCGGATTTCCATTGGCATCACGAACTACCGTGATGTTAGGTTGGAGTTCTAACTGTTTGTTGTAAACGTTTTGTACGTCGAAGTACAGGTTCAACGAGAACTTCTTCAGAAACCATTTTTTATCTACCCGCATATCCAGTTGATGAATCGGAGAGAAGCGCAACGAATTGATTTGGCTGTAATCCAGAATCCCTCGTCCTGCCACATTCCATACTGACTGTTGCGCGGTTAATGCCAGATTGTAAGGCGTGTAAGGAGTACCTCCTTGGAAACGCCAGCGAGCACCTACTTCCCAACCTTTTTTAAATTTCTTCCCTGCAGTTAACGATACAATATGTCCATTGTCCCAGGCACTTGGAGCGTATTCGTTAAACTTGGTTTTGAATTCGCTTCGCACGATTGTATAGGCAAGTATCCCGTAAAAACCTTTGTACAATTTTTGTTGAATCAAAAATTCTGCTCCAAATGCACGGCCTTTAGAATTAGAAACAATGGCATCATTGCCAATTACTCCGAAGTCTGCTCCCAGGTTGGCCAATGAAATACTATCATTCAATAAAAACGGATAGTTGTTATACATCTTGTAAAATCCTTCGGCAGTAATACGCGCGTTTTCCCACGGAATCCATTCTACACCTGCAACGATATGATCTGCGCGAATGAAGGTTACTCCGTTCGCTTTATTCGCCAAAGTATTCAAGCTGTCACGATAGCCTAATACCGTATACGCCGGCAACTGGTAGTAACGACCCACGTTAAAGTTGATGGCCCACTTTTCGTTAAGCGCATAAGAAGCCGAGAAGCGCGGCGAAAATTGTTCTAACGGATTACTCATGGCTGATGAATAATCACTTCCATCCATACGCAACCCAAATGATAAGGTCAATCGTTCCTGCGCAAGTACTTTACTTACTTGTCCAAATGCACCGTATTTCCACAAAAGCAATTTCGAACTGAAATCTACAGTACTTACGCCGCTGGGAATGATTATTTTTTGGTACGTATCGCTGGTGAATCGCACGTATTCAGCTCCTGCACCATAAGTGAATTTCCAACCGTTAGAATAGATGTAGTGCTCAAATCGGAATTTATTTTCACTTTCCTGTGAAAGATAATCTTGCAATAAGTTGTTGGGTGAACTTTCGTCGTTTTCGAAATACTTAACCGTTGAGTTGTTGAGCATATTTCTACTCAACACAAACAACAACGAACCGTTTTGCGTGAAGTGACGATAGGTACCACCAATGGTGTAATTCCATTGTTGATTGATCGGTAACACATTCAGCAAATACTGTTGTTCCTCTGTTTCATTCGCTTCTTTATTTAACTCAAACTGATCAATTGCTCCTAATCCGAGGAAGGTCAGTTCTCCTTTATCACCAATTTTTGTTTTTGTCTTGAATTGAAAGTCGTTGTAAATAGGAAGGAAAGGCAATTGCAAAGCCTGGAACAAAAACTGTAAATAGGAACGACGAGCAGAAAAAATAAAAGAGGTGTTTTTGCCCAAAGGACCATCAAAGGTTAATCCGAAATCGGAAGCACCCACCGTGAAGCTGGTTACCAATCTATCCGGATTTCCTTCTTTCATTTTAAACTCAAATACTGAGCTCAATGAGTTGCCACGAGTAGCAGGAAAAGCTCCGCTGTAAAAATCAACTTCGCGAATAAAGTTTACGTTGATCATTCCCACAGGACCTCCGGAAGAACCCTGAGTTGCAAAGTGATTGATATTCGGCACTTCTACGCCATCCAAAAAGAAACGATTTTCGTTAGGTGCGCCGCCGCGAATGATGATGTCATTGCGGAAAGAAACGGATGAAGCAACACCCGGCAAACTTTGTATGGCTTTGGATATATCGCGGTTTCCGCCCGGGTTACGTTCAATTTCAGCAACACCAATGGTCCGCACCGAAACCGGACTTTCTGCCGTTTTAATAAATGGATTGGCACGAATAACTACTGTATCCGCAGTTTTGCTGTCTGTTTCCAAGGCGAAATTCACTTCCGACGGGCGGACACTATTCACCATAATTTCATACTTCACCTGCTTTTTGTAGCCGGTAAGTGAAGCCTGAACGTTGTAAGTACCGCCGGGAACATTGTTAATGGTGAAATTACCGTCAAGATCCGTGGTGCCGCCTAGACTTGTTCCCTGAACAAAAATTACGGCAAATGGCAATGCTTCATTGGTAACAGCATCGGTAACTTTTCCCTTGATTACACCTGTTGTAGACTGCGCATAAGAGGAATTAGCAAAGATGACAAAAAGCAATATGAATGAAAGAAGTTGTCTGAACATAAGAGGATTTGGTTTGGACAGAGATAACAAACTGCAGCTAAAAAGGTTCGAATTTAATATAAGGTTTGCATCACGTCTGTGTCAATGGAATAAAAGTCTTTTTATGCGTAATTTGTCGCTTCAATTTAAAATCAGTTGTTGTGAGTGTTCTTCTCGAGCTCAAGGATAAAAAAGTAGGCATGTTAGTGCTCGTTGCTGCATTGGGCTACTTTGTGGATATCTATGATTTGGTGCTTTTCGGCATGGAACGCGTTTCCAGTTTGAACGATATTTTAAGCGCCGGATTGTCGCCTGCTGTAAAGACCACACCGGCTTTTAAAGTTTTGGTGAAGGATACCGGAATCATGCTCTTTAACTGGCAGATGTTCGGGATGTTGGTTGGTGGTATTGCATGGGGAATTATTGGTGACAAGAAGGGAAGGCTTTCAGTGCTGTTTGGTTCTATCATCACGTATTCTCTGGCGAATATTTTTAATGGAATGGTAACTGATACTGATACTTATGCTGTGTTACGCTTTGTATCAGGCTTTGGATTAGCGGGTGAATTAGGTGCCGGAATTACGTTAGTTGCTGAAAGTATGTCGAAAGAGAACAGAGGTTGGGGCGCAATGATTGTTGCGGCGGTAGGTCTTTTCGGTGCAGTTGTAGCCGGCGTTGTGAATATGGCGCTGGATGACTGGCGCATGTCGTATTACATTGGTGGTGGCTTAGGAATGCTATTGTTGTTACTGCGTATCGGTGTATACGAATCGGGGATGTTTTCTACTATCAAGGAAAGCAATGTAAAGCGTGGGGATTTCCTCATGTTGCTTTCCTCTTGGAAGAACCTAGGGAAATACTTGAACGTCATCTTAATTGCCTTGCCCGTTTGGTATGTGATGGGCATTCTAATCACGTTAAGTCCGGAAGTTGGCGCAGATTTAAGTCCCGCATTAAAAGCAACTCCGCCTGATGCGAAGTTGGCAATAACATTAGCATATTGCGGCATTACGATCGGGGACATCGCCAGCGGTTGGTTGAGTCAACATTTGAAGAGTCGTAAACGGGCGTTGTTTTGGTTTTTGGCGTTGGCAGTATTGTGCTGTATCGCATACTTTTTATTTGCTGGAATGTCGCTAACGGTGTTTTATACTATTGTTGTTATCACCGGATTTGCAACAGGCTATTGGGCGGTGTTCATGTCAAGTGCAGCAGAATTATTCGGTACCAACATACGCGCAACAGTTACCACAACAGCTCCGAATTTTGTTCGTGGAGGAGCCATCTTATTGACTTCCGGATTTTTGTTTTTCAGCAAATCAATTGGATTGGGGAATGTTACCGGTGCTATAATCATGGGCATCATCACGTTTGCCATTGGCTTTATAGCGCTTTGGCGATTAGAGGAAACGTACGGTAAGGATCTGAACTACGTGGAATAATTCGAATAACATGAAAAAGACTGTTGTAATTGGAGCAAGCGATAATCCGGAACGATACAGTTATCGTGCAGTGCGTATGTTGAAGCAGCACGGACACCCTGTAGTTGCTGTTGGTTTGCGCAAAGGTGAAATTGATGGTGTTACCATCCAAACAACTCAGGAGCAGGTTGCAGATGTGGACACTGTTACATTATACGTAGGTCCGCAAAATCAGGAACCGTGGTTGAATTATATTGTCCAATTGAAACCGGAACGTGTAATCATAAATCCCGGAACAGAGAATGCACACTTGCATGATTTTTTAGTTCAACACAACATTGAGCCGGTAGAAGCGTGCACGTTAGTGATGTTGTCAGTAGGAAACTATTGAAGAACTGATTCGCAGCTATCAGATGTGTTTCATCACATCACGCATTGTTTCCAATGTTCGAATAAGTTCGTCATCTGTAATCGTTAACGGAGGACCAATACGCAGGCCATAATCACAGAACAAGAACCAATCGGTAATAATGCCATTTTCGAGTAGCGCATCAATCACTTTTTTATTGACGTTGTAGGAATCGAAAAGGACGGCATGCATTAGTCCAATGCCCCGAATTTCGTGTACTGCGGGATGTTGCAAATATTCTTTAAAAATATCCTGACGACGTGCTGCAGCCTCCGGCAATTGTTCCTCAACGATAACATCGATGCATGCCAACGCAGCTGCACAACACACGGGATGTCCTCCAAATGTGGTGATATGTCCCAAAACGGGATTTTCCGTGAATGCATTCAAATTATCGCGTGAGCTTACCATGGCTCCAATCGGCATTCCTCCGCCCATTCCTTTGGCGAAACAAATGATGTCCGGAATTACACCGCTATGTTCAAAACCAAACAATTTTCCCGTACGACCAAAACCGGTTTGGATTTCATCCATAATGAGCAGCGTTCCGGTTTCGTGACATCGTTTTCTTAACGCAATTAAATAATTGTTGTCCGGCACGATTATTCCTGCTTCAGCTTGCACAGGTTCTATAACAACAGCAGCAGTTTTGTTGCTGATGAGTTGCAGTTGCGTGATATCATTATAATCGAGTAAGCACGTATCGGGCAATAATGGACGAAACGATGTTTTGAAAAACTCGCTGCCCATAATACTTAAAGCGCCATGCGTACTACCGTGATAGGAATTACGAAAGCTGATCAGTTCACTTCTTTGTGTAGTTCGCTTCGCCAGTTTTAATGCTGCTTCAATAGCCTCCGCACCCGAATTGGTGAAGTAAACGGAGTTAAGGGAATCAGGTAAGAGAGACGCAATTCGTTGCGCCAACATTACCTGCGGACTTTGAACATATTCGCCGTATACCATCAGGTGCATGTATTTGTTCAATTGCGCCTGAATAGCTGCAATAACTTTCGGATGTCGATGTCCGACATTACTTACCGAAATGCCGCTGATGAAATCGATATAAGATTTTCCATTGACATCGTACAGATAAATGCCCTCGGCACGTTCAATTTCCAAACCTAGTGGTGCCGGGCTCGTTTGTCCAACATGTTGTAAGAAAAGCTGTCGGTTCGAAATCATAATCAAAGGTAAGCAGATTGGTAAGTTAAATTGAATACATAATAACTTGTGATGATAATAGATCAATTAGCGGATTGGGTCATTGATTTAGGAATCGTTAACAATACTTTTATTCTGTTAACAGCCATAATTTTTTGTTTATCGTATTCTCGAAAAAATTCAAAACCCTTATGCCTATGAAAACTTTCCTACTAGTTATTCTGAGTGTTGCTGTATTGTCTTCATGTACTATCATCCGACCCGGTGAAGTAGGAGTGAAGCGAAAGTTGGGAGTGATGAATGAGAAAATTCATCGTGAAGGTCCGGTGACCTATTTCCCATTTACGACACGAGTTTTGAAAGTACCTACACGTACGATTAATGTTGAGTTGAATCTCGATTTGCCATCCAAAGAAGGTGTGAACGTAAATACAACTGTTTCCATTTTGTATCACATTATTCCCGATTCTGTTCCGCGAATTATTGAAACCGTTGGATTAAACTTTGAAGAAATTTTAATCGTAAGTGTGTTTCGTTCAAAAGCAGCTGATGTTACATCACAATTTTTAGCGAAAGATCTCCATTCAGGGGAGCGTTCGCACATAGAACTCGGAATACGCGATAGCATGAATAAAATTATTACACCTCGAGGTTTTGTAATTGAGCAGGTGTTGATGAAAAGCATTAAGTTGCCACCTACCTTATCAAAAGCTATTGAAGAAAAATTGGCTGCTGAACAAGAAGCGCAACGCATGGAGTTTGTGTTGCAGCGCGAACGTCAAGAAGCAGAACGCAAAAAGATTGAAGCTTCCGGTATCCGTGACGCGCAGTTAATCATTGCCCAAAGTTTAAATGATACAACACTTCGGTATATGACTATTGAAGCATTTCGTGAATTGGCGAAGTCGCCTAACGCGAAAGTGATCATCACCGACGGAAAGCCACAGTTGATGGTAGATCCGAACGCGAAGTAAAAACGGTTAAACAAAAAACGCAGACTGTTACAAGCTCGAACAGTCTGGGTTTTTTATGCGTTATACTTTCGTCAGAAATTAGACGTACTGAATTTCTCCGTATTTGCCGGCGTGATAGTCATTAACAGCCATTTGAATTTCTGCATTGGTATTCATAACAAATGGTCCGTAGGATGCCATGGGTTCGTGCAGCGGTTCTGCCATAAAAAGCATCACATGTTGAATATCAGAAGTAGTGTTCTCAATGCTAATAGTATCGCCTTGTTTACTCAACAGTCCAACGACTGAACCAGTAAGTGTTGTTCCCGCAACTTTTGCGCTGCCCCGCGAGATAAATGCAAAACCTTCGTGATTCGGATCAACTTTAATGTTTGCTTGTTTCCCCGGAAGCAAAACTACATCATAAACGTGGTGCGGATGATACGTAGGAACTTTAGATGCTACATCTAGATAATTACCAATTAACACACGCAATGTGCCGCTGTCTTTGTCGAGTTTAACTTCAGGAACATCAGTGGCATGCAACGGCAAATATTGTGGTGTTAGTCCTTTGTATTGTGCCGGTAAATTAATCCACAATTGAAATCCTTCCAGTATTCCGCCGGTCTCCATAAAGTGATCAGAAGGTTTTTCATCATGCACAATTCCTGAACCTGCAACCATCCATTGTCCTCCGCCGTCACTTACAATACTGTGATTCCCTATGCTGTCGCGGTGTTCAAATTCACCGTTTAATATGTAAGTGAATGTGATGAAGCCGCGATGTGGATGCGCTCCTGTACCTGTAGATTTTTTCGTTCTCTGTGGCGCATATTCAGAAGGACCGAAATGATCCAAAAATATAAACGGATTCACGTGTCGTATTTCTTGATTGGCTACAAGACGACGCACGACTAAATCTTCTCCGAGCGGTGCAACATATCCGGTGGTTGTTTTAACAATGGTTCTACTCATGATGACCTTATTTTTATGATGAACTACTTTTGAATTTGATACAAAGGTAATAAATATATGTAGATACATATAAAATGCGTTGCTAACATTTGTTATTAGCGTTATTACTTCTTTTGTTCATTGCAACACGAAAGTTTGGTAAAGCAAATAAAAAAAGATGGCTGAATTGCTTCAACCATCTTTTACTCATGTATTCTATTGCTACCGAAATTCTTAATCCATCTTCTGCAAAGGAATGCTTAGACTTTCATTTCCTTGTTGCAACTGAATCATATACAAACCTGCAGCAAGTCCCGAAATGTTCATTGTTGCATTAATGCCGTTAGCGCCGGCTTGTACAGTTTCCGATGAGATAACACGACCGGACAAATCCGTGATATAAATAACTGCTTCACTTCCTGCAGCAGCGTTATATGTTACACGAATTTCGTTCTGCGCAGGATTCGGGTATACGTTCAATTGATTCGTAGCCACTGTTTCTTCAACTCCGGATAGATTATCTACACGAATACCATCTAGCGCCATATCACTTGCAAAGCCATTGCCGGTTGTACCTCTGAAGCGCACTACAATATTTTGCCCAGCGTAAGCATTTAGGTTAATAGTTGCCTGTTGCCAAGCAGATCCTTGTGGACCTGTGCGTGAGAATACATTAGGAATCCATGCTCCATTAGAGAAGATATCAACTTCTAACGTACCCATGTCCGCACCGTTCATGTGATAACCAAACTTCAATTCTGCGTTCGTGATGTTGGTTAAATCAACACATGGAGTAAACAACACTGCAGTTTGATCTTCACAAACGCCGGATGCTTCCAAGTAGATGTAATTACCAATTGCTGTCCCCGGAATAAAATCAATATCGGGACCGGTGCCTGAAGAAGGCGTGCCGTTTTCATCGGTTCTCCAGTCAATGTCATCTTGCTGACCATTTGTGGCATTCACGAATCCGTTCAACATGTTACAAACTGTAACTCCGCAGTCAGATGTTGTTGCACATGCCGGGAATGTTTCAAAATCTTCGGACCACGGAGGAGTTACCGTTACACCAGTTGCATAATTGATAATAAAGTTCATCGTATCATTCGCCGGAACAATATCATTAGGATAATCTACCCAAACCTGTAAAATATTATTCCCGAATGCGGTGATGGAAATTGGCGTATTAAACGTAAACAACGTACTCGCATTTGGAGCTAGATTACCCGTGTATGTTTGGGTAACAACAGCAGCTGAATTCAACGAATAATTTAATGTTGCTGAAGTTATCGGTGTTGCACCCGGATTGCTCAATTCCACAATAACAGGAATAGAAGTTGTGTTTTGGCAACCGAAATAGGTCTGATCCGGAGAGTTCACTGAATTAATCGCAACATCATAAGAACCCGGACACAAGATTCCCGGTGTTTTTTCAATTGCAATTGCTCTGCGACCTACAGCGTGGTTAGTTCCGCGTGCACGAACACTAAACCAATACGTATTGGTTACGTTATTTAAGTTGTACACTTTGAAAGAATCCGCTGCGGTAGTCCCAATGGAATCCATGTACATATTGCCCAACATGAAAATGTCATAGCCTGTGGCATTCGCAACCGGTGTCCATTTCAGCATTAATGAGTCAGGACAAGACCATTGAATGTTAATGTTCGTCGGAATAGGAGCCACGCTAAATGTACGATCGCTAACGTCGTTGTATTGACCGCGCTTGATGTTCATTAAACATTTGCCGCTGAAATTGTTCGGTACTAACCACTGGTAAGAACGGAAGTTCGCATTAATGTTGGATGCCAGAAGTTGCCATGTTGCACCGCTGTCATTTGAATATTCCAATGAGAATGTTCCGTTATTGCCTTGCGCATCCCAGCGAACGACATGTGTTTCACCACCTTCGAAACCTTCACCACCATTAGGATAAGTAAGCACTAAATCTTCTACAACCTCATAATACCATACCACATAATATTTCTGAGGACCAAAAGGAATGCTTGCTCCCTGTATGGTGATGGTGTAATTTCCTGCAGCAGGATTGCTGATCACAACTTGCTCATGGTTATTACGAATGTCAACTCCCGGCACAGCCGGTGCACTCAACGCGTTAACAGTTGGCGTATAATTTAAGATGAGTGGTTGTAACACGTTATTGCTTGGATCTGTAACCGTCATGTTTAAGTTGTTGACCAAAGCAACTGAAGCATTTACTGAAGCAGGACGATCGTGCCAATACACCATTACTTTTAAAGTACCAACTCCGGCAGGAATCGTGATGTTATGCGTACGTGAACCGGAATTATTTACGGAATCTTCTACGAACTGATTGTTCTGAACAGGAACCAATGCTTTGCGTGCATTAATACGTCCATACCCATAAATAAAATCAGGCCCCGGATTCCCCAAATCATCCGAAGTGTTCATCACTACAGCCTTAATTAATGCAGATGGTGGCTCAACGTTGTTATGTGTTTCTTTATACGCTTGATACAATGCCGAGAATGTTCCCGCAACAGCAGGACAAGCCATAGATGTGCCGCTTTTTGTACCGTATGTGTTGACATCAATAGTAGAATACACGTTAGTACCTACTGCACAAACTTCAGGCTTTAATCGACCATCATGCGCAGGCCCACGACTACTTGAAGCAGCGATCACATCAGCGAAATCGAGATTACCGACAGCAATTGTATTTTTTGAATGTTTGTGTCCACCGGTCACATTTCCCCAACCTGCACCTGCGCCGTAAGAACAATCTGCAGTACCGTTATTTCCCCCCGAGAAGACATGAATAAGTTTTGGCATATCAACAATCTGTTGATCTAATGTTTGTGCCAATGTTGTGTAGCCCGCGTTACAACCGTCACTGTAACTAGTAGATGTAATTACAATGTTATTCGTAACGTAGTGGTTGTAAATACTGTCAAACCCCTGATAAGGCGCAGCGCGATAAACAAACAGTTCAGCGCCCCAACCCATACCGCGTGTTAACGGATCTTTATTTCCCGCACCCATTAAAGTTCCTGCACAGTGATCGCCGTGGTCGCCGCTATTAGTTGTTACGTATTGCGCTCCTAAACGTCCTTCGTAATCAATGTGCGGTCCGATAAAACCATCATCCTGTAACATCACACTTACTCCGGTACCGTTGTACATCAATCCGCCCTGAAATTCTTGCGACAACCAATTTACACGGTGATTGGTACGACCGGGATTGTTATCCGGAACCGGTTGTTCATCCATCAATTCCAATGCTGCAACGCCGGGCAATGCAGCCAACGTCATGATTTGATCGGTTGGAACAAACACTACCATGCGTCCACTGTTAGTATTTTCATAATTCACCGTAAAACCTTTGCTCAATATAGTTTCAAGCAACAACTGGTGATTGATATTCGGATATCGTGAAATGATAATTCCTGCATGACCGTTTTCGTTAATGGCGAAAGACGGAATATTGTTTGACTCAACAACTGGAATCAACTCCTTATGCATTTTCGTTTTGCCTTCAATACGATAGCAGCCGTCGATATTAAAAGTAGATAGTGATTGAAATGGGAAGCCGGCATTAATAGCAGCCTGATATGTATTGTTACCTAAAAAATAGTGCACCATAATACCATGATTAGCAAGCTTGGTTAACGTTTCAGCTGAAGGTATTTTGCTGAAATGAAGATATCGGAAATACTTGCCGTCAAAGTAGTCTTCAGCAACCGGCTGATCCATGCGCTGCAGCGGATAAACATATTCTCCGGTACTCAGTGTAATGGAAATTGAAAAATTGTTCTGTGTAACTCCTTTGCTTACTAAGAATATGCAAATAACGAGTATAAGTGATTTTTTCATATTGGTTTTCTTTCGATTGTAATATACAATTAAACAAAACAGATATTACTATAAAGATAGAAATGAACTAAGTACTACGGCAAGTCAGCTGAGGCTCAATTCTATAATACAAGGATTGTTAATCAGCTAATTTCTATTCCAAGTATACAAATATCATCAAGCTGTTCAAGATTCCCTTTCCAATCATGAAAAACAGTTTCTAACTCTTTTTGCTGTTCCATAACGTGCAGGCAAGAAAGCTTTTCAATTAAAAGTTTAAGTTCTTTAGTTCTATACTTTTTCCCATGTGTTCCACCGAACTGATCTGCAAATCCATCAGTTAGTAAATAAAATGTGGTTCTATTTTTTTCTTGGATATCAATTTTATGTGTTGTAAAGTGATTTTTATAATCTGACGGCCCAACTGATTGTCGGTTCGCTTTTACTTCAGTGAGCTGACCATTTACTGTATAATACAAGGAATTATGAGCACCGGACCACCATGCAGTTTTATACTTTTTACTGATGACCAACAATGAGATATCCATGCCGTCATTTATTGTTTCGGTACTTTTACTAAACCGATCAATAATTATATCTCTAGTTTTATCTAGTATTTGTCCCGGATCTGTTAAGTCGAATTCTTGTATGGCTTGTGAAAGTGCGTTGGCACAAACAACACTAAGTATTGCTCCCGGAACACCATGCCCTGTGCAGTCTGCTGCGGCAAGCATGTAATGATCGGCATACTCTTCAAAAAAGTAAAAGTCTCCGGCTACTATATCTTTAGGGATATAAAGTACAAATGTATTCGGTAAGACAGCCCTTATTTCTGAAGGATCGCTGAGAATGGCATTTTGCAATCGTTTTGCATAATTAATGGAATCTACGATGTCTTTTTGCTTCGCTTCTATTGTAATGTGCTGTAATTTAAGCTCCTCATGTTGTGATTTAATTATTGTTTCCTGCTTTTTAATAATCCGGTATCGATTAAGAATAATAATTCCGGCAGCCCCCATCATAAGCAATATGATGATCGCACTTATCGTAATCATTTTTTGCCTATTGAGCCTGTTTTCAGATTCTATTTCTTTGATAAAATTTTGCCGGGTTATTTCATCTTCTCTGGTTTTAAAATCCCCCTCTAATTGATTTTTCAAACCTATAATATCGTTTCCAATTAAATTGAAAGAGTCGCAGATAGCTTTATAAATCCATAGGCGATCATACGCTTGACGATAATTTTTTCTTCGTTCCGAGACATCAAGTAAGTTTTGATAGGCTACGATTTTCGGTCGGAGGTAATTTATTTTATTTGCTATTTCAATTGCTTTGTACGCGTAAAACTCACAACTGTCCAGTAAATTTATTTCTAAAAAGTATGCGCAATAATTGGCATATGCCAATGCCAGATTTTTTTTATCGTTAGACTTAATTCCTTTTTGGATCGCAATATTTGTGTAGTACTTATAAAGATCGATATCGTCTCGTTGGCCATACGCGACACCGAGATTTAAATAAATTGAAGTTAATATGCTATCGAAATGGAGTTTTTCACATTTTGGAATTGCCGTTGCATATATATTCATTGCTGAATCCAACCTTCCTTCAAACATCAATATCGATGCTTTCCTTATACTGGCTTTTAATATTCCAGTAGAATCCTTTAATCGATTGTAAATTATTTCTGCAGTGGCAATTTGTTTTCGACTTAGCGGTGCAATGCTATGCACGTTAACTGCGGCAAGTTGCATATAGAAGTATGCCATATAAGAGCTATCAGCTTTATTTCTTGCATATTCTAAACCTCTATTATAATTCAATGCAGCGGTTCCTTTATCTCCGATATCGTAGTAGGCCTTTCCCAGTAAGTCATATATTTTAAATACAGCAGTCTTTTTCAGTGTACTCGAGTCTGATAAGAGAATGCTGAGATTAGTTATTGCTTCTGCATGTTGACCTTGAGATATGTAGTACTGGCAACTATCTAAAGAAACTTTTGGCTGTTGACCGGCGCCGGGAGTACTTAAGGTGAGGAGGATTACTAGTGTCGATAATAAATTTTGTAATATAAATTTCATTGTAATGATGTTGCATTTATTAAGGTAATTTTAGCAGGAGATGGAACGGTGTTAAAATTTAATCCCGACAAAACAAACATCATCCACTTGTTCTTGATTGCCTTGCCAGTTAATAAATTCATTCTTTAATTGTAAACACTGTTCTTCCATTTCAAGATGCGCAATTCCTGATAGAAAGGAATACAGTTGGGACCTTTTGTACTTTTTTCCTTTGGGGCCTCCAAACTGGTCAATGAACCCATCGGTATGTAAATACAATACATCATCTCGATAGGTTTTCAACACAAAGTCGCTGAATTTTTCAGGATGATCTGTATAGCCTACCGGAAATCTATCTTTATCTAAACTCATTATTTCTCCGTTTCTAATTAGTATGGGTGCCGTATTAGCAGCTGCGTAGCTCACTTCACCAGTAGCTATGTCGATCCGAACTAATATTCCGTCAAACCCATCTTTTTGTCCTTCACGACTTATCGTGCTCGTTAATTTATCCCGCACAAAATCGAAAATTGCTCCCGGGGTTAAAATGTTTTTTTCTACAATTGCTTCATTCAGGCATGTAATGCTCAGGAGACTCATAAATGCACCGGGAACTCCATGTCCGGTTGAATCACAGACGGCAATAAAAAAATAATGATCTTGTTTAACAGCCCAGTAAAAATCTCCACTCACAATATCTTTAGGATGAAATAGAACAAAGTAGTCACTAAGATATTTTTTAAGAAAATCGTCATGTGCAATTAACGAAAATTGTATGCGTTTGGCGTAGTTTATGGAGTCCGTTATCTCTTTATTCTTTGCAGCTATTAATTCATATGCATTTTTTAGTTCTATATTTTTGAGTCGCTCAATTTCATCTTCTTTTTCTCGAAGTAATGTACCTTCTGATCTATTGATTTTTTCTAAACGTTCTTGCTGATTGATCTCGTTTTGTACATTATATAGTTTCTCATAACATTCAAGAGCTTTTTCAAACTCTTTTAATTGTTTGTAGCAAAATGCTTGTCTATGATAAGCTAAGCCTGCTTTTGATGGCAAAGAAGTTTCAATAGCATTTAATTCAGCTTCATGAAAAAATGAAATTGCTTCCGCGTAATTCTGATTTTCATAAAATAGCTCACCAAGTTCAAATAAAGTACTGAAGAGTACATGTTTTAAGGCATGTTCTCGTTTTAATTTAAGCGCTTCATGCAGATATTCGCGCGCTCTAGCTTTATTACCTGCTGCCCTATATATTCTTCCAATATCATGTAAAGCCCTACTTTCTGTGATGACGTTATTGACCTGTCGAATAATTGTTAGACTCTTGATTGCATATTCAAGTGCTTTATCATAGTCACGACGATCTAGATAGATATTACTTAATCCAGATAAAATTCTTGCGGTCCAACTATTTTCAGACTTAGCATGATGCAGTCCGGTAGTGTAGAAGTTTAATGCTTCGTCAGTTTTATTTAAATCTTTATGAATTGTTCCAACAACATAATATGCCATTAAAGCATCTGCTTCTGATTGGTGTTTTTCATAGTAAGAAATACCCTTTAATCCAAGATAAAGAGCTTGTTCGGGATCACCACTTGAATTTTTAATTATTGCATGTGTAAGAAGACTATTAGCAATCCACTTCTCATTCTTGAGGTCTTGAAATATTTGTTTTGCACGCCGAAATGATTCTTCAGCAAACGCTACGTCACTTTTAACTACGAACGTGAATGTTGCAAGATTGAGCAAGCTGTGTGCAATTCCAAATTGATAATTGATAGATTCAGCTTTTTTCAGCGCTGCACCCAGCATGAATTCAGGATTATATTCACTGTTTGGAGTAGTTCTTAAATTCCATACTAAATTATTTACTCTATCAATTTCCTCGATGAGTTGGACATTGTCTTCCAATTTATTTGCAGTTTATTGAGCCAATTACAGATTTATAAGTTTATCATAGTCATAGGACTCGCATTGATCTCTTTCTTTAATTCTAAAGTGTTCGCTCCTTATCCAAATAAGACTGCACCACTTCAATGGCATTGTCAATAACGTCGCTTAATGCAGTGATGAAAGCTCCCGGTTTGGCCATCGTGAAGGCATGATGCAGCGCGTCAATTTCTTTAGGAACATATTCGTACGACTGATTCGGGTTCTCCGATTGAATGCCTTCCACCAACAGTCTAACAATATCTTCTGCTTTTCTTCCGCGAAGGAATTTATCCTGACGAATAATGATGTGATCAAACATCTGTGCAGAAATTTTTCCCATCGCACGAATGTCATCATCTCTGCGATCTCCGGTGCCGGTAATAATTCCGATTTTAAAAGGAGAAGTGTTGGTTGACAAAAATTCCTTAATTCCTCTGAATCCATCGGGGTTGTGCGCAAAGTCAATCATAACGGTGTATTCCTTGAATTCAAAGATGTTCATGCGTCCCGGAGTTTGCGCCGCAGAAGGAATAAACGTTTGCAAGTTCAGCTTAATATCTTCTATAGTAAATCCGTATGCATACGTCGCCAATGTTGCCGCAAGTACGTTATATACCATAAAGGTTACTGAACCTCCGAAGGTGAGTGGAATCAAAGTTGCTTTTTCTACACGGAATTTCCATTCTCCTTTTTTAATAGTGATGTAGCCATTTTCGTAAATAGCAGAAATGCCGCCGGTGCGACTGTGTTCTTTGATGATGGGATTATTTTCATCAATACTGATATACGCAATTTTACAGTCCACTGTTTTTGCAATGGAAGCACAGTACGGATTGTCGGCATTTAGCACAACGTACCCATCACGTTTCACCGCACGAGCAACAACACCTTTTACGTTGGCCATTTCTTCGAGCGTGTTAATGTCGGAAAGGCCCATGTGGTCTTCTTGAATGTTCGTTACAACAGCAACGTCACAACGACCAAAGCCAAGTCCTGCGCGAAGAATCCCTCCGCGTGCGGTTTCGAGCACGGCGAATTCAACGGTGGGATCTTTCAAGACAAATTCAGCACGCTGCGGTCCTGTTGTATCACCTTTGGTGAGCATAGAGTTTTGCACATAGATGCCGTCGGAAGTCGTATATCCAACGCGGTATCCATTGTTTTTGACAATGTGTGCAATGAGTCGGGTAGTAGTGGTTTTTCCATTGGTTCCGGTTACTGCGATAATCGGTATTCTACACGATTTACCCGGAGGATAAAGCATATCAATAACAGGCGCAGCTACGTTACGTGGAAGTCCGTTCGCAGGAGCTAGGTGCATTCGGAAACCGGGAGCAGCGTTAACTTCCAGCACCACACCGCCGGACATTTCCAGCGGTTCGCTTAAGTTGGAAGCCATAATGTCAATGCCGCAAATATCCAATCCGATAACACGTGAAATGCGTTCACAAATAAAAATGTTATGCGGATGCACGATGTCCGTTACATCTGTTGATGTGCCACCGGTGCTCAGATTGGCCGTGCCTTTGAGATAGCATTTTTCGTCTTTAGGAAGAATCGTTTGAAGCGTGTAATTGTACTTCGCCAAATGATCCATGGTCTCTTTGTCCACGGAAATTTCAGTGAGCACATTTTCATGGCCATAACCACGACGTGGATCCTGGTTTTCTATATCAATCAGTTCCTGAATAGTAGAAGTTCCGTTTCCAATGATATGAGCCGGTTCACGCAATGCAGCTGCAATAAATCGGTTGTTGATGACAAGCACACGAAAATCAAAGCCGGTGATGAATCGTTCAACAATGATTCGACGCGAATATTTTTTAGCATGATGAAATGCCTCCAATGCTTCTGCTTCTGTTTTCACATTGATAGAAGCACCTTTACCGTGGTTACCATCGAGTGGTTTAAACACCAGCGGAAACCCGATTTCTTTAATTACATGATGCACGCCTTCTTCCGTGCTGATACAGTCTCCCTTCGCAACAGGAATGGCTGCTTCTCTCAGCATTCGTTTTGTTTCATCCTTGTTGCTGGCAATATCTACGGCGATGGAGCTTGTGCGGTCGGTCATGGTAGCACGAAAACGCACTTGATTTTTTCCGTAACCCAATTGCACCAGCGATTCACCATTGAGGCGAATAAAAGGAATGTCTCGTGCAACAGCTTCGTCCACAATACTTCCCGTACTGGGACCTAAACGCTCTCGTTCACGCATTTCGCGCATTTCGCGGATCGCTTCATCCAAATCAAAATCATCTCCGGCGATTAAAGCTTCTGCAATTCGTACCGAACATTTGGCGGCGTATACACCAACGTTCTCTTCCATGTACGAAAAAACAACGTGGTAAATGCCGTGCTGTCCTGTTCCGCGTGTGCGACCAAAGCCGCAGTCCATTCCTGCAAGAGTTTGAATTTCCAACGCTATATGTTCAATAACATGCCCCATCCACGTGCCTTCTTTCACGCGTTCGAAAAATCCGCCGTCATAACCTTTCGAACACCGATGTGTTTGCATACCGGGAAACATCTTCTCCAAGCGTTCCGAAAATCCCGCTATTTTATCGGTAGGTTTTTCTTCCAGATCTTCCAGATCCAACTTCATCACAATCAACTTACGACGGAAGTTCGACCAATAATTGGGTCCGCGTAAGGTTTTGATCTCAACAACTTTCATAGGCGTTATTTAATTTTGTTTCAATATAGTATTTCTTCTTCTATAAACATTCTTCTGTTCGGTACTTTTATAGATTCCCCATATTTCCGGAAGATCTGGTGGTTTTTAAAGTTAAATTTGCCACGATTTTTTTGATACAACTATGAAAGAACCAATAGGTAAATTAGTCATCATCGGTGGTTCCGTTGATCGCGGAAGTTTCACGGAAAGTCCTGCGGATCTCAATCGTAGTCTGAAATTTTTCGAACACGGGATTTTAAAACGAATTACTACCGAGTCTGCTTTAGGCTCTGCTTCGCGTGTAGAGATCATTACTACAGCATCCAGTATTCCTGAAGAAGTGGGCGCGGAATATGTAAAAGCGTTTGCGCAACTGGATGTAACGAATATTGGCGTACTGAATATCAAAACCCGAGAAGAGGCGAATGATGAAGTGAACATTGAGCGCTTGCGCGTTGCGGATGTCGTGATGTTTACGGGTGGAGATCAATTACGACTCACTTCAATATTTGGTGGCACTGCATTTCATCATTTGTTGTTAGAAAAATACATGAATGAAAAATTTGTGATTGCAGGCACTTCTGCCGGCGCTGCAGCTAGCTCCAACAATATGATTTATCAAGGAAGCAGTCAGGAAGCGCTGTTGAAAGGAGAAGTAAAAATTACCGGCGGACTCGGATTCATCAATAATGTGATTATCGATACCCACTTTGTACAACGTGGAAGAATCGGGCGACTGATGTATGCCTGTGCCAGTAATCCGATAAACATTGGTATCGGACTTGGAGAAGATACCGGCTTGTTGATCACGAAAGGCAATGATATGGAAGCTATCGGTTCCGGATTGGTGATGCTGGTAGATGCTACGCACATGAAAGAAACCAATATGACCTTGGTAGAAATGGGCGAACCTGTTTCTATTTCAAATCTTATTGTACACGTGATGACTTTGGGCGATCATTATGATCTCAAACACAAACGACTGACCATTCACAAGTCGAGTGTAAAAGCCGAATAAATTATTTGTAGATCGCCGTAAACAATTCGGTATCAGCAGTAATTTTTCCTCTATACATACCTTCGGAGTTAAAGGGTAGTTCGATGTTGCCGTTTTTGTCAACTGCAATCAAACCGCCTTCGCCGCCCAGTTTCACCAACTTGTCCATCACCACTATATCGCACGCCTCGCACAGGGAAAGCCCTTTGTATTCCATGAGGCAGGAGATGTCGTAAGCCACTACAGCACGAATAAAAAATTCTCCGTGTCCCGTGCAACTTATGGCGCACGTGTTATTGTTCGCATAAGTTCCTGCACCTATGATAGGACTATCACCCACACGATTGAATTTTTTATTAGTCATACCACCCGTGCTGGTTCCCGCTGCCAGATTGCCGTGCACATCCAGAGCAACAGCACCAACGGTTCCGAATTTCTTTTCATCGGTATGATCCATCATCACCGCGCCTGTTTGTAATGCTTGTTGCAGTTGATCGAAACGCTGTTGCGTGAAGAAGTACGCATCATCAGCAAATTCAGTTCCTATACTTTTTGCAAATACTTCCGCTCCTGTACCTGTTAGCAGTACGTGCTCGGATTTTTCCATAACTGCACGCGCTAAAGAAATCGGATTTACGACATTACGCACACCCGCAACAGCACCCGCTGTTAAATCGCGTCCATTCATGATCGCTGCATCCAATTCGTTTTTACCATCGTTGGTAAACACAGCACCACGCCCCGCATTAAACAACGGATTATTTTCCAGCGACACAATCGCTTTCTCCACCGCATCCAGCGCAGCACCGCCGCTATTCAGAACAGCTTCTCCCGCTTTAAGCGCATCGGATAACGCAAGCGTATAAGCCGCTTCCTTTTCGGGCGTCATGGTACTTTTAAGAATAGTTCCGGCACCACCGTGTATAGCAAGAGCGAATTTCGACATGATCATAGAATTAATGTGTGATCAAATGTATTGAAAATGGGTGAGGAGGTGATGGCTGGATAAAATGAGAGGAGGTGTTACTTCCCGATACAGAAAACTACTACCCCTGTTTTTCAATTAGTTACAACGCTTTGGGACAGATTTTGAGACCCGGGAAGTTGCTACATTTTCATGCGACTGTTTGATGACCGTTGTGTTGAAAAAGTACGTGGTTCGGGTGTTGAAAAGTTGGGTGAATGCTCCTCCGTTTAGCACCCGAAATTCATTTAAAACTATTCTTTCTGTCTGAAAATCGAAATTACCAAAGCTATCGCCACCACAATATCAACAATATTCCAAATGGGTCTGCCTAAAGCAATTTTGAAAAGAGGTTGGAACAGTATAGCTAAGCCAACGTAAATGATGGCTTCGGTTTGTTTATCCGTCTTACTGGCCTGATAGGCTAAAATAGCAAAACTGATCATGGCCACTGTTCTGACAAAAACAAAATACCCGTAAGGCATATCGGCAAGACAAAGAAGCAATAGAGCGGCCAAAGTAACCTTTAATACGTTTAGTGCATTCATGAAATGAAGTAAGTTTTATGTAAGTTTCTTTGGACTTTATCTGCGAGCATTACTTTCAATGTAGGCATCTTCTTCCGCGTCGCATTGATCACAGGCCTCATCGTATGAATACCCTTCTTCATCAATATAATGCCGTAAACATTTTTCATATCTGCTTTCACAACTGGAAAGCACAATTGCCAGGAATAGTGAGATTAAATATTTCATAACTGACCGTTGATGTAGTTTTTAAAATAATTGTTGTTCGAATATAACTAATAGAATATCTAAATAAAAGTGTGCATTATATCTGCACACTCACCCAAATTCCTTCCGGCGATTCCTTGAAATAAAGATTCAGAGCCGGACACAACCACAGGTCCTTTGTTCCGAATTTATTGCGGAAGTAGGGAAGGTTCACCGGTGTGTATACCGTACCCATGTTTGCGAAATCGGTAAAGCTGATCTGCGCATCGGCACCACGAAATTCCTGTTGGCTGAAAATGGCGTTAAATCCGTTTTCCCGAGCCTGATTGCGAACTCCCTTGGCATTTAACAAGTGATCGATGAAATCGTCGGCTCCGCCAACAAAAGGCTCGGCAACGAGTCCTACGCGGGCGTCGTCAAATACCCACAGTCCGTTCAGGTAATACACTCGTATCACCAGGATGCTGTTGTTAGAGTCAAGGATGCGGCGTCCCGGAATGGAGTTGTTGTAATCGTTCAGTTCTTGGTTCATGTTTTTCATAGTTTTTGTTTTTGGTTGCCGCAAAAGTGCATCCCGCCAAAGACACAAAACGATTCTCTGCAAGCTTGTAAGGATTGAGTGGTTGCCGGGATACAGGTGCACATTTGTCCCCAAACGGAATAATTCACTAAAACCAAAACAACATGAACAAGAAAACCTATTACCACCTTGTGCTCGACCGCAGCGGCAGCATGAGCTCTTGCTGGAACGCAACACTTAACGGATGGTCGGACCAGATAGTAAGGATTACACAAACTGCGCGTGAACACCCGGAGCAGGAGATACTGGCATCCGTATGCGTATTTGATAATTGCATTGATTTTCCCGGTGGTATTGTACGGGTAGGAGCAGGGGACATTCCCTCGCTGGAGCACATCCATCCGCGAGGAAGTACCGCCCTTTTTGATGCTATCGGCTCCAGTATCGAAAAATTGGAATTAGCCGCAGGAAAAGACCTGGCGAAAGAAGAGGCGAGTGTAGTGGTGGTGGTGCTTACCGACGGACAGGAAAATGCATCTTCCCGTTTTTCCGGGCAAATGATCCGCGAAAAGATGGATGCGTTGCAGGCATCCGGCTTATGGAACTTTGTGTTCATTGGTGCCGACTTTGATATCACCGCTACGGCAGGATATTTCAAAGCGCACACCGACAACCTCATGAATGTATCGAAGGAAGACATCGGCTCCGCCTTCAGCCGTGTGAACCAATCTATGGCGTCCTATATTTCTGATAAGAAAGACGGAAAGATCAACAAGACGTTTCTCAAGTAACGGATATACGTCGCGGTGACGATAGCTGGCCGTCGGTTATTCCTTGCCGGGATACCGATGGCTTTTTTTGATGGTAAGGCGCGGATGAAGGAAAAAAAATCCGTCAAAGCGTTGTTGAAAGATTGTGGGATAAGGTGTAAATTACACGATGAAAATAATACGCTATGAAGTAGCGTATATACACCCAAATTGGGGTGCTAAGTGCGCAAATGTAGCGGGTATAAACGAGTTAGGGGCAAGCTAACAAGGACAAGAAAAATTACGCCATGGCAAATCGATGGGGCATACCGAAAGAAGTTGAAGAGCAAGTTAGAAAAAGAGATTTATGCTGTGTTTATTGCGGAATTACATTTAACAAAAATTCATATGACCACAAAACACGACCGACATGGGAACACATAATTAACGACATTAGAATTAATGGTCCAGAAAATATTGCTCTATGCTGTGGTTCATGCAATGCAAGTAAGGGTGTAAAAAAACTCGAAGACTGGTTGAATAGTAATTATTGCGCAACAAAAGGAATTACAAATAATACAGTAGCTCCAGTAGTAAAAGACTTTTTAAAGAATAAAAAATAATAACGGAATTAAAAATTAAATAAGATGGCAATACCTCGTTACGATGAAATACAATTTCCAGCTTTGAAGTTATTAAGTGATGGAAAACAGAGAAAAGCCAATGAATTTGAAGCGCCTCTTGCTAAAGAATTTAATCTGACTGAAGATGAAGTTAACCAAATGTACGAGTCTGGTAATGGACCTGTATTTAACGACAGAGTGAAGTGGGCACTTAGTTATCTGAGTATGGCTGGTGTTGTGACAAAACCGAAAAGAGGTACATACCAAATTAATGAAGAATCCAAACATGTTTAGAGAACACATTGATACAAAATTGTTATCAAGAGATCTTGCCAAAATCAAAAAAACAAATGATACAGTGCCCGAAGTAATATCGAGTCAAAATGAAAACACCCCTGCTGAATCACTTTATACATCATTTCAAGGCATTAAAAAATCTGTCTATCGTGAACTAATAGACACTATTCTATCAAAAACTCCTAGAGAGTTTGAAAAGTTGGTTGTGCAACTTTTGCAAAAAATGGGATATGGAGGAGAAATAAAAGACTCTGGTTTGGTAACACAATATACAAATGACAAGGGCATTGATGGCGTAATAAAAGAGGATATATTAGGTTTTGGAAGAATTTACATACAAGCTAAACGTTATAAAATAGACACAAACATTCAGAGAGACGAAATTCAGAAATTCGTAGGTGCGCTTGCTGTTGCTCAATCAGACAAAGGAGTTTTTATAACAACGTCTGACTTCACAAAAGGTGCTTACGACTATGTTTCTAGCTTAAACTCCACAGCAAAAATTGTTTTAATAAATGGCGACAAACTTGCTGAATATATTTATGATTATAACCTTGGTTTACAAACTGAGAAAATAATTGAAATTAAAAAATTAGACAACGACTTTTGGGATTTAATGGATGACGATGAGTAATAGCCAGCCCCTAACACGGGTTTTGCGTTAGTGGGCGGACAGAGCAAATAGAAAGATATGAGCAATTAATAAACGTTGGCGCTGGTAGACAGTTTTCGGTTTCAAAAGCCCACTAACGCAAAGCCCGAAACCGTTATGGACAATTTTAAGAAAAGACAACCAAACGGAAACAGACAGGAGAGCCACCGAAGGACAACATTGATAGTTCTTCAAAAATATTCTGTAAATTGACAAATAAAAGTGGAGACCAGAACCCACTCAAAAAAACTGGGCGTATTCCGAAAAGCCATATGATTCCGAAAACAATTTAAATCAAACAAAAATGGAAAAAAGAATAATCTTTTTCGGAGCAATAACACTTATTGCTATTTATTTTTCAGCTTGTTCACCTTCTGACTGTGATTGTAAAGAGGTGATGGAAGTTAAAGCAGCTAATGGACAATTAAATTGGGACGACCAAAATGTTTATGACGAGTGTCATGAAAGCTATAGTTACTATAAAAGACGGTGTAACAACAAATAATAAAAGGTACACTAAAGAGGATAGCGTTTCAACCCCTATATTCTTGGACAAAAATTTGATTTGATATTAGGTTGCCTATTGAAGAAGAATCAGATAAATTAAAATAAAACCAGCCCGTAACAAGGTATTACCAAAAGCGGGAATGGCGAACTGTTATGCCAGTTTTGTGTTTAACCTACTTTAGTTTATCAAATCAACAGTATTGCTGAAACGCCCCGCCTTCCGCAATACCCGAACCGTTATGGGAACGTTCTAAAAAAATTAACAGGTCAAGGCAGGCTGACAACCTAAAGTGACAGAATTTAAAAAGTGGAGACAAGAAAACCACTAAAAAAAACAGGGGGTATTCCGAAAATCCATAAGAGTAGGAGTAAAATTTCAATAATACCTATTATGGGACTATTTTCAGCTTTACTTGGAAACGCAGGTGCAGTTAGCCAAGATGAATTGCAAAAAAAGTATGGACAATTATTAACTGAATCAGAAGAAATTGAGTTAGGTTTTAAGTTGATTAGAGATACGTTCATCTTCACAAATAAAAGATTAATTCTAGTAGATGTTCAAGGATTGACAGGAAGCAAAACGGAATATAAATCGATTACCTATAAAAGTATTTCAAGATTCAGTATAGAAACAGCCGGTACATTTGACTTAGATGCTGAACTAAAAATATGGATTTCAAGTGAAGCGCAACCTAGTATTAAAAAACAGTTTAATAAGTCAGTAAATGTATATGATGTGCAAAAAGTATTAGCTCATCATGTTCTAAAATAAAACCACCTAATAACAGCTTGTAGGCGAAACCCTCCTGGTATGCGCCTACACGCAAACCGTTATGGGCAAGTTTAAACGAAACAAAAAACAAGACGGTCTGCGGAAGCCAAAGGGCTGACCAACCAATGTGAAAAAAAAATAGTATTATTGAATTGTAAAAGTGGAGACCAGAACCCACACAAAAAAACGGGGCGTATTCCGAAAAGCCTAACGAGTAGGAATCAAAAAAATAATATGGAAAATAAATTTAATAAAGAAGAAGAGGCGGTAATTGCTTTTCTTTCTTGGAGTAATGGAGGCAGTATTAATGAGATCACTCAAGAAATGAAAGATGCTTTATATCCAACAATAAGTCAATTACCAGAAAGCTCTAAAAGAATGTGTTATAGAATGGGCGGTATTTTACAAGTAGTTTTTAATACAATTGACATACCTGATGGTGATGGATTTTGGTTGAAAACAGAGGAAGAACAGAAATCACACATTTTTTCATTAGGGAAATCTTTTGTAGATGACATGGAAGTTAATACCGAATTACAAAATATTTATCTTGATTTTTTAGATACTTGCACTGAGTTGCGCTTTGGAGCAGATGCAACTGAACTTTTACAGGAACAAATGAAATTAATAGTTAGTAAGGAATCTTAAATTTTGACAGAATGAAAAATAACACTCCTTACAAAATAGTTTACTCTGATTCTAATTATATAATTGAGGCTCATGGACCATTATTAAAAGATCATTTTGAGGAAGAAATAAAGAGAGAAGATGCCTTTGGATTAGGCAATACATGGTTGGAGAAAACTCAAAGAAACAAATACCTAGTTAGAAACTTAAAAGTTTTTGATTCTAAAAATAAATTAATTGAAGAATTCGAAAACTATCTGATTTATGAGTTAAAAGAAAGTGGGCCTTGTTTGTCTGTACAACAAGAAACAATACATGGAAATTATCCATTGATTAGTCAGGCAGCCTATTATATTGCAATGTTTGATGAATATAATCAAGAATTAACGAGTTGGGTGCCAGAGAATAAATTGTCTTGGGATATTGAAAAAAGAATACTAACAATTTTATAGGTAATGAATAATTGTAGAATTTGGAATGTGGTTGATGGATATTTTTCTTCATTCAATATTATCCCAACTTCAAATTCTGAATTACTTACATCAACAATCAGGAAATTAAATATTCCAAATAATACCTCAATTTATTTAAGAGGAAGCTATTTGGAACATGATTTACTATTTCCTAATTCTGACATCGACCTTATCGTAATTTCAGATAACATCAAACCAGATTTTTTAGAATATATTAGAACTAGTCTTGCAGATTTTAAAAGATCAGTTGAGATTTTAAGCTTACGTCAATGCGAAATACAAAATCGACATACTTTCAGACTTTTGCTTCACACCAGATCGTTACATATTTCGGGTCAAAAAATAATATTTAGACCTGTAAAAGCTGACTTAGAAACAATGCAGGATCACTTTTTTCATTATAAGCCACATATGATGTCGACAAATTTATCCTTACAAAAAAATATTCGTATCATGCAATTAAAACAAATAACTAGATCATATGGAGTTTTGTATTTTATGCATAATTCAAATGTATTTTCTCGGGATATTTTAACTTGTTTGAATTGGGCAATAGAATTGGACAATAAAACTGGGTCAGTATTAAAAGAACTATGGGATTCTGTTGATTATCCTAAAATATATAAAGAAATCGATTTGAATGAAATAAAATCAGCGTTTCTTATTGAGTCAAAAAGAGCTTTAGGAAAATTTAAAGAAAATGAATGGTTTAATACAGCCCATAACAGCGTGTAAGCACAACCATTCGGGTATGCGTCTACACGCAAACCGTTAGCGGTAATTAAATTGAAATAAAATGATAGAGATTCTAAATCCTTTTGCTTTGTATGCTCTTAGTTCCATCGGAGCATTAGGTATAATTTGGTTAATAAAATATTCCAATAATTTAAGGTTACGAAAAGTAGGACCTGTAAATAAATTGAGACAAACAATTGCTTTAATCATACTTACCAATTTTTTAGTTTTGATATATTTAATCATACACGCAAAATTTATTTCTCAAATGTTAATCAAGCCAGGGTTTATTATAAGCAATGATGGCTCAGGGGGTGGATATTTTTGGAACGATAACGCAGGTAGTTGGGAGCAAAAAAAACTAAACAATTTTGAGATATATAGATTTTTAAAGGAATTTGTATTCATGACTGGTAGCATCTTCCTATTATTAATTGCCTTATATCTTAAAAAGAAAAATAATTCCAAAATTGTTACTTTACCTTCCCCAAAATCAAATACCATAGTTACAATTCTTTTAATCATTTTTTCCATAATACTAACATTTATCGTGCTTGGTATGGTTATGTTGATGTCTGAAGAGTATTTTATTTGGGAAGGGGGATAGTAATGGATTTTTAACAACCGCTAACAACGTGTAAGCAATATTGCCTTGCCGCAGACGCAACACAAGGCAACATCGCCTACGCCCAAACCGTTACACCCCATTCTAATACACCACAACATATACATGACAATCATAACTAAATCTACTTGTTACCATTTAATTGTCTTATTGATATTTTGTAGCTGCGGTAATGCAGACCCCGGTAAAAACAAAACGCTCGACACGAGCACTACACAAACCTTCGGGAAACAAGAAACTGAAATTATATCAAGTCTGAATATCGGTGGGACTTATTCGTTTGGTGGCAATGACGAAAATGGATCTTTTGGTTCATTGATGGTTTATCCATTGACAGACAGTTCTGCTCTCTTTTATCTTGACATTTGCCGAGGTGCTCCAACTTATAACATGGGAAGACTTTTTGGCCAAATGACAATAAAAGAAAATATTGGAATTTATAAGTCGGAAAATTACGTTGACTACTTGGACTGTATTCTGAAATTCAAATTTACTTCCCGACAAATTGAAGTGGTAACAGAACCGGAACATGACGACTGTGGTTTTGGCGGCTACGTTTATGCAGACTACAAATACAATCTGATTGACACGTCTATACCAAAGTATTTCATAAACGCAGAGAATGACACTGTCTTATTTAACGGCTTAACAGTTGAAAAATATAACCTGCTTTATGAATGACCGAAAACAAGATTAGAACACAGGTTTTGTGTCAGGCGGGGTGAGGGAAATCCAAATATCTGTCGGGATTGGAGTTTTGTGCTTCTGTGCAAGTTCAGGGCACGTTGTCAGTCCCGAAACTCTGGATATGCTGCGTTTCTCATTGCTATAGGAACAGCATGCATGCAAGGCGGAAATATGTTAGCACGTTGTAAGTTATTTCTATATCGGGTTTCCTAGAACACTTTTCATTGCAATTTTCACCCATTACCATTAGCTTCGTATCTCAATGAACATACATCTGATACGTAGCGCAGAATTCGAATCTGAGCGCTTTTGGGAGGTGGTGAACCTGTTGCGCAAATACCCGGGCATATTGCAATTCAAAACGCTTGAGGAACCTCTTGTGATGCACGATGATGCCGTGCGCGAACAAAGTATCACAGCAGAAGTATTTCATTCACAGGAGAAAGATTCGTCTGCATTAAATGAGAGCAGAAGAGTTGAAGTGGTGACTTGGGATACTATTTTCAGTCGTTGTTCCGAATACCGCCGCAAGTATGATATTGGTACCAATGAATTTGTGGTATTGCTTACGGATTACAACAACGACAAAAATTGGTTTGCGGCCGGAGACCCGCGCGGTGAGCGGAACCTGTTTGTACAAACGCGCTATTGGGATTATTACTCGGGCAGCGATCTGCGTTATCCGGTGGCGTATCATACCGTTACGGGTATCCTGAAGAAACTCATGTTCCGTGATTACAACGATCTGAATGCACACTGGCATGAAACGCCTATCGGGTGCATGCTCGATTTTTGCCGGAACAAAAAAGAGATCTCGCTGAAGTTGCGCACGGCAGATATCTGTCCCGATTGTTTGAAGCTGATTAATGATCGTTCTGTAGATCATAAAGTAGTGCAGCAGGTGTTTGAAGTCTTGGACGGTATTCGCGCACAGATGGTGTACAAAGAGCGGTTTGTGATTAATCGACAGCCTCCGCAATTGACCTTTGAAGGTCGCAATAGGAAACTGATCTTCCCGGAGCTGGGTGATCTCGAGGTGCGTTTAACACCATTGGAGAAAACGGTTTACTTATTTTTCTTTTCACACCCCGAAGGTGTGGCACTGAACAGCATATTCGAACACAAGGATGAGTTTATGGCTATCTATAGTTCACTCAGTAATGCCGATAGCCTTGAGGTGATGGAGCAACGAGTGAATGACTTGATCGATCCATTATCAAATTCCATCAGCGAAAAGATATCGCGCATACGCCGCAAGTTTTCTGAAGTGCTGGGTGAAGAAATGGCCGCTGATTTTATCATTACCGGTGCGAATGCAGAGCCGCGTTATATCCCTTACGCCAAAGCTCAATCCCGAAAGTCAACACGCGAAGTAAAACCGGGTAGGAACAGGTGGTTGTATCCGGAGTGATGGTTATGAGCTTTTTGCCCAGTTACGTAATAAGACATTGCTCTAATCTCATTTTGTAGTTTCTACAGCTATTATTTTTGTTGTAACGATCAAAATAATATATTTGAAATGTAATCTAGTTATTAGAAAAACTAATTGTTATGCAACGTCTTGGTGGTCCTGAATTTGTTCTTATCGGCATTGGTTTGCTTATTACCTTGTTTCTATATTTTTTGCCTTCATTTATTGCATTTAGTAAGAAAAAATCTAATTCAGGGATTATTTTCCTTGTCAATTTTCTGGTAGGATGGAGTGTAATTGGATGGATTGTTTCGCTTGTATGGGCGTTATCGTCGGATTCTGTGAAAACAGTTATTCTTCCTAATAATCAGTCAAATGCACAAGAGAACTTTCAAAATAGAAGAGAGTCTGATTATGATGAAAAGCTCCGTCGCTTGCAAAAGTTGAAAGAATTATTCGATTCAGGTGCATTATCTTCTTCAGAATTTGAAGAGCAAAAATCTAAAATATTGTCTTAACATTAATCGTGAATTGATTTTTAGCTACAACCATTGGACGTTAATTCGTTTATTACATTACACTTGTATTCAAAATTATTTGAGGTTTATGATACTCTAATTGGGTTTCGTGTGAAGAAATAGTTTGTGAGAATATTAATGATAAACTGTGTGTATTTTACTTAAAAATTAATAGTACTAATTAAAGCAAATTAAATAATGAAAACAATTTTCTCTATCTCACTAGCATTAGTGACTTTGATAAGCTGTAATAATAGTGGTTCCGCTGATTCACCCTCTGCGCCAAAGAGTGCCGAGGAATTAAAAATGGACTTGAAAGCACAGGAACAAAATATACCGACAGATTATTTAACTGCTGATGGAACCTACCGTGAAAATATTTGGGGTGATAAGTTAAAGATCAGTTGTACGATTACAAATAGGGCGACACTTGCAACCTTCAAGGATGCTATTGTAGAGGTAACCTATTACTCTAAAACAAAAACTGAGTTGGCCGCAAAGGAATATACAATTTATGAAATATTTCCTCCAGGTTCCTCGAAGACAATTGAGCTAAAGATAGACAACTTCAAAGATGTAAGTTCGATTGGTTGGGATGTAATTAGTGCAACTGCAGTGAATTAAATATACGTTATTGCTTGTGCTATCAAAATCTTGTGGTTGAAATCCTGAAATACGGTAAATGTTGCAGCGTTTTAGTTCAAAGTGGATGTTATTTTTTATCTTCACTATCCGAATTTAGAGGCTATCATAAAATTTCTTGAGTTGACTATACAGGTGTAAAAAAAATGTAATTTGGTATTGGAAAGTGGAGTCCAGAACCCACTCAAAAAAACGGGGCATGTAATCGATATGCCGAATTTTTATTAAAAAAAAGAGTATGAAATTTGCAGAATTATTTAAAAGTTATTCAGAAGAAAGGGGAACTGTTCTGAGTGAAAATCAATTTGCGTCGCTATTATTGATGTACCCATCTGTTCTTGTAGCGAATTGCGACGGCGATTTTGATGCCTTAGAGCGACAGAATTTGGCTATATCGTGCAAATCTGCAGCAGGTGAACATGACCTACTTTTCGCAGCTGAATTGTACAGTGAGTTAATGTTTTGTATATCAAATGATGGGCAGAAGTGGAAGACGCCGTTTTTTGAGGTGATGAAGGAGAATTTAAGTAATGATTCCGAGAGCAAAGCGTTGGTTATGAATTTGATGACTTCAATGGCGGAAAGTTCGGACGGTGTTTCGGATGAGGAATTAGAAACAATAAACAGTATTAAACAATCACTAAATCTATAATTTATGAACTCTAATTTAACCAAGCAACTGTCTTCTTTGCCTGCTATCTTTCAATTAGGTAAGATTACGCCTATGTCAATAGGAGATCATGGCAATGTTGAAAATATTGGCTACAGCGATGCTGACCAAAAAACAATTATTTACAACATGGGTGGTAGTAAAAAGAAGTTGACTATGTGTGCTAAAAATGTCGGAAATTTTTTGTTTCCCAAGTACAAAAATGTTGGAGATGATGCCGAGGACAGATAATTCCTGTTCAATTTTAATTATTTCTAATGAGCACGATGTTCACCTCACTTCTGTTGTCGATAAACTTCAGAAGTGGGGTTTTTCTGTGTTTAGATTGAATTCTGAAAATTTATTTTCAAAGTACAAAATTAATATCACCTATAGTGATAATCAAATTGTAGGTTCAATAGTAAATATCGTTTCCGGTGATATTCTAAAAATCGAGGATATCAGGACTATTTGGGAAAGAAGGCCAATGGAGCCTATGAATACATTTAGTCCTATTGATGAAAGATTTTGGGAAACGATTAGCGTTGAACAGAAATCATTTTACCGTCAATTTCGCCATTCGCTATCGCACTGTAAATGGATTGGGAATCCGCTTTCAGATCTTCGGGCCAGTTCAAAAATATTACAAAAGAGTATTGCTCAGAAAGTAGGTTTTACGGTACCCAAAACAATTATTACCAACAATTTTGATGAATTACAATTATTTATTGAAGATGGGAAAGATTATATAGTGAAACCACTAAAAGCTGATAGTTTTCAGCTAGATGAAGATAATCAAATGGTATTTTATGCCAGAAAAGTAACATTTTCTCAACTACAAAGCTTATCTGAAGTTGGGTTTCAGAATGCGCCAAATTATATACAAGAATATATCGAAAAGAAGTACGAGATTCGTTTGACCATGGTAGGAAAAAAAGCATTTGCTTCTAAAATTGATAGTAAGGCGATGCTGTCCGGTCAAGGGAAAGAGGATTGGCGGGAAGGTTATGATTTTGGTGTAAAGTTTACGCAGATGTTTGCGGATCCTGCATTGGTAGATAAATGTAAAGCCTTCTTGGACGAGTTAGAATTGAATTTTGGGTGTTTTGATTTTGTTGTTGATGAAAACGAAAATGTTTTCTTTTTGGAATGCAATCCAAATGGACAATGGCTTTGGATTGAAGAAGATACTGGAATGGACATAAGTGGTGCTATAGCTGAATGGCTCGTAAGAAATGAAGAATAGCATTGAGAAGATTCGAATCGGTCTACATGGTTTTTCTTTTGCGGATACAGTTTTTATATCTGCCCCCACCTTTTTAGATTCAGAGGTGAATATATTCAGTAAGGACGATCGAAAAAGAATTTGGGTTCCAGACGGAATTCCATTTTTAGGAGAATTTGATCTATATCTGAAGGTATATAGAAAATACTTATTTCAAGGTTTTTTTCGCTTGGAGATTTATCCATGGAATGAGATAAATTTACACATCGCTTTTCCGACATCAAATTCATTTAAATCTCGGTATTATTTAAGAGCTACATCACATTTTCTTTCGCTATTAAATGAGTTAGAGCCATATTACGATATATGTTGTTTAGT
Organism: Bacteroidia bacterium; assembly: GCA_044344795.1. Classification (GTDB taxonomy): domain Bacteria; phylum Bacteroidota; class Bacteroidia; order Palsa-965; family Palsa-965. The sequence continues at coordinate 1,503 of JBIJCF010000022.1, read as the reverse complement.
AGATCCACAAAACAGGAATGTTACTAAATACATGAAGTTTTTTGGCTTTCAGGCGATCGCACAAGAAAATAGTCTCATTCGGTTTAAATTTCGTCAAATACAGCCACCAGAATTTTAGGCGTACGTATTATATTAACTCGCAATCTGTAAGCATATAATGGAATAGAGATTAATTTAAGTAATCTCACCCTTAAGTTTATAGACGCATAAATATTTTATTCCAGATTGTAGGAGGATGAGGTTTTTCTTGATCGAACAAGTTAAATTCCGGGTTCTGCATCAATAAAGACAACCATTTACAGGAGGAAAGTAGATGAATTGACTTTCTCATGTTATCACTAAATTGTACTTTTGCCCTAAGAGAAACGGGGAGGGACAGAGTGACAGTTCTACTTCACTCCAAAAATACTCTATAACTGTAGCTATTAAAGTTATATTCAATGGCACAAAAGCTAATATCCATAGTAACGATTTGCTTTATTGTAATCGGCTTAACGAACTGCGAACAAGAAAAATCGTTTGAGGAACGACTCAACGATGCACTGGGGGAAAACACCTCGGTAGAGCCGGAATCATATGCACAAGAGGATGTTGACGCGAAACCTCAGAAGGATAACGAAGAAGCTAGGCTGGTACAAATGAGTGTAAATTATGCCTGGGGTTGTAATCAATGTATGAAAGTACTTTATCAGGAGGATGAGCCAAATATGCAGAATTGTCCTGTCGGATACACCTATAATGGAGGGTTTGGTACAACACATAATTGGCGTAACTATGGGAAGCAGGGTTCTAATTACTTTGGTTGTGAATTTTGTGGCATAAATATTCAAGTGGAGGAAGAACCGAACAATGCATCTGGTAGTTGTAATGTGCATGAGTACGCCCAAGCTATAACAAGTAGCCATAACTGGGAAATTAAGTAAAATTAGATTAGTTAATGCTTAGATGGAGGTGTGGCATTTTAATCTTCTTACCGAACATTTTGTGAATCCAAAATGATTCAATGTTGATTGTCAACTGAATTGTTTAGTCAAAATTTCGGTGTTCACATAATAGAGTTTAAACAACATGATTTTGTGCATTACAAAAAAAAAAATAACTTGCAATCACGCTGGTGCTTATTGCCAATATAACAATAGGGGAGTATTCTGAAAATCCAAAAGAGTAAGGTAAATCAAATAAACTAAAACTACTATGACCACGCTAAAAACAAAATATTTTTTACTGTTTACTTTGGTAATCATTTGTTTGAATAGTTGTGATGCTCTAAAAAGTGAGGATGATAAAATAAGAAATGTATTGATAGGTAAGTTTTTCGAAGAAGATGACGTTACAGGGGATGGCTCTAAAATTAAAAATGTTAAAGGAGAGTTTTATAGTGATGGTCGCTTTAGATCTGAAGCTACGTTGGAAATTTTAGATGATGAGACTTATGAAACGATAGATATTACGTTTAAACTTAAAGGAGATTGGAGCGTAAAAGATAAGTTTATATACTACACA
>JBIJCF010000013.1:0-68378 GCA_044344795.1 Bacteroidia bacterium | reverse complement strand
GACTTATTTTTTACCGGCAAATACGCCGACAAATACGCCAGATTTCCCACGTTCTCATCATGCACAAATTCCGAACGTTTATTCATGTGTAATTGCAAATAGGCTTCCGGATTCATCTTACGCGAAACCAAGCCTTCATCAAACACTTTTCCTCTGGAAGTAGCAAACAAATTTCCTTCCAGATCATACAAATTGATATCCGTGAAGAATACATTCGAAAACTTGCGCAACAAATAAGTAGTATATTCTTTATACGGTGCTGTTAATTTGTTATCCTCAATCTTTGATTCAATTTCCAACGAAACCGAATGCGCCTTCTCACTTATAATTTCAGAGTTTTTGGTTTGATATTGTTGCTGTATATAATAGATGGAACCACTACCGAATAAGGTTAAGGACGCCAATACGATTAACACCAACACTAATTGAATGCGATACTTAAACGTCAGTTGACTGAATGCATTACCTGCCACAATAATTTGACGCAAGAACAACGCCAGCATCAACAACAAACTATACAATGTGAATATGTAGGAAAAACCTGTAGTGATGTTCAACCAACCTTCCTGTGGCTTACTCAACACCACGGCAGTTTCATTGTCGGGAGAAAACACCAGGTGTTCGTATTGCTCTTGAACAATAAACTCATTCTTTCTTGCTGCAGCCAAATATTGCTCAGGAGATAAACTGAATTGAAATTTACCGGCGTGATTTAATAAAACACCATTCTTATATTTTGCATAAGAATAATTAAGCAGGCGTTGATTGACGGTCAATTCCCGATCGAGCAACAATTCTGGGAAACCTACCTCTTCGTTCATCAGCTTCGAATCCAGTTCAAGAAACAACGTTCCTTGTCCTAAAAACTTTTCTCTTCCCGGCCATTGCAACACCAACTTCGCGACATAGGAAATTCGACCATCACCTTTTGTTCTGAAATAAAAATGTTCGGTTTGTGTAGGTTCGCATTGACGGTGGACAATCTCTTCCATCAACGTAAAGTTGTCGGAATACGTTGCAGCGTGGCGCAATAAAGGCACACACATCGTGTCGAAAAACGCCACTTTAACATCATACTTTTCCCAGTATCCACTGAAATATTGTTGCACCACACGTTTTTCAAATGCACTCAGATCGGCTTCCGGGCCTTGAGATAATTTAATCAGTACTGTATCGTACATCAATTTATCACGCAACTCGATAAAGAAATGCTCAGCAATCGGATCTTGCTCTGCAGCCAATTTTTCTGCCAATAGTTTTCGGGAGTCGTGTTCTTTATAACGCGATTGCTTGCCAATCATGTGTGTCGTGTAGAATGAAAATAAAAACACCAGTAGCACAATCAGTGAAAAAGGATATCGACTTTCTTCGTTATCTGTAGGTCGTTGAAACAGCACGAAAAGAATTGCAAAGGGCCAATACACCGTTATCATGTCCACATTGCCTTGCAGCGCGCATACTACAGTGAAGCCGGCGGCAGCTACAACGAACAATGCCAGTTGTTCCAAAAACGTCAACTGCATGCGCTTAATCTGAATGACGGCATGATCTGCCAATAAGAAAAATGTTGCAACGAATAATGCCAACAACAACAGTCCCAGATAACTGAAAACCGATAAATCGAAAATGTTGTTGACGTTAAAAGAAATGTCCGAGTTCTGCACGAGGTCCTGAATCATCTGATTAATCAGCCAACCGCCGACAACCGGAACGGCCATCATGAAAAACACCAACAAGTAGGGTAATACACGCTTTTGAGGAAAGTTGATGACGAGTGATTTCGGATGACGTAAGACGTAAATCACACCGAACAACAAGAGCAAAGCATTCAGGAAAAAGTCGCCCAGGTTCGAATTCCAGAACGATTCTGCGTCACCATAATGCAAAGGACTAAACAGCTCTGAGCTATAAAACGTATCCGGAAAATGCAACAGCAACATTACAAAGCGCAACACGGCCAGAACGGCGAGAAATAAAATTACTTTCCAACGCATGCTTAGCGTATCGGGTAATGCATGCGTCTCTTCGTGCAGATATTTAATTAATAATACGAACCCGCATAAGTTGAGCAGGACATTAAAAATTCGCCACCACAACGGAATAATAGGTTGTGAACTTTGTTTATGATCGAGCGAAAACAGATACGTTCCATCTGCCGCAACAACTGCATTAACTGATCCGGGATCATTAGTTTCAATATTGGTTTCGGGAGGAACATTGTAATCCCTCCAGAATTCATTTACGAGATAACGATTTTGGTACGGATATGCGGAACGAATTAACGACAACCCGATATATGTTCTGCCTGAATTGTCGTGCTTACGAATAACCTGAAACCATCCGTTGCGCAATCGTGCCAGACGTTCGTCAAGACACACTTCCTTCATGTAATTTTCTACAGCAGCAGAATTATCCGACCAATACTTCAACGTATCGCCTTCGTACATAAGCAGCACAAAGCCTTTGTCGTTATAAAGAGTGCGGTGTGAAGTTGTATTCGCTTTAAAAATTTCCTGAGGAGACCGGCCGTTCGTCCTGCGCATTAAGGTGTCAAGGTGCGCCGCTAATTCCGATTCACGCAGGTGCAGCACACGATTGAATTGTTCAGCTGCCGGTGCAGGAGAACTTGCATCACGAAGGACAATAACCTTTGCCAATGCCAGACACAGTAGTCCTGCAACCAGAAACAAAAAACGAGATTGGTAGAATCGTTGCCACATAATGGAAGAGTCCTGCATGCCTTGTTGGGTGAAGTTACCACTTTCCCGATGATGCCCAAGCGGGTTTTCTCTCCGCACAAATCCTGCCACAACAGAACCGCGCTTTTTTGTAGATTCGTGACACCTATGAGCAAAGCAGACCGTAAATCGAAAACCGCGAAAAGTTCGTCGAAAACAACATCTTTTACCTTACCGGAAATGAGTGGTAAGGGTTGGTTTTTTACCACCAATTTTCGCATTCAAGCTGTGGCTGTAGCCCTAATTGCCGTGATGTTTTATGGAAATTCCTACAAAAACGAATACGCTCTGGACGATGATATCGTGATGCGTCAAAACACTTTTGTACAAAAGGGGTTTTCGGGCATTTGGGATATCATGGCTAACGATGCTTACAAAAGTTTTTATGCCAGCATGGGTGTTAATGCACAGCTGGAAGGTGGTCGTTATCGTCCATTGTCCATTGTGACCTTTGCCATAGAACAACAATTGTTTGGTGAATGTTACGGTGAGCGTTATGAAGAAGTGCGCGACTCGGTATTGGCGCTGCGCAACGCGTCTATTCCTGATCCACCAACCCTATCCCGATTGGTTGCCGAACAAAATGATCTCGATGGTAAGATCAAGGCAACCACCATGGAATTAGCTACTGTTCGGCACGTGGTAAACATTCTACTTTACGCGTTCCTCTGCATTGTTTTATTGTGGTTCTTGCGCGAATGCGTGTTTCGCACCAACACTGATATCGCCTTGTTATCTGTGGCTTTATTTGCCATTCATCCCATTCATACGGAAGTGGTCGCTAACGTGAAAAGTCGGGATGAAATCATGTCTCTGCTGTTCATCGCGTTAACGTTTATTTATTTCTTTCGCTTTGACATTTCCCGCAATAGAAAAGATCTGACCAAAGGCGCTGTGTTTTTCTTGTTGGCGTATTTATCGAAAGAATATGCGATTGCGCTATTGGCTCTAATTCCGTTAGGCCTGCACTTGTTTCATAAGCGCAGTTTTTCGAACATGGTTCCTCAAGGCACCGCCATTGTTCTTGTTACGATTTTATATGCGGTAATCCGATTATCTGCAACTGCAACAGAAGGTCCACGTGTACAAAAGAATAAAAACGCTGCTGATCCGTTGAACGAACCGTACATGTATGCAAAAGGCGATCAGGTTGTTGCTACAAAAATTAACCGACTTGATGATTACCTCGTACTACTGGTAAAGCCCTATCCACTCGTGTCCGATTATTCGTATCAACATTTCCCGTATGTGCACATTTATCATTGGCAGGTGTTGTTGTCGATACTGATTTATGCATTGTTGGTTTATGTGTTGTGGCGCTGGTGGAAACAACAACATCCTTTGGCATTTGCACTGCTTATTTACTTCGGCTTCTTTGCATTGATTAGCAATCTGCTGTTTGACATCGGTGCTACCATGGGTGAACGTCTGATCTTTCATTCGTCGCTTGGGTTTTGCATGGTGCTCGCTTGGGGTATTGTGGCCGGCATCGAACGATTTAAAATAGCGACACCCGTGGCTTCTATCGTGGTTGTGTTGCTTTGTGTTCCTGCATTTATGATCACTGCACAACGTAATCTCGAATGGAAAAATGACGCTTCGTTGTTTATCAGTGATGTAAAAAAACATCCTGAAAGTGCATTGTGTAATGGCAATGCGGGAGCACGATTCATGGATCGTGGTGTAGAATTTTTAGGCAAAGACAGCTTGAAAGTATATGCATACGCAGACACCGCTATTCAATACTTGACCAAAGCAACGACACTACATCCGCGTTATGTTAACGGTTGGTTAAATCTGGGCTTAGCGTACTACCACAAAAAAGATTTTGATCAGTCAGCTGCAGCTTGGGCAAAAGTAAGTCCGATATTTCCGCGCAACCCGATTTTGCTGAACTATACGCAGATGTATATTAACACGGCGAACGCATACGCGCAAAAACAAGATTATCCCAATGCGGCGCGATATTTAGGCTATGCGGCTCGTATGAATCCTCAAGATAAAGGAGCTTGGGCAGATTACGCCGGAGCCAGTTTCATGAGTCGACAATTTGGAACTGCGAAAGAAGCATTCATCAAAGCGATTGAGCTTAACCCTGACGCGAAAGATCAACTGCAGGGCGGACTAAATGCTGCTGCTTCTAACGAATTAGCATTGAACAATTGGAAAGCTGATTCGGCGGATGTTACGAAAACCTTGATTCTCGCTCGCAACTATACGGGAACAGTTGCATTTTATCCGGAATCACGACGGCTGATCAACAAAGTGTTACAAGTAAATCCGAATGAAACCTATGCTCTGAAATTGCAGGATAGTTTGAGCGGTCTGGAACGTAAAGTGTCGTTGCCGAAGTAAGCTGCGTAAGGCGTTAAGGCAACGTTAACATTGTTCTGTTGAAAATTACGAACGACAATTAGTAACTTTTGCACAGCATTACTCGTTACATTTGCATGAATAACATGGCACTCCGTAACGACATACTTAAGCAATATTTCACCAAAGCTTCAATTGGCGGTGTTGTAAGCATCAATGATTTGCGTGACCGTGAATACAGCGGAGAATCTTTATCTGCTGATGAAATAAAGGCGTTGCGCAATTTCGACAAGTACCGTTTGGATCAGTTGAACAACATTCAGAACGATAAAGAATTTCACGAGAAATACCGCCAGATTCAAGTGATGGCCAACCTCGGCGACTGGAAAGATTTTCTGAATTTGTAAAATCTATAGATAAAAAGAAAGGCTGATCGTTGATCAGCCTTTTTCTTTTTAGTGGTGATGACCACCCGGTCCGTGAACGTGACCGTGATCCAATTCTTCTTGTGTAGCAGGACGTACATCCACAACTTCACCAACGAAGTGCAATTCTTTGCCCGCCAAAGGATGGTTAAAGTCCATACCTACATGGTTCACTCCAATTTCAGTAACGCGACCCCAAAGGCGATTGCCTTCGCTATCCACCATAGGAACGTTCTTGCCGACAGCAATCATTTCCGTATCTAATTTACCTGCCTCATCCAAAAAATTCTCGATAGGCAACTTAACGATATGGTCTGCCATGTATTCGCCATAGCCGTTTGCTGCGCTGATGCGGAAATCGAAAGCATCACCAACACGTTTTCCGTGCAGGTTTCCTTCAAAATCCGGTAATAACATCCCGGCTCCAAAAAGGAACACCATAGGATCTTCGGGGCGTGTTTGTTCGATAGTGTCTTCCCCGCCATTTTCGCCGGGTACTGTGAGATGGTAACTCACTGCTACCACGTGCTTGTCAGTAATGATCATTTATAATTGTATTAGAATGAGTTACAAAGGTAGCCTATTTGAAGCAGGAATGCGCTATCAGCGTTAAACTTAGGTTAACTAAAACACGGAAAGGCACGGAAACATTGCTAATTTTATGCACGTTCAACAACCTCAAGAACTCTCTAATATGCCTGAATTTACAGGAACTCTTGGTTCAAAATTGCCCCGCGTGGGCACGACGATATTTACAGTAATGTCGAAATTGGCGGGAGAACATCAAGCCATCAACCTATCTCAGGGATTTCCCGATTTCGAATGCCCGAAACCATTGCGCGAGTTGGTAAACGAAGCCATGAAAAAAGGGCATAATCAATATGCGCCGATGCCCGGAATAATGCCGTTGCGGGAACAGATTGCGATTAAGACGGCGGAGCTTTATCAAACCTACTATGATCCGGAAACGGAAGTAACCGTAACGGCGGGAGCAACGCAAGCTATTTATACAGCCATTGCTGCAGTAGTGCGCGAAGACGATGAAGTGATCATCCTGGAACCTGCGTACGATTGTTATGAGCCTGCTATCGAACTCAACGGCGGCAAAGCAATTTATGTGTCGTTGAAAGCACCTGAATACGCCATCGATTGGAACGCTGTTAAGAAAGTAATCAATCACCGAACACGGATGATCATCATCAACACACCGCATAATCCAACCGGAGCGGTGATGAGCGCTGATGATTTGAAGCAACTTGAAAAGCTGACGAAAAAAACCGATATCATCATATTATCGGATGAAGTGTACGAGCACATTATTTTTGACGGACGCACACACGAAAGTGTAGCCCGCTATCCGGGATTAGCAGAGCGTTCATTCATCATTTCTTCCTTCGGCAAAACATACCATACTACCGGATGGAAAATGGGTTATTGTCTTGCACCCAAACAACTTATGGCTGAATTTCGCAAGGTTCACCAATACCTTGTATTCTCCGTTAATACTCCTGCTCAATATGCATTGGCAGAGTTTCTTAAACAACGCGAACACTACTTGGAGTTAGGAAATTTTTATCAAGAGAAAAGAGACCATTTCATTCAACTCATCAAAGGTTCGCGTTTCGAGTTTACTCCTGCACCGGGCACTTATTTTCAGTTGTTGAATTACAAAAACATCTCTGACGAAAAAGACACCGATTATGCTGTTCGCTTGATTAAAGAATCAGGTTTGGCAGCAATCCCGATTTCTGTTTTTTATCACAAACCCGTACAGGATAACATGCTGCGTTTCTGTTTTGCAAAACGGAATGAAACGTTGGAAAAGGCAGCGGAAATTATCTGTAAATTATAACCGCGCTTATTATGATCGCTGAAACCATTGGTATTGCTGCCATTCAATCATCGCTACACTGGGAAAACAGAGGGCGTAATTTAGAGCACTTTACGCTCTTGTTGCGAAAACTTGATGAATCCGTTGATTTGATTGTGCTTCCCGAAATGTTCACTACCGGTTTCAGCATGAATCCAGCGCCACTTGCAGAGAAAACTGATGGACCTACGTTGCAGTGGATGCGGCTGCAAGCGGCTTTGTATAACAGTGTTGTTACCGGAAGTATTATTGTGGAAGAGAACGGCAAGTTTATGAATCGCTTGTTGTGGGTGCGTCCCGATGGAAGTTTCGAAACTTACGACAAACGTCACTTGTTTCGTATGGCGGGAGAAGATCTACATTACGCATCAGGTCAACAGCCGTTAACAGTAGATTTGAAAGGTTGGGAAATTCGTCCATTGATTTGTTACGATTTGCGCTTTCCTGTTTGGTCGCGCAACCGATGGAATACAGACGGTTCAGCTGCTGATTACGATGTGTTGCTGTATGTCGCGAATTGGCCAGAACGTCGTTCGAATGTGTGGAAAACATTGCTGCAAGCCAGAGCCATGGAAAATCAGGCGTACGTGGTTGGCGTTAATCGTATCGGCAACGACGCGCATCAGGTGTATCATACCGGCGACAGCGTCATTTTGGATTTCAAAGGTGAACCGATTACGTCTGCGCTTATTGCCACAGAAGAAATACTGACCGCGCGTTTGTCCATGAAAGAACTAGTTGATTTCCGCACGCATTTCCCTGTGGGTCGCGATGCGGATTCTTTTACCTTATCATAACGCCCGGTGCGCCCAACAAGGGCACTGTCATCATGTTTTTTTCAATGATGGTTTCAGGCAGAAACACGTAACGTTTGTCGTATAACTTATCGCCCATGTAAAAACTGATCCAGTATTCATTGTTCATACCGAACGTGTTTTCCATAATGGGTTCCACTTTCACGTAATCCAAAGCAGAAATTTCTTCGAAGTAATGTCGCAATTCGGAAGTCTTACGTGGCATACCGTTTAACTCCCCATAACCGCGCGAATTGATCAACACATTCTTCAAGGGTTCCTCGTACAAGTTGAGCAAATACACGTTGTACTCTTTCACGCCTTCCTTTTCCTCCAGTGCCACAGCAACTATGATATCATCCACTTCCGGATGCTCAATATCTTTTCTCATAATGCGCAAATTTACGCATTCGTATCATTTTGATTGAATGATCTGCCACGCCGCATCCAAATAGTGATATACATCTTGCGGAGTATCGTCGCTATCATTGGATAAACGTTTTTGACCCAAACGCACTACGATCAGATCATCTTCAGGAACACATAAAATGTACTGACCTAAAATTCCGCGAGCGTAAAAAACATATTTGCCTTTATATTTTGGAATGAGCCACCAGGTTAAACCATAATTGGTGTTCGGAGTGCCATCATCGTTTCTCAACCCTTGCGTCTTAACCGATTCCAACGCATACCACTCGGGGACAATCTGCACACCATTCCACCTTCCGCTATCGAGGTACAACTTGCCGATACGCGCAAAGTCACGCGCATTACTGTTGAAACAACAAAACGCTTTTTCTTCCCCGCCTTCATCGTCTAAACTCCAATACGCATCACGCTCACAACCCAAAGGCTTCCATAATTTTTCTGAAGCATATTCGGCAACCGATTTTTTTGTAGCGGCCTTCAATACAAATCCGAGCAGTTGTGTATTGCCGCTCAGGTATTCAAAATACTTGCCCGGTGAAACTGTTGTATCGGTGTATACAAAAGTTTGCTTCCGCAGATTTGTTCCATAATACGCTTCTGCCGGATAGGCTAGTGGATTGACATAATCTTCATCGAATGCAATTCCGGAACTCATATTGAGCAAATGACGAATCGTAATGTTTTTAAATTGTGGTGTATTCATTTCCGAAACATACTTTGCAGCAGGTTCATCAATGGATGCGATACTTCCATCCTGCAAAGCGCAACCAATTAAAACACTCACAACGGTTTTCGCCATTGAAAAGGAATTCGTAGAAGTAGTATCATTGAAATCCAACGCATACTTTTCAAACACTAATGAGTCGTGATGACTGACCACAAAGGAGCCGGTTTCCAGAGATTCTATTTTCTGCCACAACGCTTGATCAGGAACACTTGTATTGTACTTGTTTGTCTTCGGCCATATTTGCGGTGTTCCTGCTGCGATGACACGATTGTGAAAAATAGTGTATTCCGTTGCTGAAGGACCCGAACGACCTTTCAAGTAGGTATTCGCTAATCCTTTGTACAAGTATGTTCTTCCGGAAAAAATAATGAACGCATTAGCTGAAATCAGCAGAATAGCGATTGACCAAAAGAATACTTTGAAGAATTGTCGAATCAATTTCACAGTAGTTGTACGACCGCTGCAGCACAAAAGTTCGTTACTGCCGGGAAATAAGTGTGCAGTCGAACTCTGCTTGAAAATGACGCATCACTTTTTCCTGCACCTCGTTCATGTTGATCTCTCGTCCCAGCTCTTGCTGTAAGGAAGTCACGGCTTTGTCGTCGATACCGCATGGAACAATGTGTTTGAAATAATTCAAATCGGTATTGATATTAAATGCCCAACCGTGCATGGTTACCCAACGACTGCTGCGCACACCCATTGCACAAATTTTCCGTGCTTTAATCGGATCATTCGCATCAAGCCAAACTCCTGTGTAACCGGGATAACGTTCCCCAGCGACGTTGTATTCCGCTAATGTCTTAATAATGACTTCCTCCAGTGTACGCAGGTAACGATGAATATCCGTGAAGAAGCAATCGAGATCCAAAATGGGATAACCCACCAATTGACCGGGACCGTGATACGTGATATCGCCACCACGATTGATTTTGTAATACTTCGCATGAATATCGCGAAGGCCGTTTTCATCCACCAGCAAATGATCTTCCTTCCCGCTTTTCCCGAGCGTGTACACGTGTGGATGTTCGCACAGTATCAGATGATGGTGCGTGGGCACTTGTTCCTGCTCCGGAAGATCACGGTTACGAATTTTGGTGTCGATGATTTCTTTGAACCACAACTCTTGTTGATCCCAGCATTCCTGATAATCAGCAAGGCCGAGACGATGCAGTGCGACCGTTCTATTCATTATTGGTGTTTCGCCAATTCGCCTTTGAGGAAATTGATCACGTTCACTTCAACCGCGTCAACACCGCGCAATGCAGCGAGTTCAACCGACACCCAATCACCGAAGTGAATGAGGTACATCGTTTTTTCTATGGTTGAATTTCCCTTTGCATATACTTCCAGAAAATGTGGTGTGTACTTGCGAATAATCTCAGCATTGATTTCGATGCGTAAATTATTTCGGTCAAATTCCTGCGGATCGCGGAACAATATAACAGCGTACTCTTCGCTGCCACCGGCCCAACCCACTAATTCGTTGTGATTCATTTCAGGAATCACATGATGCCAACACAACACTTTCGCATTCTCATTCAACTGCTGACGAAAACGAACGGACACGCCTTCATAATCGGACGTACTGTAAATTACAGGGATTCTTCCGTGCAACATTTTTGCGGTGGTTGCTGCTAACTCCTTAATTGAAGCAGATTCCTCATTTAACAATGCAACGGATTGTTCAATGGACGCAACTGCATCAGCAGGCAATAAACCGAAATGACGGAATACATACACCAACTGAGTTAATGAATAGCCTAAACATGAACGCGGAGGCATTCCGCCCGGAACAATAAAGTGTTCCATTTTTTTTGCCACAGCAATTTCTGCAACCTTGCCGCCTGATGTGATAGCAATTACACGTGCACCAACCGACATCGCTTGTTCCATGCACGCCAATGTTTCTTCGGTATTACCCGAATACGAACTCACAATAACTAATGTTTTGGAGTTAACCGATGCGGGAAGAAAATAACCTTTCGTGATTTGTACAGGAACTTTGCTGCTTGCAAATGCCAACTCGGCAACAATACTTCCACCAATTCCCGAACCGCCTAATCCGGAGATCACCACATTGGAAATTGTTCCTGCCGGATTCAGCTGAACCTTACTTCCGATTTCAAGTGCTTCCTTTAGTTGTATGGTGAAATTAGCCACCAAATCGCGCATCTCCATGTTTTCCTATTTAGGGACGGCAAATGTAAGAAAAAGTGTGTTTCAAATACTATACACTGTTTTTCAGCCACTTACAACGTCAACCCCTGGTAACGAGAATACTAAAATGTTAATAATGTTTAATCTCTTGGCTTTTTCGTTAAACAATATGTGCTCGGGCGTTGTTATACACTCGAATTAAACAAAACTCTGCATTATGAAAAAAATTACAACACTAGTCGCCACAGTTGCCCTCGCAGCCGCAGCGCACGCCCAAACAGCTCGCGTACAAGTTATTCACAACTGCGCAGACGCAGCAGCGGCATCAGTAGATGTTTGGCTGAACAACACACTATTGCTGGATGATTTTGCATTCCGCACCGCGTCGCCATTTGTTAACGCTCCTGCGGGAACGCCGTTCGATCTTACCATTTGTGGACCCAACAGTACAGACACCACACAAGAAGTAGTTCGCTTTAGCGGTGTAACACTGACAGCCAACGAAACGTATGTGATTACCGCTAACGGGATCGTATCTCCAACCGGCTATTCTCCCGTACAACCGTTCGATCTTGATATTTACCCAATGGGTCAGGAAACAGGTACGAACGCAAACAATACAGACGTATTGGTATTGCACGGTTCTACCGACGCGCCAACAGTTGACGTAACTGCAGTTGGTGTAGGAACCTTGGTGGATGATTTGGCATACGGTTCTTACGCTGCAAATTATTTAAGCGTACCTACTGCCAATTACAATATACAGATTCGTAATAGTGCAGGTACTGATGTAGTTGCTGAATTTTCAGCTCCATTACAAACACTAAACTTAGGCGGCGCAGCATTAACAGTAGTAGCGTCAGGATTCTTGAATCCTGCGAACAACAGCAACGGTCCTGCATTCGGCTTGTGGGTAGCATTACCTGCGGGCGGAAACTTAGTACAGTTGCCCTCAGTGCCGGTATCAACTACGCGTGCACAAATCATTCACAACTGCGCTGATGCAGCCGCTGCAACAGTTGACGTATGGTTGAACAATACCTTGTTGATTGATAACTTCGCATTCCGCACTGCAACGCCTTTCGTAGACGCTCCTGCAGGAACGCCGTTTGATATCACTATCTGCGGACCTAACAGCACTGATACTACTCAAGAAGTAATTCGTTTCTCAGGAATTACGTTGATGAACAACACGAAGTACATCATCACTGCAAACGGAATTGTATCTCCAACAGGCTATTCTCCTGCACAGCCGTTCACTTTAGATGTATTCGCACTAGCACAAGAAACAGGTGCAAATCCTGCGAACACAGATGTAGTAGTATTGCACGGTTCAACTGACGCTCCTGTTGTAGACGTAACAGCTGTAGGTGTTGGAACATTAATCAACGACATTGCATACGGAGCTTACACTGCGAACTACCTGAGCTTACCAACTGCAGATTATAACGTGCAGATTCGTAACAGCGCGGGTACAGACGTAGTAGCTGAATATGCTGCTCCATTACAAACATTGAACTTAGGCGGTGCTGCATTAACGGTAGTAGCTTCAGGATTCTTGAATCCTGCGAACAACAGCAACGGTCCTGCATTCGGCTTATGGGTAGCATTACCTTCGGGCGGAAACTTAGTACAGTTGCCTTCAGTGCCGGTATCAACTACACGCGCACAAATCATTCACAATTGCGCGGATGCAGCTGCTGCAACAGTAGATGTATGGTTGAACAACACCTTGTTGATCGACAACTTCGCATTCCGCACTGCAACACCTTTCGTTGATGCACCAGCAGGAACGCCGTTCGATATCACCATCTGCGGACCTAACAGCACTGATACCACTCAAGAAGTAATTCGCTTCTCAGGACTCTCTTTGATGAACAACACCAAGTACATCATCGCTGCAAACGGAATTGTATCTCCAACAGGCTATTCTCCTGCACAGCCATTCACGTTAGATATATTCGCGTTGGCACAAGAAACAGGGGCAAATCCTGCGAACACGGACTTAGTTGTATTGCACGGTTCAACTGACGCTCCAACAGTAGACGTTGAAGAAGCATTTGCAGGAGCAACATTAGTGAACGACATCGCATACCGTGATTACACGGCATCTTATTTGTCATTACCAACTGCAGATTACGCGATCAGCATTACAGACGCTACAGGAAACACAGTAGTAGCTTCTTATGGTGCACCATTGCAAACCTTAGGCTTACAAGGCGCTTCATTGGCAGTAGTTGCATCAGGTTTCTTGAATCCTGCGAACAACAGCAACGGTCCTGCATTTGGTTTGTGGGTAGCATTACCTGCAGGTGGCAACATGATTCCGTTGCCGGTGGTAACATCAGTTGTAGAAAACACAGCTAATGCTGCAATCACCCTGTTCCCGAATCCTGCAGCAACAGAAATGAACGTGAACATCGACGCAGCTACTCCAATTGCAAACGTGGTTGTACGCGTAATGGACATGACCGGACGTATCGTGATGAATGATGATTTAGGTGCGATTGGTACAGGAAACTTCCGTCACACATTAAACACTACTTCATTGCAGCAAGGCGGATACATCATTGAAATCGTAACAGACGGCGCAGTAAACCGTCAGCAGATTCAGATTGTACGCTAAACGACTTGTTTTAGTCTGTACCACGAGAAGGGGGCAACGGCGCGGGGGATTAGCCGTGTGAGTTGGAGGTACGGACAACAAAAAAGGGACTCGGTAACGGGTCCCTTTTTTTGTTTTGTTTTATTCCACTGATCCTTCTCTTGCCTTCGCGGCATCTACCTTCTTCTGCTGATCATCAATTTCCTGTTGTTTCTTTTTCTGATCCTCTTCGTTCTTGTTTAAATCCTCCTCGGCTTTTGCAATTTTCGCTTTGTAATCTTCAATGTCCTTTTTCAAATTATCATTCTTCTTCTCCAAATCAGATTTATCGTCTTTCAATTCTTTCAACTTCTTGTTCTCTGCTTTGGTAATACCGGCCATTCCGTCTTTAGTTGTTTTGTTCGCAAAGTCCTTGACTATTTTTTCAGCGGCATTGTAAGCGGCTTTATTTCCGGAGCTGCTTAGCCAGGTTTCTCCCATCAAAAACCCAACAATCAACTTACACTCATTGTCATTAACTTTTTCTACACGTGCATACACGTCAACCGTGTTTTCACTCATTGCCTTAATAAGAGCGTTGTCGGCAAAAATTTCATCCTTACCACTCACTTTAGCGTCGTAATCTTTCATCAACGACTTCCATTCTTTTTCAATGTCGTCTTTGTTGGAATCGTAAATCACAACAACCAAAGCATTGTGTTTGCCACCGCCAATATTTTCGTTTTGCTCTTCAACTTTAATTTTAACCTTCTGAGCGACTGCTGTCGTTGCCGCAAGAATAAACAGGAGTGCAAAATACTTTTTCATGGTTTAGTGGTTTTAGGTTCTTCGTCATCAATATCGGTAATACCGCCCGATACAATATACTTCATCGTATCTGCAGCATCTACATCTAAAATTTCAATTTGTTTCATAGGCACTACCAGCAATCTTCCGGAAATAGCATACGAGTGCGGAACATATACTGCCACATATTCTTTGCTGACACCGAATTCGTGCAAGTCGTCATCGGTGATAAATCCGAATTCGCGAATGTTACTCGTAGCATTTGTAGTTACTAAAACCGGGCGTGAAAACTTACGCTTATTACCGATAAACGCAGACGTTACGTCCTTTACCGGCGAATAAATGTGTTTTACAATCGGAATGCGTTCCAGAATTTTTTCAAACTGGGACATGAACAACTGTGCCAACACATTACCCGCGAATGCGCCGATGACCGTTATCAGCAACGCGCCAATCAGAACAATTAACAAAGGATCGGCATACGGATGAACTATTGTATCTAAAGAAGTGAACAACGACAACAACCACAACACTACGCGATATAAAATTAGTAGCGTGATGGCTCCCGGAATAACAACAATAATCCCCTGAATAAAATACACCAACAACTTTTTCATACCACAAAGGTACGTCAGAATACAATTATGGAATCAGTGCCCGCTGTTGACGCATAGTCAACGAGCCGAGAACCAACATGTACGAATGCAGAATCCATTGGCGCAGCAATTGCCCGTCCACGTTTTCCACTTCGTGTATGGTATTCCAATGCCTTTTGTTCATGTGAAACCCCGGTGCAACAAAATCGTACCGCTCCCGCAAGCTAACGGCGAGTTCAGGGTCGCACTTCACATTAAATTGCAAGGGCTGCGAGGAAATACTAACGAGTAAAAATATTTTACCGCCGATCCGAAAAACCAGCGTGTCTTCATCGAAAGGGAAGTCCTCGGTGACGTGGGGAAGATTCAGGCAATATTCACGAAGTTCTTCAATATTCATCACTACTTAATTATGCGAAACAAAACCGGTCGCGAAGGTGAAGCATCATTTTCGAAAGGCACAAACTGGAGATTCAGCAAATAATCGCCGTCAAAAATTTCGTTCGGCACAAAAATAAACTCCGTAATGGTGGCATCCATTCTAGGATTTTCCGGCACTTGCCAAAACGCGTGATGACATAATAATTTCCCCTCGTCCGATTCCCGATCAACAGAAGGCAAATCAATCAACAAATGTTTCACGCCAATTTGCGCCAAATAAGTTCCTGCTCCTTCCAACAAATACGGTGGATTAGAGTTAGACCAATTCATGTGCAACTTTGCAGCAGTATTGGTAATCGTTCGAATGATTACCGCTTCCGGCCGACGACCGTGCAATGCCGTTTCGATCTGACTTCGTGTAATCACATAATCACCGTTCTCCAACGCTTCGGGCAGAATAGTAATAAGTGCAGCAATGAAAAAATAGTTTTTCACCTGCTGATTCACGCTGTGTATCTCGGGTGTAATATGTCCAAGGCACTCGGTGTGTGTTCCGTGTCCATGTGGATTGAAAAATATATTTCTGAAATTCACAGAACCACCTTCCGCTACGGATCCCGTCCATTGCTCCGTCCGCACAGGTTCTATCCTCATCGGATCCACGTACCACGCGCGAGGTCCGTCCGCATTCATCGGAATAGAAATATCAATGGATCGCGATAAATCGGTTTTGTACGTGAAACCTTTATGTTGAATGGTAGCCAGCATAATTATTGATTTTTATGGTCGAATTTACGACTAGTATTCCGCTTAGGAAGTTGTGATTGTCTTTAATTCAACAATTTGCAACATACAATGTTATTTCAAGGTGGATTAAAATAAAATGTCCGCAAGTGCGACCTTTACAACACATATGAAAACCATTCTCATTACAGGCACCTCATCAGGAATAGGACGAGCAACCGTTCGTCATTTTAGTAATAACGGCTGGCGTGTGGTAGCAACCATGCGTAATCCGGACAAAGAAACCGAGATGCAACACTGGCCGAATGTGGTGTTGAAGTCGTTAGATGTTACTAATCAGGAATCTATTGATCGTGCGATTTCAACAACTATTAAGGAATATGGGCATATTGATGTTTTAGTGAATAACGCAGGATATGGTGCGGTAGGAATTTTTGAAGCGTCCACACCGGAACAAATACAGCGCCAATTCGATACCAATGTGTTTGGTTTAATGAATGTTATTCGAACCATAATTCCGCACTTCAGAGGGCGTCGTGTCGGAACAATTATCAATGTTTCATCTGTAGGCGGTCGCGTAACGTTCCCGTTATATTCTGTTTATCACGGCACCAAATGGGCGGTAGAAGGATTTGCAGAATCGTTGCATTATGAATTGAAACCGTTTAACATTAAAGTGAAGAATGTAGAACCGGGTCCGATCAAAACCGATTTTTACGATCGTTCACAGGATCTTTTTCACAAAGACGGATTGGATGCTTACAAAGAATACGAGCAGCGCGTATTAGGTAATTCGAAGAACTTTGGCGCTAATGCCCCGGGTCCGGAGGTTGTCGCAAAAACAATTTGGAAAGCCGCTAATGACGATAGTTTCCGATTACGTTACGCTTCCGATTTTTTAGGACGTTTTACACTGTTCACAAGAAAGTTAGTTCCATTAAGTTGGTACTTCGGCATCATCCGAATGCTAACCGAACGCAAATCTGCATAAGTTCGTGCTAACTGATGGATAGCATTCAATACGTCAACAATCCCGCATTACGCACCATTCGGGACGGATACGCAGGCACGCCAACACGCAACGGCCGTTTCATGAACGAAGACGGGCAGTTTGGAGCCGGATTTAGTGCCGTATTGAAATGGATGTTCACTCCAAATCCGCATAAAGCGGAGAAAAAACGACAACCGTTTACATTAGCGGTAAGCGAAGATCATTCCATTTTTAAGGATGGTCCGGATGCGTTTGTATGGTTGGGCCATTCTACATTCATCATTCGCATCAACAACAAGCGCATTTTAACAGATCCGATTTGTTACGACTTACCACAAATCAAACGCACCTTTCGTTCTCCATTTCGCACGCACGAGATAACACCAATTGACTTGATCCTGCTTTCGCATTCACATCGTGATCATTACGATCGCAGCAGTTTTAAGGAAATCGTGAAACGTAATCCTGATGTGATCGTTTATTGTCCGCTTCGTATGACGCCGTTGATCAAACGCGAAGGCGCTAAGAATATTTACGAAGCCGGCTGGTATCAGCAGTATCCGAAACATCCACAACTTCCGCGCATCAGTTTTTTGCCGACGAAACATTGGAATCGTCGTTACGTTCACGATACCAATCGCGAATTGTGGGGCGCATTTATGATTGAGTCGGATGCGCGTTGTATGTATTTCGCGGGAGATACTGCGTATCAAAGTCACTTCAACGATGCGGCACAACTTTTTCCGAAGATCACTCACGCCTTTATGCCTATCGGCGCCTATAAACCAGCATTCATGATGCAGCAGTCACATGTTAATCCGGAAGAAGCAGTTTGCGGCTTTGATGAACTGCAAGCAGACAAGTTTATTCCCATGCATTACGGCACATATGATTTATCCGACGAGCCTATGCAAGAACCGCTGCAAGTAGTACAGCAAATGCGAAACTGGAATGAACGACTTTTGGCACCGTTGCCCGGTGAGTTAAAGTTGCTGTGAACATTCAGTAATCAAACATCTTATTCTTGAAGCAATAAAATGGCTATTATTGACTTAGTAATAGCTACACAATGAATGTTTTTGAAGAAAAGCGAACGCGCTCGGCAGTTTTCAATATGTACTTGAAGAACTGGAAGATTATTGTAATCACGGTTACGAGTTGTACTATTCTCGCCGTGGTTGCCACTAAATTCATGAAAGAACGCTACAGAGCGAAAGCCTCGTTCTTTGTTCCGTACGAAATCTCCCTCGAAAAAACAGTAGAAGATCCGAAGTTAGGCTACGATACAGAAGCGGATCGTATGTTGCAAATCCTCAATTCGGAACGACTAAAGGATTCAGTCATTCAAAAATTTGATCTCATCAAATATTTTGAAATAGACACTTCCGAACCTACATGGCCACAGCAATTAACAGACAAGTACAGACAGCGTGTATTTTGTAATCGCACTAATATTATGTCAATTGTTGTAGAAGCAGAAACGTATGACCCTAAGTTCTCTGCAGAAATTGTCAATTATATTGTTGCTGCCGGCGGCCGTTTCCGCCAGGAAATGTACCGTGTCAATACGAAAATAGCAGCGGATGTTTTTAAGCAAGAACTGGATCGAAAGCAACAAGAGCTGGACAGTTT
The DNA here is from genome assembly GCA_044344795.1 of Bacteroidia bacterium. Classification (GTDB taxonomy): domain Bacteria; phylum Bacteroidota; class Bacteroidia; order Palsa-965; family Palsa-965. The sequence goes on along the minus strand of JBIJCF010000013.1, from coordinate 49,187 downwards.
AGCTGCACAAATTGGTGATTTAAGAAAAGATGGGCAGGGTAATTATCCGTTGATTCAAAATATGGTCATTGCCCAACAAAACGTGGGTGCCGATACCGAGAAAGAAATTCTCACACAACAATTTATTTACGATCACGAGTTACTCAGCGAACTGAAAGCGCGTTATGAAAACGCCCGCAATATTGCACTACGCCCATTGCCTGAATTTTACAATATCGATCCGGCTTATCCAATCTACGAACCGGCTTATCCATTGGTTGGATTCAACATTGCAATGGGCTTTTTTGGCTCATTATTTTTTATTCTCGCTGCACTTTATTTCAAATATGTTTTGCAACAACTTCGCAAGTAAATATCCGGCGTGAATTTCATTCGTAACATACGTCACGAAACCTGGATCGCACTGTGCTGTTTTGTGCTTTGCGCGCTTTCCATGTTTGCTGTTGCAACGAGCAACTTCGTATTAATATATACACCCATAATTTTAGGCTTCGGTTTATTAGTCGTTGGATACTTCCTATTGCACAAAGCCAACTTAATGCGTTCAGTTTTTTTGTTGGCACCAGTATCAGTTGGCGTTTCACTGCTTGGGGAAGCCGAACTACAGCTACCTACCGAGCCCATTATCGGCCTACTTATGTTGCTGCTGATAGCCTCAACGGCCGGCTTTGCAGGCTTGAAGAACGATTTATGGAAAGGTGTAATTAATTCCCTTTTGGCACTCGAAATAATTTGGCTCGTTGTGTGTACTTTAAACAGTGAACTCATGCTAGTTTCTGCGAAATACACGCTCATTAGAATATGCTATGCCGGTGTGTTTTTCTTTCTGGCTTTACAATGGATGCGAAAAGAAAAAAAACCGGAACAACTATTTCTATTGTATGTCGCAGGAATGGCATTGCCCATCATCAACACGTTAATGCGACATGGCGCATTAGATTTTCTTCCGCAAACTTCCTATCAAATGCCTAAGCCGTTTTATAATGATCATACGGTATATGGCGCCTGTCTGGCGTTTGTAATTCCTATGATAGGAGTATTGGCATTTTATCATTTACGAAAAACAACAAGCACTTTAAAGAAATATGGATTTCTCGCGTTGTTCATTGTGTTTCTCGGTGTTGAGTTTCTCTCGTTTTCACGTGCGGCATGGTTGAGTTTGGGCGGAGCATTGGGACTGTACATGTTAATCCGGTGGAAAGCAACAGGCGCAACGTTTTTAGCACTTCTAGTTGCCGGAGGAGTTACACTTTTTGCTGCGCAAGACTTGATCGTTGAAAAATTGTCTGCGACTGAAGCCATCAGCTCTAAAGGTGATGTAGAAGATCATTTCAAATCGATCACTAACATTGAAACTGATGCTTCGAATAAAGAACGTATCAATCGATGGAAATGTGCAGTGCGCATGGGCGTTGACCGTCCCGTGTTCGGTTACGGACCTCGTACTTACAAATATATATACGGCCGTTTTCAGGTTCGTGAAGACATGACTTATACCAGCACGTTCAACGGAACAAAAGGTCATGCTCACTCCGACTATCTCACGTTTTTTGCAGAATGCGGTTGGGTTGGCTTCTTGTTGCATATCGCACTGTTTGTCGCTGTGGTAATGAAAGGATTAAACGTCATACGCGTATGTCAACACGAATACCATCGTATCATCGCGATAGGAGCTGTTATGGGCTTCTTCACGTATTTCATTCATGGAATATTCAACGGATTCATGGAGGAAGATAAAATGGCTTCGTTGGTTTTTGTCAGTATGGCGATCATCGTTTATATCGGCGAACAAAAGAATGAAGAATCATCAACATGCACAGAAAAGTAGCTGATCTCATACAACAACCTTTTGTTGTGGTTGATGCCGGAGCACGAAATGGATTTCAATTAATTCCTCAGCTGCATCATCATATCAAGTTGTTTGCATTTGAACCTGATCCAAGATCATATTCTTCGCTCCTTGAACGTTACCGCAATTCGCAACAATTTTGTTCCGCACAATGCTTCCCCCTTGCACTTTCTGATGAAAATGGCACGACAACTTTATACGGCACTGCACACCCGAGTATGAGTTCGTTGATGAAGGCGGATAAAAAATTATTTGCTGCATACACACAACGAATGGGTGACGCGAAATCATGGTTGGAAGGATTTGAAGTTGTGGCGCAACATGAGGTTCAACAGACGACTTTACAGAATTGGTGCGAAGCACAACAACTGCAACACATTGACTTTTTGAAACTGGATACGCAAGGCAGCGAATTGAAAATTCTAAAGGGAGCACAGCAACTACTTGATCAGAAAAAAATCGGTGTTGTGTTTACTGAATTTTCCATGGTTAGCTATTATGAAAACCAAGTTTGCTTCAGCGAGTTGGATCAATGGATGAATGCAAGAGGCTATCAATTGATTGACCTTCGGACTTATCCTGAAATTGCGGATCGTTTACATAACACTAACTCCGGAACAATAAAAGAACAACCGCGATTTGGAATGGTAGGTGATGCGGTTTACATTGCAAATCACACCAACAACTATCATCAGTCCGAAACTATTGCATTGCTCCTCGCAGCACTAGGATATTATAGTTATAGCGAAACTATTTTTAAAACATGTGGATATGATGGGCAAAAAATAGAATCGCTATTCCGCGAGCTGAACAAAAAAACTGGTAGTGACAAGTTGAAACAGTTCCTGCGTCGCTGGACGCCTCCGGGAATTCATTATTGGTATGCCAAATTGCGTTCATGAAATCGCTACGTGAAATACACTATTCGCTTTGGTTACCAACTATTCTATTGGTATTCGGATGCTGTGCAATCATCTATTGTTATAATAAACCGCTATCTGATTTCGCCAATTATTATTTCGGAGCTCAACTCATAAATGCAAATGATCCTCAAGCCGTGTATGATGTACATCGTTTCAATGAAACTGTACAATCCTCCGGCGAAAACAATGTCTTTCTCGACCACACTTCTGTTCCGCCGCAAACACCGGTATTTTATAAGCCTTTCACACTAATTAAAAATCCTTATGCCGCTCGCGCCGTATTTAATTTAATTGGGTTGTCGGTATTCGTTTTTATGCTTCATGTTTTGTTAAAGCAATATACCGAAGTTAACACCTTGTATGCTATCGGTTTTTTGATCGCTATGCTCGTTCCTGTCTATCAGAACATCTCTTTCGGACAAACGTATCTTTTTATAGCTGCTCTTCTTATTGCCGCTTGGCTAGCACATTTACGAGGTAAATTAATACTAGCGGGAGTATGGCTAGGAATTGCCGTTGTATTAAAAATTACGCCGGTCATTTTGCTGCTTTACTTTGTTGTACGTAAACATTATCGCGTTGTCATCACAAGCTTAATCGCTTTCCTGCTAATTACTTTTGTTACGTCCATAATTACAGGACATGAAGTGCTTGACCTGTATTATTTTGATCTATTTCCCCGCATAGCAGATGGATACATCAATGATCCATACTCGAACAGCTACCATGGCTTAGTCGTATTGCTGCGTCATCTGGGACAGTTTGATGCTATCCTTAATCCTGACGCCTATTTTAACTTCTCTCCGCAATTTATTGCAGCCGTTAATGGTGTCGTGCTCCTTGCGCTTCTTGGTCTTACAATATTTCGAGCAAGCATCGCGCAACTAACCGACACTAATCCTATTGTATTATTGTTACTTCTACTATACATCGGATCCGGATATTCCTCCACCTATTCGCTATTGATTCTTCCTCCGTTTTTACTCGTTACTACTTCTAAACGGCAATTGGTGTGTGTGCTGCTGACTATTTTAATTTGCGCGTTACCTCCTCGATTGTTCACTGATGCACCTGTCGTTTTCCAACATTTTAAATTGTACTTATTTCTGACACTATTTATACTATTGATTGCACCGGGCATTCGCAAGTTTCGCTTGTCGTTGATGACAACTACAATTATGGTGTTTTTTGGCATAGTGCAAATCCGCAAGGTTATTGTATCCGATCAACTTCCTCAATACGGTTATTTCAGTAAAGCAATAACACAAGATTACATCACCGACTATTCCATATATAACGATACTCTCAAAGCAACAGCATACAGCATGCGTGGCAAAGAACTGTTGTCGCTGCCTCTTACACCGGGAACAACGTGCACACATCCGATGCCGCCTCAAAATCTATATCGTGACCACCATCATCTGCTATACAAAAACATCATCTGCCGAAATGATTCTGTAATCTTTCTTTGTGATGTTGGTCGTGGTGTAGGACTCTACCATATTTTTGCAGTGCCTCGTGCGCAGTTTCCGTTTGAAGAACTAAAATGAAATATCCTGTTATTGCATTTCTAATTTTAATTATTGCATGTGCAGGAATGCATTGCGAAGAACCCAAACGTGCGCCGGTTGATCACACCATTAAGTTGCGTTGGCACAAAGCATATCCTTCCGAAAACTGGACAATGGTGCGCGAAGGACTGCGCTGGACCTTATCTTACGTTGGTGCCACATTACCAAAAGGCAGTTTCGACCAAGCCGTTCCGTTTAGTGATTCCACTACAGTAACGCTCAACCTTTCTAAAGTCGGCTTTTCGCAAACGGCTTTAGTCGCATTGGATACCATCGTGGAGAGAATTAAACGAACTGAAGAATACCAACAAGCCGGCTTCATTGACTTATCACGATTTGTAGTGCTGCTCATTGGTGTTTCAGAGAATTACTATGCGATCACTGGAGTCGCCCCTACTCTTGACGAATTCATCAATAAACACCAACTGGAACATCCGCTTCAATTCGGGGTCACTAAATCTGCAGTTGGTAACCATCATCGAAGGATTGAATTTCTCGGCGACACAACGGACGTCATGAACTATGCCTTCATTGCTGCAGAAAGCAGCGGCAGTCTCGACTCGGGGACGTTTCACGCAGAAGCCTTCGAAACGTTCGACATTATGCCCAACGGTCAGTTACGTTTTGCAGTTTACGATGCACAAGGTAAGCTCATTGAAGGATCACCCAAAAAATTAGGTGAAGCCGGTAAACCAGCAAAGTGTATGTGGTGTCATGAAATTCAGATCGCATCCTTATTTGTTCCTAATGTTGCTGTTGCCGGCATGTTGACCAACGAAGATTTTACTTTTTGGAGAAGTGCTTTTCAACGCAACTTAGACACGTATAGGGCACAACTTCAGGACGACCTTGACTATACCAAAACACAAGACCATACGTTCATGGAGTTGTTGTATATCAGCTTCATGGAGCCTTCACCAATTCGATTAGGTAACGAATGGGGCGTTTCACCTGAAAGAGCGCAGCAGCGCATGGGTCAAGCCCCTGACCACGAATACCAAGAGTTTCCGCATCTCGGCAAATTGTATTACCGCTACTACGCGGACAGTGCAAGTGGAGCCAAATCTCTACCCATACCTGTTTCAGTTCGGGAAACTCATTAAACAACACACATCACCTGCTCAGTCATACTAGCTATCTTTGCACATGACCGATCCTCGTGCTATTTCCATAGAATCTTATACCTATCATCTGCCGCAAGAACGCATCGCACAACACCCGTTAGTCGAGCGTGATTCGTCGAAGCTGCTTGTGTATCGTGACGGCAAAATCACAGATGCTATTTTCAAAAATCTTCCCGACTTGTTGCCTTCGGAAAGTTTACTCGTCTTTAATACCACTAAAGTTGTTCGTGCACGCCTATTTTTGCAACGCGAAACCGGCGCGCGCATTGAACTCTTTTGCACCGATGCCGCAGATCGTTCCGTTGACTTCACTGCAATTTTGCAACAGTGCGGCCATGTAGATATTCACGCCTTTGTGGGCAATGCTAAGCGTTGGAAAGAAGACGAAACGCTCATACTGCAGCATGACAACCTGCAACTTCGCGCAACGAAGATCGCACCTGTTGAAGATCAATGGAAAGTACGATTGGAATGGCAACCTGAAGATTTACAATTTTCCGAAGTGCTGGAAATCATAGGCAATATTCCACTTCCTCCTTACATGAATCGTGACGAAGAAGAGGAAGATCAGGATCGTTATCAAACTGTATTTGCGCAAAAGCCCGGTTCGGTAGCAGCACCAACAGCAGGATTACATTTCACGGAACAAGTGTTACAAAACCTGCGTGCTAAAAACATTCACATGGCAGAAGTTTGTTTACACGTTGGCGCCGGAACGTTTAAGCCCGTGAAATCTGCGACGATGAACGATCACGTCATGCACCGCGAACAAATTGTAGTGACGTATGAACTTATTGAGCGACTCATTGCGCACTACGGCAAAACAATTGTTGCTGTGGGCACCACGGCTTTACGCACATTGGAAAGTTTATATTGGTTCGGTCGACAACTGGTATTGGAACCCGGACGTTTTAACGATCAACTATTCGTTGATCAATGGGATCCGTATCAACCGGGCCCGGATGTGAATCCGATTGTTGCACTGCGCACCATTAAAGACTGGATGCGGGAGTATCACATGAAAGAGCTGCGCGGATACACACAACTGCTCATCGCACCGGGTTACACCTTTAAAATTGCGAATGCGCTGGTCACCAACTTTCATCAGCCCCAAAGCACCTTGTTATTGTTGGTGGCAGCGTTCACCAACAACCGTCATCAGGAAATTTACGATCACGCATTACGTAACGACTACCGTTTCCTCAGTTACGGCGACAGCAGTTTGTTGTTTCGCTAGTGCAATGGTAATGTGTAACTTCGCAGCGCATGCGCAAACGGGTTGTTCAACTTACCGTCACCTCCATCATTGCACTACTCGCAATGTTCCTGTTTCGTCCTTTCGGGGCGGGGTTCGATGCCTATGAATTTCAGCCGCTGAACAATTGGAAAAGCACTTCCGATTCTTTCCTTGTTGATCTTACGAACGCTGTGCAACGGGGCATTGAAATTCCTACCGTGCGTCAGCTGCCCGGAGGTAAATTCACGTTCTCGTTTAAAGTAAAACACCAACGCATTCTTGGCGGTAAATTGTATTATAAAATTTATTACCAAAACGAAACATACAAACACAAGGAGTTTGACGTTGCCAATGGATTCAACTACGAAAACCCGGATAGTTGGTTGAACTTTTATGGAAGCTGGGAAGAAACAGGGCAAGGCTTTCACGCTACACCGGAATTATCTTGGAATGAAGAAGTAGTTATAAAAGACTCCTTCTCCATTATCGGGAATCCGCGAAATGAAGAAAAGTACTTCGGTTCTGCGGAGGCGCTTGGTGTTTCTGAATCGGATATTCAGGGGCAGATGGCAAAAATGCGCCGTGACAGTGCTTGGGTGAATTCCTTGCGGGAAAAAGCAAAGTCGAGTAATATTTCGTTAGAGGAACAATTGTATCGGGATGCTGTGTGGCAACTACACAAAGACCTGCAACAAGCAACGGAAAATCAACGCTGGCGCAGAAATCCGCGCATGGGGAAATATAAATTTTTCATAGTTGTTGGAACTGAAAGTAGTATTAAAGATTTGCCGGTATCGGTACAAAATGTTGCACGTCCTGAATTGGACGGGCGATACATGAATCCGTTCTTCTATTTTTTATTCGGTCCCGGATCGAAGAATAAAAACATTACCGTGCTCACGACAGAACGCACCCTTCGTGCTGAAATGCGCATCACACCACAAGCGGGGGTTTACGTAAACCCGTTCAACTTTCTCGACAATCCTCCGGACCGTTCGGCATGGTGCAGCACATGTGGCGTTAGCGATCAACTGTTTCAAAGTGCCGGACTCGCGCAGTATGTGCACTACAACGATCTCAATCAAAAAGCCAATTTTGTTCCTACGGCTGCCGATGTTGCAGGTACGCTTTACTCACGAGAAGATTACGAAAAAAATAAAACAACATTTAAACCCGAACAACTCATTCGTGATCGCTTTTACACCACGACACGTCCGTGTGCAACAGCTTACTTCGATAGCACTTCACAAGCCGTTGTGCTCTCCAATCCGGGCAATGCAGATAATGCATTCCACAGAGAACAAGTTGGTGTGCGTACACGCGTTGGAACTACCTACGGAAAATTCCGCGTGCTCGTGGATTTTCCCGAATTGTTGAGTGAAGATCATGTGTGGAATGGATTGACCAACGTTGTGCGGTTATTGTATCAGGATGATGATCCGTGGAATGTTCGCGGCGGATGTGTTGGAGGTTATGTTCCGAAAGGCGCAAGCGGTCCTTACGCAGGACGTGTGTTGCTTCAAAACCACAGTGAAATAGGCATGGAAATGTCGAAAGCATCTATTCATTGGCCTGCAACTTCTTACGCAAAAGATGCAATTCCTGCAGATGATCGCAATGCGTTGAACAATCAAATCCTGATCGGATGTACCAACTGGGACTTGGCCTGCGCTGCTCCGAAAAACTATGTAACCGGAATTAAGACCATCGCATTTGATAAATACAAATTCCAACTACACCGTTGGGATTCATGGCATCCGGCAATTAGCATTCGCAATCAGGACAGTGATGAAAAACTTTTCGATCAATCGTGTTGGTTCGAAATTGAGTGGACACCGCAACACATCTTCTGGAAAATCGGTCGTGATAAAAACAACATGCGTGTTGTAGGTTATATGAATTCCGATGTAACCACTATTCCTGATAATCAGATGATCCTTATCATCGCTCAGGAATTCCAGATGCCCGGAGCATGGCAACCAGCACCGTTTGACATTCGTTATCTTCCCTATCCGAAATCACCGTTGACCGGAAAAATTCTGGCGTTGGAAGTTGAATAAGCATGAGCCATCTCTACCTGCATATTCCTTTTTGCAAACAGGCTTGTCACTATTGTGATTTTCATTTTTCAACTACAGGAACGTATCGCAGCGAACTAATTCAAGCGATGATCGTAGAAATGGCGCTACATCGTAATGTTATTCAAAGTCCGTTAAAAACGATTTATTTCGGTGGCGGAACACCTTCACTCCTTACCGAACGCGAACTGCAATCGATTTTCAATCAAATCGAAAAACTATTCGGATGGCAGGATGACGCTGAGATTACGTTAGAAGCCAATCCCGACGACCTGAATGATGCGTATTTAAAATTGCTTCGTCATTATCCCGTCAATCGTTTAAGTATCGGAGTGCAAAGTTTTCGCGATGAAGATCTTCGTTTCATGAATCGTGCACATGTTGCCGCACAGAGTGAAAGTGCCATCAAACGGGCGCAAGATCTGGGATTCGAAAACTTAAGCATCGACTTAATTTATGGCACGCCCGGGTTAAACGACGAACAATGGAAACTACAAGTACAACGTGCTATTGCGCTTGACGTGCCACACATTTCTTCCTATTGCCTAACTGTCGAACCTAAAACTCCGCTCGATGCTTTTGTAAAAAAGGGCAAAATTCCTGCGGTGGATGAACATCGCGCAGAAGCACAATTTCACACGTTAGCTGACGTGCTCACTACTGCCGGATATGAGCACTACGAAATTTCTAACCTCGCATTACCTGGACATCGCGCGGTACATAACAGCGCATACTGGGCAGGTGTTCCTTATCTGGGAATTGGTCCTTCTGCGCATAGTTTTACCGGAACTGCTCGACGTTGGAATGTGGCGAACAACACGCGCTACTTGAAAGCCATAACAAGTAATAACCGCGCTTACGAAGAGGAAATTCTAACACCTGAAAACATCATCAACGAATACATCATGACGTCGCTGCGACTAATTGACGGCATTCACTTGCCCACATTTGAAACACGATTTGGAAGTGATGGACGCACGCAACTTCTGGGTGAAGCTGCAGAGTTGATACATCGCGGTCAACTCATTAAGAGCGGAGAATATCTTCGAATTGCCGGCGAGTCGCGTTTTCTTGCCGATGGCATCGCGGCTGCCCTATTTCATTAGCGCTACGGAACAAATTTCCATTCTACGTCCAAATCCCATCCGGCTTTGATGCGCAAGACGGTTGGATAAATGTACACGCGTTCCGGCTGTTTCCCGACCCAATAAATGCCGCTATCCCATTTGCCGTTGTTGTTCTCGTCTGCAACAAAGCGAAGACTCACACCTCCGGTAGTCAAACGATTAAAAGCAATACTACTTTGTCCTGTGAACTGCACCGACTCTACCACAGCATCACGTTCATCAATAACCTGAATAAAACCGTTACTTGCAGGAGCGTTTTCAATTTTCACATTCATGGTTCCGAGTGTAGAATTACGCGCCACCTTGAAACGAACAATCATCGTATCGTTCTTCTGCCCGAAACAATCCGTGAACGCTCCGGGCAATAGTGTAATACGATAAGTGGAATCTTCCAACATCGGAGTCTGGAACGTAATATAGCGTTTGGTGGAATCTGGTATTTGTTTTGCGGTTAACGTGTCTTTCCCTCGAGCCACAACAATCTTTTCTGAATTGATATTGACGATCGGATTATTCGACCCCACAACAAATTGCCGATCGGTAGTCATCATGCCGCTTTTCAACGTAGGTGTCGAAAATTCCAACTTGCGTAAATCAGCCTCGCCTTGACGAATGCTTCTCTTTTTCTCTTCCGGTTTACGCAAAGGCAATCGCAACGAATCCACCAAAATATTACCACTATAAATCATAAAAGTCGCTGTGTCGGTATGCACTTTTGGCAACCACAATTGCAAGGAGTCGTTGAAGCGCGAATACTCGGTATAAATCTGTTGTTGCGGATCAGGTAATATCACCAAGCGCGGATTGTCAATGGGCAATGCATATTGAAACGAAAAACGTCCCGGGGCCAACTGACTTACTTTAATTCGCGCCTGTTCTTGTGGAGCACTCTTGAACATCCGAAATCGTAACGAGTCAACATTACTTTGAACATCCAACACTTCTTCGCGAAAAGCAATCTTCTCTTCCGATTTATCATACAAGTAATTCTGATTCAAATCTTCGAGCACAAATATTTTATACTTGCCCGCACGAACGTTGGTGATCAAAAAATTTCCTGCTTCATCAGTCTTTGCAAAATAAAATGGTTTTTCTTTAGCCGGAACCGAATCGCCTGTATTCGTGTACATCATCACCAGCACGCTTTTCACCGGTGCAACTGTAAAAGCATTCACTATACTTCCACGAACGGAAAGTGAATCGATAGAAGTTCCTGTAGAAAACACGTAACGAAAATTACTCATCGAGTTCCCTTCGGTAATGTCGCGAATAGAAGAACCGAACGAAATACTATAAGTAGTATTCGGCTTCAAGGTATCCTTCAGTTCGATCACCAGTTCCTTCTTACGAATACTCACTTCAGGAGGTGTGTTCATGGTTGGCGACACCACAAGTTGTGAATTGAGATCGTTCAACTGAACGTATTCGTTGAAACAAATCACAATTTTTTTGCTGTTGAAATTGGTAGCAGCGCTGTCCGGGAAATAGGCTACGGGAACAGGCGCCGCAACATCTTTAGGTCCACCGCTCGGTGTCACTACTTGCGCACATCCCGCAATGATTAGGCACAACAACAGCAAACCGTAATTACGCATGATAAAAATTGCTGATTAATTGTGCCACCTGTTCTAAGTACTGTTGATCGGTGTTATCAAAATCGTTCAAACGATCACTGTCCACATCAATCACCATGATGACTTCACCTGATGCATTCAATACAGGAACAACAATTTCTGAACGAGAAGCAGAACTGCATGCAATATGACCCGGAAACTGATCCACGTCGGGAACCAGAATAGTGGCTTTGCGTTCCCATGAAGTTCCGCACACACCTTTCCCCATGCGAATGCGCGTACACGCGATTGGCCCTTGAAAAGGTCCGAGAACCAATTCGTTTTCTTTTACAATGTAAACGCCCACCCAGAAAAAACCGAAAGATTGTTTAAGCGCAGCAACGACATTGCTCAGATTCGCAATGGTATCCGATTCTCCACTCACCAATGCATGAAGTTGCGGAATCAATTCACTGTACTTGCCGGCTTTATCCGTTGCTTCCAGATGTAAGGTCTCTGCCATAGACTGCAAAGATCGTGTAAATTCTTATTGATGCGCTGCCGCGAGTGCTGCGATGGAAACCGTAATCCCGGGAATAGCGAGCAAAGGTTGAATACATGATTCTATAGTAGCACCTGTTGTAATCACATCATCCACAATTAGCACATGCTTATTTTTCAGTTGTTCAGGCAAACGTACACGGAAAAGGCCCTCTACACTCTCCATACGACTCATCCTGCCTTTGGTAGTTTGCGAATCGTTGTAATGCACGCGCTCCAATGCTTTGGGCAACATCGGCTTATTCAATTGCTCACCTACTCCACGCGCAACTACCTCCGCCTGATTGTAACCGCGTTTAGCCAACTTCTTAGGATGCAAAGGCACAGGTATCACCACATCAATCTCGTTGAACTGTTGGTGCGAGTTGAATATTTCCGCCATCAACGCACCACATGTTTCTCCGGCTTCTCGCCGGGACTCGTATTTAATGCGGTGCAACAACTCCTGCACTTTGGATTGTTTCTGAAACGCGAATAAGGCACAGGCGTATTTTACCGGAATTCGTCCTGCAAATATTTTGGCTGTTCTGCTATCCGCAGGATTAGTTTCATCAAATGTGCGAGGCAATTCGAATACACATGCCGTACAAATGCCCGTTTCACCGCGAAGAAGAAGTGCATCGCAAGCTGCGCACAAATCGGGATAGAATAAATTTATCGTATCCTTCAAACTGTTGCTGATGTTTTGGAAGCGCATAGCACAAATTTCAGCAATTGTCGCATAGGTTTTACACGTACGATTGTGAATAGTCTGTTCCCCACAGATAGCGGAAGAATGTTGCATTCCTGCGTAAATTTGGTTCAAAGTTTGCACTACAGTAATCAGCAACCATGACAACAACAGCTCAACAACCCGAACAGGAAAAGCGTAACAATAATAAGTTACACGCTTTATACTTAACCATTATTGTGCTGCTCGCGGGCGGATGTGTGTATTTGTCACTTCAGCTGCAAAGTTTGAAAACACTGGTTTCTACACGTGAAGTAACCATCAATCAAGTCGTAGCACAGAACGATGATATTCAGGCGGAACTTGCCGATTTGAAAGAAGATTTTGATAACCTCCAAACCAACGATGAACGTCTAAATAAGGAACTGGAACAGAAACGTAAAATGATCGACTCGTTGATGGATCAGGCAGAGAAGCATAAAAATGATGCATTTATCATTTCAAAGTTGCGCAAGGAAACAAAGACGTTACGTACCATCATGCAAGGGTATGTACGTACTATCGATTCTCTGAATACATTGAATGGCGTATTGGTTGCGGAAAAAAATCAGGTATTGAATAAACTGGATGAAGAGAAAGCGAACCGCCAAAAAGTAGAAGGAGAAAAACAACAACTGCAAGGCCGCATTGAAAAAGCGATGATTCTTTCTACCGGTAACATCTGGGCCGTGGGAATTAAATCGGCGCGAGGTGGGAAAAAAGATTCCGAACAAAAGAAATCTTCCAAAGTAGATCGTATTCGTGTGACCTTCGAGCTTACCGATAACGACTTGGCCAAAGCCGGACCGAAAGACATTTTCATTCGTGTGATTACGCCTGATGGCAAAGAATTGACTAAGTCACAGGATCGTGATCACATGTTTGAGTTCAACGGCAATTCCGGATTCTACGCGGCGAAGAAAACTGTCGATTACCAGAATCAACCCATGAACGTGGTGATGTATTGCGATAAAGCGAAGCAAGACGATGTGTTTTTACCGGGCAAATACATTATCGAAATTAACTGCGATAAAACCACCATCGGCTCTACAACTTTGGTACTGGAATAATTTTAGAATACCGCTCTAACCTGTGCGGTTCCCACATGAATAGCTTTGTTATCAGGCGTTTTTCTGCCGTCGTAACCGATGGTCAGTTGTAACGTTGTTGTTAATGCGCGTTGCCAATTCAACTTCCACGTATAATTACTTCCCGGTTTTAATCCCTCTAACATTTCATAGCCCACAGCTGATGAAACAGCGCCATCGTAGGTGATGGAGAAGTAATTAAACTCGGCCATCATTGTTCCTTTTTGCAAACGACTCGACTTCAACTCTGCTCCTATCTTCTGAACACGTGCACGATCGCCACCCAAATCTTCACTATTGTATTTATCACTGTAACGATAGTTAAGTGCTAAACGAAACGTAGTGCTGGGCTGCCACGAAATACGCGGTGCGGTCTCAATATACGAGATGCGATAATTCCGTGTAGCAAAAAACTGTGAGTTGTTGATCTTAATGCCATCGCGATATTCATTGGTGAAGGACCAACTGCGCGTCAAATTCCAACGAATACGAATTTCATGAAAACTATGCGAACGCGCCTCCAAACCATTCGTTAATAAACTCTTTCCGCTTAATTCCTGCCAGGTATATTCTACGCCAAATTTGGTACTGAGCTGGTTGAAGAAAACAGTATTTCTTAAGGTGGTATTCAACGCCACCAATGATGTGTCGATGACATTCTCTGTGATCGGAACGAAAGCTTCTGACCACAACGTAGAAGTCGTTTTCCTATCCGTGCGATATACAAACTGATTGGAGAAACGTGCAACAACGCTACGCACGCCTTTCTTATTCGCCCATACCGTTCCAGGTTTAATAAAAATAGATTGTGTAAACTGTGAGCTATATACTCGGATGTAATCTGTTGTTGGTGTAAATACCCGGATATAATTCGCTTGATCCGTGTACAACGCTATTTCAAATTCATTCAATTCCTTGACGCCATTGCCGTTGTAATCCGTCCACGTATAAACACCTTGACCTGTCGGCACTTCGATGTACGAAAACTCACGTCTTAACTCTTGCCCTGAACCGGCTTCATAAAAGATATTCCATTGTATGACATTCTTCAAAGCACGTGCACTGTATTCCAATCGGCCGACAACGGTACGATCCGGCTTTAACAAACTCAATGTTGTATCACTGATTTCCAATACCCGATATGTAGTTGTTACACGCAATGTTTGTTTTGCATTGGGTTTATACAAAAAGCTGGCTCCAATACTTTCGCCATACGTTGCGCGTTCGAGGCGGTTGAAGCGTGGTGAATTGTCGATACGCTGTTTGTAAAATGCACGTAAAGACTTTTTAGAGGAATCGCCAAGCTGAACAAATCCTTCCCACTCCAGATAACTAAAACTTGTTGCTGCAAGAGTCGAATTTGTCAACGTTCGTTTGCTGTCCTCATATTCTTGCCAGCCGCCAATAGTTAGCCATTTCGTCAATGCCTGCGATGCTTCGATACGATTTCTAAAAAACGACGAACTTCCTGTTGCACCGGAAGTATTCAGCTGACTTGCTCTTGCTTGAATTGTAGTGCCGCGATGCCGATATGTTCCCTGCACGGCATGTTTATTCCCCGTGTACACCGAACCTCCTAAAAACGTTCCGTATTGATAGCTAAAACCTCCGCGATTCAATCGTTGTATCCCTGCAGACGCGCTCACGATGTGCTGATCTGTTAACACTGCCGCCGCTGTTGTGCCCCAACCTAAATTCCAGTCGCGTTCAAATTCAACAGCACGATAGCGTTCAATCGGGGTAAAGTTGGCACTGATGTATTCGTACATCACATCGGTTACAAAAAACAAAGAGTCCTTTATTTTTCGTTTGTCTTTGTATGCCACAAATGCTCCGTATCCGTCATCGTCACTACTATCGTAAGGCGAGAATGTATTTTTATCGTATCCGCTCACTGCACCTTCAGCACGCATAATCCCGGTCTTTCCCACTTTAACATCACCGCTTACAGCGACCATTTGCCGCTTCTTCGGCGTGATCAGCAACACAACTGGTTCGTGATCACCTTGAGGAATGCCGTTAATAGGAGCACGCCATTGAAAAACTTTCCCATTCGCAGAAGAAGCTACTTGCACATAATTCCCATTGCCGGCACCCACAAACGAAAACGAACAACGATATCGTGCACTATCCGAATTGGTGGAATACACATACACATCCCGATAAATAACCGCGCTTACTAATGTGTCAATTTTCTTGTACAACACTACATCGCCGCTAAATGCAACGCTATCTATACCCGAAACTATTGCCCGATTTAGTGTATCACCAATATCAAACATGGTGCGCTTGTCGGAATCCGTTAATGTTTGTTGCAAAGGCTGATTCTTGTTGTCTTGCTCGTTAAACGCATTGATGCGAATGGCGTGCTTCGTGGTGGAGTATTCCACTCCAGTTTGGATTAGCAAACGACCGTAGTTTCTGTCCGTGTATTGAAACTCCACCACAATTCGCTTGTCTTTCGTCATGGGTTGTTTGGCGGTGAATGTAATCTCAGCCGTGTTATAGTCAATGATGTAATCATTTTCTTGTCCGCGCACCATTAATTTTCCATCCACAAATACTTGTTCTGTTCCACCCAACACAATGATGAACAACTCGTTCTCTGCTCCGCGCAAACGATACGGACCTTGATTGCCTTCCACTCCGGGAATAATATTTCTGGCAAATTTTCCTTTTGATACTGCTGCCGCTGCCGTTACATTTAGTTTTGCGCGTAACGTGGTGTCCGCTGTTTTTATAGGCTGCGAATACGTTGCAGAAAGTCCCTGCCCGCGTTTGTTGTAATTCATGAAATAACTGTTGGGACGAACAGTGAAAAAATCTCCCGCAATCAACTTCGCCTGACGCGAGGACAATTGAATGTACACGCGATCAAATTCCTGCAACTGTTGTGTAGTTCCATCGGGTTGAATAGGAAGATTATCATCGGTAGCAACCATCATCAAATCGAGATTATCGGTGAGCTTTCCGTTCAATTGTAAATTCAAACTAGAGTTGACGCTGATATCGCGATTATTACCAAACGAAATTCCACGCGACAAATTCCCGCTCTTATTTAAACCGCCCATAGCAAACGGATCCTCCTGCTTCACATCTCGCGGGTTATATACAAATGGATTAACACGATTGCCGGGACGAGTCGTCATGCCTTCCATGTCTTTATGACTGCGCACTTGTGTAAACGAAAACGGGAAAACGGCATACCGAACCGTAATTGAATCCGGCAAAGGTTGCATGTGCACGGTGAGCATTGTGCTAAAAGCGTCGAAGTTGTAACTCGCGGAATCCAATGCAGTTCCGCCTTGTGTAACCGAAAATGTTCCGGCCTGAATGCTTAATGAATCCAGTATAAGCGTATCGTTAGTAACCGCAATTGTCTTGTTACGCCACGAAACAGAAGTTTGCCCGCGAAGAGATAATCCCGCGAAAAACAGACACAGCCAGCAACACAGTACAATGAGCTTTTTCAAACTTTTAAAGGTACTAAACGTAATTCAGTCTGTTCGCGCGTTTCCGATTGCGTCCTGAATTCAACATCTTTGCAGCACCCGCAATTTTAAACAACGGCAAATGACCAAGAAAATTATATCCTATAACGTTAACGGCATTCGCGCAGCACTTACCAAAGGCTGGCTCAATTGGTTACAACAAGAAAATCCCGATATCGTTTGCCTGCAAGAAATCAAGGCACATCCCGAACAGTTGGACCTTAATGTTTTTGCTGAAGCCGGATACCCGCATTGTTATTGGTTCCCGGCCGAGAAGAAAGGTTATAGCGGTGTGGCCATTTTGTGCAAAGAGCAACCGGATAATATTGTGGTAGGATGCGATCATCCCGAATACGATTTTGAAGGTCGTGTGTTGCGGGCCGACTTTGGAGACATTTCCGTCATCAGCGCCTACTTTCCTTCGGGCACAACCGGAGATGAAAGACAGGCATTTAAGTATCGTTTTCTCGATTATTTCGATGAATTTGTGGCGGAATTGAAGAAAAAACGCCCAAATCTGATCATTTGTGGCGATTACAACATTTGTCATCAGCCTATCGATATCCACAATCCGGTGAGTAATGCCAAGTCGAGCGGCTTCCTTCCTGAAGAACGTGCATGGATTGGAAAATTCATCGATTCCGGCTTTATTGATTCCTTTCGCCATTTTAACAAAGAGCCGCGTCACTACACCTGGTGGACGTTTCGGGCCAATGCGCGTGCAAAAAATTTGGGCTGGCGCATCGATTACCAAATGGTGAGTGAACCATTGGAAAAACGTCTGAAAGGCGCAGGAATACTGCCTGAAATCGTTCATTCCGATCATTGTCCTATTTACTGCAACGTGGAATTTTAGCCGTATACAGGCAGTAAATCGCCACAAACCCTTTGCAAACTGATTTTTTCCTTATTTTAGGCTCATTATTGTCCTAAATAAACGCTAAGGAATTATGAGAAAATTGACCACAGGATTTGTTGTGCCTTTTGTGGCAGTAGCAATTATGATAAGTGTTGTTGGATGCGGAGGCGTAGAGCAAGGACCGGGATCAACCAAGGAAGCCAAGGGTGGCGTTAGCTACGGCGGCGTTTTCCGAATGAACGAAACCGAAGATTTTCGTACCCTTTACCCGTTAAATATCGTGGAAGTTGTGGGGCACCGCATCGGGTCTCAGATTTACGAAGGCTTAACCAAGTTCAATCAAAAAGATTTATCTGTAATGCCCGGTTTGGCAACACGCTGGGACGAGTTGGACAGTTCAACACGATTTGTGTTCTATCTCCGCAAAGGCGTAAAATTCCATGATGATGCTTGTTTTGCAGACGGCAAAGGTCGTGAGGTTACAGCGAAAGATGTGAAGTTCTGCTTCGACAAGTTATGCGAAGCAACACCTACAAACCAGCAATTCAGCAACACGTTCAAAGATCGCGTAGTAGGGGCGAATGATGCTTACGATAAAAAGGCAAAAGGTGTTTCCGGAGTTACTATTACCAGTGATTCTACCATCGAAGTGAAATTGACTCATCCAATGCCGAACTTCCCTTCTATTCTTGCTACTCAAGGTTGTTGGATTTATCCGGAAGAAGCATTAACCAAGTATGGCGACGAAATGCGCATCCGCTGCGTAGGTACTGGTCCGTTTAAGATTAAGATTATCAAAGAAGGCGAAGCTGTAATTCTTGATCGCAATCCAAACTACTGGATGTTCGATCAGTTCGGAAATCAGTTGCCTTACCTCGACATTGTTCAGTTCAAATTCATCAAAGACAAGCGTTCAGAAATTATCGCATTCCGCAATCAAGAATTGGACATGGTTTTCCGTTTGCCGGTTGAAATGGCGAAAGATATCATGGGCGAATTGGATCAGGCGAAGCAAAACGGAGCCAACTTCGTATTGCAGTCTGCACCTGCGATGAGTTTGACGTATTACGGCTTCCAGCACAAACTTGCGCCATTTAATAATCCGAAAGTGCGTATGGCGTTTAACTATGCCATCAATCGTCAGTACATCTGCAACAAAGTGTTAAACGGAGATGCAACTCCTGCTATTTACGGAATTGTGCCTCCAAGCATTCCTAATTACAATAATAAGAGTGTAGCTGGTTTCACTTACGATCCAGATCGAGCAAAGAAATTAATGGCTGAAGCAGGATTCCCGAATGGAAAAGGTTTCCCTGAAATTACTATGCAAATTAACAGTGGTGGCGGTGATCGTAACACTATGACTGCTGAATACATCAAGAAGCAGTTGGAAGAAGTGTTAGGTATCGTGGTGAAAATCGATATCATTCCCTTTGCTCAACACTTGGAAGCATTGGAAACCGGGAAAGCATTGTTCTGGAGAACAGGTTGGGTAGCAGATTATCCGGATCCGGAAACCTTCCTGACTATCTTATACAGTCAGCACATTCCTGCTGAATTAAACACTCGTTCTTCCATGAACTCTGTTCGTTATTCCAGCACACAATTCGATTCTGCATTCGTTGCTGCAGTTCGTGAGGCTGACCCAACCAAACGCAACGCTTTGTATTTGCGCGCTGATCAAATTGCGATGAACGACGCGGCAGTGATGCCAATTTATTACGAGCAAAATGATCGCCTGGTGCATCGCAACGTTCGCAACTTCGATATCAATGCCATGGAATATCGCGACATGACTGCGGTGTGGATTGACAAAGGCGAAGGCAAAAAAGATTCCGCTAAGTAAATTGAACCCATTCATCAAAAAGCTCCGACCAACATCGGAGCTTTTTTTATGCTGTTTGTCGCATCAAAATACGTTTTGCCACAGGCAACAATGTTTCCCGTATGGGAATAGCGAGGTTCGTCTCCAACGCATAAACAGCAGGATTCGGCAACTCCGGCGAACGACGTATCAATCCCATTTTGATTGCATTCCAGGTACTGGAAATGTTCAACTTCCAACGATTCACAAAAGTTATATGCACCATACGCCAACGATCATCCGCCTATTCAAACAACTTCATCATATAGCGGTAACCGTCCACGTGGTTATCTCCGTAACGCAACAAGAAATAGCCTTCTCCTTTCATCAACGGAGTTAAACCCACCTCTCCCCACTCGAGATGTTCCTCCACAAATTCGTACAACTGCTTGCCTTCCTCAGCTCCTTTGGCCAACATGAGAATGAATCTCCGAGAACTGCTCTATTCCCGCATGTTTTAGATGTGAATGATCACGAACCATGCGACCTGCTTGTAAATACAATCCTGTTATTGTCCCCTGAAGCTGTTCCTCCAGTTGACGTTTTCCTTTTGCAATTGCAGTGCATAACGATAATATCCGCTAATGCGGGATACAAGCACACTTTAGAGAAATCGTCCGATACACTTTGCAAATAATCGAGCAATACGTACTTCTTGTATTCCGGACCCAAAGTGTATTCCGTTATCCAGTCTTTGTTCAAATTTCGCATAACGAGGCGTCATTTTTGTAATTCTTTACGCCCTATTCAGATTCAGGGTTTCGTTAAAAATCACCAAAACATCGTTGATAACTTCAACACGAGCCAACCATGAATTGCTTGAAGCACAATATCTTTGGACAAACAAGAAGAAGTCCCATGACCAAAACATTAGTCGTTGCCACCTTGGTAATCGCATCAGTATTTGCTGCGTGTGTGCCTGCGAGAAAATACGAAGAAGAAAAAGCGAAGCGCGAAACTGCTGAAGCTGAATTGGCTAAAATAAAAGCAGCCAACGCTGATTACGAAACCAAAAACGCAGAACTCGATCGTCAGGTAACTGAGAACAAACGCCAAATTAAAGGTTTGATCGAAGACACTACCGGTTGCGGTATGCGTTATCGTTTATTGACGTTTCAATACAATCAATTGAACTCTAATTATGAGTTGTTATTGAAACAAAACAAAGAATTGTTGGCGCGGCAGTCGAACGAGAATACGCAGTTAGTAGGAAAGTTAAACATGACGCAAGAGCAGTTGATGGCGAAAGAAGATTCATTGAAGCGCATGGACATCGATCTGAAAAAGCAAAAGCGTTCATTGGATTCGTTGAAGCTAGAACTAAGCAAGCGTGAGGCTCGTGTACAAGAATTGGAGCGCGCTTTAGCTCAAAAAGATTCTGCATTAGTAGCGTTGAAGAAAAAAGTAACCGATGCATTAATCACCTTCCAAGGACAAGGATTAACTGTAACGCAGAAAAACGGTAAGATCTATGTTTCTATGGAAGACAAATTATTATTCAACACTGGCAGCTACAAAGTAGCATCACAAGGAGAAAAGGCGCTCAAAGAAATAGCCAAAGTCCTGGAGCAAAATCCGGATATTACCGTGATGGTGGAAGGACATACCGATGACCAACCGATGAAAGGCTCAGGAGAAGTAAAAGACAATTGGGATTTGAGTGTGATGCGTGCGACTTCAGTAACTAAAATTTTGTTGTCGGGCGGGAAGATAGATCCTGCGCGTGTTACAGCCGCCGGTCGTGCAGAGTTTGCGCCGGTTGAAAACGCCAAGACAGAGTCCGCTCGCGCTAAAAATCGTCGTACAGAAATTATTCTTACTCCAAAACTCGACGAAATTTTCAGCGTGTTGAATCAGAATTAATACTAAGCGCGCTTAGTTAAATCCGATCATGGTGGTTGAGCGTGTCGAAACTACCATGATCGGATTTGTTTTTAAGCTACACCTATGAAACGATCCCATTTCCTCAAACTCGCCGCATTCTCTGCTGCTGCAACACCGGCCGTTTTGCCGGGAATGACATTATCAATAAACGGAGCTGTCACTAAAAAACCAAAGCGTCTGCAACCCGGAAACACCATTGCCATCACTGCTCCGGCAGGCGCTATCTTTCATCCCGAAAAACTGGAAGTGGCAAAAACAGTGCTTCAAGCATTGGGATTTACGGTTAAGGTGGGCGCAAGCAGTACCAAGCGCAACGGCTATTTGGCAGGAACAGATGAAGAACGCGCACAAGAATTAATGGGATTTCTAAAAGATCCTGAAGTGCATGGTATTATTGCGGCACGCGGAGGCTGGGGCTGTGCACGATTATTAAATCATCTTGACTTCTCCACGATTCCCGAAACACCGAAAGTATTGTGCGGCTTCAGCGATCTAACGTTTCTGTTGAACATGTTTCATTCCCAACTCGGTTGGACCACTTTTCACGGACCGGTAGGCATCAACACATGGTCGCCCGCAACGACAAACAGTTTTAAAGAAACTATAATGGAAGCTACAATGCCTGTTTATCATGCGGCGGATGCAACAGTGTACACGGGTGGCAGCGCAGAAGGTCGATTGATCGGGGGTAATCTTGCTGTATTTACTACATTATTAGGAACCGCCTGGATGCCGAATTTACAAGATGCCATTTTATTCCTGGAAGAAACCGAAGAAGAACCGTATGCCATTGATCGCATGTTAACGCAACTACAACAAGCGAACGTGTTGAATCAGGTGAAAGCCGTGGTGTTCGGATCTTGCAATAAATGCGTAGCGGAAAACCCGGAAGAATCGTTCACATTACATGAAGTAATGCAACATCATTTTTCCAACTTCCGCGTGCCTGTTATCAGCGGTTTCAGTTTCGGACATACTGTAGATAAAATCACGTTACCTATAGGTATTCGCGCTAAAGTGGACACAAAAATGAAAACGCTGCAGATGTTGGAAAGTGCGGTAATCTAACAATAGTTTATTTGTTAATCCTGACCACATTCTTTCCGGTCATGTATTTAAAAACAAATTATTACTGGGTGCACTATTTCCAGATTGAAATAATAATGCTCATCATCACCACACTGATCACATGATAACCCGCATCAATTAAAAATAATTTGAATGATTTCCGATGGTATAAAAAATTCATCGTCATCGGACCAATTGCAAGACCCACTCCACACAGCAGTCCCAATTTTATTCCGGACACACACTTCGTCGATTGAAAAACAAAGATGATCACCGCGAGGGCAACTGCCATAACTGCACCAATAAAAAACGTCGTTCCGAAAATGAGCGGCATTTTCTTTTTATCGTCGTCCGAAACGACAATACCGTGGCCTTCTGCCCACACTTTAGAAAACAATAAAGGCGAATACCAGATGGCTCCGATAAAAAAATACGTGAGTGCTGCGACCACAATAGCAGCCCAATTGGCATGATCGAGAAATGCTTGTAACATAGTGAGGGAGATTTGGTGATAGGAAAAGTTACGATAAGTTTTTTTTATCCACCAAATAATCCCGGCAATGATGTCTTATAACTTCACACACACATTCTTCGCTTCAGTAAAAAAGCGTAGTGCTTCGAATCCGCCTTCGCGACCCACACCGGAACCTTTGACGCCACCGAAAGGCGTACGAAGATCACGCAGTAACCAGCAGTTGATCCACACAATGCCGGCGTGAAGTTGTTGCGCTACACGATGAGCACGCGTTAAATTTTGCGTCCACACTGTTGATGCTAATCCGTAAATGGTGCTGTTAGCCATCATCAATACTTCTTCTTCTGTATCGAATGGCATGATGGTAACCACAGGTCCGAAAATTTCTTCCTGATTGGTGCGGCAATTGAACGGCAATCCTTCAATGACTGTCGGAGCAATGTACCAGCCTTCTTTTAAGTCGCCTTCCATCACCACACGATGACCTCCGCTTAAGACTGTTCCGCCTTCTTCACGCGCTAACTGCACATACGACAATACTTTTTCCATGTGTGCCTCCGAAACTACTGCGCCCAATTTTGTCGCATCGTTCGAAGGATCGCCCGGAACTAATTGTTGCACGCGTGCTACAAATGCATCACGGAATTTTTCATATAACGGTCGTTCCACAAAAATGCGAGACCCGCATAAACATATTTGTCCCTGATTCGCAAATGATGATTGAACAGTTGTCTTTAGCATCGCATCAAAATCACAATCCGCAAAAATGATGTTCGGATTTTTTCCGCCCAACTCCAACGACAACTTCTTAAACATCGGAGCTGCAGTAGCGGCTAATGCTGCACCTGTTTTAGTTCCGCCGGTAAACGACACGGCTTTAATTTCCGGATGCTCTACAATAGCCTGTCCTGCTTTACCGCCAAGGCCATGAACAATGTTCAACACACCTTCAGGCATTCCTGCTTCTATGCACGCTTTCGATAATAAATAAGCCGTCATGGGCGTTACTTCGGAAGGCTTTGCCACCACACAGTTTCCCGCAGCCAACGCCGGTGCAATTTTCCACGTAAATAAATACAACGGCAAATTCCATGGAGAGATGCATCCAACAACACCAATCGGTTGGCGTAACGTATAATTGATTGCCGTGTCTTCCATTGCATGCGACTCGGAAGCATAGTGCATAATCGCTGTTGCAAAAAATTCGAAGTTGCTCACCGCACGCGGAATGTCCACTACACGCGCCAACGACACCGGCTTTCCGTTGTCTTTAGATTCTGCTTGAGCAAAAGCTTCCAGATCGCGTTGTACAATTTCTGCAACACGCATCATAATTTTCATGCGCTTCTCTGCGGGTGTTACCGACCAACTTGGAAAAGCAGCTTTCGCTGCATCTACCGCCATCTGAATATCGCGTTGATCCGAATCGGGAATCAATGAATATACTTTACCCGTTGCCGGATGATAATTATCGATATACGTATTTCCTGTTGGAGGAACCAGTTGCCCGTTGATGTAATTCTGAAGTTTTTCCATGATGATTTACAAGAACTTAAAAATACGAATTCATTCCGCTCCCATCACTCCGCCTCGTGTATCACATACGTCACCACGCCCCACACGGCAAAACGCGCTTCCGCCTCTACACGTATATCCTGAAACAGGGGATTCTCGGCATGCAGCACCACACCTGACGCATCTGTCAAATAACGCTTCACCGTAAACTCTCCGTCAAGTATGGCCACCACAATATCTCCCGACGCCGGAACTCGCGCACGATCGACCACAAGTATAGCACCATCACGAATACCTGCATCGCGCATCGACTCACCACGTGCCCGGATAAAAAAAGTATCCCTCGGATGTTGAACTAAAAATTTATTTAGATCTATTTCATCACGAGATGCATCGTGCGGCGGAGCTGGTATTCCGGCTGGAACGTAAGACTGATAAAACGGGAAATCCGCAACGGGCACAACTGACGCAGCACCACCCAATAAAGAAAATTGATTCATATACCACTTCGTTTAAGGCCTCACTTCCGAATGTGGTCTGCAGAATAAAAGTACAGCGTTACTGATGACGCAACTCATCACAATTCTTGAACAGCGCGGATTACATTAAGTATGAAGACGTTAGAAGTTATGAACGACGCTTTCGCAGATAGATAATCGTGACACCCGACAGCGCGAATATGACTATAGCGCCGGTGATGATGCGTTCAGTACGCCGCGATTGACGTTCTTGCTCCGCTTGTGCAGCTCCTTGTCGCGATTGCCATTCGCGCACCTTCAACTCCTGTTCCCATAAATTGAATAATTCGGAAGTCGTTTGGGTTGTATGTTCATTCAAGAGCGAATCACTGATCTGCTTCAATCTTCGGTGTACAAAAAAAGCTTCTTTCCAATTGGCCTGAGCTTCATAATCTGCTGAGAGTGCCTGATATGCAACACGAATCCCCTCCGCATAACCAATACTTGCCGCTAGCTCCAATGCCTCACGATGAAAAACAACACCTTGTGCGGATTCCCCTTTCAAACGAAAAATATTCCCCAAATTGATAGTAGCATCGGTAAGCAATGTTTTGTCTCCACTCTGTTCTCCCAATTGATAAGCGCGGTTATAAATGACTTGCGCACTATCCAATCGTCCTTCGTTTTGAAAAGCAACACCCAGATTATTGAGTGCCTGTCCCAACAACGTCGGATCCCTGTCTCCAATATTAAGCTGAAGCACCTTGTTGCAATAACTTTTGCAGAGTACATCATTATTCATCTGCAAACCGAGCGCCGCCTGATTATTGTATACCCGCGCCAACCACAACACATCATTTTGCTCCAGCAGCAATTGTTCTGCCTTTTCGTAAAACCGGGCAGCGCGTGAATATTGCAAGAGATCGCCGTACACATTACCAAGATTGATATACGACTTCATCATGCCCAAGCGGTCGTTGCGGTATTCCCTGATTTTTAATGCGGCAAGATGTTGCTCCGCGGCGCGTGTGAAATTGCCCTGGCGATAAAACAAGACACCAAGATGGTTGTGATAATCGCTTTGTCCCTGAGGATAATCCACACGTTGTAAGAGTGCGTTCGATTTGCGCAACAATTCCCATGAGCGAGCCGGATCAATGGCGCGATTGAGATACGCCAAACGATTTAATGCACTGATGCGAGCGGTATCGGTTAATTCCAGTCGTAATCGTTGTTCTAGCAATTCCTTTTCGGATTGCCCATAAAGTTGCCTTACCGACAATAACAAGATGAAAATAAGCACCGCCCGCATCCTGCAAAACTACAGCCTGTGAATAATCTATCCGTTTGTAAATGGATATGACAATCAATTACACTCCAAATAGACTGACCGTCATCAATTTTACTATGAATCCAACCTGACACTAATCGCACTTGTGTGTATGTTTCTGAATTTATGATACTTACAAGCTATTTAAACCGCATCTAAATAAGCGTTTTGACAGTATTCTGACAATCAAAGTTACAGTTCATCGGATTTTTGTGGTACATGAATTCGCTGCATCTCATCAGCTTCAACCATCGCAGTGTGGATATCAACCACATCGGTCGTTTTCATTTAGAAGACGAGCGTCGTGATGCAGTACTGGCACAAATTAAGGAAGAGTGCGGAATTCAGGAACTGATGTATTTATCCACCTGCAATCGTGTGGAATTTACATTGGTGTATGAAGGTTATCCCGATGAAGTTTTTTTGAGTCGTTTTTTCGAAATTTTCTTCGCGGGTAATAATGATGAAATCAAGTTCGCATTAGATAATCACTCGTTGTATCAAGGCGATGCAGCGCTGCGTCATTTGTTCGAAGTCGCATCATCATTGGATTCATTAGTAGTAGGGGAACGTGAAATTATTACGCAGGTTCGCAATGCATTTGAACGATCAGCTGCAGCAGGACTTACAGGCGATACGATTCGCGTTGTGGTAAAAAAAACCATTGAAACCGCAAAAGCTGTTTACA
This sequence comes from Bacteroidia bacterium, assembly GCA_044344795.1. Taxonomy (GTDB): domain Bacteria; phylum Bacteroidota; class Bacteroidia; order Palsa-965; family Palsa-965. The sequence goes on along the minus strand of JBIJCF010000013.1, from coordinate 21,735 downwards.
CCGAAACAGATATTGCACGCAATCCGGTTTCTGTAGTGTCTTTAGCGTATCGTAAGTTGCGTGCGCTGAATGTTCCGTTGGATGCGCGTTTTATCATCGTTGGTTCCGGTGTTACCAATACTGCAATGGCGCGCTATCTGCGTAAGCACGGATTCTCCAACTTCGTGATCTTCAATCGCACCGTTTCAAATGCCGCTGCTTTAGCCGAGGAAATCAACTCACCCTATTTCGCACTGAACGAATTGTCACAATACAACAAAGGGTTTGATGTAATCGTAACCTGTACAGGCGCTGAAGGAACAGTAATTACTAAAGACCTTTATCGTGCGCTGGTAGGTGATGACAAGAACCGCAAAGTGGTGATTGATTTAGCCATTCCAAATGACTTAGACCCTGAGATTATTAACGAGTGGGATATTAATGTAATCGCGGTTAATAATTTGCAGGAAGTTGCGAAAGAGAATTTAAAAGAGCGAGAGAAATCACTGAAAGCTTGCCGCAACATCATTGAAAATAATATTTTGGACTTCCGCCAATTGTATCGTCAACGTCAAGTTGAATTAGCGATGCAGGAAGTGCCGAAGAAGGTGAAAGAGATTCGTGAGACGGCTTACGGTGCAGTGTTCGCGAAAGAAATTGAACAAATGGATCCGGCTTCGCGCGAGATTTTGGATAAAGTAATGAACTACGTAGAGAAAAAATATATCAGCGTTCCAATGAAGATGGCGCGGGAGATTTTGGTAGGTGACGCTCAGAAGAATTAATTAAACCTAATCTGTAAGGTTGTAAGGGCTTTCTCTTCGCACGGGATAGCCTTTATTTTTGCAGATCACTAACGCATTACAACGTGCAACGAAAAATCACGATAGCAACACGAGGCAGCGAATTAGCATTGTGGCAAGCACATTTTGTACAAAGTGAGTTGCGCAAAATCGGAGTTGATTCTGAACTACTGATTCTAAAAACGCAAGGTGATAAAATTCAACACTTAAGTTTAGATAAACTGGAAGGCAAAGGTTTCTTTACCAAAGAAATTGAAGATGCCTTGTTGAATAAACAAGCTGACCTTGCGGTGCATTCGCATAAAGATCTTCCCACTGAATCGCCCGAAGGACTTGTTATTGCTGCCGTTTCGTATCGAGAAGATCCTCGTGAACTTATTCTCATTCGCAAAGAGAGTTACGATCGTAAACGTAAATTCGGCTACAAGGAAAACGCTCGTGTTGGAACTTCATCTGCAAGACGCCAATCACAATTGCTCGCGTTTCGTCCCGACACACAGCTGCTAGACTTACGAGGCAATGTCCCTACACGAATTCAAAAATTACGGGATGGCAACTACGACGTAATTATGTTAGCAAGTGCAGGTGTAGAACGCTTAGGCATTGACCTTTCCGAATTTGAAGTTATTCAACCCGACGCAACAGAATTTGTTCCCGCACCCGCACAAGGTGTTTTAGCACTACAAACCCGCGACAACGATCACGAACTGATTGCTGCATTACAAGCTTTGCATCACGACGAAGTACAACAGTGTATTGCCGTTGAACGCAAAATATTAAATCTGTTTCACGGCGGTTGTCATATGCCTTTAGGCGCGTATTGTGTAATGGAAGAAGACACGTTTAAAATTCGTGTAGCCATGGCGGAAACCGCAGAAAGCCCCTTGCGGGTACTGTACGCAGAAACACAACACGGAGAAGCTGTCGCAGAAAAAATTGTGCAGCGACTTCAGGCTATTCAACCTGCCCGCGTGTTTTTGTCGCGTGATGTTCGTGCACACGATCCGTTTAAAATGATTCTGGAGCGCAACGGATTCACCGTTCATGGCCGCTCCATGATCGAAACCCGCGTAGTTCCCATTGCCAAAGTTCCAGATCACGACTGGTTATTCTTCAGCAGCAAACACGCGGTGAAATATTTCGTGCAACAACACCAAGTTAAGCCGGGTACTAAAATTGCAGCTGTAGGAAAAGGCACTTCAGAAGAATTACGTAAACATAACCTGCGCGCGGACTTCATAGGCAGCGGTAATGACACACGACTCATCGCGAAACAATTTGGTGCAGTTGCAGGCCGCAGTGCCGTTTTATTTCCGCAAGCCAAAGGCAGCGTTCGCACAGTTCAGCAGCAATTGCCCACTGTACAAGTGATTAATCTTGTAGTGTACGAAACTATCGATCGTACTGCAGAACCTGTAGAAGATGCCGATATCTTAGTTTTCACGAGTCCATCTAATGTAGATGCGTTTTGTGTGCACAACAAAATCACCAAACAACATAAGGTAGTGGCCATGGGTCATGCTACCGGAAATACGTTAAATGAAAAAGGCGTAATCAGCTATGCATTAACCGATTCGTTTGATGAGATCGGGTTAGTACGTGCCGTGATGCGTTTAACAACAATATAATTCAGCCATGCACATTCGACCACGCAGAACCCGCACCAATCCTATCGTTCGTAACATGGTAGCGGAAACCCGTTTACACCGCGACATGTTCGTCTATCCGTATTTCGTTACACACGGAACAGGCATCAAAAATCCGATTAACGCCATGCCCGGTGTTTACCATTTTTCTATTGATGAATTAATTAAAGATGTACAACGCGGATTAGAATTAGGCATTAACAAAGTGTTGCTGTTTGGTGTAGGTGAAGAGAAAACAGTTGATGGCTCATCATCATGCAGTCACAACAGTATTGTACCACAGGCCATAACCAGCCTCAAGAAAAATTTCGGCGACAATATTTTTGTGATTACTGATGTGTGCGTGTGCGCTTATACTACGCACGGACATTGCGGAATTTTAGAAAACGGTTACGTAGTAAATGATGCGTCTGTAGACGTATTGTGCAACATGGCATTATCACATGCCAAAGCCGGTGCAGATATGGTGGCACCATCCGACATGATGGATGGGCGCATCGGCGCTATTCGTGAAACGCTGGATGATCATGGATTTGTGAACACCGGCATCCTGTCGTACAGTGTAAAATTTGCGAGTGCGTATTACGGTCCGTTTCGTGAAGCAGCAGATTCATCACCGCAAAGCGGCGATCGCAAAGCCTATCAAATGGATTCGCGTAACGCCCGCGAAAGTGTGAAAGAAGCATTGCTGGACGAAGAAGAAGGAGCTGATATATTAATGGTTAAGCCGGCGTTAGCCTATTTGGATATCATCGCCAAAGTTCGCGAGAGCAGTTTGTTGCCCTTGGCGTGTTACAATGTATCCGGAGAATACAGCATGGTAAAAGCTGCAGCTGCTCAAGGTTTGATAGACGAACAACGCATCGTGATGGAAAACATGATCGCCTTCGCCCGCGCCGGTTGTGATATTATTATCACGTATCACGCGCGAGATATTTTAGAAAAAGGGTGGTTGTAAGTTGACCAATACTTATTCGATCCAGTAAAACTATTCTTTTACTTTGAACGCACCTTTTGCGATATTAGAAGTAAAGCTGTCATCATGCTCCAACCCTTCTTCCCATCGCTTTGCTGATGCTTTATACAGCATCGGCAAAAACAATTTCTGCTTTACAAAAGGAATTCCAGAAAGACCGGACAGACTTGTGCAAAATAAAAAACAACGTCCGCCGAACCTAATTGAAACGTTCCATTAAATATGCTTGAGGATTATTCTTTAATCAAAAAAGAAGAAAAAGAATAGTGCGGCGTGACTATCTTTTACAGCATCATAATAACCAATTGTGGAGCGGGAACTATTCATTACGGTCCCATTTTCAACATAACCAATTGTAGATCGGGAGCTATTCATGATAGCGCCATCAGATATGTAACCAATTGTGGAGCGTGAGCTATTCATTACAGTACCATCTTTGATATAACCAATGATGGATCGCGAACTATTCATTACAGTGCCATTCTCAATGTAACCTATTATAGATCGGGAGCTATTCATTACAGTGCCGTTTTCAATATAACCTACCGTCGATCTCGAGCTGTTGGATAGACGTTGCGCATGCATAGAACCTAAGGTCATTAGCACCATTACTAAAATCAAGATATTTTTCATTCGTTAATTTTTATTTGTTTTTACATGTGGACACATTTACAATCACGACTCTACGGTAATCAGAGAATAAAAGAACTTCTCCTTGCGATCTCATAAAGGTAGCTCCCTTGGGTGCGTTTGACCAAAATAAAACATACTGAAACATTTGTCCACATGCGCTTTGAATTGCGGTGCTTTTTATTTTACAAAGCGTTGGCATTTTGTCAACTTTCATTCTGAAGAATTTGTCTGGGGGAGGGACAAAATGAAGATTATAGAAAATAGTAGTGAACTTAATCTCATCATTTAATTTTTAAGGATGCAGATAACGGGTTAGGGCTTGGCGAAGGTGGAGGATTTCGGAGCACAAAACTATCAATACACCAAAGAAGTTGATGCGGAGTAGAATGTTTAATTAACCACTGAACCCGCTTTTTTGCAAGACCACTGTTATAGCGAGTGGTTCTCATTCAGCGCCCAAAATCGGTTCTTTATCAACCCACTTCCCATTTTCTAGTACACTAACAGTACAGTCCTTTTTCTCTGAATGTGGAAAAGATTGGACACATACTACCACTCTAACCAATGTTGCCACTCCGCCAATATACTCATAGTTGTCCATCCGAGTGGTTAAAGAATCAATTCTTGATGTCTTTAAACCAACAAATTTATTCTTGTTAAAATCAAAGTAACATTCATCCAAAGTGCTTAATAGCGTATCTAAAACATATCCTGTTTCAGAATTTTTATAAATGAAATAATTCCATTTGGTTGAATCATTCATTTTGTGTTCCCTGTAGTCTTTTTGTCCGTCAAAGTTATAATCGGCAACTTCAACTTTAAGATTCTGAATTCTTCTTTGGTTTCTAAAATTTGGGTCGTCTTCAGGAATAATTGGTTTGGATAAAATCTGTTGTTTAGCAAACTGAACAGAAATGAAATAATCTACTTCTTGTTTTCGATTGTCAACATGAAATACACCCCAGTTAGCAGGTGTAATGTCATATACAATTTGCTCAGAATTTATTGTTTTAAAAGGCAAAGTATTATAGTTCCATTTATACAGATTTCCGTCATTAACAAACAATTTGAAATTTCCTTTTTGAAATGAAATATTCAGAAAGTAAACATTGAAGGCATTTAAAATTTCAATGTTCATCGTATCCGTTTTATTTTTCACTATCTGAATGTGGTGGTCATCTGTCATCAATGTTTTATGCAAATATTTTGCCCTTGGATAATACTCAAAGCCCGTCTGGTTATGACTAATATCTTTTATTTCATACGCTTTATAAGTAAGACTTGTTTTCCGTCCCTGTTCATTTTTTTTAAAGTTATTTTCAAAATGTAAAGTGTCACCATTGTCTGATATTTCCAAGAAGATTTTTTGATGTCCTGTTGGTTGTGCCAAACAATCAAATGATAAACAGATTAATATTAATTGAAGTATTATTTTCATGATTGATTTCTGTTTTATGGATGGTCGTTTTACCATTGGCTATAACGGTTTCGGGCTTGGCGAAGGCGGCTATTTTGACCACAAAGGTTGATTTGAAAAACTATTTTTTTGATCAACCACAAAACTTTCTTTGGAACACGAAATCCCGTCTTTTGTTTAGGTCCTGTTATAGCCAGTACTATATTCATTTGCGTTTAATTTTTACATGCTATTGGTAAAGTTCAGAAACTCCTTTTTTCGAATCGGTTTTAATGAATGGCTTTCATTGATGTAATAGGTTGTCTTTACTTTTCTATCCTTATTTGGAATGGATGTAATGGTTTGCACCTTTACATATTTCAATGAAGGACCAATATATTCATATTCTCGCCATATTTTCTTCTTTGGTTCACGCAATTGACCATGTCGATTTATTACATATGCCTGAGAGGTGTTCTTTCCTGTAATGGTTTTACTCTGAAAATCAATGGATAGGTTTTCCAAGTGTTTAATGTTTGGATATTCTAAAAAGATCTGTCGTTCAACATCGTAGAAATAAATAGCAGTATAGGATTTCGTCTGCTCATCTTTAATAACCAAATCCGGATAACCATCGAAATTGCAATCTTCAGTTATAACAGAATCAGAGCGTGTTCCAAACAACCATTCATACTCACCAATAATTTCAGACAACAACTGATCAGTGGTTAAACTGTATATCCTGTAAATGTTTCGATAACTAATATTTGGATTCTTTTCCATATCTATTAACCGAGGATGCATTTGCTTGATTTTGACAAACTTAAAACCGCTTTCATACCGAATGATTTGGGTTGTAATTAACGTATCCTTCTCAGTTGCTGGCCGCAAATTTCGCCCATCCAATATGCGGTAAGTAGGTGCGAAATTGCCAAAAAATGGGTTTGGTTCTGGATAGGACAGAGGAGCTATTGTGCAATATTTCAGGCCTTCGCCATTGAATTTGTACTGATATGAAGTTGGCTGTTTTTCACTGTTGGATGAATTATTTAAATTGTTATAAAGTGTCCCGATAACATTTTTTTGGAACGGGTCGATTTTTACTTGGCTTAGCGTACTTATGTAATGAAGGTAGAATTTGTTGTTACTTGTATCAAACATGTAAAAGTCGTAATCATTTTTATAGTCCGAACTTCCTCTTGTTTTTTCTATAAGTGTTGTACTTTTTTTAGTCAAGATTCTGAAATCAGTATGACCATCAAAATTATAATCCCCAATCAGCAGAAAATTCTCAGTAAATAAGCTATCCAGGTTTGAGCAAAAGTAAAGGTTGTCAATCAGAGTATCATTGATTGTTGAATACACGTTCATGGACAAGCATTTGAAATTGTTACAACGTGAAGATTCCGAAGAATCGCATGATTGCAGCTCAAATCGAAAATCCGAACTCATTACTTCTATACCATTCTGGCCGGGCTGACTATACATCCTGTTCGAATAAAGAAAAAATGCAGCGAGTATTCCTGCGAACAATAATGTTTTTGAGCCTTGCACGGGTTATTGGGATTTTAATTTGTGTTGGTTATAACGATTTGCAGCTACCCGAAGGGCGGGACTTTTACCACAAAACTTGATTTGAAAAACTAATGTTTGATTAACCACAAAACTGTCTTTGGAATACGAAACCCCGCCTTTTGGGTAGGTGCTGTTATAGCCAGTGGTTCTTGTCCACCGTCCTTGCAAACCATTGTCAGTATTGAGTTTCTGTGACATTGTCGTGTTGGATTTGTGTTGCGTTTTTTATTTTTTTGAAGCGTTGGAAATTTATTAAAAACAATTTTGTCTGCGTGGCAAAAGTAAGCTCTATTGCAATTTTTGGTCGTGTGTTGGCTTGTGCGAATTGCAATTGTGCTTACTTTTAGGGTTAGCTTTTTTCTACATTATTTTTCATTTGAGTCCTTGCTTTAATTTCCCATTCTTCTAACATTTCGTTTGCAAGTCTTTCCTCTATGGAAACAACTTTGTCGATAAGATTTTTATTCATCTTTACTTCTTCATCTTTTCTGTAGTTTTCTATTTCGGTTGATTCAGTCTTAAATTTGTCGAGCCTTGCTGTGGATTGAATTTCAGTTTCTTTGTCTGCCTTGTACATTTCCCAATCATATTGTCCAATAGGAGTTTTTAGTTTTAAAAAGGTCGGTAAAATTTCGATTACAAGCAAAGCTAAAAAGATTAGCCATTTTAGTACTTGAACACCCGCATCAGGCATTAAAAACAATGTTACAAATTGAGTGTCAAAGCCCTGCATAGATTCAATATCACTTTTGTGTTTATTCTTTAAAGTATCAATACTTGCCTTGTCTGCAATAATTTTGTCTTCAACTTTTATTTTTAATGAATCAATCCTTGCCTTTTCTTTCGCCTTAGCCTTTTTCCAATTTTCACAAATTTTATATGCACTTTCCCTTAGGTCTTTTGATTTTTTTTCAAGAGGAATAATTTGATTTTTGAGAGCGTCCCGTTTGTTTATTTTTTCTTTTAGGGGTGCGTCCCACCTAACCTTTTTTACAGGAATTCTTTTCCCTTTTAGCGAATCTGGCCATTGTTGATTAAATAAGTTAGTTTGCTCAATCCAAAGCTTTTCAAAGTCTCTATCAATTTCATTTTCTAAAGGAGGAATTTGACTTTTTAATGGAGGCACGTCTTTATTATCAATATTATTAGCATCTGCAATGGGTTTTTTATACTCCTCAAGTGGACATTCAGCACACGTTTTTTGCAATAATTTATCTAAATTATTTGAGTTATCCTTTAGGTCTTTAAATGTGCTTTCTGTATTTCCAGTTTTATAAATTTCATTTAAATCCTTATCTCTTTCTTTTAAACTTTCTATGTTATTCTTATCCATTTGGCTTAAAATTTTTTCGCTGAATACAATATGCTCAATCGGAATTGACATAAAGAATGATAGAATAATTGCTAAAACTAAACGAGGTGCGAAGTAGCCCCAAATAGATTTTTCTGTTTGAGTTGGGTCTTTTTTTATTGAGTTTACCATTGACCTGTCAAGGGAAAATATTAGAAAAGCCCAAACAAATGCAAATATTACTACACCTGTTGTATTCTCTTTTTCAAAAGTACTTCCTGCAATAAATGCTGTCATACCTGCAAACAAGGAGGTTATTATAATCATCAAACCAATGTTTGCATGACGATTGTAGTCATTAGGACATTTTTTTAGTACTGATATTTCTGAACCAGCTACTAACCAAAGAAAGTATTGAATTCTCGAGTATTTATTTTCTTCTTGCTTCATGTAATCGCTTTAAATTCGTTGAGATTTTGAAAATGTTCAAAAATTCAAAAGCAGTTTTAAACTGATTCAAAACATTTTGTCCTTTTCTAATTTCGGGTTTGTTAATTCTTATAAATTGTGGTGTTGAAATTTTAAATTCAATAGCAGGTAGTTTCGCAATAATCTGCGGTCCTTGAGGAACTTTTAAAACTTCAATTTCTATGCGTTGAATAGGCGATGAATACCTTTTGTTTTCAGCAACTATATGCCCTGAAAAATCTTTGTCAGTAATTATTTCATAGCTTGATTTGCCAGTTAAATCAATGTTTTGAGGTTTTAATGTTACTTTTTGCGAATTAACACTTTCCAAATAAATATTGACTGGACGATTGGGAAATGTAATCTTTTTGTCTTGTGTAACTTCTAATTTTACCGGATAGTAAACTTCAACCTTTAGTTCTTTTTCTACTTGGTAGTTATCAATTTCCGAGACCAATTTCAAATAAAATATTGTGTCCTTTTCTAAGTTATCAATTGTAAGTGTCTTTAGATTTTTTACATCTACTTCCTCTTCATTATAAGTAAGTTTTGCTTCCTTAAAGTTTCTTGCTTCCCAATTGAGTACAATTTTTTCATCAAATTTTATTTCGTTTGTCTTAGCACTAAATTTTACTATTTCGGGTTTAGGAACTGATTTGAATTTGTATGATTCTCTTTTTGTATCTATTGCATTCCCATATTCAAAATCTAAGCTATGATTTTGTTTCACCACTTCTTCTATTGAGCCTGAAACATTACGTTCTGTTCCATTTATCTTAACAAAATCTACATCGTTACTTTTCCAACTTATTTTTACTTTTTGTCCTATAAGCGGTGTAGTTGGTAAATGAGAAATTTCAATTGATGGTCTTGGAAACTTGCCGTTGAGCAAATCTTTTAGGTTGTCAATATAAATTGATTCACTTGCTAAAGATTGTTTAATATAAAAAGCAAGTGCCTTTGTTTCGGTATAGCTTGAAAGAACTTCGAATAGTTCTGAATCTTTTGGTTTAAGGAAATCTTCTTTAGTGAAAAGTAAATTTTGTTGGTCGTTAAACCTTAAGTATAAATCTGGATTAACAGATAGAGCTATCAATGAACAATAAATTGTTAGAATTGAAAAATGATCAATATCAGCATTAAAATCAGTACTTTTTCTTTGGGGATGTTGAAAGGAATCTGTTCCTAACTCTTTAGAAATTTGATTATTGAAAGCAGGAACATATATTCCATCATAATCAATTAATTTCATGTTATTATCTTCATTTACAATAATATTATCATGCTTTAAGTCTCCATGACCGATATTATTATCTAATAAAAATATAGAAAGATCTTTAAATGATTTAGCTATTTTCTTTAAATTACTTTTATTTTTTGTACTGATTAATTCTTGAATTTTAGATCCTAAAGTTTTGCCTTCAGCCCATTCCATAATTAGTCCTGGAAAATAGTTTTCTTCCGGAAGCGGATTAACATCAACATAAATAAACTTTTCTATAAAATTGAAACTAACAAAAAATTGAGTACTGAATTTATTTAAAAATTTACTTATTTCTAGATACTGAATGAAACGTTCTTTATTATCAATTAAAAATAGTTTTAATGCTTTCGTTTTTTTAGTTTTATCATCTGTAACTTTAAATACAATAGCTTTATTTCCTGATTCATATTTTGGTTCTTCGTTTTCAAGTATTGGCGTAAAAAAATGTCCACCATTATCAGGTGGATATCTTTTATTAACAATAGAATGTCTATATTGAGGGCTTGTAGGATACATTTATATACGTTTGAAAAATATTGTGTAGTCATCTTTTTCAAGAAGTTTCAATTTAATTTGTTTATCTAACACCTTTTTAAAGAATTCAAACCCCTGAGCTAATCTTTTCTCCAGTTTTAATAATAATTCTGAAACATCTTTATACTTATTTGATAACTTAAAATATTCTAATTTATTTTTATCTATATTTTGGATAATACTTTCACTTAATAATACTTGCATTTCACTTGGTACTAAAATGATTAGCTGATATATTATCCAACGCGTTATACTATCTGTACAAATTATCATAATATCATCTTCTATCAATTGAACTTGTAAAGGGGATAAATCATAATTTAAGCCTTTATTCCAATTCAAAAGTTTTGGAAAATCTTCTAAATTGTTTTGTTCATTTATTGGTGAAATTAATATCGGATTGTATATTTCTTTTTCTTTCCTAAAAACAATTAGGGTAGTGTCGCCCACACCGTTATAATGTAAAATATTGGTTTGTTTATCCCACCAAGCAAAAAAAAGAGTAGCATACGAACCTTCTTTAATAAATTTTTCTAAAATGAAGGGATCCATTTTATTTATTGCCTCTATATTTTCTTTATAAAAAGATTCACTAATGCTCAGAAACCATTCTTTCGCATTTACTTTACTATCAAAAGGTTTGTCCTGTTGGTTTTTAACCAAGTGATTTGCCCAAGCTTTACAATATATTCCAGCTCCACCAGCACCGTCTGAAACTGCTATTTTATCAAAAAGCGAATATTCATCATATGCGATAGCATCTTCGTTCTCATCAATTGAATTTTTGTCGATGAAATTATGTATTGAATGTGTATATGTATTATTCGGTAGCATTTTCTAATGCAGTGTTAGTTCCAACATTTAATAAATTTATTAAACTGTCAAAAGTAGAATTTATAATTACGCATTTTGTTTCACCAATTACCAGTTCTTTATTTGGAAAAACCTGACTTGCAGTGTGTTTCATTTCATACGGTAGTGTAGATGAACCATTAAATAATGTTAAGTGGTATTCGTCTTCGAACTCATTAGTATCTGCTTGACTTGGTAATACAAACTCATTACCATCCGTTATTAAACAATTGAACAGAAGTGTTTCACCATCATTTGATTTAATAGATTTTATTTCTGAACAAATATTTTCAATTAGTAACAAATCATTAATATCTGAAGGATAACCATCTGTAATATTGAAAACCATTGGAGGAAAACTATCTTGATAATCTCTAATCCAATCATCAAGCTTTTCTTTGCATAATTGTAAAGCTTCATACATTGGCGTTGAACCATCACTGCACGGATTTATCCATATTTTTTTTGTTTTAATATCTGGAACTAATCCCCAAGGCATCATTTTTGTTGTTTCAATTTTTTGTATATCTAAAATATTCTCTTTTAATTCACTTACAGAAACCCAGTCTTTTTCGGCTAAATTACCTTCCCAGATAATTGAAACTTCCGAATCACCAACTTCTTTCCCATAGCCTATAACCATTATTTGAAAATAATCTCTAATGCCACCTTCTCTTTGGCATTTCATAATGAGACTATCAAATAAATCATTTACAATATCAGCAACTGCTTGAGCTCTAGTGATACCTTCTCTAAACTCTTCTTCCATTGAACCTGATTGATCAATTAATAGCACTATAGCAGATGGATTATTTCTAGTTACTCTGGCGCAATATTGCGTAGATTTCAGAGCTATATCTCTAATATTCAATAAATTCTTTGCTGAATTTATATTTTGCAAACTGTTTTGATTGCTATTACTTGGAAAGTTATTGTTATCACTCATTTTCAAATTGTATAAGTTCTTTTTCTAATCGTTCTCTTTCTTGATTGAAGTATTCCTCCATATTTTTAATTGATAGCACTTCTTTGTAGGTTTTATCATTTCTGATTTTTCCTAAAACTTGATGCAATTCTTCCAATCGCTGTTTTAAGTAATTAAGCTGTTCTAAGAGAATTACCTTTTTTGAAACTTTGAATTCTTCGTCAATTTCATAGATACCTTTTTCAAGATTCGACAAAATTTCTCTAACCTTTTTTAGGTTGTTCTTGGAATATGCATTCATTAGTTCTTTAAAAACTATTTCTGCCTTTTTTTGCTTATCTAAATCCCCAGGAAATTTATCAGGATGGCAGAGAACAACTGCCGTTCTTTTTAATTTTTCTATTTCTAATCTTTCTTCATCAGATAAATCTTTTATATCGTTTTTCTTCTCTTGCTTGTATTGCTCATTAAATGTGTTAAACTCTTCTTCTGCTTTTTCATATTCTTCTGTCCTTGCATTTCTACCTGCTTTTTTAAGTTTCTCTTTTTTAAGTTTTAAAATTTTCAAAATGAGTTCTCCAAAAGCAATGGTATAGGTATGTACAAAATCAGAAATGATTTTTTCAATTGTAGCTTTTTCATTTTCTAAAGCAATTATTTCAACTTCTAAATACTTGATTTGCCATTTGAGTTGTTCCAAATCAACCTCTTCAAAAATTGTCAATGATTTTATCTTTATTAAGTATGCCTTGATTTGAGTTGAAGCCTCTGCATACTTTAATGAATCTAGTTTTTCAAGAATTACTTGAACTTCATTAGTTAACTGATATTCTGAAATTTTGTCGATTTGATTTTTTATATTTTCAAATTCGTCAAGTTGAATACAGTTTTCTATTATGATTAGTCGCTTTGAAACAATTTCAGCATCGAATATTTTTAAAGGGTCTTGTCCATGATACTTAATTTTTATTCTCCTAAATTCAGATAAGAACATTTCAGCAAGTTCTTCGCTGTCCTTTGTTATTGTTATGTTTTCATGATTTGATTGTGCTTTAATACTCCAATTGTATGAGCCAGTGATTGTATTTGTTTTGTCTATAATGCAAAACTTATTGTGCATTAAAGTTCCTGTAATTTCATTGTTGATTAAAAATACCTTTCCTCCGCAAACTTCTAATTTGCTATAATCTATTAAGCAATTTCTTGTAATGTCATCATCCATTACTATGAGTTGCACATCAAGTCCGTTGGTTGCTTTTTGGCAGAGAATATCAAACAGTTTTGCGTCTGTAAACCATGCAACAGCCACAAAAACTGAATCCTTTGCGGTTTTCAATTCTGTCTGTATATGTGACCTTATATTTGAGAAGTAGGCTATTGTTTCCACGTTGGCAAATTACTTAAAGATTCGTAAATATTGCCGGTGCGTTGGCTAAAAAGTGGCTCTTTTGGTTTTGGGAAGCGTTGGCTTGTGTGTCGGGCAAAACCAAATGTGCCACTTGTGCGGCTGGCTGAAATTGTTTTTAAAAAAGTGCGGAGGGTGAAAAAATAAAAAACATCGGGTCGGCTTTCACGCTGTCCAGTTAGAATATTGTCTTTATGTTTTTCGTTCTCTGTCAAAATGGTTTGTCTTTGTTTTAAGGTTTAAATTTTGGTCGGTCAGTCGTCTTTGGAACGGTCGTCCTACCATTGGCTATAACGTTTTGCGGCTTGGCGTAGTGGCGGATTTTTAGCACAAAAGTTAAATCGAAGAACTGCACTTGAACCTACCACAAAACTGTCATACGAAGCACTGCACCCGCCATTACGCCAAACCGCTGTTGTGCGTTCGGTGTTCTGTTTTCGTCTTGCTTGTCTGTCAGTTGTGGGTTGGAACAGACACACTCTTTGCCAAGTTTTGGCTTGCGGGTCGGCTGGTGCGACTTGGCAATGTGTGTGGCTGTTGAGCGTTGGCATATTTATATCAAATTATATTTTTCACTCGGAGGAAATAGTAAGTCAAGTCCACTTGGTTTGATTTTGAAAATTGGTCCCTTCTCTACCACTTTTCCGTTCGTTGTTCTTTTGATTAAATGGTCTAAAGTTATAATTCCTTGGTCAATAAGTATGTCAAACTGTGAGGTAATAGGCTTTTTTGTATGCTCGACCATTGAATATTGAAAATGCTCAATTCCGTCAATGTATGTGCTTGTTGCTTCTACCCAGAATGTTTCTTTGTGCTTTTCAAGCAGTCTATTATGAAGTGTATTTAATGGCCAAACAACAAAGTCACCAATTTCTGATTTATCAGAGTTTTCAATCAACTGCTTGATTTCAGTATCTAGTTTTAAAGCAAGTCCTTGAGAGTTTCTCGTTATCGCTGAAACCGTACAATACAATTTGAAGTCGTCACCACGTTTGTAACCAAAAGCATCTAAAATTTCTGCTGAACTTTTGAATTTGCTCAAAGTCCAGTCAGGAACTTGGGCAAATAAATTCTTTCTATTTGTTCTGCTACTTCTGAAAGATTTTAATTCGATGCCTTTGTAGTCTGGTTGTTTTGAAGAATTAATGTCTATGCCTAATGCTGTTTCAAGAGTGCGACCTACAGATGTGTCGGCTGCAACCATTGATTTAATAGGTCCTGAACTCGCAACTTTTCGAAGCATTGCCAATAGTTCAAATGCTATTTCAGTTGCTTTTCCACTAATTTCTGAAATCAGTTCTTTCAGTGGATTTATAATCTTTGAATTTAATAATGCTTCAACATTAAGTTGCGTAAGGTTGAAAATGTGAAAAGAGTCAGCAAAATATATTATCGCAACGATGTCATTAGGATTTGCAATTTTAGTAAGTCCAGAAAACCAAATTCGGGGGTCGCCTTTTTTTGTTTGTGGTCTATAAAGCGATGCTGTTGAATTGGTTATATTGAAATCTTCATAAATGATAGCACTTATCTGAACTTTATTTTCTGGACCTTGTCCTTGTAAATCGTAGTCGTGAATTTGATTTTCCTTCAAAAAACTTCTTACCGAACCAGTTGCATCCATAATGGATTTTTTCAATCCTGTTTCTGTCGGTTCTATTAGCGTTAACGAAACCTGATTTTTGGTCAGTAATTTTATTTTATTCTGTTCTTCCGATGTTAATACTCTCATTTGATATTTTTTAAAATTTCCATTGCAATGGCTCTTGCCATTAGTGGTGGAACAGCATTTCCAACTAAAGTATATTGTGGAACTTCAGTTTTTCTATTGTTGCCACCGGTTGAACGTTTCCCTTGAAATACAAATGAATCATCAAATGATTGTAATCTTGCCATTTCTCGAACGGTCAAAGCTCTAGGTGTTTTGTAATGGATATAATCATCTGCAATAGTCATTACGGTTGGGCTTTGTGAATCAGGTTTTAATACATTGTAACTTCTTTTGTTTGAAGTTAAGCCACACTCTTCTAAATCACATTGAGCCTTTTTATAATCACCATTTTTCAAAATGATTTCAAGCCGTTTAATAACATCTTCGTTTTGATTGCTCGTTTTGTGGTTATTTAGGATGTCAAAATACTTTTCGCCTTTTTGAAGACCTTCAAAGTTTCTAACATAAAATGGTTTGGTTTTAGGTTGATACCTATCAATTAATCTTCCTTCTCTTGACCACTCTGAAAATGATTTTCCATTCTTGGGATTTTCTTTTCCATCAACTGTTCGTTTTCTTAATAGGCTTTTCATTTTTTCGGCTGTTCCGTTGAACTGCTTAGAAATATCAACTAACTCATAATGGTGTGCTTCTTCATTATTCCCAATAAAGTCAAGGTCATATAATGCTTCAAACACAGTAACTTTTTCGTTTTCTTTTACAGTTGCATGAATTTCGGAAATGAATTTTTGGTCTTTACGACAACCTATAAACAAAACTCTTTCTCTATTTTGTGGCACACCGTAGTTTGATGAATTTGCAACAAACGGTTTTTCAATTTTATAGAGTCTAATGCTATCTAAAATTGCTTTCAAATCTGACTTTTCTTTGCTTTCAGCAATATTTTGTAAAATATCTACCGTTTCGTCAAATGATGATGTGTATATTTTGAGTGCTGTAATTATGTCTAAACAGTCTTTTTTGTAAGTACTCGGAACCTTTAAATCATTGAATGATTTTTCAATTTGTTCAATGACATTTTCGGAACTGATATGAGTTAAAAACGATGTAAACTGCTCAACAAAGGCATCACTATCAATATTACAATGGTCTTTCTCTTTAATGATGTCACGTTTTAATTTTTCCCATTCTTTTGTACGGGCTAAAATGTTAAATCCGTGTCGAATTGTATTTATTCTTTGGTCGGTTTTACTTGTCTTGTAGTCTGCTATTTTGGGAGTTAGTTGTTTGAAACGATTATCTACAAACTGAATAAATTGTTCACGACCGTTTTCAATCTCTGACTCTCGGAGAGTTTCTATTTCAACTCGTTTTATTATACATTCAAGAATAAAGCTATTGTTGTTCGATTTCATTTTTCGGATAAATGAAACCAAAACTGGTATTTCTTTCGTGTCAACAATTGAGTTGATTTCTTGAATTATCAAATCTTTGATTTTGCCATCTTCTTTAGTCAGAATTCCCTTAACATTTTCCATTATGAAGTATTTAGGTTGTAAAACCTTTATGACTTCCAGATAATGTGAAAAAAGGTCATCTTTTTTATCAAACTTCTTTCTTTTTCCTGCTAAACTGAAACTCTGGCAGGGCGGACCACCACAAACGACATCAATTGTTTTGTCGCCAATTTTTTTGAGGAAATTATCTAAAAAATCAGGTTCTGTTATGTCTTGTCTTAAAAATTCCGCATTTAAACCAAGCTGATGATTGTACCTTACTATATGTGTTAGTTCACAATTTTCATTGATGTCACTTGCTGCAATAAAATCAAAAAACTTGTTGTTGTATTCTGCTTGAAGAAACCCTTCACTAAAACCACCTGCACCTGCGAAAAGGTCAACAAACGTAAAAGGTTTGCCATAGAGTGAAATTTGTTCTTTTACAATATTAACAGAATGATTGTCTTTGTAACTGTCAATATACTGATTAAGAATATCTTTTATTTCTTCTTGCGTGTATGTCCGCTTGTTTGAATGATGCAAAAGTTCGTCTGCCCGTTCATTAAGGTAGTTTAGATAATGGTTGATTTCTATTATGTCATAAGTCTGCCCCTTTGCTCGTTGTTTTTGCTTGTCGAAAAGGTCAGGAGCGATTTTTTGTCCTGTAGCAAGTTTTATTTGAGTCCCAGAACAATTAATTCTAAGATGAATAGGAGCTTGTCCTTTTTTGTCTGGTTTGTCGAGATAAAAATTTACTGTTGCCATATTTACGGACGATTTTACGTACACGGACAAATTTACGGACATTTTTCAAATCGTCAACCAAAAATTATCAACTTTTTGTCGAGCGTTGGCAAAAATGGCTCTTTTGGTTTTTTGAGCGTTGGCTCGTGTGTTGGCAAAAACCAAATGTGCCATTTGCGGGTCGGTTTTTTTACACTGACGCACAACGGTTTGCAGCTACAAGAAGTTGGCGATTTCGAAGCACTTCACTGTCAACCAAGCACGAACTTTGATAGAAGCACAAAGCTTGATTTAACCACTGAACCGCCACTTTTGGGTAGGTGCTGTTATGGGCTGGTTTTCTCACTTCAACTTATAGGTTCCTCGAGCAACTCCTATAAAATACTCAGTGTATTTGCCATTACCAACAGCGTGTTTTGAAATAAAACTTGGGCTACTACTTAAAAAATGAAAGTCTGAGGATTTGAAAGGTTCTTTTACCTTCCCACTATGAACAGCATCTCTAATTTGCTGTACTAAATTTCGTTGTCTCATTTGAAACTATCTTTATTTTTAAACTTTATTTACTCTTCTTTGCACCTGTACCAAAGTGTAAAGGGCATAGTTTTCCTGCTGAATATGCTTCAAGCAATGCTCTTTGTCGAACGTCACCAACCTCTAAATACTTAAATTTATGTGTGCCACGCATTTTTATTTTATTTGGCTTCAAATACTTTTCATAAAAAACACCTGTAGAAGATATGTGATTATGCAATCTTTGGTTTAGACCTTTTCTACCACTTGGTGTATTACCAACATGTAAAACTTCATTTTGAGGGTTGTAAATAATATATACACCGTGCCTATCAGAAACATTGATTTTACCTTTTATAGGAAACATGTAAAAGTTACTCGATGTAAGTTTTTCGAATAAACCCTCTATTATTAATGGCTCATTAAGTTTTTTAATTTGCTTTTTCATTTTGGCAATAATGGTTTTGTTTGCTTGTTGATTTTGTAAAGTTGATAAGCACTTACCGTTGAAATTAGATTATTGTATGCTATACCTGATTCTATCTTTGAAAGGTGCCCTGAAATATTTTGAGAAAGTTGGTTGAAATTATTACCAATAGAAGTTTCTAAAGATTTAAAACTGGAAACAATTGAGTCTTCAAGATTATTAATAGCTTGAATATTTTGTTGCATTGTGTGATTTAACTCATTTATGCCATGTGAAATATTTTTTAATTGATGTTCAATAAGCATAAGTTTGTGAACAATGTTTTTATTTAGGTTATTTATATTTGACCCAATGGTATTAAGAGATTCCAAAACTTCTTTTTCATAGTTTGTTTTGAAAACGCCAAGGTCATCAAATGTTTCATATAATTCGTAAAACACTACCAATTCATTTTCGCATAAGCACACTATAAGTGTTACAGCATTTAAGTAAATAACGTTGTAACTTCCGATCTGATTTTTAATAACGTCAGTCCAGGAGTCAATATCTGATAACTCCTCTTGTAACTTTAATAATTCAATAGACTGAAAAATTAAATCCTTTTGATTAGATAAGTACTTATGTAGCTTCAAGAATTCAAGAATATATTTTCTCTCAACTGTTGATATTTTATCTTGATTCTTTAAAATTAGATTACGTATTTCATCTGGGTTTGATATATTAAGTTCGTTATTATCAAATCCAATTTCAGCTAACTTCTCTTTCAAGTATTGTTTTAGGTCCATTGTAATTTGAAGTGTTTTAGAATCAATTAAAATCTGTTTGAAATGATTTAGCTTATCACTTTCGGATTCCGAAATAAACTTATCTATTGATACTATTTGTTCAGAAAACTTCACCAAAAGAGACTCAATGCCAGAACTCAATTTTTCAAAATCAATATTTGTTAGAACCCCGCTATTTTTTAACCTCACCAATTCTTGAATCGAAGAAAGGGTTGTTATTGGTTTTTTATGCTGACCAATTATTGAATAAAAAATTTCTTTTCTGTCAAAATCAATTGAGCTCCATTTATTAATTAAATCAATAAAGAATCTATTATCATTTGATTTATTCACAAGGATACTGAAACAGAGGAATCCCATAAGCCACTCATATTCATCTTCTCTTTCTTTATTAAAATAAAATGGAATAGACGCGAAATCGTTTGCTAGATTTAGAATTATTATATCACTATTTGGTTTTTCAACGATGGTCTCAATATCTGAGACCATCGTTGAAAGCTGATTTTTAAAACCATTTAGGAATATGAGTAATCTAGTTTTTATTGGTGTCTCTATCATTTTTCAGTCGTTTATAAATTGGGTTTACAAAAAATGAAAATGAAAATTTTCTCAACATTTCACTTTTGCTAATTATTGAAGCGGCATATGGCCCCACTTTGTAATAGACTTTGACGAAAATTTTACCAAATGTGTTCGTAAGTAGTTTTCGATCGCGGTATGCTCTAAATTCATCCACAATCGGATGGTATGGGTCACCCATAGTGGCAGTAATAACAAAACAATTTGATGATGACTTTGGCTCAACTTTAATACCGTTTTTATTACAAAGTTCTTCAACGTATTTTTTTGAAGTTGCTAAATCTGATCCACTAATTTCTTTTCGAAACTTAACAGCTTCTAATTTTTTTCCTTGTTTACAAAACTCTAATATCTTCTGATCGTTATTATTGATTTTTTCGTGTTCTTCATTTTTCTTGCGTTCTTCTTGTTGTTTTTGTTTTTCAACCAAATCAATTTCTATTTGTTTCAACAATTCATCTTTCATGAATTCAGGATCAAATAACCCGTTATAGAAACCTTTTATCTTGTAAATATCACTTTTGCTAAATTCACCTTCACTGATTTTACCTCTTTTTCCTACAACTCGATACTCAAGTTTATTCGCATTCGCTAATTGTGCAAGAAATGCAAAGTCTGTTTCAAGATGAGCTGTTTCTTCTAGACCAAATCCAGCATTTCCAGCACCCGCTTTATAATCAATAATTTTTCCACAGTCTAATGTGTCATTATCATCAATTAGTAGCAATATTTGAGCACCCTTTAAAATTGACTCATTATATTCTAAATGAAAAGCATAAAGATTAAGTTCTAATTTGATAATTAAAATATCTTCTTCTGCTTTGTGCCTGTATATTAACTCCATTTGGAGAGATGAGTTACCACTTCCTTTCTGTTTTTTACCTGTTATTTGTTCCAAAGTAGCCGCCAATTCATCCTTACTTTGAATGTATTCAGTTATTAAGCTACTATCTAATGTCAATCCAGGATATGGCATTGTGTATTCTGCAATTTTGGTGAATTTATCAATTTCACTTTCTCGCACGTATTGCATTTTGATTTTCTCGTTTTTTGATAAATTACCATATTGTTCCCTAATTAGTTGGCTTTTTCCCATTGTATGATTATCAATTTCAACTGTTTCGTCTTCAATTCTATTTTTTATAAGAACCATTCCTTTGCTAATTTGGGTTTTGTCAAGGCCACTCAAAAGTATACCTACATTATCCCCCTCCGTTGCACTATCTGTAATTTTCCTAGACATTTCGATGCTTGAAACCTTTGCTTCAATGGAATTGTTGTTATGATCTATAACTTCAACTTTATCTCCTTGTCTAATAATTCCTTTTTTAATAAGTCCTACGGCAATTATTCCTCTGCCACTAATATTAAAAACATCATCAATTGCCATGTAAAATTCTGAATTAATTTCTTTACTCATATTTAATTAAATTTATTTTTCTACTCATTTGGCTTTTCGATGTCGCCCCGTTTTTTGAGTGGTCGCTGGTCTCCACTTTTTTGTAAATAAATTTCTTGTCTGTCGGTAATGACTGTCAAGAAGTGTCGAAGAAAGTCGTTGGCTCTCTTGTTTGCTTTCTGCTGTGTCGGTATCGTTTTTTAAACTTGCCCATTACTAGTTTATACACGCCGAAAATTACCTTTTCATTACACAATCCCGGGGGATGTGCGCAGATTTTGACAGTAATATCCTCGACGTACTTTAGCTAATTTAATCATTTGGCAACAATTGTAATTGATCTAATGGGCTTGTTATTAAACTAATTTTA
>JBIJCF010000012.1:0-70399 GCA_044344795.1 Bacteroidia bacterium | reverse complement strand
TCTGTTCCTTTGATTACTCCATCCCCGTCGCAATCAGCAGTATTCCAATCACCACCTTGTGGTAACGTTACGTTAGCTGCAACATAATCACATGGATTGTTCGGATTCGTGCCATCAGCAACTTCTGTTCCGTTTGTTACACCATCGCCATCACAATCTAACAAGTTCCATGATACACTAGGAGTCAATGTTTGACTTGCCGTTAAGTAATCACATGGATCGTTCGGGTTGGTGCCATCAACAACTTCTGTTCCATTGATTACTCCATCCCCGTCGCAATCAGCAGTATTCCAATCTCCACCTTGTGGTAACGTTACGTTAGCTGCAACATAATCACATGGATTGTTCGGATTCGTGCCATCAACAACTTCTGTTCCGTTAATTACTCCATCCCCGTCGCAATCAGCAGTATTCCAATCACCTCCTTGTGGTAACGTTACGTTAGCTGCAACATAATCACATGGATTGTTCGGATTCGTGCCATCAGCAACTTCTGTTCCGTTTGTTACACCATCGCCATCACAATCTAACAAGTTCCATGATACACTAGGCGTCAATATTTGACTTGCCGTTAAGTAATCACATGGATCGTTTGGATTCGTGCCATCAACAACTTCTGTTCCGTTGATTACTCCATCCCCGTCGCAATCAGCAGTATTCCAATCACCTCCTTGTGGTAACGTTACGTTAGCTGCAACATAATCACATGGATTGTTCGGATTCGTGCCATCAACAACTTCTGTTCCATTGATTACTCCATCCCCGTCGCAATCAGCAGTATTCCAATCTCCTCCTTGTGGTAACGTTACGTTAGCTGCAACATAATCACATGGATCATTCGGATCTGAACCATCAACAACTTCCACTATATCCAATACGCCGTCACCATCGGCATCACAACTGATTGTGAGTGTAACCAAATCGCTACTTGGAGGACACGCCCCATTGCTAACTGTCCATTGAAGAACATAAACACCCTGAACACTTGCAGTGAAACTGCTACTAGCAGAATTCGGAGAACCAAATACAAAGGATCCCGGTCCGGAAACTACCGTCCACGTTCCTACACCTGTCGCAAGAACAGTGGCATTCATATTCCCCGTTAAGCCGCAAATTGTATCGTCAGGACCGGCATTCGAGGCAGATGGTGCCGCACTAAACGTAACTGAAACGGTGCTTTGAGAAGATGTACACGGAGCATTAGCAACAGTCCATTGGAAGGTGTACACACCAACTAAAGTTACAGTAACAGTCGATGTTGGTAAATTAACATTGCTAAATGTTGAAGTACCTGGTCCTGCAGTTTGCGTCCAAGTGCCTGTTCCGTTTACAGGTGTATTGCCCGCCAAAGTCGCCGTTAATCCACACTCTGATTGATTTGAGCCTGCGTTAGCTGTTGTTGGCGGTACGTTCACTGTTACAACAATTAGATCACTTGATGAAGGACATGGTGCATTCGCTATGGTCCACTGGAACGTATACGTTCCTGCTGTGGTCATGCCGGTGATGCTTGTTGTTGGTGAGCTTGCAGTAGTAATAGTTGCCGTTACAGGACCACTTACTTGTGTCCATGTACCTGTGCCAACTGTCGGCGTGTTGCCCGCCATTGTTGCACTGCCGCCGGTAGAACATATTGTTTGGTCAAGACCCGCGTTAGCTGTGGTTGGCGGATTAGAAACAGTAATCGTTACTTGATCTGATGATGCCGTGCATGGGGCGTTGGAAATTGTCCATTGAAACACATAAGAACCTGCTACTAAACCGGTCATTGTTGTTGATGCAGAACCAGGTGTTGTTATGGTAGCTGTATTAGGTCCGCTAATCTGAGTCCATGTTCCTGTGCCGATAGCTGCAGTATTACCTGCCATAGTTGAAGATGTCGCACAAATAGTTTGATCAGGTCCGGCATTTGAGATTGTCGGCTGTGAGCTCACTGTTACCTGCATTTGATCCGTTGATGCGGGGCATGGTGCGTTAGAAATTGACCATTGGAAAACATAAACACCCGGCGTCGTCATGCCCGTTATTGGTGTTAAACGATTGGTTGGCCCTGTAATTGTTGCAGTTACAGGGCCGCTTACTTGTGTCCAAGTACCAGCGCCTACTACAGGAGCATTACCCGCCATTGTTGCGCTGCCAGTTGTTGCACAAATAGATTGATCTATACCTGCGTTAGCAATAGTTGGAGATCCAACAAATGTAATGATCACGTTGTCTTGTGATGCTGTACATGGCGCGTTAGCAATCGTCCAACGGAATGTATATGCACCGACAACGGACACTGCAACATTAGTTGTTGCAAGGCTCGCATTCACAAATGTTGCTGTTCCTGGACCTGCGACTAAAGTCCAAGTACCTATTCCCACTGTTGCGGCGTTACCAGCGAGTGTTGCTGTCAATCCACAAACAGATGCATCTGATCCTGCGTTTGAAGTAGTCGGAATTCCGCCTACCACAATTTGAATTTGATCTGACGATGTTGCACAAGAAGTTGTTATCGTCCATTGAAAAACATATGTGCCTGCAGATGTTAAGCCTGTTATCGAAGAAGTGTTGGATGTAGGTGAGGTTATTGTTGAAACCGACGGACCACTTACTTGAGTCCATAGTCCCGCACCAACACTGGGAATATTACCATTCAAAGTAGCAGTTCCTACTGCAGCACAAATAGATTGATCCGGTCCTGCATTAGCGGTGGTAGGCGCCGGATTCACTGTGACTGTGGTATTCACTGTAGCCGTACAAGTATAACCACTAACTGTCACCACACATGTATAAGTCCCAGCCATCGCGGGCGCAGCACCAGTAATTGCAGGAGCAGCCAAGGTTGAACTAAAACCATTCGGTCCAGACCACAAGTAGGTTGCATAACTGGACGTCGAATTTAAAGCTAAGATTATAGTGCCTCCCGCGCAAACTGGAGAATTACTGGTAGCTGAAATCGCCGGGCAAATTGAGCTAGGTATCGGAGTTGCGGTTGTTCCAGGAATTGGGCATCCAAATGCATCAAAAATGTCTGGATTTGAACCATTACTCCATGTATTTCCGGACACATTTCCAGTGCCGTATATATACGCTCGGGCATTAATGATATTATCGCAGAGCAGCAAGATGCAATCTGTGGAGACTGTACATTTGAATTTGATTTGAGTACTATCTGCACCGTTAGAAGAGTTTAAGACTGTCCCTCCTGTAACCGCATTTGCGCCCGTACCTATTCTAACCCTGATTGTCCTGGATGCACTAATGTATTCACCCTGATCATCGCTTGCTAAGTCAGTTTTAGTTCCCAAATTAGGCCCATAAGTAACCCTTAACGAACCTGGAACATAAATCGCATTGCGCTCTAAAGTGTCTACAATGTAAGTATTAACGGATGGATCTGAACCAATATTTTTTCCAACTATTGTATATTCGAGCGTATCACCAGGAGCGACTGCTCCTCCATTAATATCAATCACTCTAACGGCAGCGCGGAGATCTGGTTCATATACATCTATTGCCATAGTTACCACTTGAGTGAGAAAAGTTTCCCCTCCCGTAGTTAGACGCAGAGTAGCGGTCGTAGCGCTGTTCCCAATGTAATTTTTGGCCGCGTTGTTTGGAACAAAAATATCAGCATCCCATCCCAATGAATTGGTATATGGCGGATTTATAAAGGGAGCTGTCTTTTGTACACCATTGTATGATAGAGTGCTGTTAAAAATATCGTTCAATGGGTTCACAGCATCTGATATGTTCACAAACCCTGAACCTCCATTAAACATCAACTGATCTCCCGAAGAACTGCGATCTCCGTCGAAGGTTAAGTTACCCACTTCAAAGGTAACCGGACCAGATAATGGGGTAAGAAATCCAGAGACGGTGATATCGGTAGTTGGATTGGAGTTTGACACATTTGACAAACCAGTAAAGACCGTAAGGTTTCTCATAGGCTGTAAATCATTTTTGTAAACAACCACAATGGACCAACCTCCAAATCTATTTGTGCCTCCAACTCTTGCAGCGACGTTAGCAACTGTGAAGCGCGCATTTACACCGGCAGCAGAAACTAAAGAAGTTACATCAACATAACAATGGTACGTATTGAATCCAACTGCATTATCCTGCAGGGAAGTTGCTGTCAAGTTAATATAAGAACCATTGTTGACTTTGATCTTGCATTGATTTCGTGTTGAGTAATTTGACGCAGCGCTAGTGATCTCACCACCCCAATATAAACCTGCCCAGCTAATTTCACTACAAGAAGGTAGATCCAAACTGTCAGAAGAAGAAGAGAAAGTTGTTGCATCGGCATCAATATCCACATACGCTGCCGTAAATCCATTGTCCGTCGCATTACCACCCGGGGGAACTTCTAATCTTCCGGAACCACAGCCCCCCCCACCCGAACAAGTCACAGAAGTATTCGAAACATACCTGATGCCTCCTTTCTGAGTAACTTGATGAGCAATTGAAAAAGGAGTGATTAACTGCGCTGAAAGAACAGAACTTGTTAATAGTAAAATGAACGCTAGTCTTATTTTCATTATGCGTTAAATTGCGATTTAAATTAAATCAATTCGGGCTGAAATCAACCCTATTGAAAAGATTTTTAACTAAGGACTTTGATGCGCAATGTGAACTTAGAAATTTTTTCAAAGCATAGTAAGTCATGTCGTTGCACTGCCCAGGATTTATTTTTGCCGTACGAAAGTAATTATCATTTGTACATATTCGATGGTTAAAAATATTTATTTATTATTTGTTCCCCAAATAGGGCCGCCACAGGCTTGTCGAACCAATGAAATAACTCGTAGTCAAATAAATGATCTTTGTCGAAAATGTTGTCGCATATGCTGAAATTCTTTGAAGGTCTTTGTCATGAAACTTTTCAATTTTTCGGAAGTCCATAACGTCTATATAACTACTCGATCACGAAAATCACATCATTGAGCCAGATAGTTTTCACTTGCCTATTTCGAAATATGAAAACATAGGCTCCACAATCCAACCATACGATCCCGACATCAATTGTTCAAGCGAGTCGAGTCCTAACATATGAAGGAGGACCCGAGTATATGCGGAATTATTAATGCCAAGCAACAGGTACAGAACTAACTAATTGACATTATTCAAAATATCGAGAAGTACGGCATGAACATGATGGGTGGGATGTTTTCGGTAATGAGGTCAACACAATACCGAGAGTAGTGATTTAGCGCAAACCCGAAATTACATCGGAAACTTAAACTAATTATGGAACGGTGGATTGAACAAATTACGCGAAAGAATACTAAATAAAATATCACAGCATTCATTCCCCATGGGTCAATTGAACACAATTTTCGAACTAGAAATGCTAAACATTCGCCTTATAATTCAACCTAAAACATTCCGAGCTCTTTTTGCAAAGTCTTCCGAGCAGATTGCAACTAAGCTTACTGACATTTATCATGAGTTATTTATTCACACAAAACTCTACACCACACGTCGAGGCTTGTCGGGACTATTTTGCAAGAACTGCATTTGTCGGAATAGTAGCGAATCTTTTGATACAGATAGTTAAAATTAACTTTGAAAAAATTAAAACCCATTAGAGCTACTTTGCGCTTTTGCAACAAGAGCTTAATATATGAAACGTAAAGACGACCGCCAGTTAACATATCATCTTAACTCCGTCATTTTGCTACAAGCATCCCGTTCTTCCTCCATCAACGGGAACATTGACGCCATTAATATAACCTGCTGCGGGGGAAGCCAGAAACGCAATGGCTGCAGCAATTTCTTCCGGCTTTCCGAAACGCCCTGCAGGAATTTCATGTAACATCTCCGCTTCTGCAGCCTCACGCGTCACTCCGCTTTTTTGTGTCTTATTATTGATAATGGCATCGAGTCGAACTGTAGCCGTTGCGCCCGGCAATACATTATTCACTGTGATTCCAAACGGAGCAACTTCTGCAGAAAGTGTTTTCGCCCAATTGGCAACTGCCGCGCGTATGGTGTTAGATACGCCCAGACCGCGTAACGGTTGCTTTACCGAAGTTGAAATCACATTAATGATACGCCCGTATCCTGCGGCTTTCATTCCGGGAACAACTGCCTGAGCCAATGCATGGTTACACAATAAATGATTATGAAACGCTTGCGTAAATTCTTCTATACGAGCTTGAGTTATGGGGCCTGCGGGCGGACCTCCGGTGTTATTCACCAACACATGAATGGTGTTTCCTTGTTGCAGAAATCCATTTACCGCTTCTGCTACTGAATTGTAGTCCGAAAAATCCGCTACCACATAGGTGTGTGCTGCATTATCGGGCAATTCTGTTAATGCCTTTTTTAATGCTGCCTCATTCCGGGCCATCAGCACCAAGCGCGCTCCAAGCATTGCAAGCTCAACCGCTGCTGCTTTTCCAATTCCTTGTGAACTGCCACACACTAGAGCAGTTTTACCTTCCATGTTAATGTTCATAGCCCAAAGATAGGATCATTTTACAAGCAACTTTGCCTGCATTTAGCTACTTTCGTAACGTATTCTAAACAGAATTTATATGGCAGTTATTCGCCCTTTCAATTTTCAAAAATGGATCGATGAAAATCGACACCTTCTGAAACCGCCCGTATCGAACAAAGTCATTTACAAAGACACGGAGTTCATTATCATGGTAGTTGGTGGCCCCAACTCCCGTAAAGATTATCACTACAACGAAAGCGAAGAGTTTTTCTACCAACTAGAGGGTGATATCGTGGTAGGCATTCAGGAAGATGGCAAAGCGGCTCAGGTGCCGATTAAGGAAGGAGAAATTTTCTTGTTACCTCCCGGTGTTCCACATAGTCCGGGACGTCCGGCCAACACTATAGGATTGGTTATCGAACGCCGTCGTCGGGAAGGTGAAAAGGACGGATTGTTATGGTTCTGCGAAAAATGCAACCACAAATTATTTGAAGAATATTTTGTGTTAACGGATATTCAAAATCAGTTTCAGGCAGTATTCGAAAAATTTTACGGAAGCGTGGATTTGCGTACTTGCAAGAACTGTGGTACAGTTATGGAGCCGCCTCCGGCAATTAAATAACATCTAATATTTCGTTGGTGAAGCAGCTATTCACGATTGACATTCACACACACATTCTACCCGAAAACATTCCGAACTGGAAAGAAAAATTCGGCTACGGAGGATTTATTCAGTTGGATCATCATAAACCGTGTTGTGCACGCATGATTCGTGATGACGGCAAGTTTTTTCGTGAAATAGAAAACAATTGCTGGAGTGCAGAACAACGCACGACAGAGTGTGACGAACAACATATTAATGTTCAGGTATTGTCTACCGTGCCTGTATTGTTTAGCTATTGGGCAAAGCCACAAGACTGTCTGGAGATTTCATTTTTTTTAAACGACCATATTGCGGACATCGTAAAGCGATTTCCGAAACGCTTTGTCGGATTGGGGACAATTCCTATGCAGGATCCTAAACTGGCGGTGCTGGAGCTGAAACGTTGTAAAGAAATTGGATTGAAAGGTGTGCAGATTGGCACTAATGTGAATCAAAAAAATCTGAATGAACCGGAGTTTTTTGAAATATTTCAAGCGTGTCAAGATTTAGATATGGCTGTTTTTATTCATCCATGGGAAATGATGGGTGAAGAAAATACGCAGAAATACTGGTTGCCATGGTTAGTAGGTATGCCTGCCGAAACATCACGTGCAATTTGCTCTATGATTTTTGGCGGTGTTTTCGAAAAACTCCCACAACTGCGCGTTGCATTTGCACATGGAGGCGGTTCTTTCCCGGCAACAGTAGGTCGCGTGCAACACGGGTTTGATTGTCGTCCTGATCTAACCGCAATGGACAACAACGTTCCACCAAAAAATTACATTTCGAAATTCTGGATTGATTCTTTGGTGCATGATGCTAAAATGCTTGATTTTGTGGTGGATCAATTCGGTCCGGAACGTGTTGCATTAGGCAGCGATTATCCTTTCCCACTAGGCGAAAACATCCCCGGAAGTCTCATCAAATCCATGAACTGGCCTGATGATAAAAAATCCAAAGTCCTGAGTGGTGCGGCGCTGGAATGGCTGAATATGAAAGAAAGTGACTTTGTCTAGCTTGGTAGTAACTTTTCGTCCGGTTGCACGTCTTATTACCGAACGGTAATAATCGATGATAAAAAATCACGTTAATACCTGAAGCCCACTACCTTTGCACCGGAAATGAAATCCTGCTCCACACTTTTACGTACAATTTTACACTGCACCACATCCCTCCCGTTGCTGCTGTTACTGGTAATTTGTGGACTTTCGCAGGAAGCCTCTGCGGGAGCGGTCAAGGGAATCATCCGCGATTCGTTAGGCGAACCTCTTCCTTATGTAGCCGTTGTTGTAAAGAATACTTCGTACGGAGTAAATAGCGCCTTAAACGGCTCTTATTTTCTGGAACTAAAGCCGGGAAAACATACGCTCGTTTTCACTCAGTTGGGATTCCAAACGTTGGAAAAGAGCGTCACTATTACAGATAACAAAGTAGTTGTGATGGACATCGTCATGAAACGTGAGGCAAGAGAGCTGGGAATTGTTGTGATCAAAGCTAAAGGTGATCGCGACAAGGGTAAGGAGATCATGAAACAGGTGATCGACAAGCGCAGTGCTTATTGGGAAGGTGTACAGAATTATCAGTGCACAACCTATCAGAAGTCGTCTTTGGAAAAAGTATTGCTGGATAAATATGCTGCTGATACGATCAAACCTCAGCCTGCTCCATCCGATTCATTAAAAGTAGAAGAGAAAAAACGCAAGAAGAAGAAAAAGAATTCGGACACACTACAAGCAGAACCTAAAAAAGATCTTGAAGCAGAAATTGCACAGAAACGATTGAATTTAATTGAATCGTATTCGATCACATATTTCCAACGACCTATTGCATTTAAGGAGAGCATTCTCGCGTATAAAGACTACGCCGATTACAAAAAGTTCACAGGCGGAGGTGGTGTTTCCAGAGGTTTTGAATACGGTGAACACGAAATTGCTCCGGTAATATATTACTCCAGCAATCCGTATCTTTTAATCAGTGATGCACAAAGTACCGATTTCAATTTTTATAAAAATCAAATTGATGCGCCTGCATTGTGTTCGCGTCCTTTGCTCTCCCCTGCTGCATCTACAGCCTTTTTAAGTTATCGCTTCGACTGGCTTTCCACTTTCGTTTCGGAAGGGAAAACGATTCACAAAATTGCAGTAAACCCATTATTTAAAGACGATGCGCTTTTTAACGGAGTGGTATTTATTGAAGACAGCACATGGGCAATTGTATCCGTAAATCTGAGTATTAATCCGAATGTATTGTTGTATGCCAAGGATTTTTCCGTCATCATTGATTACAAAGAAGTTCAGCCGGGAATTTATCTGCCTGTGCGTCGTGAATTCTTATACACCATTCGTGAAGGCAAGTACAATATTATTGGGAATGCGCGAATTGATCACTCCGATTATCAGGTGAACACGACGTTTCCTAAAAATCTATTCAACGACGAAGTGAAACGTTACGAAGTCGATGCATTTGACAAAGACACCACGTATTGGGCTTCACACCGCACCATTCAATTAGACGAGAAAGAAATCAAGTACATCCACAACATGGATAGTCTTGCGGCGTATTATTCCAGCCCCGAATATCTCGCAAAACGTGATTCGAGTTTTAATGAAATTAATGTTTGGAGCTTTCTGTTGAATGGTGTAGGTCACAGAAATCGTGTACGCGGAACCGAATGGTACATTGAGCCGCTAATCGCACAGATTGTTCCGTTCGGAATCGGAGGTTATCGTCATCGACTGGGCGGTTACTACAACAAAGATTTTGAAAACGGCATGACGCTCGAAACAACAGGGAATGTCGACTATGGATTCACCAACCGAGATATACGGGGCAAGGGCGGAATTGGCTTAACGTACATGCCGCTAAAATTTGTGCGAACGTTTGTGCGGTTTGGCGATTACTACGATATGATCAACAACTTCTCTTCTTTGGGAACAGTCTTCAGCCGAAGCAACTGGATACGATGCAAAGAGTTTAGTGTTGCTCAACGCATGGAAATCACGAACGGACTTTTCGGAGAACTAACGTTCGAATACAGCGATCAGTTCCCTATCACCAACATGCAACTGGAACAATGGTCGAATCAGTTGTTTGGTGCAACGAATACACCTACAGATTTTAATCGTTATGTGAAAACTGAGTTTCGATTAGAATTAAAATATCGTTTCCGTCAGAAGTATATCATCAAAAAGAATCGTAAAATTATTTTAGGTTCAAAGTACCCGGAAATTCGCATGTTGTGGAGAAACGGAGTTCCGACTTTATTCGGAAGTGAAGTAAATTTCGATTACATAGAATTTGGCAGTGCAGACGAAATGAAATTCGGAAGATTCGGCACAAGCGCATGGAATGTGCAGGCCGGAGCTTTCGTTAATAAAAGAAACTTACGATTGCTGGAGCACAAGTATTTCCGTGGCTCTGATGCCTTCTTATTCTCCGATCCTATGCGTTCATTCCAGTTACTAGGTCCAACCTTAAGTACGGCGGATGCATTTGTACGCATTAATTATATTCATCATTTTGAAGGTGCTTTCGGAAGTAAAGTTCCGTTGATCAGCAAACTAAAAATTACATCTGCTGTGGGTGGAGGAACGCTGATGATTCCAAGTCAGGGATTCTATCATCAGGAAGTTTACGTCGGGTTGGAACGCATTTTCCGAATTAAAAAACAGCTCTTCCGTTTTGGTGTTTTTGCCGTAACCGCGGACAACACGCTTTCCAAAGCGAATATCACTTACAAATTCGGGGTGAGTTTCTACAATTCCTTTACGCGCCGCTGGAGTTATTAACGCGCTGTATTTCGGCTCATTTCGTAACTTTACATCCCGGCTGACGGATATCATTGAACCGCGCAACGATTACTACAATTGTTCCGGTTGGAAAACTAAGGGTCATCGGGCGACATTATGAGTGACGCAATCAAACACGAATGTGGCATTGCCCTTATTCGTTTACTGAAGCCGTATCAGTATTACATCGACAAATACGGCACTCCGCTTTATGGCTTAAACAAACTGTATCTCCTGATGGAGAAGCAACACAATCGTGGCCAAGACGGCGCGGGTGTAGCTACAATCAAATTAGATGTGCCTGCAGGAACGCGCTACATCAGCCGTTATCGCTCCACTGCACCATCTGCCATCAAAGATATTTTCGGAAAGATCAACGATAAATTTGCGGAAGCGCATCGAAAAAATCCGGAACGTTTGAAAGACGCGGAGTGGCTCAAAAAACACGTTGCTTTCTCCGGCGAAATACTGCTCGGCCATCTGCGCTATGGCACATATGGCGGCAACAGCATCGAACAATGTCATCCGTTTTTGCGTCAGAACAACTGGATTACGCGCAATTTGGTGGTTGCCGGTAATTTCAATCTGACCAACGTAGACGAACTCTTCGGTCATCTCGTGGAATTGGGTCAGCATCCCAAAGAAAAAGCCGACACCGTAACCGTAATGGAAAAAATAGGACACTTCTTGGATCGTGAAGTGGAACGATTATTTGGTGTACATAAGGCGAAAGGGCATTCCAATTTGGAAATCACCGACCTCATTGCTCGCGATTTGGATCTGCAACAGATATTAAAAGATGCCGGCAAGAAATGGGACGGAGGATATGCAATGGCGGGAATGGTTGGACATGGTGATGCTTTTGTGTTGCGCGATCCGAACGGTATTCGTCCTGTGCATTGGTACGCGGATGATGAAGTTGTTGTAGTGACATCAGAACGTCCGCAAATTCAAACTGCATTTAATGTTCCTGCGGAAGCTATTAAAGAATTAACTCCGGGCTGCGCGTTGATCATCAAGAAAGACGGGACATTTGCAGAGAAGCGCGTTCGCACACAGAAAGAAAAAAAATCGTGCTCCTTCGAACGAATTTACTTCTCGCGTGGCAACGATAAAGACATCTATCAGGAACGCAAAAATTTAGGTCGTCAGTTAACACCTACAGTCCTGAAAGCTGTCGATTTCGATTTAAACAACTCTGTATTCTCTTTTATTCCGAATACTGCAGAAGTTGCGTTTTACGGATTGGTTGAAGGATTGCATCATTATCTCAATACGGTAAAGCGTCATAAGATTTTGACCATGGGTCATGTTGCTGATCCGGAATTAATTGAGATTCTTAATATGCAGCCGCGTATTGAGAAAATTGCATTGAAAGATGCCAAGCTGAGAACCTTCATCACCAGCGATTCACTGCGTAATGACATGGTATCACACGTATACGATACTACTTACGGAGCTGTTCAGCAAAATGACAATCTTGTGGTGCTCGACGATTCTATTGTACGTGGAACTACTTTGAAGCAAAGTATTCTGCGCATTCTCGACCGACTTGGACCTAAGAAAATTGTTGTTGTGTCTTCTGCACCACAAATTCGCTATCCCGACTGTTACGGAATCGACATGGCTAAAATGGGCGATTTTATTGCGTTCCAGGCAGCTGTTGAATTAATTCGCGAGAACAATATGGATGAAATTTTGGATGAAGCGTATGCGAAAGCCAAAGAAGAAAACAAGAAGCAGTCTGAATCCATAACGAATATCGTAAAGCAAGTATATAAGCCATTCGATGCGGAACAGATTTCGCTGAAGATTTCAAAATTGCTAACGCCGGAAGATTCGAAAGCAGAAGTGCAGATCATTTACCAATCTATAGAAGGCTTGCACAATGCATGTCCGAACAACACAGGAGATTGGTATTTCACGGGAGATTATCCAACACCCGGTGGAAATCGTGTTGCCAACAAGGCGTTCATCAATTATATGGAAGGAAAGAACGTGCGGGCGTATTAAGGTGTAATGTCGTTGGCATTTACCTGAACCTTTGTATATTGCATATAGGCTAATCGCAATCGCAATGAAAAAATCGCTACTCTTTATTGGAGGAATCGTGTGCTATCTGTTCTCCTTTGGACAGACTTTCAACTCCTCTACTACAGCAAATATCACTGACAACAATTACTGTTTCGTTCCAATAACGGTTTCAGGATTGCCTACTATAGCCGATACCGCATATGGGTTCTGCTCAGTTTGCGTCGACATTACACACACGTACACCGGCGACTTAGATCTTTATCTGATATCTCCTACCGGCGATAGCATGCGTCTGGTAAACAATCAAGGCGGTGGTGGAGACAATTTCACGAACACGTGCTTCATCATGTCTGCAACGGTGCAGATCAATAATCCCAACATGGCAATTCCTCCGTTCACGGGAAATTATTTACCTGAGGTCAGTGTCAATAATTTTAATCAAGGTCAGAATCCGAATGGTGTGTGGAGATTCGGAGTTCAGGATGAAGCTCCCGGTGATATCGGAACAATTAATTCTGTTTCATTATCCTTCTGTGCAAATCCTCCGGTCGATCCACCGGTTATGTTTGGCCCTTGTAGCATTAACAATGGCGGCGGATGTTATTGTCCCGATAGTACACAAAACTGTTGGCTTCTTCCCGACATGACCGCGTCCGGCGATATTATCACCAACCAACACCAAGAATATCCCGGGAGAATTGAATTAAGTAATGCGACTCCAAATATTGGTTGGGGTCCAATGGAGATTCGCGGGTCGGGTAATTGTTGGTGTGATACTGTTCCTGTTAGTTGCACTACTACTGTATGTCCGAATGGAGATGCCCCAACACAACAATTACTACAACGCCTTTATCGTAAAAATGGAAATCAAATTACTTATGTGGATACACTCACTCCCGGACGCATGAGTTTACATCCAACACACGGTCACATTCACGTAAACAATTGGTCGGAATTTACGTTACGCACACAAGACCCTAATGAACCTAACGCGACGTTATGGCCGATAGTAGGCAGAGGTTCTAAAGTAAGTTTCTGTTTAATTAATCTTGGTGATTGTAGCAACAACTATGGTTACTGCCGCGATACGTTAAACAATCCGTTAACCATGAACGATATTCCCAATGCGCCATTTGGGCATGTTAGCGGTTGCGGCACCGAGCAAGGGATTTACACCGGCATGCTGGATATTTATGGCATCGGATTGCCGGACATGTACATTGATTTAGAGGACGTGTGTAACGGAAATTATTACATCGTTTCTATTACAGATCCGGATAATAATTTCTTCGAAACCAATGACAACAACAACTGGACAGCAGTGCCTGTAACGCTAACCATGCAATCTACTGCCATCTCTTCAGGATTTAACATGTCGCAATCCGGAAGCACTGTAATCTTTAGTAATAACAACACTGATTTGATCAGTTACATTTGGGATTTTGGCGATGGCAATATCGACAGCACTTCCAATCCTGTTACACATACCTATTCAACACCCGGCACCTACACAGTAACATTAACACAAGTGAACGGGTGTGGCACGTATACATCAACACAAGTAATTACAATAACAGGCATCGGTGAAACTGAAAACTTTAATGAACAACTGTTGCAAGTATTTCCAAATCCGGCAATAGATGTTGTTACGTTACAAGGAATAAAGCCGGACAATGGCGCGATGGGAATCGAACTATTCAGTTCTACAGGACAGCTGGTATATTCTCGAACTGAAAACAATTCCGGCATTGGCGCTTATTCAATTTCGTTAAACCTGGTGTCTGCGGGCATCTCGGAAGGCTCATATATCTTAAAAGTTTCAACTACGGAACATTATGCCGTGCGGAAACTCATCATTCAGCAGCAGTAATAACGAATTAAATGTATGCCGAAATTACCTCTACTTCGATCACTACAACTATTACTTAAAAATGACCGGAGTACACTTTTGCCCTTCTATGTAATATGGGAAATAATAAAGGCGATTCATACGAATCGCCTTTATTGTTTTGCTTGTTTGTAGATTGGAACCGTTGAGCAAGGTTCGCCATACATGATGCTCTTTACTATTGGGCGTAATCGATATGTTAATTCGAGATACGCCGTTTTAGGAACAGGTTTATCACCACAGCCTTTGATAACAACACGTGCATCACGGTAAACCAAAAGATCAAGCTGTTGAACTACTTCGTGCATAATAACCGTGTTCAATTTTTCTTCATCACCAAAAACTACTTGCTTCGCATACGGCTGTAATGCCGAAGCCAAAAGCATCCACGCCCAATCTGGAATAATAGCGTCTGTAGTACACGTCACTGCAACGTAATGATCTTGATATTGCGTCCAGTCGTGCAACTTTACAAATTCTCTAAAATCTTTCTCACGCAAAATTAATCCCTGAAACAGTTGGTCTTGAATATCAATAACAGTCCGCGTTCCTGCAGGAAACAACTCTCCCAGATCAATCGTTACCAATCCGCTTTGTGCAACTTTGTTTACAATCTCATCCATAATAGGAGTCTTACATAAAACCAAGTTCTAACTGCGCCACCTCGCTCATCATTTCCTTCTCCCATGGGGGTTCGAAAGAAATTTCCACAACAGCAGATTTCACTCCTGAGAGTTCCTTAATCTTTTGTTCAACTTCAGCAGGAAGCGATTCTGCAGCAGGACAATTAGGTGATGTTAACGTCATTACGATTTTCACATCCTTCTCGTCGTTTACGTTGATTTCGTAAATCAATCCTAACTCCCAGATATCTACAGGAATTTCAGGATCATAACACGTTTTGATCGCATCAATAACCGACTGCGCAAAATCCGCATCTTTAGCTATAATCATTGCCGGCATAACCTACGATTTTAAAGTTGCTCCCAATGCCAATGCATCGAGTTTCATTTGTTTAACCATTGCAGCCAGACCATTTGCACGTGTGGGTGACAAATGAGATTTTAACCCTATTTGTTCGATAAAGTGTAATGGCGCCTTTACTATTTCATCAGCATCGTGCCCGGATAGTACGCGTATCATCAACGCTACAATACCTTTTGTAATAATTGCATCACTATCCGCCTCAAAATATATCTTTCCCTCTTTGATATACGAGTGAAGCCAAACTTTACTCTGACATCCTTTAATAATACGTTCGTCCGTCTTCAAACTTTCGTCCAGCGACTTCAGCGTCTTTCCCATATCAATGATGTATTGATACTTATCATCCCACTGGTCGAACATCTCGAACTCCTCCACAATCTCTTTCTCTGACGCTGCAATTGTATTCATCACTTCAACATTTTTATTGCTTTTTTCAAAGCTGCAATTAATACATCCACTTCCTCTTTCGTGTTATATACACCAAAGGAAACACGAACTGTTCCAGGCACATTAAAACGCTCCATCAATGGCTGCGTACAATGATGACCCGTTCTTACTGCAACTCCTTGTTGATCCAGAATCGTTCCAACATCAAAAGGATGTGTTCCTTCTACTACGAAAGAAATTACCCCCGCATTGTCGCTCGCTTCACCAATAAAACGAACTCCATCGATTGATTTCAGCAGCGTTCGGGCATAATGATGAAGATGCATTTCATGTTGTGAAATGGCTTCCATCCCAAGTTCCGTTACAAACTTAATTGCAGCAGCTAACCCAATTGCACCTTCGATATTTGGAGTCCCCGCTTCAAATTTCAAAGCGCCTGTAACGTATTCCGTATGATCAAAAGCAACTGTCTTTATTATACCTCCACCCGTTTGATACGGCGTCATTTCGTTCAACACATCCCCTTTTGCATACAGCACACCAATCCCTGTTGGACCATACATCTTGTGACCGGAGAATACATAAAAGTCGCAATCCAAATCGCACACATCCACTCGCATGTGCGGAACCGCTTGCGCACCATCTACTAGAACAGGAACACCGTATTCCTTGGCCATTCTTACAATAGACTTAATGGGATTAATAGTTCCCAACGTGTTCGACACATGAGTAATCGCCAACATTTTCGGACGTTGCTCCAACAATGCGTTCAAATGATTCAAGTCTAACGTTCCATCATCCAAAACCTGAACAACGTTTAATTGTGCATGAGCCTGATCACAACATACCTGCCACGGCAAGATGTTTGAATGATGTTCCATCCCGCTGATCACAACAGTGTCACCTTCGCGAAGTCGTGGCGATAAAAACGAATGCGCTACAAGATTAATGCTCTCAGTTGTACCACGTGTAAATACGATCTCCTGAGCACTTGTAGCGTGAATAAACTGAGCGACACTTTCACGCGCTTGCTCGTATGCAGCTGAAGCTTCCTGGCTTAACGAATGAACACCGCGATGAATATTCGCATTAAATGTTGAGTAATAATCTACCAGCGAATTAATGACAGCCCGTGGTTTCTGTGTTGTGGCGCCATTATCTAAATACACCAATGGCTTACCGTGAACAGAAACCGAAAGAATCGGAAACTCCTCTCGAAGCTGTTTCACATCAATTGGCGACACATCAACTGCTCCCATCTTAATTAAAATAATGATCCAAACGATTCTCGACATACGCGCGAATCGCATCGTTCGGAACATTCGTTACTACTTCTTCAACAAATGCGCGCACCAACAATTTTCGAGCAGCTGTCTCTCCAATACCACGCGCACGCAAATAAAATAATGCATCCTCATCCATGCGACCTGTAGATGTGCCGTGCGAGCACTTCACATCATCTGCATAAATTTCCAACTGCGGCTTAGTGTTGATCTGTGCATCGTCGCTTAACAAAATGTTTCGATTCGTTTGATAAGCGTTAGTTTTTTGCGCATCACGACGAACAAATATCTTACCGTTAAAAACACCCAACGATTTATCATCCAACACACCCTTATATAATTCGTTACTCATACAATTCGGAATTGCATGATCGACAACTGTGTGATGATCCGCTACACGCTGACCATTCAACATCGTTAAACCAAATAAATGTGCCTCAGCGTGTGATTCTGAAAATCGTATATTCAAATTGTTCCGAACCCAAGCGCCATCTAACGTAAACGTGTATGTTCTATAGTTACTTCCCTTATGTGTAACTGCATTAACAGTATTCATTTGGTGACCAACAAGCCCTTCCAATTGCATACGATAGTGATCCACTATCGCATTTTGATGCACAACAACTTCGCTTAATGCATTTGTGAACGTTTTTACCGGCCCGAGCGTTTCAAAAGATTCTACAATTTCAACTTGAGCATCACGCTCTATCACAAACAAATTTCGCGGATGACTGACCCCGGCAACTTCATTCGTTGAAATATGCAACACGTGGATCCCAACTTCCGAGCGAACATTTTTATCAACATGTATAAAAACACCACCTTTATTTAAAGCTGTATTCCATAGTACAAATGGATCTACAGACATCCCGTTGACACCATTGTAATGCTCGCGTGCAACAGGATCCGAAACCACAGCATCTGAAATTGACTTAACCCTTACACCTGCGGGTAGTCGATCCAGTTTCGATAAATCTTCGCGCAACTCCCCGTTAACAACCACAGCCAAAGCAGAACCCGGCTGCAAAACCATCAACGCAACGGCTTCAGGTTTTATTTCCAAACCAACACTAGCCTGTGCTACGTGAGGCTGTTTGAAAAGCGCAACCGGATTGATGTATTTATAATCTTCCCATTTTCGATCAGGAATTCCATTTTCACGCAATGTTGCAATAGCTTCACGACGCAAAGCAGCATCACCATACAACGATGGTAATTCTTGCTCAAAATGAGCCGTAAGTCGATCCACCGGCGATTGATTGACAACTACACTCATAACGCTACAGGTGTTTCAGCTTTTATCCAGTCGTAACCTTTTTCTTCCAGCTCCAATGCCAACTCTTTAGGTCCTGACTTTACAATTTTTCCCTGATACAACACATGCACGAAATCAGGCACTATATAATCCAACAAACGCTGATAGTGGGTTACCACAATAAACGAACGATCTGCGCTACGCAATTGATTTACTCCATTAGCAACAATACGAAGAGCATCAATATCCAATCCGGAATCTGTCTCGTCTAGAATACACAACTTAGGTTCCAGCATTGCCATCTGAAATATTTCGTTGCGTTTTTTCTCACCACCGGAAAATCCTTCGTTCACTGAACGATTCGCCAATTTCCCATCTAACTCCACGAGCTTTTGCTTTTCTTTCACTAACGCTAAAAACTCTTTTGGTTCAATCGCATCCATTCCCTTGTATTCGCGAATTTCATTGATAGCCGTTTTCAGGAAGTTGATATTGCTAACGCCGGGTATCTCAATAGGATATTGAAAGGCCAAAAACAATCCTTCACGTGCGCGGTCTTCAGGAGAAAGATCCAGTAAATCCTTGCCGTTGAATATTACTTCACCGCCGGTTACTTCGTAATCTTCACGACCCGCCAAAACAGAGGCCAATGTACTTTTTCCGGAACCATTAGGACCCATGATGGCATGAACTTCTCCGGGTTTAACTTCGAGATTAAGCCCGCGAAGAATTTCTTTACCTTCAACTGAAGCTTGTAAATTTTTTACAGAGATCATTATACGTTGAGTGTTTGTATGTAGTACTAAAGTTGTTATATCTATAAATTATACGCTGTTGTACTTTTTCGGTGTGCAAATCGGATTTACCCTACGGATCCTTCCAATGAAACGCTGAGTAGTTTTTTTGCCTCCACCGCAAATTCCATAGGCAGTTGATCCAGCACCTCGCGGCAATAACCGTTTACTATAAGCCCGATTGCTTTTTCTGTATCAATACCACGCTGATTGCAATAGAATATTTGATCCTCCCCGATTTTTGATGTTGTTGCTTCGTGCTCTACAACGCCTGTCTTATCATGTATTTCAATATACGGGAACGTATGTGCACCACACTTATCTCCCATCAGCAACGAATCGCATTGAGAAAAATTACGGGCATTCTTTGCTCCCTTCGCAATTCGCACGAGTCCGCGATAACTGTTATCACTCTTACCTGCAGAAATACCTTTCGAAATAATTGTGCTGCGTGTATTTTTCCCGAGATGGATCATCTTGGTTCCTGTATCCGCCTGCTGCATATTATTGGTAACAGCAACAGAGTAAAATTCACCTATGCTGTTATCACCCTTAAGAATAACGGACGGATATTTCCACGTAATTGCTGAACCGGTTTCCACTTGTGTCCACGAAATTTTCGAATTCGCCTCTAAACAAATTCCGCGCTTCGTTACAAAGTTGTAGATACCGCCTTTACCGTCCTTATCCCCCGGATACCAGTTTTGTACTGTAGAATATTTCACCTCTGCATCACGATGAGCAACAATTTCAACTACTGCCGCGTGCAACTGATTTTCGTCACGCTGAGGAGCTGTGCATCCTTCGAGATAACTCACGTAAGCACCTTCGTCAGCAACAATCAGTGTGCGCTCAAACTGACCCGTTCCTGCAGAGTTGATGCGGAAGTAAGTACTTAATTCCATCGGACAACGCACACCTTTCGGAATATAACAGAATGATCCATCACTAAACACGGCTGCATTTAACGCTGCATAAAAATTGTCGGTGAAAGGCACAACGCTTCCCATATACTTCTTCACCAATTCCGGATGTTCCTGAACAGCTTCACTAAATGAGCAGAATACAATTCCTTTCTCCGCCAACACTTCCTTGAATGTTGTTTTAACAGAGACAGAATCAATAACCGCATCAACTGCAATTTTTGATTCCATCCCTACCAAACGTTTTTGTTCTTCCAGGGAAATGCCCAACTTTTCGAAGGTCTTCAGCAATTCGGGATCAACCTCGTCAAAACTATTGACTGTTGCCTTTTTCTTTGGTGCCGCGTAATACGAAATGTCTTGAAAGTCGACCGAATGGTAATTGAGGTGAGGCCAGTGTTTAGGCTCTGTCATTGTTTGCCAATGACGAAAAGCTTTCAGGCGATATTCCAACAACCATTCCGGCTCGTTCTTCTTTTGCGAAATGAACTTAACAATGTCTTCGTTAAGTCCTTTCGGTGCAAACTCGGTGTCAATATCACTTACGAATCCGTATTTGTATTCGGAGGCGATATGCTCTTCTAAAATCTGATTTTTCTCTTCCATAATAGTTACACCGAAAAACTCTCACCGCATCCGCACGTGCGCGACGCGTTTGGATTGTTAAACACAAAACCTTTCCCGTTCAATCCTCCCGTGAAATCCAATTCCGTTCCAACCAGATACAAGAAGCTCTTCTTGTCCACTACGATCTTTATTCCTTTGTCTTCGAAGACCTGATCTGTTGGCAATAACTGATTATCGAACTCCAGTTTATAGGAAAGACCGGAACATCCGCCGCTATCTACACCAACACGAATGAAGGTGTCGCCGGGTTTATTTTCCTCAGCTATTAATTCTATGGCTCGGGCTTTCGCCGCATCAGTAACCGTAATCATATTGATTTTCAATTGATTAAACACTATTCTTATTTAGATTTAATCTAAATCCAATGCAAAAATACCTACTTTTTGGTATTCCAACAATGATATTAACACAGTTTGATGCTTTTTGTTGAAAGAGTCGACGGAAGCAACTTTACCTTTGCGCCATGTTCGAAAATAAAGGCACTACAGATATCAGTCAACTTGGGGAGTTTGGTCTTATCAAACACCTCACGGAATCAATTGAATTGGTTAATCCTCAAACCATCAAAGGTGTGGGTGATGATGCCGCGATTATTGAGAACAACTCCGATAAGGTAACGGTTGTGTCTAGTGATATGATGGTAGAAGGCGTCCACTTCGATTTATCATATGTTCCACTCCGACATCTCGGCTATAAAGCTGCAACTTCAAATTTCTCGGATATCTGCGCCATGAATGGAACTCCGAAGCAGCTGCTGGTGTGCATTGCATTGTCCAGTAAATTTTCTTTGGAAGCGGCAGAAGAACTATATGCCGGAATTCGAATTGCATGTGAGCGTTACAAGGTTGATTTAGTGGGTGGCGATACTACGGCGTCTCGCTCGGGATTAATTATATCATGCACCATAATCGGTGAAGCACCAAAAGATAAAGTTGCTTATAGAAACGGTGCTAAAGAAAAGGATTTGATCGTTGTTACCGGTGATCTTGGTGGCGCTTATATGGGTCTGATGTTGCTGGAACGAGAGAAAGTAGTATTCCTTGAAAATCCTAAAGCACAGCCCGACTTAGAAGGCAACGACTACATTCTCGAACGACAATTAAAACCGGAAGCACGAATCGATATCGTTCAAGCATTTGCAGAATTGAAATTACAGCCTACTTCCATGATTGATATTTCGGATGGATTGGCCAGTGAAATCATTCACCTCTGCACACAATCCGGATTAGGTGCGCAGATTTACGAAGAGAAAATTCCAATCGACCCGTTGACATTTAACCGTGCTCGAGAACTTAATCTCGATCCTACAACCTGTGCACTCAGCGGAGGCGAAGATTATGAATTGCTGTTTACCATGAATGCCGATGATTTCGAACTAATCAAAGGTAATCCTGACTTTACGGTAATAGGATACATGAGCGATAAAAACTCCGGCATTAATCTGATTACAAAATCACATTCTGTGCATCCCA
The DNA here is from genome assembly GCA_044344795.1 of Bacteroidia bacterium. Taxonomy (GTDB): domain Bacteria; phylum Bacteroidota; class Bacteroidia; order Palsa-965; family Palsa-965. The sequence goes on along the minus strand of JBIJCF010000012.1, from coordinate 47,885 downwards.
TTACTGCCCAGGGTTGGAAACATTTTTAATCTCACTTACAAGTCTTCCGGCCAGCCCGACTTCATCCGCATCAATTCAGACAAATCTTGCTGCGAAGATTTACAAGCTGCCCACGAAGGGAAATCGAAATACTCAAAAGCGGCTTGCTCTTTGGGATCCAGCTCCAGCAAATCTTTGTGAAGCTTGTTGAACGATTTAAAAATCACCATCTCATTACAAACACTTTGAATCATTGCTACAAGGACCTCACAAATACCGACTTAAACTTATTTCGATCGTGTATTTTAAGCCAGTTATTTTGCAATTTGTTCCACTTGTTCAATAATCATCACTTCACTTACATGCAAGAATAATAACACCTATTTTTACCTTCAAGCCTGCCTGAACGAATGCTCCAATCGCTGCGAATATCGTTGATTATATTAGCCATTCACCTTACCGGTGCAACAACGATTATTGGGCAAACATTACACTTTCGGAATTATTCCGTGGACGAAGGATTACCATTTGTTCAGGTTTTCAGCATATACCAGGATAGCAAAGGCTACTTGTGGTCGGGCGGATACGGAGGTTTGTCGCGATTTGATGGCATCTCCTTTCGCAACTATTCGCCACGTAATGGTTTGCCGAACCACTGGGTAACTTCCATAGAAGAAGATGCAGATGGTGATTTATGGGTGGGCACAATTAACGGAATTGCACAACTGCAAAACGAACGTTTTGTTTCGTACGGAATTAAAGACGGCTTACCCAATAATTATGTGAATTGTCTGCTGCGTGACCAAACCAATAATTTATGGATTGGCACAGAGCAAGGGCTTTGCAAACACGACGGTAAAAAAATCAGCACGGTTAACGAACAAACGTTGAAGCAAGAACGCATCATCTGTTTGTATCAGGAAGAAAATAAACCGACCGTTTGGATTGGCACGGCAAGTGGATTGTGGTCGTATCACAAGAATGTATTTACCGCATATCCGTTTTCTACCCCGGGCATAACTTCCATTAACAGCATCACCAGCGATAAAAACGGAAACATTTTAGTAGGTACAGAAGACGGTATTTACAAAATGATGAACGGTCGCTTTACATTGTTGTTTACTCCGGATAACGTGGAAATGCCCGTAGCGAAATCAATGGTTACTGACCATCAAGGCAAAACGTGGATTGCTGCCGATAACGGTTTATATGAATACAACGGAAGTGAGTTTCGTCAGGTACGTGTTTCTCGTGATATTAATTCCAATAAACTGGCCTGTTTGTTTATTGACTACGAAAAGAGTTTATGGCTCGGTACCAATTCAGGACTATTTCGTTATCGTGGGGACGGATTTGTTTCCTATAGCACACACGACGGATTACGTAGCAATTTTATTTTTGGTATAGCGCGCGATGATCGTGAAGTGCTCTGGATGTGCACAGAGAACAACGGTATTTATGCATTTGATAAGGGAACCTTCACGAACTATAACCGCAGTTCGGGATTACCGTCCAACAAATCCAACGATTGTTTTGCACATCCCGATGGTACACTTTGGGTAGGCACCGATAAAGGGCTGGCCATATTTAACGGCTCCACATTTCAAAGAAAAACACGTCGCGACGGATTGCACTCGGATAGTATTAATACCATCATGCGCGATTCGCAAGGCAACATGTGGCTGGGTGGTGCTAACGGTATTACGAAGTTCAGCAATAACACATTTTCCACGTACTACATTCCTGTAACACCAGGCAAACATTTTGACGTATGGCAATTGGTAGAAGCAGGAAACGGTAATATTTGGGTCGGAACATATACCGGCGGATTGTTTCTGTTTGATGGTGAAAATTTTAAACGATACGACCAGCTGTACCAAGTGGAGAACGAAACCTTCCTCGGACTATGCCTTGATCGGGAGGGAACATTGTACATGGGAACACTCGATGGACTATACATTCGAAAAGGAAATCAAACTTTTCATTTCACTCAAACAGAGGGACTCAATTCTGATTTGATATACACCATGACTCTGGATTTACGTGAAGATTATTTGTGGATTGGAACTAACCAGGGCCTATCGCGTCTCGACGTACAAGAATTTCGCAAGAGCAATATTGCACGCTTCACCACATACGGAAAAGAGGAAGGATTTTCCGGAGTGGAATGTAACTCGAATGGAACATGGCTCGATCCGGATGGCTCTATTTGGTTTGGAACCGTTAACGGCATCATTCACTTCAACCCCAATAACTACGCATTCAGTAGCGCGTATACTAAAACCAATATTACGGGATTTCGTTTGGCTTATTCCGATACCACACTAATGAACAACTGCGAATTGCCGTATGACGAGAACAACATCACATTCGAATATGTGGGAGTGTGTTTAACAAATCCGGCTAAGGTGATGTATAAAGTGATGCTGGAAGGTTTTGACAACTCCTGGTCGCCGCCTACACATGAGCGCAGCGCGCGCTATTCCAATTTACCTTCCGGGAAATACACATTTAAAATTTTAAGCAGCAATAATGAGGGGATATGGAATCCCGAGCCGGTAACTTTCACATTTACCATTGCTACTCCGTATTGGAAACGCCCGTTATTCTGGCTCGTCAACAGTGTGGCAACAGTAGTATTTCTATCACTGGGTATTTACTGGCGCATTAATCAAATCAAACGCCGTGAAAAACAGGAATCGGAAACGCGTGTGGAAATGGCGCATAACGAGTTGAAAGCCTTGCGCGCACAGATGAATCCGCACTTTGTATTTAATTCATTGAACTCCATTCAGCATTACATCATTACCAACAATAACGCGGATGCGGGAAAATACCTCAACAAGTTTGCTCGACTCATGCGCATTATTTTGAACAATTCAGAAAAGTCTTCGATCACCATTAAGGAAGAACTGGATTATCTAACGCTGTATTTAGAACTTGAAGCGATGCGCTTTGAAGGCAAGTTCACTTACGCGTTTCATATTGATGATGATATTGACGTCGACTATCATGAAATTCCTGCCATGCTTTTGCAACCTTACGTGGAAAACGCCATCCTGCATGGATTAACACCTAAACGCGATCCGGGGCATCTTGATATTCGCATTTCTCAATCCGGCAACGTCATTAAAGTGGCCATTAAAGACGATGGCATAGGAAGAACGAAGTCGCGCGAAATGCGACAACTTTCCGGCAAGAAAAATCACAAATCGCTTGGAATGAAAATCACACACGACCGATTAGAATTAATTAACCGATTGCACGGTTCCAGCCTCAGTGTTTCAATTAACGATCTCCTTCTTCCTGATGGAACTCCCGCAGGAACACAAGTTGATATATTTGTACCTGTTTCCTAATTTTCCAACACCGCAAAAAACCACCCTATGATAAATGCTGTAATTGTTGAAGACGAAAAGAAAAGCAGAGAAGTACTTGAAGCTTTGATTAAAGTCAATTGCCCTGATGTGACTATTTTGGGAACAGCAACATCTGTTGCAGAAGGCGTAGAACTAATTAAAAAAACTTCGCCTGCTTTGGTGTTTCTGGATATAGAAATGGCCGATGGTAGCGGATTTGATATGCTCGAGCAATTACAAGCAAATTCATTTGATGTTATTTTCACCACGGCATCGGACGAGTACGCGCTAAAAGCAATTAAATACAGTGCCATCGATTATTTGCTGAAACCGATTGACGGTGAAGAACTCAAAGCAGCGGTTGAAAAAATTCGAGTGAAGCAAAACAATACTGCTAATCTGGAGAACATTAAATTCCTTTTACAGAATTTCAAAAAGCCAAGTGAACAATATTCGAAAATTACTTTGCCAACCGGCAACGCTTATGAAATTGTGAACGTGAAAGATATTATCCGTTGCGAAGCGGATGGAAGCTACACTACATTCTTCTTGGAAGGCAAACGCAAACTCATGGTTTCAGCAAGTTTGAAACACTACGAAGATTTGTTACCTGAAGAAGACTTCATTCGCGTGCACCACCATCACTTGATCAACATGAATCACGTGGTGCGCTTCCTGAAAGCGGACGGCGGTTATGCGGTAATGAGCGATGGCACTCAGATCGAAGTATCGAGACGTAAAAAAGAAGCTTTCCTGCAGCGTTTGAACAGAGCTTAAACATTAATTCCTATTCATGCATAACAACGCGATCCAACCGGGTCGCGTTTTCTTTTTCCCGTCCACTCCACTTATCTGCAAATTTTGTCCGCATAAATCACTACGTATGCCACCTATAAAACGTCACTAACATTGCGCTATTACTCGTCGTAGTATTGATTAGAAATTACATCGAAGCAGTAACTCCGATACAGAGAATAAGAGTTTGTGATTGCTCATTGAAATTCTGCGAGAACAAAGAGAAGGTTTAACAACCTGCCGGGAACAAACAATCAGCGGACGTATATGGGGATGTTTCGTCAGCTGAACGTAAATTCCCGGCACTCTCTCGAAATTCAGTCGCCACGAGCGGCATCACTATAAATCTGTACGGCACGACTCACAAGTCTGCCGTGCAAACGGCAACAACTCTTCTTCTAACGAAGAAGATCACTATAAAAGTTACATCAGTAAAAACGAAGGGGTATGAAAAAGTCAGATCACAGAAGAGGACACGTTTACCACCTAGACGGCCTCAGCACAGTAGGAATCGCACTAGGCATTGCGGCAGTTGGATTTATTGTCTACAACATTTTTAATGTCATTTTTTCTTGAGTGTGTGTAATACCGAATGCAGCGCCCGTAAGCCCTGCATTCGGCCCCGCCCTTTCCGAGTCTAGTGCTCGTCTTGATAAGGACCCGCCCCGTAAGGCGGGTTTTTTATGTCGTTGCTGCTCATACATCGCTATGGCCGATAACGCATTAACTCGTATTGTATTGGGATTTTGACTATATCGCCAATAAATTAATCTTTACTTTTTCGCAATTGATCGAATTTTCGGAACTCCCTGCTCAAAGTCGCGTTAAATACTGTTAGTATGGTACATCTGTTCAACATGTCGAAGAAAAATATTTCGCTTTCCGTGCGAAATGGTCGGCTGTTGGTTTTCTATTCTCCTGCTTTCGAAGGTTGTCGCTGGTTTATTTCGGATGTATCGGGCAACGAGTTGTTTTCGGGAGAGGTGAGCACGAATATTTTAAAGGATATCGAACTGTCAAGTGATGTGCGTTCAGGAATTTACGAACTGCGCATTATTGATGGTGATCAACTATTGGAAGGTCGTTTCCGAGTAGAATCTTAACGTCCTCCTTTTTTGTAACAAGCGCCAACAAAGGCTGCAACCTTCTTCAATGTTATCGCTTTCGCTTCTATAAAGCCCATATGTCCTGTGCGTTCAAGCGACACCAGACGGATGGAAGAATTTAGCGCAGCCTGCTCCACTAATGTATCGTACGGTATCAAATTGTCGCGAGTGCCTGCAATAATCTGAATTGGGAATTCGGAGAATTTTAAAATCACCTCGCGACCCGGTCTGATTTTCATGCCTTCCAAACAAGCAACAATCCCCTGCTTTTTTGTGCGTGAAGCAATTTTCCGGAGCCAAGCAATTTCCTTTTTCAAGTAGCGCACATTGGCCAAGGCGAACAAATTTTCAATCAAAGCCCGGGTGTATTTTACCGGATCACGTTTAACGATGCGAATCGCTCTATCGCGATCTAATTTTTTTGCCTCGCTATCCGGACGCGCGGTGGAATGAAACAAACACAACCCGCTTAAATGTACCGTATACTTTTCCGCAAATGCCAAGCCTACATATCCGCCCATGGAGTGCCCGACAATTACATATCGGCGTAATCCGCATTCGTCCATTACATCCTTCACAATATCAGCCATGCGTTCCATGGTTTGCACGTAGCCCAAACAATCCGATTTACCATGCCCCGGCAAATCAATCGCAATTACTCTATAACGCTTGCTTAATTCCTGTGCAAAGCCGTTGCCATACCACACCTCCAATGACTCAAGAAAACCGTGCAATAAAACAACCGCACGGCCTTTACCCGTTGATGTGTATCGAATTTTAGCCCCACGTGAATGCATCCAGTTTACCGGTGGCAATTCGGGTTTAAATTCCGGCGGGGCAATCATATTTGCAATTACTTTTTCGGTTTACGGGAATTCATCAATGCCTCAATGTGGTCCGCTTCAATCGGAATATTCTTCATCAGATCAACCGGCCCTTTTTTCGTGATCAAAATATCGTTCTCAATACGAACACCAATTCCTTCTTCAGGAATATAAATCCCGGGTTCGCAGGTAAACACCATGCCTTCCGTGAATTTGCGGTAACGACTACCTACATCATGTACATCAAGACCCAAATAATGTGATGTACCGTGCATAAAGTACTTCTTATATGCCGGCCATGCGGGGTCTTGCTTCTTGATATCAGTTTTGTTAATCAATTTCAATTTCAACAATTCTTCTTCCATCGCCGCACCCACTTCACGATGGTATTGCTGTATCGTATTGCCCACCACCAAACGACTCATCGCAAAACGCATCACCTTCAAAACTGCATTGTATACCGATTTCTGACGCTTGGTGTATTTTCCGTTCACGGGAATTGTACGCGTCAAATCGCTTTGATAATTCGCATAACCTGCAGCAAAATCCAACAACAAAACATCGCCGTCCTTACACACTTTATTATTGATGTTATAATGCAACACACAAGAGTTTTTTCCCGATGCGATAATCGGCTCGTATCCGGCAAATCCTGCACCATGACGAATAAACTCGTGCGCTAATTCTGCCTCCACTTCATATTCCCACACGCCGGGCTTCACGAAATCCAGCAAGCGTCGGAAGCCTGCTTCTGTTAAATTGCAAGCCTGTTGAATTAAATCAATTTCGTATTTCGATTTGATCGCGCGTAATTCATGCATGATAGGCGCACTGCGCAAATAAGTGTGTACCGGATATGTTTCTTTGCACCACTTGTAAAAGCGGGCATCACGCGTTTCCACCTCCACAACGGCACGGACGTGTTCGTTGGTGTTGATGTAAATATTTTGCGCTTCCACAATTAAGGAAAAGAACACTTGCTTAAACTGATGCGCCCAGTAAACCTTGGTAATGCCCGATACCGCTGTTGCTTGCGCTTTGGTTAACTTTTCACCTTCCCAAACTGCTATATAATCATTGGTTTCACGAACAAACAACACTTCCCGATGATCCGGATCAGGACAATCAGGGAAGACCAGTAAAATCGTCTCTTCCTGATCTACGCCGCTTAAATAGAACAAATCATTGTTCTGACGAAATTTCATGGTGCCGTCGGCATTAGTTGGCTGAATGTCATTCGCATTAAATACAGCTATTGACTTCGGCTGCAACTTTGCTGCAAAGCGTTTACGATTATCGATAAATAACTGATTCGGAATGGGAGCGTATCTCATAAATAAAGTCTTGTTCGTTCCAAATATACAGGCTTTTGACACCTTGTGCTGCACAAATAAGTCCCGATATTTAGAATCATTTTTAATAAGTGAGGTTATATAGTGGTTTTATCAACTTTTCGTCATTTTTCTTGTTGTTATAATGACTGATAAATTTGTATAAACAAGCATAGTCGATACATTTGTGCCCGTCGCACTATAAAGCGAAATGATAGTTTAACTGTTAACCTATGAACAAATTTTTGACCTCTTCTCTCGGGAAAAAGACAGTGATGGCAGCAACAGGCTTATTCCTGTGCCTCTTCCTGCTGGAACACTTGTACACGAACCTGCACATTTATTTTGGTGACGGTGGTGAAAAGTTTAATGAAGCTTCTCACAACATGGTTACCAGCATCATTATTCGAATCATCGAAGTAGTGCTGTTCCTGGCAATTGTATTACACGTAGCGCAAGCTATCCTTCTCACCAAGGAAAACAAAAATGCACGTCCTATCGGATATGCAAACAATTCAGGTGTTTCAAAAAACAGCTCTTGGTTTTCCCGAAATATGGGATTAACCGGCTCTGTAATTTTCTTCTTTATTGTGGTGCATCTGTACAACTTCTTCGTGCCTTACCGTGTAACCGGTCACGTGGTTTCTCCGGGTACTGAAGGAGAGAAGTTGGCGGAAGAAGTAGCGGAAGCTTTAGGAAATCCTATCTATGCAGGACTTTACCTGATTAGTGTAACATTCTTGGCATTTCACCTGAATCACGGTTTTCAGTCTGCATTCCATTCGTTGGGATTGAACACCAAAGGTTATGCACCGTTATTGAAGAAAGTAGGAACGTTGTTCGCAGCGTTAATTTGGGTAGGATATGCATCCTTCCCTATCCTGTTCTTTATCGCAGAGCAAATGGATTTCGATCTATTAAATTGGAATCACTAATTCATTAGAAGTAGAACAATAGTATTTCCTTGATCATATGAGCAAACTTGATTCAAAAATCCCGGAAGGACCACTGGAATCGAAATGGACCAATTACCGTTCAACCGTTCCGTTGGTAAACCCTGCGAACAAACGTAATCTTGAGATTATCATCGTAGGATCGGGTTTGGCCGGTGCATCTGCAGCGTCCAGCCTGGCTGAGTTGGGTTACAAAGTGAAAGTATTTTGCTTTCAGGATAGTCCGCGCCGCGCTCACTCCATTGCTGCGCAGGGCGGTATTAATGCAGCAAAAAATTATCAAAACGACGGTGACAGCACGTACCGCTTGTTTTACGATACAATAAAAGGTGGCGATTACCGTGCTCGCGAAGGCAACGTTTATCGTCTTGCAGAAGTAAGTGCCAACATTATTGACCAATGTGTGGCGCTCGGTGTTCCATTTGCTCGGGAATACGGCGGCTTGTTGAGTAACCGTTCTTTCGGCGGAACTCAGGTTCAGCGTACGTTTTATGCTGCGGGTCAAACCGGTCAACAGTTGTTGTTAGGCGCATACAGCGGTTTGCAACGTCAGGTAGGATTGGGTACCGTGAAAATGTACTCCCGCCATGAAATGTTAGACGTTGTTGTAGTTGACGGTAAAGCACGCGGTATTATCGCACGTAATTTGGTGACGGGAGAAATCGAGCGTCACGCAGGACATGCGGTATTGTTGTGTACAGGCGGCTACGGTAACGTGTTCTTCCTTTCGACTAATGCGATGGGTTCTAACGTAACTGCAGCATGGAAAGCACACAAGAAAGGTGCATTGTTTGGCAATCCGTGCTTCACACAAATTCACCCGACCTGTATTCCGGTATCAGGCGACCATCAATCCAAATTGACATTGATGTCCGAGTCGCTCCGTAACGATGGTCGCATCTGGGTTCCTAAAAAAGCAGGCGACACCCGCAAACCCAACGAAATTCCCGAAGAAGAGCGCGACTACTATTTGGAGCGTCGCTATCCGGCTTTCGGAAATCTTGTTCCTCGTGACGTGGCATCTCGTGCTGCAAAAGAACGTTGCGATGCAGGATTTGGTGTAGGTGCTTCCAAAATGGCGGTTTATTTAGACTACGCTGCTGCTATCGAGCGTTACGGAAAAATTCAGGCTAATAAACTCAACGAAACCAATGCTTCCAAAGATCGCATCATTGCTTTAGGCAAGGATGTTGTTAAGGAGAAGTACGGTAATTTGTTTGAGATGTATGAAAAAATTACCGGCGAAAATCCATACGAAGTTCCAATGCGTATTTATCCTGCTGTCCACTATACGATGGGCGGTCTTTGGGTAGATTACGAATTACAAACAACCGTTCCGGGATTGTATGCTTTAGGTGAAGCGAATTTCTCTGATCATGGCGCGAACCGCTTGGGCGCATCTGCATTGATGCAAGGTTTGGCCGACGGATATTTCGTAATTCCATACACTATCGGTTCTTACCTCAACACGCAAATTCGTGAGAAGTTGGTGAGCACTGATCATGCAGCTTTTGAAGAAGCAGAAAAATCTGTTAAAGACACCATCAATAATCTGATCAATAATAAAGGATCAAAAACCGTTGACCACTTCCACAAGCGTTTGGGTAAAATCATGTGGGACAAATGTGGTATGGCGCGTAACGAGCAAGGGTTGAAAGAAGCGATTCAAGAAATTCGTCAATTGCGCGAAGAGTTCTGGAAAGAAGTACGTGTTCCAGGAAGCGCGAACGAAATGAATCCTGAATTGGAAAAAGCTGGACGTGTTGCTGACTTCCTTGAACTGGGTGAATTAATGTGTATCGACGCATTAAATCGCGATGAATCTTGCGGCGGGCACTTCCGCGAAGAATTCCAGACAGAAGAAGGTGAAGCTCTGCGTGATGACGCCAAGTACTCGTATGTTGCGGCATGGGAATACAAAGGCAACGGCAATTACGACTTGCACAAAGAAGAGTTGAAGTACGAGCGCATCAAAGTTTCCGCACGTTCTTATAAATAATTGATTTCTCAAACAGCATTTAAATCCACAGCACTATGAATCTTACGCTGAAAATCTGGAGACAAAAAAATAGTAAGGAAGCCGGAAACTTTCATACCTATCAGGTTCCCGACATCTCCCCTGATATGTCATTCCTTGAAATGTTCGATGTATTGAACGAACGTTTGATTGAAAAAGGTGAAGAACCTATCGCTTTCGATCACGACTGTCGTGAAGGAATTTGTGGCATGTGCTCGATGTACATCAACGGTCAACCTCATGGCCCTTGGAAGGGAACAACAACTTGCCAATTGCACATGCGTGCATTTAAGGATGGCGATACCATTACGGTTGAACCATGGCGTGCAAAATCATTTCCTGTAATCAAAGACTTAGTTGTTGATCGTTCTGCGTTTGACAAGATTCAGGCTGCAGGCGGCTTTATTTCGGTAAATACCGGAAACGCTCAGGATGCCAACAACATTCCGATTCCGAAAAATGATGCGGATAATGCATTTGCGGCGGCAGCATGTATCGGTTGCGGAGCTTGTGTTGCGGCTTGCAAGAACTCTTCTGCAATGTTGTATGTGTCTGCGAAAGTATCACAGTTTGCACTGTTACCGCAAGGTCGTGTTGAACGCACGGAGCGTGTATTAAACATGGTTCGTGAAATGGACGTGCAAGGTTTTGGTAACTGTACAAACACAGGTTCTTGCGAAGCAGAATGTCCGAAAGAAATTTCTTTGGAGAATATCGCTACCATGAATCGCGAATACCTGATGGCGAACTTGAAAAAGTAATTATCCTATCAAAAAATAAAAACGGCTGCAACATACTTGCAGCCGTTTTTTTATTTCCTCAAAAATCGTACCACGAAAAATAAATCATCGTATCTTAGGAGTGTATGCTGAAACAGTCATTACATCAGAAACTCCTCCAGAAGTTGTCCCCGCAACAAATTCAGTTGATGAAAATGTTGCAGTTGCCAACTGTTGCCTTGGAACAGCGTATTAAAGAGGAAATGGAAATTAATCCTGCTCTTGAAGAAGGAGAGGAACAAGATGAAGAAGATGTAAACGACGATCTCAACGAAGAGGAAGACGATATTTTCGATGAAGAGGAAGAAAGCAATGAATCCGACGACGTAACCGGTGATGATGAAGGTGAAGAAGAGCGCGCTTCTGAAGAAGATTTTTCATTAGACGAATACTTGGATGAAGACGAGGGCTACGATTATAGGGAGCAGGCAAACAATTCTAGTCCGGATGAAGAGCGTAAAGAAATGCCTTTGTCGCAAGGACCCGGTTTTCAGGATCAATTACTCACACAGCTTGGTTTGCAGCCACTCGATGATGAACATTATCAGATAGCAGCATACATCATCGGCAACATTGATGAAGACGGATATTTACGTCGGGATCTGGATGCCATCATTGATGATCTCGCTTTCACACAGAATATCACAACAACGGTTGAAGATCTGGAAGAATTACTCCAGATGATTCAAACCTTCGATCCTCCAGGTGTTGGAGCGCGCGACTTACAAGAGTGCTTGTTGCTGCAACTCAAACGTAAGCACCTAAAGACTCCAGAAATTATTTTGGCGATGCGTGTAGTTTCGGAACACATGGAAGAGTTCTCGAAAAAGCACTACGAAAAAATTTCCCGCAAACTCGCTGTTGACGACGACTCCTTAAAGCGCGTTATTAATGAAATCACGCACCTCAATCCGCGCCCGGGAAGTGCCGGCGATGGTAATGCTGTAGTGGCACAAGATATTGTTCCTGACTTTATCGTGTACAACAACGACGGCAAGTTGGAATTGTCGCTCAACGAACGAAACATGCCTGAACTTCGTGTTAGTGGGATGTACAATCAAATGTTGCAGGAATACGCAAAAAGTAAAGAGAAGAGCAGCAAAGAGGCGGTTACTTTCATTAAACAAAAAATAGATTCAGCAAAATGGTTCATTGATGCGTTGAAGCAACGTCAGCAAACGTTGTTACTCACCATGCATGCCATCATGGATTATCAGCAGGCGTATTTTTTGGAAGGGGACGAAACATCACTGAAACCGATGATTCTGAAAGATATCGCGGATCGCGTTGGTTTAGATATCTCAACCGTTTCGCGTGTGGCCAACAGCAAGTACGTGCAAACACAGTTTGGAACATTCCTACTCAAAACATTTTTCTCGGAGTCATTATCTACCGATTCAGGAGAAGAGGTTTCTACGCGAGAAGTGAAGAAGATTCTTTCGGATTGCATTGAAAGTGAGAACAAAAAGAAGCCGATTACTGACGATGGTTTGGCGCGAGTGCTGAAACAAAAAGGCTACAATATTGCGCGACGTACCGTAGCCAAGTACCGCGAGCAGTTAGGAATTCCGGTAGCACGATTAAGAAAGGAGCTGTAACAGTGTCTGCTGTTCCAAAAATTCTTGCAACACTTTTTCATCCGTTGTTGATGACTACTTATGGCACAGCTGCCTATGTATTCATTATTCGTAGAATCGATTTTCTCGCTGCAGGTAATGTTAATTGGTTAATTCTCGGCTTGATTTTCACCAGTACATTTCTTCTTCCGCTCATTTCTGTCTTTATCATGTATCGATTCGGCATGATTGGAAGCATGGAAATGCATACCGCTAAAGAACGTAATTGGCCCTTGATTCAGTCCACCGTAATTTATTTGGTCGCACTATTCGCTATGAATACACGCATTATTCCAACATTCATTCAACTGTTGACGTTAACAGCAGCAGTGTGTATGGTGGAGGCATTGATTATCAACATGTGGTGGAAAATCAGTTTACACATGATTGGAATTGGCGGACTATGCGGAGCGTTAATTATAACAGCACGAACCGATAGTAATGTTCCTTTAGGATTACTAAGTGCTGTGTTCGTGATTGCGGGAATTATCGGCACCGCGCGTATGATCAGTGGAGCGCATAACATTGCACAAATTACCGCAGGATTTTTATTGGGAATAGTAAGTGCTTTGGTATTGTTTACGCTTGCCGGATAGCATTACTTTGCCTCGATCAATTCTTCTACTTTGTCAAAGGGAACATTTACTGCGTATTCCCTTCCGTTAGTCAGAATCATTTTGGTTCCTTTCCCGAAACGCGCGAGGGATTGAATATGTTGCTTTTGAACAAAGTGCTCTCCGATTTTAAGGAGAATAATGATCTCGTCTTTATGTAAACGTTGTTCCTCTGCCAAGGTTTTTCTATATTTATACAAGCAAAAGTAAACACACTTTGAGGTATTCCACATTTCGATGTTAATCTTTAACACGATGTAGGGAATTGACATAACGGTTATTTGTGCACTTTTACTGATAGTAAGCATGAGAAAGACCCTATTCCAGTTACTGAGTACTATTATTTTACTCTCCGGCACAAACCTCTCGGTAACTGCCGAAACGTTCTTGTGGATTGGTAATTCAGGCAATTGGAACGATCCTCAAAACTGGGAAAGTTCCATTACAGGCAGTATTCCGGGCAAAGAAGATGATGTAGTCATTCATTCAACAGGGACGGAAGTAATCATCGACGGAGGTGTTTACTGCAAATCGCTAACTACAGCATTTCCAAGCAACATCGGCTATTATCTCAACACGAGCAGCTCCAACGGAATTAAAATTGCCGGAGCAGGGACAATTCATGTTTTTGGTAATATCGAATTGAACGCGCCGGTTAATGAAACAGGAGAACTAAAATGGCAGCTTACCTCCGATGCAGCAACTACTCGCATTCGATCCAATGGTCACGTGTTTTCAAATTCAATGACTATTACAACGGAAGGCGAGGTAATGATTGAAGATCATCTGTACGTGAATGGTAATTTAAAAATACAAAGCGGAGTTATACATGCGCAAGCAACTTCATTAATTGTTGCAATTCAAATTGAAGGATTAGATAAAATTCAGGGCGGGCAAGTGCTTCGGGTTAGTGATCCCGCTAACCCTCTTAGTCACACCGTGACGGCAATCGTTGTCCCTAATTCATGTAACGGCCAATGTAATGCAACAGCAACAGCTGTGGTTGTTGGAGGCTCCGGGAATTTCAGTTATCAATGGAGCACTGTCCCACCACAAACAACGGCAACAGCAACAGGTCTGTGTGCAGGTACTTATCTCGTAGTAGTAACTGACTTGGTAGGCGGCAACCAAGTTCCAGCATTTGCGATAGTTGTAGATCCGCCGCCACTTATTATTTTCTTTTCGAATGTCCCGGCTTTATGCAATGGAAATTGCAACGGATCCAGCTCTGCAAGCGCAGCAGGTGGAACTCCGGGATATACTTTCTTGTGGGCACCGGGGAATCAAACCACTAGTAGTATTACTAATCAGTGTGCAGGAACGTATACCCTTACCGTTACTGATAATAATGGTTGTGTTGTTACCCAACAATCGACCATCACCCAACCTTTAGTTCTTATAGATAACGGTAGCAGCACAAACGTAACGTGTAATGCAGTCTGTAATGGCACGGCTGCTGTTGCACCGGTGGGCGGAACCGGCCCTTACTCATTTTTATGGGCACCGGGAGGACAGACCACATCTTCGGTTACTAATCTATGTCCGGGCACTTATACCTGCACTATTACAGATGCGAACGGGTGCTTGGATACCTATGTTACCACTATAACTCAGCCACCGGTGTTAACTGCACAAACTGCGGTAACGAACACCACGTGTTTTGGTTTATGCAACGGCGCTTCAACAGCAACCCCATCAGGGGGTGTTGCTCCATATACTTTTTTATGGCAACCCGGAGGGCAAACAACAGCAGGTATTACAGGGCAATGCGCCGGCTCGTATACGGTTACGGTTACTGACAACAATGGCTGTTCAATTCAACAAACAGTAAATATAACGCAGCCGCCAGCGCTTATCAGCACTCCAACAGCGATTAACATTACTTGCTTCGGGTCGTGTAATGGAACTGCGGCTGCCAATGCTTCGGGTGGAACACCGGGGTACACCTATTCGTGGGCACCAAGTGGAGGAAACGCAGCAACTGCAACTTCATTGTGCCCCGGAGTGTACACCGTTACTATTACTGATAATAATGGCTGTACAACCACCGGACAAGTAAGCATTACAGAACCCGCACAACTTTTAACAGGTAGTACGCAAACCAATGTTACTTGTTTTAACGCTTGCGATGGTGCAGCAACTGCAAATCCAACTGGAGGTACCGGTCCATACACCTACAATTGGTTGCCCGGAAATATAACCGCACCAGGCGTAAGTAACTTATGTCCCGGAACGTATACCTTGACCGTAACCGATGCCAACAGTTGCACGGCACAATCTACAATTACCATAACGCAGCCACCACAGCTCGTCGTTAATGGAACAGGAACGAATATTCTGTGCAATGGGATATGTAACGGAACGGCGACAGCTACACCGAACGGCGGAACGGGACCTTACACGTATGTTTGGGCTCCGGGAGGACAAACAACGCCTAGCATTAATGGTCTTTGTGCCGGACAATATACAGTTACCGTAACTGATGCAAATGGTTGTCAACGAAACCAAACGATTACGATTACTCAACCTAATGTCCTGAGCGTATCGACAACTGCTACGCAGCTATTATGCACCAATGCTTGCAGCGCTACAATCTCGGCGAATGTTTCCGGCGGTACAGCTGCTTATACATACAGTTGGAGTCCCGGAAATCAAACTACACCGAGTATTACCAACCAATGTGCAGGAACGTATACAGTTAACATTACTGATGCTAATGGATGTACGAGCAACAGTGTTATTAGCGTTACGCAACCGACACCATTTCAAATTATTATTACGGAAACTGATGTAAGTTGCAATGGCTCGTGTGATGGATCAATTCAGTTAGTTGTTAATGGTAGTACCGCCCCATACACATATAGTTGGGCTCCAACAGGACAAACAACACCAAATATTTCCGGACTTTGCGCTGGAACATACAGCGTCACGGTTACTGATGCCAACGGTTGCGACACCACACTTGCCATAAATATCACCCAACCTCAACCGATCAGCGCAGGCGTTACAACAGTCGCGGCAACATGTTCAGGAAATTGTGATGGATCAGCGACAGCGAATCCAAGCGGGGGTGCCGCACCGTACACATTTTTATGGATGCCTGGAGGTCAAACAACACCCTCAGTAACCGGCTTATGCGCAGGCACATACACACTCACAGTTACGGACGCGAACGGGTGTGTCCGCAATCAAACAGTAAGTATTACTCAACCTCAACCTCTTTCAGCACAAATTACTGGAAGTACAGCAAGTTGTAATATTTGCAACGGAACCGCAACGGTTGCCGTGAGTGGGGGAAATTCGCCGTATGCCTATTTTTGGACGCCCGCAGGAGGAACTAACCCTACCGCCACAAACCTTTGTGTAGGATCATACACATGTACAATTACGGATGCGCGAGGTTGTACAACAACTGCTACCGTGAGCATTAATCAGCTTGTCAATATTTCAATAACCAGCTCCAGCATTACGCCAACTTGTTTTGGCGATTGTGATGCGGTTGCTAGTGCGAATGCATCCGGGGGGACAAATCCTTATACTTACGTGTGGCAGCCCGGTAACATCGTGAACCAAAATCTTACCAACGCTTGCGCAGGATCTTACACAGTAACCGCCACTGATGTTAACGGGTGTTTCAGTTCAACTACAATTACATTCGGTAATCCTCCACAGATCTCAGCAACGTCTACTTTTAGTAATGCATCATGTAATGCTTTGTGCGACGGAACGGCCAGCGTTGCAGCATCAGGAGGAACAGGTGTGTTATCTTACCTGTGGACGCCGGGAGGGCAAACGACTTCTACTGTTACGGGCTTATGCGCGGGATCTTATACCTGCACTGTAACTGATCAAAATGGATGCGATACTACAATTGTACTCAACATTACGGAGCCCACTCTAATTTTGGCTAATGAAGTAGTTTCTGACGCGAATTGTACTTTGTGCGATGGAGGAATTGTGACGTCTGTATCCGGTGGCGTTGGACCTTATACATATCTATGGGCTCCCGGTGGACAAACAACACCAAACATATCTTCGTTGTGCCCGGGCATTTATACGGTTACCGTTACTGATGTGTCTGGCTGTTCTGAAAATATCCCTATCGCTGTGGGAAATATTAACGGACCAACTGCTACGATGGCATTCGCCGATGCTTCGTGTCAAGGTGTTTGTGATGGAACGGCAACAACAACAGTAACAGGTGGAACAGGACCATTTACCTTCGATTGGTTACCGGGAACACCAACGGGGGATGGAACACCCTCAGTAAGTGGATTATGTGCAGGAATTTATTTTGTTCAAATTACGGATGCAATTGGTTGTATTACCTTTCAAAATGTAACGATTACAGAGCCGAATATTTTGAGTGCCCCGGCAACATTGCAGGCGCCATCTTGTAACGGAACTTGTGATGGTTCAATAACAGTTACACCAAACGGCGGTACAGCACCTTACACGTTCTCCTGGAGCAGCGGAGGTAGCGGGCCAACGGAATCAGGTTTATGTGCCGGTAATTATAGTGTGGACATAACAGACGCTAACGGATGCACCGGAACATTCATATTTAGTTTAACACAACCCGGCGCAATCGGACTTACTGTTACATCGACTAACATCACATGTAATAACTTCTGTGATGGAAGTGCAACAGCAACAGTAACCGGTGGTGTAACCCCGTACTCCTATGTTTGGTCTTCAGGTCCAATTGTTCCGACCACAGTTAATCTTTGCCTAGGCACGTATACCGTTACAGTGACAGATGCTTCGGGATGTTCAATTATTGATTCTGTTACAATAACACAACCTCCTCCAATTCTTGTGAACTTAACATCAACTAATGCTTCGTGTAACGGCGATTGCGATGGCACGGCGGCTGTTGTTGCATCTGGTGGAATTCCCGGATATACGTATTTATGGTCGCCCGGTGGACAGACGACCCCAAGTGTAAATGGACTGTGTGCGGGTGCATATAGCATCTCAACAACGGATGCCAACGGTTGCGAAAATATTCTGTCAGTTACAATTACAGAACCGCCCCCTATTGTTGCCACCGCAGCTTCAACAAGTCCAACATGTTTCGGAGATTGTGATGCGACATCGTCTTTAACTGTTACGGGAGGAACGCCAACTTATACATACAGCTGGGCTCCGGGCGGACAGACAACACCTGTTGTTACCGGCTTGTGCGCAGGAGTTTACACCGTAACGATAACAGATGCGAACGGTTGTGATATTCAGATTAATTCCACTATTACACAACCGGCCCAGTTGCTCGCTAACACCTCCTTTACTTCCCCATCATGCGGAAACAGTTGTGATGGCAGTGCTACTATAAATCCAATCGGCGGAATAGGACCTTACACATTCTTGTGGGCACCAGGCGGACAAACTACTGCAACGATTATCAATCAATGTGCCGGAACATACACGGTAACTGTTCGTGATAGTAGAGGATGTATTGATATTCAGACCGTAACAATTTTACCGGCTCAAAACCTCAATTTATCCGTTGCATCAGCTCCTGCGAATTGCAGTTTATGTAATGGAACTATTAACGTTACTCCTTCAGGTGGTACAGCGCCGTACACATATGCGTGGTCCGGTGGATTGCCGCCACAACCTAACCAAACCAACGTGTGCGCCGGTCTTTATACTGTTCTTGTAACAGACGCGTCAGGATGCCAAAGCACATTCACAGTAACGCTCAATAATAACGGAGGCCCAACAGGTGAAACAATAACGTCTGCAGATGTAACATGTCCTAACGCCTGTGATGGCAGCGCTACTGTACTTCCAATTGGAGGAACAGCGCCATACTCCTACCTGTGGATTCCGGGGGGACAAACGGTGAACAGCTTGAGCAATATGTGTGCAGGCAACTACAATCTTGAAGTAACTGATGCAAACGGCTGTATTCGTTATTCGCCTGTCATCATCAATAGTCCGCAGCCAATCATCGGCAATCAGTTTGTTACCAATGCAAATTGTATAAACAGTTGCGATGGTGCAATCAGTCTTAACCCATCCGGAGGAACAGGTCCATACAGTTTCTTGTGGGCACCAAATGGACAAACAACATCCACAATTTCCGGACAGTGTGTTGGAACATACACTTGTACCATTACTGATGTTAATGGATGTACTCAACAAGTTATTTCTACGATCAATGCGTGGAATAATATTACAACATCGGTTAGTTCTACCCCTGTGTCGTGTAGCGGAAATTGTGATGGGACATTGACCGTAAATGTAACCGGCGGTACTGCTCCATTCGTGTTTCAGTGGAATGATCCGCTAGGTCAAAACGGCGTAACTGCATCTGGATTGTGTGCTGGATCATATAGTGTCATTATTACAGATGCGCAGGGATGTGCAACGACTGCAACGGGCAACGTCACTGCACCAAACAGTATTGCACCAAATGCAACAGTGAACAACACAACATGCGGTCAATGTGACGGATCGATATCCCTAAACCCAACAGGCGGTGTAAGCCCATACTCCTATTTGTGGAATACAAATGCAACAACATCGTCGCTTAATGCATTATGTAACGGAATATATAGTGTATTGATTACTGACGCTACCGGCTGTGCGCAGCAGTTTAACGTAATAATTAACAGCAACGGTGGCCCCTCTGCTTCCAACGCAAATATCACTAACGCAAGTTGTGCTTCTAGTTGCGATGGCTCTATTAGTCTGAATCCATCCGGAGGAACTGCACCATATACCTTTAACTGGTTGCCGGCCGGTCAAACTACCGCATCAATTAACGGGCAATGTGCAGGCACATACACGGTACAAATTACTGATGCAATAGGATGTGTGTTTATTGATACATTTTCAATCACCGTCCCGAACCCACTGCAACTCAACCAACAAATTACTAACACGGATTGCGGATTCTGTTCAGGAGCAATTGCATTGAACGTTTCAGGGGGGAATGGTCCATACACGTACAACTGGCTGCCAGGTAATTTAACAACCTCAACCATCACCAGTTTGTGCGCAGGACTTTATACTGTTACGGTTACTGATGCCTTTGGATGTTCATTAACACAAGCTATTCCGGTAAGCAACATTAACAGTACTATTGTCCTCAATACATCATCAACTCCAATAAGCTGTAATAGCAGTTGTGATGGGACTGCAACAGCTAATATTGTTTCGGGTAACGGACCTTTTACCTATACGTGGAGTAACGGTGCTACAACCTCAACAACAACAGGATTATGTGCAGGAACATATATTATTCAAGTAGCTGATGTAACTGGGTGTGTTTCGTCAGGGATTGTCACCTTGACGCAACCGGCCCCATTAATTACCTCTAATTTATTCGTACAAGATGAATTGTGTACGAACACGTGCGATGGTTTCATCAGCGCCAACATTTCCGGAGGAACGTTGCCTTACACGTACAGCTGGAGTAATTCACAAACCGGATCGACAGCAACTGGATTGTGTGCAGGAACATATACGCTTACTGTTACTGATGCTAACGGATGCACGGCAACTCAAAATGCGACTATTGTTTCTCCCGCTGCTCTCGTGCTGAACAATAGCGTAATTACGGATGCAAGTTGCAACAATATTGCGGACGGCGCTGTAGACGTTACAGTAACAGGAGGCACAACTCCATACAATTACGCGTGGTCCGGACCAAATGGTTATACTTCAACTTCTGAAGACCCAACAGGATTATTCTTTGGTACTTACACTTTGATTGTCACAGATGCTAATGGATGCAGCAGCACATCAACTGTTGTTGTGAATCCGCTGATTACCTTAAATGCCAATGCCGGAAGCGATACGTCACTATGTGCTTCCGGATCATTAGTGCTCGATGCAAGTGCAAGCACAAATGCAACAACCTTTGCATGGTTTATACTTCCTGCTAATACGCAAATCGGAAATCAATCCTCCGTTAATATTTCTGTACCTCTTGGAACAACTTCTTATGTCGTGGTTATTACCAACGGAGGTTGTACTGATGCCGATACCGTTCATGTTGCCTCTCTTCCCGGACCAACTGCTGATGCAGGAGCAGATCAAACTATCATCACCGGCATGACTACAACAATTGGCGGATCTCCAACCGGACCTTCAGGATCAACATATGTATGGGGGCCAACTGTTGGATTAGGAGATCCTAACTCATCAAACCCTGTTGCTTCACCTACCGGAACGACAACGTATGTAGTTCAAGTTACCGATACTGCAGGATGTGGAAGCACTGACACTGTAGTTGTATCAGTGGTGCCGATGATCGATTTCCCGAACGGCTTTACACCTAATGGAGATGGTATCAACGACTACTGGCAGATTGACAATATTCAACTGTTTGAGAATTGCGAAGTAGAAGTGTTCAATCGTTGGGGTGAGCGTTTATTTTACTCTAGAGGTTATGTGACTCCATTCGATGGACGCTTTAACGGGGAACCATTGCCAGTTGGTACGTACTACTACATCATTAAGCTGAACGACCCGTTGTTCCCTGATACATACACCGGACCAGTAACCATTTTACGCTAACATGAAGAAGCTGCTTACACTTATACCGGTTGTTGCCTTCCTCTGGAGTGTTGAAGGAAGCGCGCAACAGTTGCCGCATTTCTCGCAGTTCATGATCAATGATTATGTATTAAATCCGGCGATCGGTGGCAAACAGGATTATTTCATGGGCATGTCTGCAAATCGTTATCAATGGAAAGGAATTACTGATGCACCGAGTACTTACATGCTTAGTGTCAATGGTCCATTGAAATACGATCATATGGGAGTTGGAGGTCAATTATTCACAGACAACGTTGGTCCTACTCGCCGCACCGGATTTTATTTGTCTTACGCGTATCACGCACCTTTAACAGAAAAGCTAAAGCTTTCACTGGGTTTATCTGCGGGCATTCTGCAATTTATGATTGACGGACACAAAATCAATTTGCATGATCCCGGAGATCTTGTTATTACCAACTCTGTACAGTCTGTTCTAACACCTGATTTTTCTGCAGGATTTTATTTGTACAACGATAAATTCTGGATTGGGTTTTCTGCTTTACAGATTCAGCAGAGCAAACTGAAGTTTTTCGATTACATGTCGAACACAACCAGCGTACTGAATCGTCATTACTACGGAATGGCAGGTTATCGTTTCAACTTAGGTGATGATTTTGTTTTAGAGCCCAGCATCTTAACAAAGTATGTAACTCCTGTGCCCTTCCAATTTGATGCAGGTGCACGTATCATTTACAAAGACAAAATTTGGTTGGGTGGCGCTTATCGTCATCTGGATGCGATAACGGCGTATACCGGGTTTGTCATTCGCGAGAATTTGCAAATTGGTTATGCCTTTGATTTTACATCCACCAATCTTCGCAATTACAGCAGCGGCACACACGAATTAATTCTAGCAATTCGCTTTAATAAGAATGGACTAACGTCGGGCTCTTCTGCTCCACAGTTTAACTAACCCTGTGTTTGCTCCATATTTGCGAGTCCCACCAACGTTCGTGATAATAGTTGTTTTTAAACAATGCCTCAGGAGTGAATCCCAGTTTGGTTAACACTTTGGCCGATGCAAGATGTGAAGGATCAATATTGGCCTCGATACTTTGCAAATTAAATTCTGTCAGCAAGAGCTGAGTAATCGCTGTAAGTGCTTCTGTCATGATTCCGCGATTCCAGTATTCCGGAAGCAGGTCGTAACTAATTTCCGCACGCTTATGCTGCAACGATATTTGCTTGGCTCCACACGTACCAATTAGTTTCCCATCCATTTCAATTCCCCAGCGCACCCCACGATTCAGGGCGAAAGCCTGTCTCCAACTAAAAATCAATTGCTTTGCGTCATCAATTTCTTTCATGGGTGCAACACCTCGCCATAAAATAATATCCGGATCACTATTTAAGCGATGAATTACAGTGTAATCAATGCTCATGATTTCACGTAAAATCAATCTCGCGGTTACCATTCGCGGAACCTGCTTAACGAATTGTTGCATAAGGAAAGATACGTGTTCCTTTTAACTTTTTATGGGAACAAAGTCAAGCAACACCAAAACGCGGTTTCGAAAATTAGGTCTGTTCTCACTAACTTTATAAAAAAATCAGAACATGCATATTGAACAATTATATACCAACTGTCTTGCAGAAGCCGCGTATTGGATTGAATCTAATGGCGAAGCTATTGTAATTGATCCGCTTCGTGAAACAGAACCTTATCTGGCAAAAGCCAAAGAACGTGGTGTAAAAATCAAATATGTACTTGAAACTCACTTTCATGCCGACTTCGTTAGCGGACATATTGATTTAGCAAAAGCAACCGGAGCAACGATTGTTTATGGTCCAACCGCTGAAACTAATTATGCAACACATATTGCAGCAGATAACGAAACGCTGCATTTAGGAAAAATTAGAATCAAAGTATTACACACTCCCGGGCATACACCGGAATCAACATGTTACTTGTTGTTGGATGAGCAAGATCAGCCCCACGCAATATTTACGGGAGATACGCTTTTTGTTGGTGATGTAGGAAGGCCCGATTTACTCGACGGTAAAATGACCAAGGAAGATTTGGCCGGCATGATGTTCGAGTCATTGAAAAAATTGAAAGCGTTACCGGATGACGTCACCGTTTATCCTGCGCACGGTCCGGGCTCTGCTTGCGGGAAAAATATTGGGAAAGAAACCTGGTCAACCATCGGTCAGCAGAAGCAAACGAATTATGCTATGTTGATTACCGACAAGAGTGAATTCATTCGCACTGTTACTGATGGTCTTTCTGCACCGCCGCAATACTTTTTTGAAGATGCGATGATTAATAAGCGCGGTTATGAAAATATCGAGACCGTGTTGGAGCGCAATTCCAAAGCCTTAAAACCGGAAGAGGTAAAAGCTGCGATGCAACAAGGCGCTATCGTTTTGGACACGCGCACTCCTGACGAATTCGAATCGGGATTTATTCCCGGAGCTCTGAATATTGGGCTTGACGGCACGTATGCGGTTTGGGTAGGAACATTAATTGATATTACAAAGCCATTAATTGTTGTTGCTGTTCCCGGTAAAGAACGTGAAGCTGTATTGCGTTTAGCGCGTGTGGGATATGAAAATGTTGTTGGCTACGTGGAAGGTGGAATGCCACAGTGGATCGCATCCGGAATGCAAGCGGACCAGGTAGATTCGATTAATCCGGCAGAATTTGCTGCTGATGTACGTTCAGGAAATCATCGTAAGATCTTGGATGTGCGTCGCCCGGGAGAATTTGAATCAGGACATGTGGAAGGCGCGCAACTGATGTGTCTGACACAATTTGGTAATGCCGAGAACTTACAGGCTCTTCAACCTAACGAGCCTATCTATATTCATTGCGCAGGCGGATATCGTTCCATGATTGCTACTTCTATTTTGAAGCAACATGGCTTTACGGACATAATTAACGTTCGTAAAGGATGGAGCGGTATTAAGAACGAAGATCTACCGAAAGTAATTCCGGTAACAGCCTAAAGTAACTCGAAGCTAAAACCTTGTTGCTTGCAATAGGTGATGTATTCGGGCAATGCCGGCAACATGCGTTCGGCTGCTTTTAAACTGTCGTGCCATACCACAACAGAGCCCGGTCGTGTCGCTTTACATGCCAGCTTCAAGCAGTCGTCTGCAGTTAGAGTTTGATCAAAATCGTACGACAACACATCCCACATAATGATCCGATAATGTTGCTTCAGTACATTAAATTGCTGGCGTGTAATTCTACCGTAAGGCGGGCGAAACATATCAGACGCAACTAACTGCTGACAAGCAACAACCTCTTTGAGATAATCGCGCAACGGTGTTTTCCAGCCGTCCTTGTGTGTCATGGTGTGATTACCGACTTGATGTCCATCTTGTAAAATGAGGTCGTAGCAACTACGATGTTTCTCAACGTTAGCCCCGACGCAAAAGAAATTCGCCTTTACATCATGCTGCTTCAGGATTTGCAACACCGCAGCTGTAATGTCAGGATGCGGGCCGTCATCGAAAGTCAGATAAACCGATTTATTAGAAACAGGAACCCTCCACTGAGCACCGGAATAATATTTTCTGATGATCTGTGGAGGGCGTGTGATGCGAATCATTCGCTAAAATTTAGCGCTTGGTTGCAGGCAGGCTTTCCGGAGTTGGCGGAATTGTTTCCGTGCGCAACTTCTCTAATAACGTATCAAACGGCAACTTCGGCTTCTGTTGACGGAATTGGTTTGGCGACTGAATACCCAGCTTTCCTAAACGTCCGTCGTATTCCGTCATCATATCCGTGTGTCCATAATCACCTGCGTACTGCGCCAACATTTGCATTGCAGACTGCAAACGATTCACGTCAGATTTATAATCGCCACGTTTATCGTTGAGTCCTTTGTAGAATACATATTCTTCTTCGCACATATCGAATAACTGACGAGACAAATTCTTGCCTTTATCAGCAGCGCCTGCAGTGAAATAACCCTGAACCATGTACACCATTGCAGGCTCATATGGTACGTGTTTCTCGGGCATTACTGCTAAACACTTATCCAACACTTGAACCGCCTTTTGACCTTTGCCTTCATCATTCAACAGCTTCGCGAGTGTCATCATTTGCAAGCGCTGGTTAGTAGTGAAACGCAAGTTGTTTTCATCCATGTAGATATTCTTGGTCGTATCATCTAAACCACCCCACACAAACTGATTCATGATCTTATTGTACATGATATCCGTATCGCATCCCACAGGCTCTCCAAACATACCTTCTTGCGAAGCCTTCAAAGGAACCAAACGATACGCCAATCCTTCGAGGCGGAAGAAATCTTCAAGATCCAAATAAGCTCCGGAACCCGCAGTAACTGCAAAGTAAATCGGACGCTTCCAGTTGTTAGTCGCCAACAAATCCAACATCATTAAATCTGCTTTCAACAGATAACGTTTGTTAATCGTCCATTCGATACGATCCAAAATCAAACTGTCAGGTGTGTTGGCAGGGACAGTTCCATTGGATTTCACCAACTTCTTGTCCACCGGAATCCAAACACGGTTGGTCGGTAATGTATATACAGTATCTGTATACATCTCATTATTATCATCCTGACCTGTTCTTACTTCTGTAACCTGAGGATCGTTGTTGATGATCATATCAATCAACTGCCGAGCGCTCATTGCAGGTAATACTTTGCCTTCAGGAACCTCAGGGAAGAATACTTGTTCCGCAGAACCTTGACGATACTTGTGTGCAGGTAATGAAAACGGAACCGGATCTGAATCGTATGCCTTACGCACAGATTGTTCAATGTACCAATCTGTATTCAAGAGCGACAAATTCAACACACGCACATCTGTACGATAACCTTCCGCTTCCTGTGCATACCACAAAGGGAATGTATCGTTATCACCATTGGTAAATATTACGCCGTTCTTATCAACGGTTGACAGATAATTTTTAGCAAAGTCGCGAGCGGTATAGCGATGTGAACGGTTATGATCATCCCAACCTTCAGCAGCCATGATATATGGTACTGTACAGCCCGCAACTGTTGCAATACCAACTCCTGCAACGCCCGCCATTTTCGCGTAACGTGCGAGAAAATCATAAATAGCGTACACGCCAAAACCAATCCACATAGCAAATGCATAAAACGAGCCTGCGTAAGCGTAGTCACGTTCGCGCGGTTGCAGCGGATACTGATTGAGGTAGAATACGATAGCTAATCCTGTAAATAAGAACATCAACGTTACCACCAAACCATTCTTCCAATCTTTAGAAACCTGAAAGAACAATCCGATTAAGCCAAGAATTAACGGCAGCATGAAGAACTTGTTATTCGCAGCGTTTTCGCGAAGACGTTTCGGCGCTTTGCCCATATCAATTTTATCAGTTGCAGATAAACCCGATTGCCAGTTGCCATCCGTAATATTTCCGTGACCCTGAATATCATTTTGCTTTCCGGCGAAATTCCACATGAAATAACGCATGTACATCCACCCGATTTGGTAATTGAAGAAATACTTCAGGTTCGCACCAAAACTTGGACGTGTCAGCGTTGTTGTTTGCATACCTTCTGCAGTGCGCACTTGTACTTTAACACGAACATTTTTTTTCTTCACATCAGCCCAATGTTCGTATTCACGTTTGTGACTAGACTGGTTCATTTCCCACATACGAGGTAAAATGGTACTCATTTCAGGCGCCCAGTTGTACTTGGTTTGTTTACGATGATCGATAATTTGATAATCGCCGCTTGATGCATTCTTTGCATAAACCGGATTCCCGTCATCAGCAGGATTGCTGTAGTCCAACGTAGCGTTGTAATAAGGGCCATATAACAACGGCCAGTCACCGTATTGTTCACGTTGCAAATACGACAACAAGCTGATCGCATTTTCCGGATTGTTTTCATCCATCGGAGTATTCGCCTGAGAGCGAATAACCAAGACAAAGAATGTTGAATAACCAATCAGCATCACGCTAAACGATAAAAGAATCGTGTTTAATAAATGACGGTTATCCTTGAAATAATAAATTAACGCTGCGACACCGCCTGCTGTGATAAACGGCAATGCAACAGATGAATACATCATGGCTGCGATAACGGTAATTCCGAAGAAAGCACCCGTCACATAAATAAAGCGCTTGTACAATTTTTCACCACCAGCAGCAGTGTATTGCATTCCTGTAATAATCATTCCGATGAGCAACAAGAAATAAACAATAGTCCCGACGTTGAATGGCAATCCGATAGTATTCACAAAGAACAACTCGTAATTAGCGGCAGCACTTACAACACCCGGAATAATTCCGTTCTGAATTACACCTAGTAATCCCACTGCTACCAGCAAGGAAATAATGAGCCCTTTAAAAGTGTATTCGTATTTCTTGAAATACACGATCATCACGATCGCAGGAATTGCCAACAAATTCAATAAGTGAACACCGATAGACAATCCCATCATGAATGCAATGAATACGATCCACTTATCCGCACGAGGCGTGTCATCGGCATCCCAACGTAAAATCGCCCAAAAAACTAACGCAGTGAAGAAAGAAGACATTGCGTAAACTTCACCTTCTACAGCAGAAAACCAGAAAGAATCCGAGAACGTATAGGCTAAGGAGCCTACAGCCGCACTTGCAAAAACAGCCCACATGCGTGCATCATTCAATTCCTGACTCATCGAAGCCACCAATTTGCGACCTAACAACGTTAACGACCAAAACATGAACAAAATGGTAAATGCGCTGGACAATCCGGACATCACGTTGATCATAGCCGCTCCGCCATTTTCACCGGAAGCAAATAAGGAGAAAAAGCGTCCGAACAACAAGAATGTTGGTGCTCCGGGCGGGTGACCCACCTCTAACTTCAAACAAGAAAGTATGTACTCGCCACAGTCCCAGAAACTTGTGGTAGGTTCAATGGTTGAAACGTAGGTAAATGCCGCAATTGCGAACACTACCCAGCCGATAACGTTATTAAACAGTTTGTACTTGGAAACCATGCCTGAATTTTGTGAATGATATGCGGGCGAAGATAGGAAATTGCGGGGGAGTCGCGCTGTTAAATAAGCAGATTCCCAACTAAAATTTTGTGAAAATGAAATAACTTTTTACTTTTGTCGCCCATTGCTGAAATGCAATTGATGCCCGATCGTCTAATGGCAGGACTTCAGATTTTGGTTCTGACTGTGTTGGTTCGAATCCAGCTCGGGCAACAAAGCCACCGTAACGGTGGCTTTTTTCATTTACAGCAACTCGGGATAACAATGCCGCTGTGGATATTTCCCCTACCTTTGCGCCGATGCAAATTCAAGTTATGAAATCAAAGATTCACCGCGTGAAAGTAACGCAGGCGGATCTGAACTACATCGGCAGTATTACCATTGACGAAAATCTCATGGATGCTGCTAATCTGATCGAGAACGAAAAGGTACAAGTCGTTAATATCAATAACGGCGAGCGTTTGGAAACATACGTCATTAAAGGCAGCAGAGGAACCGGAACAATTTGTTTGAATGGCCCTGCGGCTCGCAAAGTTGCTGTTGGTGATATCGTCCTTGTTATTTCATACGCGTTGATGGATGCTGAGGCCGCGAAGTCATTCACTCCTACGGTCATCTTTCCGGACGAAACCACCAATCAATTAAAATCCTAATACATTGAAGGGACGCGCGGGTCAGATCATACAGTTTGTCCTGTTTTTCGGACTTGGAGCGGGTTTGCTGTGGTGGCAATACAGCCGTTTCACAGATACACAACGTGAACAGTTTTTAAACGGCATCCGCAACGCCGACTATTATTGGTTTGCAGTGGCAATGGGAATTGGCGCCTTGTCGCACTTATTCCGTGCCTTACGATGGGAAATGTTGTTACAGCCACTCGGACACAAATCGGGATTGGGCAATCGGTTTACGGCTGTCATGGTCGCTTATCTCGCCAATTATGCTTTTCCTCGCCTGGGTGAGGTATCACGATGCGGCTTAATTAAACGCACGGATAACATTCCGTTCAGCGAAGCATTCGGCACCGTTGTCGTAGAACGTATAATCGATGTTTTGTGCCTCGGATTGATTTTCGTTCTGGTGTTGTTGTTTCAATTTGCCGGACTAAAAAGCTTGTGGCTGGAATACATCTGGGATCCTGCGGCGATAAAACTTGGTGCGTTGTATGCACAGCCAGTAAAATTCTACATCGCTTTTGGAAGTCTCATCGCTTTTGTCGGCGCAATCTATTGGTTTCGCCAAAAAATAGTTGGATTGTTTTCGTCCAAGGCGCTCGCTTTTCTGAAAGGAATTCGTGATGGCGTATTGTCGGTAAAACAAGTGAAACAGCCTTTCCTGTTTATCTTGTATTCGCTTGGAATTTGGGGTGGCTATTTGCTGAGCTTATACGTTTGCTTTTTCTGCTTCCCTGAAACACAGCACTTAACAATGAACATGGCGTTGATCTTACTGCTGTTCGGCACATTTGGTGTAGCATTTACTCCCGGCGGAATTGGCGCGTATCAACTTATTGTAACCGCGCTTATGATTCGCTTAACACCGGAAACAGAACCTGCAGCAGCATCGTTTTCCTGGTTGTGCTGGGGTTCGCAAGTGGCTACAGTTGTGGTTTTCACGGGTGTTGCATTTCTGATTCAACCACTGCTCAATAAAATTAAAGCATGACCTACAGCGAAATTATCAGTGCCAAAATATTCTCACGCGAAGAACTCGTGCGTAAAGTGCAACGTTTGCAACACTTCGGAATGAAGGTCGTTTTCACCAACGGATGTTTCGATTTGCTGCACCTTGGCCACGTGGATTACTTGGCGAAAGCGAAAGATTGTGGCGACTTTTTAATTGTTGCGGTTAATGCGGATCAGTCCGTAAAACGTCTGAACAAAGGCGATAGTCGTCCGATACAGAACGAACATTCCCGTGCCATGATTATTGCTAGTCTTCATGTAGTTGATGCAGTTGTCATCTTCAACGAAGAAACTCCTTACGAATTGATTTCAGCACTTGTTCCGGATGTACTGGTAAAAGGTGCGGATTATCGTGTAGAACAAATTGCAGGACATGATGTTGTTTTGCAACATGGCGGTGAAGTAAAGTTGGTTGAATTGGTGCAAGGTTATTCAACCAGTGCCATCGAGAAAAAAATTAAAGAAGCGTAAATCGATACGCCACATGGCTAAAACAAAAACACAATTCTTCTGCCAAAACTGCGGCACATCATCACCCAAGTGGATTGGTAAATGTCCATCCTGCGGTGAATGGAATACGTATGTTGAAGAAATTGTAGCCAAATCGAATGATCCGCGCTCTTCCCCGTTCTCTTCAAAAAATACAGGTCGTGCACCAAAGCCGTTGAAGTTGAATGAAATCAGCGGCACAGAAGAACACCGCATTCCGCTAATTGATCAGGAGCTGAACCGCGTGCTTGGTGGAGGCCTGGTTCCGGGATCGTTGATTTTGTTTGGCGGCGAACCGGGCATTGGCAAATCAACTTTAATGTTGCAGCTCGCCACGCAGGAAAAAAATCTTCGTGTATTGTATGTTTCAGGAGAAGAAAGTGAGCAACAAATAAAAATGCGTGCGGAACGAATCGGCATTGCGAATGACAATTGTTTTGTATTGACCGAAACGAATACACAAAATATCTTTCAGCAAATTGCACAGATTGAACCGCAACTCCTTATTGTGGATTCCATTCAAACATTGCACACCGCTCATGTTGAGTCATCGCCGGGAAGTGTTTCTCAGGTTCGTGAGTGTGCAGGCGAATTGTTGCGTTATGCGAAAGAATCGAATGTTCCTGTATTTCTGATAGGTCACATCACCAAAGAAGGATCATTGGCCGGACCGAAAGTACTGGAACACATGGTGGATACCGTGTTGCAATTCGAAGGCGATCGCAATCATGTTTACCGACTTTTACGCACGATCAAAAATCGATTTGGCTCAACAAATGAATTAGGCATTTATGAAATGCAAGGCAGCGGGTTACGTGAAGTAGCGAATCCGTCTGAAATATTAATTACTGCGCGTGACGAGCAAGTTAGTGGTGTTACCATTGCCGTATTAATGGAAGGCCTGCGTCCGATGCTGATTGAAACACAAGCGTTAGTGAGCACTGCTGCTTACGGCACACCACAACGTTCTTCTACCGGATTTGATCTTCGTCGTTTGGCCATGTTGTTGGCTGTTTTAGAAAAGCGATGTGGATTTCGATTGGGCACTAAAGATGTATTCCTGAACATAGCCGGCGGATTAAAAGTTGAAGATCCGGGAATTGACCTTGCAGTAGTTTGTGCGGTACTTTCTTCCAACGCCGACATCCCGATTCATAACAGCATTTGTTTTGCCGCGGAAGTTGGATTAAGTGGAGAAATTCGTCCTGTGCAACGCATAGAGCAACGCATTGCGGAAGCTGAAAAATTAGGATTTAAAGAAATCTATATTTCCAAGTATCATAAAGGTCTGAAGGCAGGAGATTACGGCATTCAATTGCGCCAGATGGGAAAAATTGAAGAAGTGTTCGCCGGATTATTCGGTTAACACTAACTCTTTAGCACTATACGGAATGTAGTTCCTTTATTCGGCTCGGAGCTTTTTACAAATATTTTCCCGTCGTGATACTGCTCGATTATTCGTTTGCACAACGATAATCCAAGACCCCAGCCACGTTGCTTTGTGGTAAAGCCCGGTTCGAAAATTGTTTTCTGTTTCGATCGCGGAATGCCCTTCCCGTTATCGGCAATGTCGATATAAACAAACTGTTGCTGATCGAAAACATCAATCGTAATTTTTCCTTTGCCGTCCATCGCATCAACTGCATTGCGCATAATGTTTTCTATCACCCAACCAAACAATGCAACATTCACGGAAGCCATCTTCACGCCTGACCCCGTGTATTCAATTTCCACGGTCTTAGGTGTTCGGGCGCGCATGTATTCAATAGCTGTAGCAAGAACTTCTACCATGTTCTCACTATTCAACTTGGGCTGAGAACCAATTTTTGAAAAACGTTCGGTTATCATTTCCAAGCGTTGAATATCGCGGCTCATTTCCTTTAACATCGATTCCTCCACGCCTTTCATTTTCAAATATTCTACCCACGCAATGAGAGAAGAAAGAGGTGTTCCCAACTGATGCGCCGTTTCTTTAGCCATACCCACCCACACGAGATTCTGTTCTGCACGACGAGAAGTACTGAACATCAAATACGCCACAACTAAAAACATGCCGATTACTACAAATTGAAATACCGGAAAATAACGCAACTGTTGCAACTGCGGCGACTCCATGTAGTAAATCACATTCTTTCTCCCTGCAGCCAATGTAACATTGATGGTATCTCCTTTTTCACGCAAAGTCTGAAACATAGTTTTCAGATACTTCGTAGAATCCAATCGAATTTGGGCTGTGTCTAAATTACCGTAAGCAAGAATTACACTCGAGAGCGAGTCCGTGTAAATTGCCGGTGCTGACGCCGGATTAGACGCAACTTCCTTAATAAAGGAACGTTCGTTGTCTTCGAATGATTTACGTATGTCTTCGAATACTTCAGAGTCTTTATAAAACAAGTAGTGCTGCACTCCCGGGCTAATTTCAATTCGAATGGAGTCGTGTTGCTTTCGCATTAATTCCAGCTGCTCCAACAAATATTCACTTTTTTCACTCGCTGTTGGGTCAAGATTTCGGGAGAGTAATATTTTGCCTTTGCTATCTGTAAGAATTACCGGAACCGTTTCGTTTTCGCGAATAACTTGAAATACGAACCCCAGAGCCGGACTTGAATCATCAACTTGCGCTAACAGACGATTGGCTTCTGCCCACAACTCGACTTTCTTTCTTTCTTCACGTGCAATTTTAGTGTACAATTCGCTGGTGGCTTCCATCATCAATGCTTTTCGACGAACTGCTTCCGCCCATAACTCGACATTGCGTTTTTCGCTCTCAGCAATTTTCTGCACCAGCTGTGAAGAATACCACAAAGACACACCAACAATTATTAGTGCTGCAATTAGCAATAACCATTTCCATTGTTGTTTGCGGGAATAAATATTCATCAGACAGGTTAAAGATAGTCAATCACCATATTGCGCAGCGATTAAATTCCCGCGTGTGTGCGGAATAGTTTAACTGCGATAGCAAGAAGTATTATTCCGAACACTTTGCGTAGCACAGCAACACCGCCTAATCCCAGTAGTTTTTCTAGTCGTCCTATATTACGCAATACCACATAAATGATAGCTACGTTCACCACCACCCCAATGATAATGGAGAGTAAATCAAATTCAGCACGTAAGGAGAGAATTGTGGTCAGCGTTCCTGTTCCGGCCAACAATGGAAATGCCAATGGCATTACGGAAGCGGTTGCTGGAACTTCATCCTTGTACAAACGAATCCCCAAAATCATTTCCAACGAAAGAAAGAATAGCACAAAAGAACCTGCAATAGCAAAATCGGAAACGGTGATCCCGATAAGCGAAAGAATAGGCTCGCCCACAAAAAGAAAGCCGATCATAATTGCTAGAGAAACCAGCGATGCTTTTTCAGCATTTAAATCGCCCACTTTTTGTTTTAACCCAATAATAACAGGAATGGAACCTATGACATCGATAACAGCAAAAAGCACCATCGTTACCGTTCCAATTGCTTTCAAATCAAATTCCATAGTAGCTATTTTGGACAAAGGTAATCGCCACAGATAGACGAGCCAATTCCTGCTTATATTTACAGTAACTATGCTCTTCCGAATACTGTTATCATTTTGCATGTTCGTCATTACCGCACCTTCATGGGCGCAGGGCGATTTGCGTTTTTTCGGAACAGCGACAAAAGCAGGAAAACCATTAGCGGGAGCAACTGTTAATGTGCTGATGGATGGAAGAGAAATCATTAATCTCACGACAGGGAAAAATGGTAAATTCAAATTCACCATTGACATCGGTCATCAATATAAGATTACGTATCGCGCACCGGGTTGTGTGGACATGTACATGACGATGGACTTACGCGTTCCCGCGGAAAAAGCGTGGATCTATCCCGACTACATTACAGATATTCCATTTTTTTCTCCGGGTGATCAGGCAGTGAAGACAGAGTTGTTTGGGAAAAAACCTTTCATAAAAGTCATATTCGACGGCTCGAAAGGCTTTTATGATGATCCTTCGTATCGGTTCGTGGATGAGATTTTAAAAGATCCGTTTGAAGAACAACGCGCTGCCCAAGCCAAGAAAGAAGCCGAAGACAAAGCACGGAAAGAAGCCGAAGAGCGGGAACGACTTGCTCGTGAATTGGAATTGAAAAATCAGGAAGCCGAGCGTGAACGCAAGGAGCGCGAAGAACGAGAAAGAAATAACAATCCTAACCCTACGAATTCGGGCAATCCTATCCGCGAATCCGAAGGCGTGGAATTGCAGCGCGAAAAAGAAGAACGCTTGCAGCAAGAACGTCAGAACAAAGTAGTGCGTGCACAATACGAGAACAACTTGCTGAAATTAGTGGCGGAAAGTGAAAAGCGCACGAATCTCCAACGTTATAATAAACGGAAGGAAGAAAGTGAAAGTAATTCCGTTGTTCAGGCCATGCGACGTGAAGCAGATCGCAAGGCACAAAGTGATTATTTAATTCAATTGCAAAAGGAACGCGAGAAAAAACAACTTGCTAACAAACAAATAAAAGCAGAGCATATTCGGAAGTTGGTTGAAACTGTTGCGCGTATAGAACGCGACGGGCATGCGGGCAAATTGAGACCTGTAGCGTCTGTACAAGGTTTGAATTATTCTCCACATCCGCATCGTGTAACAGCTGTTGCAAGCAATTGGTTCCGCACGCTGGAGAAGATCGTATTCCTCTGGCCGGGAAGCCGAATGATTGAATTAAAACAAGTTAAATACTGGTGGAGCACTTATTACTACATCGGAGAACGAGAAGTAACCGAAAAAGAATATTATGATGAAATGGCGCGCTACGATCGTCATTAGTATTTTGTTTGCTGCATTAAATGTGCAAGCACAAACTACCAGTTTCCTCTCTTATGGAGTGGAGCAAGGACTTGTACAATCGCAGGTACAAAGCATCGTTCAGGACAATGAAGGAAATTTGTGGATCGGGACATTAGCCGGTTTATCACGTTACAATGGACGTGGTTTTGAAAATTTTACTCGTCGTAACGGACTTGCGGAGGATTGGGTAACTACTTCATACAAAGATGCGCAGGGCGATATTTGGTTCGGACATTGGGCAGGCGGCGTGAGTCGTTACAATTCGAAGAGTAAAAAATTTGAAAGTCTAAATCTCGAAGAATACACACGCTTCCGATCCGTAACCGCGATTACAGAAGATCAGCAAGGATTTTTCTGGATTGCCACAGAAGGCGCAGGAATTTTTATTTACGATCCTGCAAAAAACAAGATGTTTTCCATTTCCGTGAAAGATGGATTAGCAAGTGAAAACGTGTATGATTTGTGTTTGGATGGAAACGGAAATATGTGGATTGCAACTGATCGCGGCGTTACGATTTGCGATACACGAGGCGATATCAGCTCGCCAATGGCATATACCGATTTAAATGCGGAACGTGGTTTCCCTTCGAATGCGATTACTTCACTCGCA
The DNA here is from genome assembly GCA_044344795.1 of Bacteroidia bacterium. GTDB lineage: Bacteria > Bacteroidota > Bacteroidia > Palsa-965 > Palsa-965. The sequence goes on along the minus strand of JBIJCF010000012.1, from coordinate 11,409 downwards.
TTACTCAACAAAACATCCGAAATGTGGGTGGGCACTGCTGATAAAGGTGTTATTGTATTGCAACTACCTAACAATTTCATTGGACGTAATGCTCCCACGCTATTGCCTAACCTCCGCGTGATCGGGGAAGAACAAGGTTTAACATCAAGTTTTATTGAAGATATCTGTCCCGACTCCAGAGGCAACATCTGGCTGGGAACAACAGGAGGCGGAGCAGTGTTGATTACTCCGTTTCAAAGTTCGAATCGTCTTCAGGCGATTGATAAATCTGTTGTTAAAGCGTATAACACGCGTCAAGGATTGAATTATTTTAACGTCAAGAAGATCCTTGAAGACCGCGAAGGAAATATTTGGATTGGCACGGATGTAGGTTTGAATTTATATCGTGGAGAACGATTTGTATTATTCGATAAACGCGACGGACTCTCCAATGATATTGTTTGGACAACTTTAGTGGACAAATCAGGGAACGTGTGGCTCGGAACTAACGATGGATTAACGCGACTGACTTTTAATGGAAACGCATCAGACAGTTCGTTTACTGTAACCAAGTTCGGTGTTACTGAAGGATTGCGCAGTGCAGTTGTGCTTTCATTATTTGAAGATTCGCGTGGCACAATTTGGGCCGGAACCGGTATTGGGGGAGTCAGTAAATTAGAGAAAGGTTCATCTCGTTTCGAAACATATACTACAACAGAAGGTCTTGCCGGTGACCTGGTATACGCTATTAATGAAGACTTGCGCGGGAACATTTGGGTAGGCACCAAAGAAGGTGTTTCACGCATTGAAAATGGCAATGGAGCAATTCGCAATTACTCCACCGATGACGGACTTGGAGGTAATAATGTATACCGCATTTTCAGAGATAGCAAGGGAAATTTATGGTTTGGCGCACTAGGCGGCTATCTCTCTGTTTATGATGGTAAAACATTTACACGTTACGATGAGTCCAATGGAATTATTCATCGTTTCATACTTTGTATTAACGAAGATGCGCAGCAAAACATTTGGTTAGGCGCATACGGGGGTGGCTTGTATAAATACGATGGTCGTGTGTTCCGCAATTACACTGCTAAACATGGTATGTCCACCGAAACTCCTTATGCACTTATTGCAGACGGCAAGAATAATATTTGGATTGGAAACTCAAGAGGCTTGGATGTGTTTAATCCCGTTGATTCCAGCTTCTCGCATTTCGGAAAATCAGAAGGATTTAACGGTGTAGAAGTAAATCCCAATGCCGTCTTCGCCGACAAGAACGGTAACTTATGGTTTGGCACTATCATGGGTGCTGTGCGCTATAGTCCGGGGGAGAATCGTTTAAACACGGTTGAACCGTTAACTACATTAACCGGCTTAAAAATTTTCATGCGCGATGCCGAGTTTCCGGAGAGCGCAACATTCAACTACGATCAAAATCACTTAACGTTTTTATTCAATGGCGTGAGCTTAGCCAATCCTGAAAAAGTACGATACATATACAAGCTGGAAGGTTTTGATAAGGACTGGTCTCCGCTTCCCACTGCACATCCTGAAGCAGTGTATTCCAATTTACCTCCGGGAGATTACGTTTTTCAGGTTAAAGCGTGCAACAATGATGGTGTGTGGAACAAAGAGGCTGTAACGTACAAATTCACCATACAGCCGCCGTTTTGGCAAACAGCCTTGTTCTACGTGTTTGTTGTGTTGTTTGTAGGATTCAGCTTGTTCGGATTTGATAAATGGAGAACACGAAAACTCAAACAACAAACACGCATTCTGGAAGAGAAAGTTGCGGAACGTACCAAAGAACTCGCATTAAAGAACGAAGAGCTGGCTCAGAAAAATATCGAGGTAACCGATAGTATACGTTATGCGAAACGTCTGCAAGATGCCATGTTGCAACCATCTAAAGACGTACGGAAATCGTTGCAGGAATCCTTTGTGCTATATAAACCGAAGGATATCGTTTCCGGCGACTTTTACTTTATGCGTCAGCACGGTTCACGCATATATATTGCAGCTGTTGACTGCACAGGACACGGAGTACCGGGCGCGTTTATGAGTATTGTTACCAATGACATGCTGGAATCGGTTGTAGAAAATAATCCGTCTGATTCTGCAGCGTCCTTGCTGGACAATCTCAATCGTCTGATGAGTGATAAGATGCATCATACAATAGATGACATGCAAGTTCGTGATGGCATAGATATTGCGTTGGCTATTTTCAATACTGCTACGAACGAATTACAATATGCAGGGGCTTACAATCAGATGTACGTATTTAGAGATCGTCGCTTTACAGAATACAAAGGCGATAAAGTTTCTATCGGAAGTTACAAGGAGTATCCGGACAAAAACTACACGAACTACAATATTACTTTAACTACGGGAGATAGTTTCTATTTACTATCTGATGGCTATACCGATCAGTTTGGAGGACCACAAGGTAAGAAGTTTAAACCTGCACAATTAAAAGCTGTACTTCTAACTGTGCAGGATCATGAAATGTTTGAGCAACTACGCGTTCTCGATCAAACGATTGAAACTTGGCGAGGTCACTTGGAACAAGTCGACGACATGCTCATTATCGGTGTACGCGTGTAATTTTAGCACTCGCAAATAAAGAGTTTGGACTCCTTGTTGCCTTTATGTTTGTACAACGACTCAAATTTAACATCGGCAATAATGAAGTTGACTTTGGGTGAACGATATTCTTCCACTACGTGTTGAATATCCAGATCGCGCAATTCCTCTTTATCACCAAAACGAATATACACCCGCGTTGTAAAGTTCTTATCCAGCAGCTCGCTTCCTGCAATGCGGCCGCCATTAAGCGCACGCAACTTGTTCAACTTTTTGTACGCGTACTTGTAATTGTACGTTAATGCCGAAACATCAGATAACACGGCGCTTCCGGTTGGATGGCTTCCTGCGCCTTTACCCACAAAACTTTGTTTACATGAAAACGCGCCTTCTACTTCGATGGCATTGTATTCGTATAAAATATTGAATAATTCATCTTCCTTGCTGATAAAACGCGGCATTACATACACTCGGAATTTATCTCCTGCCTTCGCGGCACTGCCGATTAATTTGATGCGCAACCCCTTTTCACGCGCGTAACGAATATCATCAAACGAAATATTTTGAATGCCTAACGTAAGTACATCTTCCGGCTTCAATACAACTCCGAATGCATGCACGGACAACAAAATAGTTTTGTACATCGTATCGAATCCGGCTACATCCAACCAAGGATCCGTCTCTGCAAATCCACTCGCCTGCGCATCTTTCAACACATCGCCATAATCCTTGCTCTCCAACTCCATTCGTGTAAGGATATAATTTGTCGTGCCATTTAAAATACCACGCAAACTTCCCAGCAACTCGTTATCGTAATATTCTTCCAGTGTCCGAATGATGGGAATACTTCCGCCGGCGGCACCTTCGTATATCAAGGCTTTGCCGGTATCTTCCTGCACTTTGAATAACTCTGCAAAGTAAGTGGCCAACATTTTCTTGCTGGCGCTTACCACATTCATTCCGTTATTCATTGCTGTTTTTGCAATAGTGTACGCTTCATCAGTATCGGTAATCATTTCCACTACAACATCCAGATCTTTTCGATTCAGAATATCAACTTTGTCATAAGTGATTAAGGAATCATCTACACTTCGTTCCTTCTTCGGATCCTTCACTCCTATTCGGGCAATGTTTGCCTGCAACACTTCGGAATGATTTAATACATCGTACAAACCTTGACCGACGCAGCCAAAGCCAAATAATGCCACTGAAATTTTCTCGTTGTTCATAGTTTAATTTATAAGTGCAATCCACATTCTGTTTTCGATCTGTTTACCCAACGTCCTTCACGACCCCGCCCTTTTACAGTGCAGTGATAACATCCTACCGAATGAAATCCTTGCTTGATGAGCGGATGTTCCGGAAGCTGAAACTCTTTCATATAAGCAGCAGCTTGTGCTTCCGTTAAATCTACAATCGGATAAAACTTTGTGATCTCTTCGCGCACATCAAAAATATTCAGCTGTTTACGAAACTTGTTTTGAGCGCCCATCAATCCTGAAATCCAAATTTTAAAGTTGGACTTTATCTTATCAAGCGGCTCTACTTTGTTAATGGAACAACACAAATCGGGATCCTTGCTCCATGTTTGATCTTCACCCGTAAACGCATTTTTCCATTCTTCCGGTTGAAGTGTACTTACGTTCAACTGCAACAACTTCGTCAACTCATCTTTATACTGAAGTGTTTCTGAGAAATGATAAGTTGTATCTAAAAAGTATACGGTATGTTGAGGCGCAACGCGATGCAACAGATGTAGTAGAATAGCAGAAGTTGTTCCGAAAGAAGATGTAAACAAAATGTCTTTAGCGCCAAACTCAGCAAAAAGTTGCTTCATCCGCTGCTCCGGATTTAATGGCAAATACTCCCGACTTTTCTCAACAGCAGCTATCATAACCCCAACATAGTTTTTAAACTGATAATCACCACCAGGAATCCAACAAAGATGAGTCCGTTACGAACGGATATTTTAGTGGACAACCAAATTGAAATTGGTGCAGCAGCCATACCGCCAATCATCAATCCGACAATGATGGTCCAGTGCTCAATTCCGATCAAGAAGAAAAATGTCACGGTGCTAATTACGGCAACGAAAAATTTCGCGGCGTGCGCCGATCCAATTGTATAACGTAAATCGCGTCCGCCTGCCAATAATGTTGAGGTAACAATAGGCCCCCAACCCCCGCCGCCAACAGAATCTAAGAATCCGCCAACAGCGCCAAGTACACCAATGCGTTTAATTTTCCGTTTCGGTTTTTTCACCATGATTGCCTTTCGAATAATCAAGATTCCCAAGAACAACGTATAACATGCCACGAACGGCTTCAGCACTTTAAGATTAGCGTTAAGCAATGATGCAGTTAATGCACCGGCCACAGCGCCAATAGCACCCGGAATTAGCAAGGAACGAAAAAGCTTGCTGTTGATATTACGATAGCGCCAATACACCAATGATGAAGTTCCCGTTGTTAAAATTTCGGAAGTATGCATACTGGCACTTGCAACGGCAGGACTTACACCGAAGGACATCAAGAAGGTGGTTACACTTACTCCGTAAGCCATTCCCAAAGCACCATCAATCATTTGCGCGACAAAGCCACCCAAAATCCACCACAAAATAGACGCGTCAATTTGTGCTGTTGCAATGGTGATGCCGTTCCACACTTCTGCCAGCGGAATAAATGACAAGAGTAAATGACCGATCACCATTAAACTCAGTGCTGACAACACATACAGTAAAACTTTGTATTTCCGTTTTGTTGTTGACTGCGGTGCGACTTCTTCAACCAACACTTTAGTTGTTTCATTCAACACGCGTACTTTCTCTTTGAAATCACCTCGCAGATGATCACGCAGCTGATTGAGTTGTTGCGCAGAAGTAATTGTTTCATCAGGAATGTTCTCCGATAATACTTCTTTCAAGCGCTTAGCTAATGTGGGCGACGTACCGTTGGTGCTAATACCTATTTTTAAAGGGCCTTTACTCACTACTGCACCTAAATAAAAATCACAATAATCCGGACGGTCTGCAGCGTTTAATAATAGTCCACGAGCATGAACATCATCACGGATCAAGGCAGTAGTAGCAATATCATTAACGCAAGAAATAACAAGGTGTTTTCCTTCCAGATCTTCAGGCGTATAAGGTCGTTCTTCGAGGAAAACGTTCTTATGTAATCGCGCAAAACTGCTCACCTCTTCAATTACCTCCATCGCGACAATTGTAATTGTTACAGCCGGACTCTGTTGAAGTATATTATTCAACTTCTCTAAAGCCACTGCACCGCCACCAATGATCAACACGTGGAAGTGATCCAGTTTTAAAAAAACCGGAAACAACGTATTGTTCATTTTATCATTTACTGGCTGCGTGCTCATAGCGCAAGTTGATGTTGGATAACAAATCGTATGATCGAATGAGATTCTAAATCTATTTCGGAACGCCGCAATAACAGATGCATTCCTGTAATTGAAACTCCCCACGCATCATTAATCTTGTATCCTAGACCGGCAAAAATTCTGTTTTGATCCAGGGCAACAAAGTTAACACGAGTAGCTGCAATAATGAGCTCGTTGCCAACTATTAAATAGGTGTTTCGTTGTTCGGTAAGATAACGCTGCCATTCTACCCGAAAGCGTGCGCGAAATGTTGAGAATTTGTAGTTTGTTTCAGGTGTTGCTATAAAACGTTGTTCAATTCGAATACGCTGAATAAATATGTTTCTTTCAAACGACTGCTTCGCGCCCCATTCTTGCCATAATCTCCATTCGCGGCGGAACACGCCATTGTTGGGATTTGGATATAGATGGAAACGTGCATAACCAATCATTCCTGTATGATTGTTTTTGAATTTAAACTGAATTCCTTGTCGCCACAGAATATTAAACCAATCTCCATCCGTTAATTCCAAACGTGCTTGAGCGTCATTAAACAACTCCCATCGTTCATTAAAAACAATACGTTGTTGGAAGCCGCCCCACAACAAATAACGTGGAGTGATGTTACGCTGTGCCAAAACCATCGCAGGTAACATCAGCATCCACGCTATCAGTATGAGTAATTTGTTACTATTCACGATCAATCAGTTCAAAAGATGATTTTCCAATGCTAAAGTATACAACGCTTGAGGGTGTTTGCGAACCACTTCACCGATAACAATAACGGCCGGTGTTTTAATGCCTTCTTCCTCAACAACGCGCGTAATAGTATCCACGGAACCAATAGCTACATTTTCCGTAGGTAATGATCCATTCTGAATCACAGCCACCGGCAAACTATTTTTGCCATAACGCTCGTACACTTTCGTGATTTCTCGAAGCGAACTTAAGCCCATTAAAATGATCACCGTTGCATCCGACTGCGCAGCTAAGTGAATATCATAAGGGATTTCTCCGGCAGCATTTCTTCCTGTTAGTACCCAGAAGCTTTCGCTTATTCCACGGTGCGTAACAGGAATACCTTGCAACGCCGGAACACCGATAGAACTTGAAATACCCGGTACAATAGCGGTCTCGATATTAAATCGGTCTGCGAATTCCAATTCCTCCGCTCCACGACCAAAAACAAAAGGATCTCCACCTTTTAAGCGAACCACATGTCCGTGCGAAAAAGCATAGTCCACAATAAGTGAGTTAATCTGATCTTGTGTAAGGTGATGCGATCCTTTACGCTTGCCCACAAAAATTTTAATGGATTGATAAGGGGCGTATTTTAATAATTCAGGATTGACTAATGCATCATACAGAATTACATCAGCTTCGCCCAATGCGTTGATGGCTTTAATGGTGATTAAGTCAGGATCTCCGGGCCCTGCACCGATTATTGTAAGTTTAGGTTGTTTATAGTATGTATTCATGATTTTATTTTTTTGATGTGATGACTTGTTGTTTTAAATAAGTGTTTTGCAACAACATCGCATTCGTGTATCCTGAAATAATTGAAATTCGATTTTCATCATCTTAGTTGGTATTGATAATTTTCTGATTCGCCAATCGCTTTTGAATGGTAGCTTGAACAAACTCTCGCGAATCTTGAAGATACTTTTGCGCAAAGTCTTTCGTCGGTGTTTGTTCTTTAATTTTCAAAACTGCTTGTGTGAATGTGTTATCTGCAAATCCAAACACCACACCAAAGTGCGATTGAAATTCGCTGATGACAGAAAACTGACTATTCACTTGAATTCCGCTATCCAACAGGACAGCTTTAGCTGCGTGAATAATTGCATTGTAAGCATGATATGCAGCATCGGCAAAACGTGATTTCTTGAACTGTTCTTCGGAGGCTCGAATAGCGTCTTCGGCTTCATGCAACAATACCGTTACTAAATCAATTTTTACTCCGGCACACTCGCCCACTCCTACAGCCAATGCGAACTTTCTATCGGCATTCCAGTCAACGAACAAATCGTCATTTACATCATCAGTTTCACCAAATGCCTTCAGCAACTGATAGAAGTACATCTTGCCTTGACGAAGAAAATACTCGCGAAACGATTCACCGGATGCATTACTTTCGAAATCGTTGATCAAAACACGCAACACAGCAGGAGCGCGCTTGCTGGGAAACTTGATAATTTTTTCTGCTGCAATGCCTTTCCCTCCACCAAGCACCAGCTGTAATGCGGGCGCTACGGCGCTTCCAATCTTCACAGAGCTTCCATGGAAACCGATATCCGCTAATGCATGCTGGCCGCAACTGTTCATGCATCCACTTATTTTGATGGTCAAGTCACGGCGTCCGATGAGATGCGGATATTCATTGGTAATAACATCTTCCAACACAGCAGCAACTCCTGTGCTATTGGAAATACCGAGATTGCAAGTATCCGTGCCGGGGCAAGAAGTAATATCACCCAACGCGCTTCCACCGGGTAAATGCAAACCCAAAACTTTTAATGCCTGATATAATGCCGGTAATGCCGCCTCAGGAACAAAACGCAACAGTATACTTTGCTGAGGCGTGATTCGACTATCTGATGCACGTGCATACTGATCTATTACATCAGCTAACGCAATTGCAGATGCAGATGATAAATCACCCCGCGGAATACGCAAATGTACTGCAACATAACCGGGTTGCTTCTGAGCGATAACACTGCTGAGTTTCCATGCATCGAATTCTTCTGAATTGCTTTTCTTGAATGTGGTGTAAATAGTTTTCGATTCCACCAGCTCATTTTCAAAAACCGGAATATCCACATGCTGTGCTGCAAGACCTTGCTTCTCCTCATGCACTAAACGCAACAATTCCTCTATTCCGATTTTGCTGAGCAGATATTTTAATCGCGCTTTATTCCTGTTGTTGCGTTCCCCGTGTCTGTCAAACACGCGAAGCAACGCTTCTGTGAAAGGAACAATTTCATTTTCGGGTAGAAATTCAGAGGCGATTTGTGCAGGAAAAGGCTGAGCACCAAGTCCACCGCCGGTAACAACTTTGAATCCGCGCCGAATGTTTCCGTTCACAATTTCCACGCGAGGAATAAATCCAATATCGTGCATGAACGTGAATGCCGAATCAGCTTCGGACGATGAAAATGCAATTTTAATTTTACGACCCATATCCTGACCAACAGGATTGCGCAAAAAGTATTTAAATAGAAAGTCGGCGTAGGGCGTAACATCAAAGGGTTCGTTCGGATCAATGCCTGCTTCAGGAGAAGCGGTGATATTGCGAACTGTGTTACCGCATGCTTCGCGCAGTGTTAAATCGCTTTGTTCTAATTCCGCCCATAAGGCCGGAGTATCATCCAAACTCACAAAATGGAATTGCACATCTTGGCGTGTTGTTAAATGCAAATTACCTGTGGCGTATTTGTCGGATAATGTTGCGAGGCGACGTAGTTGATGTGTACTGAAACGACCATACGGGATTTTAATGCGCACCATCTGCACGCCTTGCTGACGTTGTCCGTAAACACCGCGGGCCAAACGAAGGCTTCTGAATTTTTCCGGGTCGATGGCTCCGGCATGAAACTGCTGAATTTTATGTTGCAGATCAAGAATGTCCTGTTCTACGATTGGGTTTTCGAGTTCGGTTCTAAAGCTTTGCATGAGTTTTATTGTAAGTTGTTTTGGATTATTTTTTTCTGAAATCCGCGAGAACTGACAATAAAAAAGCCCTCACGGAAATCCGGAGGGCTTCGCTCAACACACCAACAATCAACTGCACCATGTAAGCATATACCTTCCGGGCTTGCTGTTTGCACAGCAGCACATACACATGCACATACACATGTACGAGGAAAGGAAGGTTAATGCGGTGCGTTTCATGTTGAAGTTCGGTTAAATTAATAAAAAAAGGCTTTCCAAAATCGGGAAAGCCTTTTATATAAATGCTTATCCCACTGTCATGGTTTCATGCAGCAGTTCATCATCATATTTAAGTTCTTGTTCATGGTTGTAATGTGGCGCAAAGATATAACGGAAATAATTTATGATGCAAATTTATTTTCAATAGCGGACTGAAATCAATTTATCTCCGGTGTTCCTCTACGAATCCTTTTATATAATCAACGATCGTCTTTGTATCGGTTCCCGGAGGGAACAACATGCCCACACCAAGTTCGTTGAGCTTTTTCATGTCTGCATCGGGAATAATACCTCCGCCTGTCAGCAACACATCGTCCATGCCTTTCTCTTTCATCAAGGTCATGATTTTCGGAAATACCGTCATGTGTGCGCCGGATAAAATGCTGACACCGATAGCATCCACATCTTCCTGCAACGCAGCGTTCACAACCATTTCAGGGGTTTGACGTAATCCGGTATAAATAACTTCCATACCTGCGTCGCGCAGAAAAGAAGCAATCACTTTGGCGCCACGATCGTGACCATCCAAACCAACTTTTGCAATTAAAACTCGAACAGGACGTTGTTGCATACGGTGCTAAAGGTACGAATTGATCATTTATTGTGAATCACCTTTACGAACGGGAATGGAAACATAAAATGTCGTCCCCACACCTCTGGTCGTTTCAAATCGGATGCGGCCGCTAACACTTTCCACAATGCTCTTCACCATAGCGAGCCCAAGTCCCATACCGCCCGATTTTGTCGTGAAATTCGGCACAAATATTTTATCGATTACTTCGTCGCTGATACCTGTGCCATTATCTTTTACCGATACCACAAAATTCTGCCTGTCACGACTCAGCTTAACCTCAACAATTCCGTCTTGTTCTTCGGGAATTGCCTGAATGGCGTTGCGAATCAAATTATTAAACACGCGCATCAATTGTTCGTAATCACCTTCTACATCGGCGTGTTCCAATGCTCCATGATCATAGGAAATTTTTATGCGGTCTTCCGTTTCCTGAAATAAACTCACCACATTATTCAGCAACTCATGAAGATCCATTTCTTCAATTTGCGGTTTCGGCATTTTCGCGAAATCGGAGAACGCCGTTGCAATGGAAGACAACGTATCAATCTGTTCAATCATCGTTTTCGTCAAACGTTCTACTTTCTGATCTAGATCTGGAGCTTTATCGCGATACGCACGTTCGAGCAATTGCAAACTCAGACGAATTGGAGTCAACGGATTTTTGATTTCATGTGCTACTTGCTTCGCCATTTCACGCCATGCGCTTTCACGTTCGCTTTGTGCCAACAATTCCGCACTGTGCGCCAGTTCGGAGATCATTCTGTTGTATTCGCGAACCAGACTTCCTATCTCGTCATTGGTTTCCCAATTGATCGGATCATTCTTTTGACCTAGTGTAACAGCGCGCATCTTGTCCTGAATTAATCGCAACGGTTTCGTGAGATAATTCGAAATAAATATGGCTGCTATCACCGATAGGGAGAACAACAACACGTAAACATTAATCAACGCTACAAGGAAGG
>JBIJCF010000009.1:0-81252 GCA_044344795.1 Bacteroidia bacterium | reverse complement strand
GGAGCACCTATTGCAAACGGCACAGTTACCGTTAAATTTGACATTCACAGCGGTTCTGCTTCAGGACCTGTTGTTTGGACGGAAACTCACACAGGTGTTACCACCAACCAGTTTGGTTTGTTCAACATCAACATGGGTTCTATCACAGCAGGCGTAGATACCGTATTCTATGCGGGTCAAGAATTTTTGGAAGTATCTGTTGACTTCGGTAGCGGTTTAACTTCTATGGGAACGTCGCAGTTCTTGTCTGTCCCTTACGCGTTATATGCACAGAACTCAGCAAATCCGGGACCACAGGGTCCTGCAGGCCCACAAGGTCCTTCCGGTGATCCTGGTGTTGCAGGTCCAACCGGGCCTCAGGGCGATCCGGGCTTAACAGGTCCAACCGGGCCTCAGGGAGATCCGGGAATTGCAGGTCCACAAGGTCCTTCCGGCGATCCGGGCTTAACAGGTCCAACAGGAGCTGTAGGCGCAACCGGTGACACGGGTCCAACTGGGGTACAAGGTCCTATTGGTTTGACAGGGGCTACAGGTCCTCAAGGTGCTCAAGGTGCTAACGGTGTAGCAGGTGCTACGGGAGCTAATGGTGCTACAGGCGCTACAGGATTAACCGGTGCTACAGGCGCTGCAGGATTAACCGGTGCTGCGGGTCCTGCGGGTCCAACAGGGGCGACAGGCATTGCCGGAGCAACCGGAGCAACTGGTCCAACTGGACCGGGTGGTGTAACAGGTACAACAGGTTATCATCCGAAGTTTTTGTCTGCAAATACATTAGGTAACTCCATCATGCAGGAGAACACTAACGGTAACGTTTCTGTTAATATTGCGCCGTTGACACAGTATCGTTTTTATGTTTATCAGCAACAGTTAACCATTAACGGTGATGGGCAATCCTCAATGTTTGGTTATCGCACACGTGACTCTCAGAATGATGGTACAGGTTATGCGCAAGTTGCTGCGAATGATGCAACTCGTGGTTTTAACTTCTGGGGAGATGTATATACCTTCGGCGTTGGTGGTTGGAACTACAACGATTACACTCGTTGTGGTGGAACTATTGGAGCAGAAGTTAGCGGTACTTATTGGGGATCAATGGGCTACAGAAGCTCAGGCTTGCTGAACTATGGTGTTTATGGAACTTCCGCTTATGCCAATGGCGGCGGTCGTATGGCCAATGGTAATTTAACCGGTATCGGTGCCGGCTTCTATGGAGACATGATGGGCGGTTGGGTTCGCGGTGACATCGCAGGTTTGACAACTATGGGTTCTATGTATGCTGCGTTAAACGTAGGTAATACATACAACTATGGTTACCATGCTGACTTAGTGAACACCGGCGCTACTATCACTCCTGCTTACGCGGTAACTTCTACTACTGTTAAAGTGTATGACGACGGTTCTGCTCAATTAAGCAATGGAACTATCCGTGTAAACTTTACTCCTGAGTACGCTGCGTTAATCAAAGGAAACGGTAAGCCAACTATTACAGTTACTCCACAAGGTCAGTGCAATGGTTTATACATCGTTTCAGTTGACGAAAACGGATTCAATGTGGCTGAATTGAACAATGGTTCTTCAAGCGTAGAATTCTCATGGATCGCGGTTGGTAAGCGTGTTGACGCTGCACAATCTTCTACTCCTGAACAGTTAACTAGCCGGAACTTCTCTGAAAACGTTCAGGGTATGATGTTCAATGAAGGAAACACTTCTCAGTCAGGAACTCCGATGTTCTGGAACGGCACTAGCTTCCAGTTTACTCCGGCACCTGTTACTCCGAAGGGGCCAAAAGTTGAGCCTCAGTTCGCTCGCAAAAACTAATAACAACCGTTTAAGAATGACAGAGCCTGTTCGAATGAACAGGCTCTGTTTTTTTAGAGCGAAGGAAAGTAGTTCCTGTACAAATGGTAGTCGGGCACGATGGTACTAAATTTGCGTTACTTACAATGTCTATGAATAAGCAATTGAAATCATTACTGATCATTATGTCCGGTCTGCTGAGCACAATCATATCTGCCCAGAAGCCTGCTGTTACTGTTTCTACTGAATATTTTCAATATGTAGTTGGTGCTTTGTCACACGATTCCATGCAAGGCCGTTTACCCGGCACTGTGCAAGAAAAACAAGCAGCAGAATTCATTGCTATAGAAATGGCAAGAGCCGGCTGCTCACCAATCAAGCAACAACAATGGTTGCATCCATTCAGCTACGTAAATCCGGATACCGCACTCATTCACTCAGCCGGGAATGTGATCGGAAAAATCGACACAAAGCATAATAAGTCAATCGTCATCTCCGCCCACTACGACCATATCGGTAACGGAAAATTCCACTCCAACGATCCATTCTCCCGAAAAATTCACAACGGTGCAGATGACAACGCCAGCGGAGTTGCTATGATGCTGGGATTAGCAGCTTGGTGTAAGACTAAAATAGACCAATTGCCCTACGACGTAATATTTGTAGCATTCTCAGGCGAAGAAGACGGCCTGTGGGGTGCAAATGCGTTGTTCAATTCCAATGTTATTGATACATCAACAATTATTGCCAACATTAATCTTGACATGGTAGGACGATTAGATTTCCTTGCACCTATTTTAGAAATTCAAACCAATTCAACATCCTCCTGCATTTTCCGCCTTGGAAAAACGATTCAGTCCGACAAATTCAAAACTATAGTCGCTCAAGATAAAGTTGCGAATGGCTCAGATCACGCAGTATTTCTCTACCATAGAATTCCTGCGATCTTAATTTCCACCGGATTAGGATCGCACTATCATCGTCCTTCTGATGACGCGCATACCATTAACTATGTTGGCATGATAGCCATCACTACCGCGCTACAAAAATTTATTATTGAAGGGCGACTTCAGGAGTGTCAATAAACAATGATTTGTTTTGAATTACGGGTATTACCTGTATTCAGGCTAATCGTATAGGTACCCGCAGGCAAGTCTGCAATCGCGACATCCATGCGATAGAATCCAGCGCTTTGTGTACCTCTGTTCCACTCCCTGACCAAACGACCATTTTGATCAAAAAGTTGTAAGACTACAGAACTAGCTTCAGGAATAAAATAACCTACTGCAACAGGCGTGTTACCGGATGTTGGAACAGGATACGGATCGTATAACTGAGGTGTCCGAATAATATTCTGATATGCATTTTGTTGAATAGAATTCAGCACTATACTATCAATAATAATATTTTCATCTCCGGGCTGATAAGGCAAATACGCATAATAGATCACCATCATTTCATCATCCGTAGCTTCACCTGCAGTAACCGGCTGAGGTGGATTGTTCGGATTGTTCGGATTGTTCGCTGTATTATCGTAATAAGCACTAGCATACACCACACTGTTTCCGGGAATAACTACAGGTTGACGATACGTGTAGAATCCTTGCCAGTGAAAATTCCAATCAGGAATGCTAATCAACGGTATCGTATCTCCCGATGGATCCACCGCCCAAGACCAAATGGATTTGCCAATTAAATGCATGTGAGGCGCAACGCTTATCAAAGTAACAGGTGATGAAATTGCTACTTGCGCATTAAATGTGCGTGTGGTATTTGCAGGAATAACAAGAGGGCCATTGGTTAATGATGTAGCGTGGTTAATTGCCGGCACAAGTGTAACGTTACGAACTACCCCACTTGAAAAAGTAAACCGTACTTGTGTACTGTCTGTCTGATTAAAAGTTCCCGACGGGTAATGAATCTGCATAATGATGTAGCTGTTCGCCTCCAATTTAATACCCATATTCGGCGGCAATTCGTAAACACCTTGACCAGGAACCCAGCCGGCGATCAATGTAGCTGTATTCGAACCTACGCCACCAAAACTGGTATAACCCGGACCGGGATCATTATTATCCAATGTTACGCACGTACTCTGAACATCTTGATACACGAGTACATGATGCACTATTGGTCGGTTTCCCGGAACAACTTCAACCTTGGTAATGTATTCATCTTGCATAATACCCGACGGCACTACAAAACACCGATACAAATCAGTGGCGGTATTCACTGTGTAGGTTTGCATTTGAGCCGCCAAATCAGGATTAGATATGACAGGTCCGGCAGTGTAAGTAGGAGCAGGCGGAGCATTTGAAATATTGCCGGAAGGAAAGCCTGCAGTCACCCAATTATCTATAGTTGTAATTTCTTGTTGTGTCAATGCGCGTTCATGAGCGAATCTGGTATACGCTGTATCCGGAGGCCATGGCGGCATTCTCCGCATGGTAACCGCATTCTGAATGTTCGGAGCAACGTTCGCTGCATCGTTATAGGTTATTAACGAAAACGGTGCAATTCCTCCGGGATGATGACAATTGGTGCATTTTCCGTAAAGAATATTCGCTACATCATCAGCCCAATTTGGACTCTGAGCATAAATAGATGAAGCAATAGTTGCAAGTACCGCAACAATTAACAGCTTTTTCATAGATTGAATTTGAATTCAAGTTACCGTATTTGCTCGTTAGACGCAAACAGGTGCAATCGGTTTAATTGAAATCCTGATAGAGCAAATATTTCACGCGAATATCACGAAACGCAGATAATCCGGGCTGCCACGATGCTCTGATTTGTTCTTCGGTTTTGCCTGAAACAACCTGATTACGCAAATTGGAAGTACCGGCAAGTTTATCAAAGAAATTATTGAAGAATTCTCCCTTCGTCTTTAATTGATTATAGCTTGCGATTAACCAATACAGATAAAGCGATTTATAATCCTTGATATACAACAATCCGAATTCGCGTAAATCGTATCCGTTACATAACTGTCCTTCATACAATGGTTTTTTGGCTCCAGGTTTAGGGGCCGGAGTAAACGAAAAGTGTGTCCCTTGTAATTGAGGATGACCAAATATTTGAAACGGCGCACCAGTTCCGCGTCCCACACTGACAACCGTTCCTTCAAACAAACACAAGGATGGATACAAATACACACTACTCATGTTGGGCAAATTAGGTGATGGATTTATCGGTAATTGATACAAATCATCGTGAGTATAGTTGAGGCACGTAATAACTTTCAAATCACACTTCACGCCTCCGGTTAACCACTTCTCTCCATTCACCATTTGTGCATATTCAGCTATTGTCATACCATGAACAATCGGAACAGGATGTAATCCCACAAACGATTTATATGCCGGCTCCAGAATAGGTCCATCGAGATAATGTCCGTTGGGATTTGGACGATCCAGCACAATCATTTTTACGTTCTGTTCAGCACATGCTTCCATTACGTAAGTCATAGTAGAGATATACGTGTAAAAACGAACACCTACATCTTGAATATCGAACAACACCGCATCAATACCTTTCATATCCTTTGTGGTGGGTTTACGATGATCTCCGTACAAAGAAATTACAGGAAGTCCGGTTCGTTGATCTTTCCCTGAACCAATTTCCTCACCGTTATCTGCAGTTCCGCGAAATCCGTGCTCGGGAGAAAATATTTTTACCACTTTAATCTTACGCGACAATAAGGTATCAACCAAATGGACAGCCCCTACAAACGAGGTATGATTAGCCACAACTGCCACACGCTTACCGCTTAACTCGGACAAATATTGATCAAAACGAGCCGCTCCAACTGTGATATCTTTATCAGTCTTCTCCGCATTTTGCTTAGCACGAATTAAAATTTGCGCCGGCAGGTGAATGGTCTGCACAACAACCAGTAATAAGCAAAATAGCAATCGCATCATGACGTGAATGTAGCAAGAATTGTGCTATTCTTTTAGTCCGGGATTTACACGTATTTTTGAAGCAATGGCAAAATCCGGTTTCGAACAATTAATCACTTCGCGAATGCTGCTGCAAAAGGATGGTGAAGGACGCATGTCCAAACCGATTTTGCGTGTAGCGGTTGCAGGAATTGCTATTGGAATTGCCGTTATGATATTAACGTTGGGTGTTATGACGGGATTTCAGAATGAAGTGCGTCAAAAGGTAATTGGCTTTGGCTCGCACATTCAAATAACAGGAATTGACACGAATGAATCATTTGAGAACGATTCGCTCAATCGCAATCAACCTTCTGTCTCCGCCGTTAATGCAGTTCCCGGTGTACGACATGTACAGGTTTTCGCAACAAAAGCCGGGATCATGAAAAATAAAGAACAACTCTTGGGTGTTGTTCTGAAAGGAGTAGACTCAGACTTCGACTGGAGTTTCTTCAAGGAAAAAATGGTGGAAGGTAAAATCTTAACCACTCCCGATTCTTTAAATGAAGTGATTGTTTCAAAAACAATCGCCAATAAAATGCAGCTGAAGTTGAACGATAAATTCAGAATGTTCTTCCTACGCAACAACGAAACAAAGCAACGTCTCTTTAAAGTAGTCGGCATTTATGAAACAGGATTGTATGACGGTTTTGACGATCGTTTTCTCATTTGTCATTTACGACAAGTTCAAAAATTAAATAACTGGGACAGTGTGCATGTTGGTGGCTTTGAAGTACTGGTTGATAATTACAATGCGCTACAGCCGGTTACCGAATCAATACGCGAAACTTTAGATTATGATTTGGACGCCATTAATATTAGAGAGCTTACACCCCAAATATTTTCTTGGCTGGATATTTTAGACACTAATGCAATGATCATTATTGTGCTCATGTTATTTGTGAGTATGATTAACATGATAAGTGCGTTAATAATTTTAATTCTCGATCGTACTAACATGATTGGTGTATTGAAAGCAATGGGCGCGGGCAATAGAGCAATCATGAGAATATTCATGCGACAAGCTGTACGACTTATCGGAATTGGTCTGTTATGGGGCAATGCAGTAGGTGTAGTAGTTGGATTGGCACAAAACAAATTCGGACTTATTCAATTGGATGAGCGATCCTATTACGTGGATCACGTCCCTGTGAACTTTATTGCATGGCAGCTGATTATACTTAATCTGGCAACACTGGTGCTCTGTATCTTGGCACTATTAATTCCGGCACTCATCGTAACACGAATTTCTCCTGTTAAGGCGATACGCTTTAGCTAAAATGCCGTTACTTTTGTCCTCTAATCCAAACTACCGTGAATACTAACAAATTGGTTTTCGACAACATTCTGCAAACTATTGGCAAAACACCTTTAGTACGTATCAATAATATCACAAAAGGCACTGTTAAGGCAAAAGTGTACGCTAAAATCGAAACCTTTAATCCAGGCAATTCTATTAAGGATCGCATGGCATTGAAGATGATCGAGGATGCAGAAAAAGATGGTCGTCTTAAACCGGGAGGAACAATCATTGAAGGAACTTCCGGCAACACAGGAATGGGTTTGGCGATCGCAGCGATTATTAAAGGATACAAATGCATATTCACGACAACAGACAAACAGTCAAAAGAAAAAGTGGATGCATTAAAAGCTTTCGGCGCAGAAGTTATTGTTTGTCCTACCAACGTTGACCCTGAAGATCCACGTTCGTATTATTCTGTTTCTTCACGATTGGAAAAAGAAGTTCCTAACTCTTGGAAACCTAATCAATACGACAACCTGAGTAATTCGCAGGCACACTACGAACAAACCGGTCCTGAAATTTGGGAACAAACCGAAGGTAAAATTACACACCTTGTGGTAGGTGTTGGAACAGGCGGAACCATTTGCGGAACCGGTCGCTTTTTGAAAGAGAAAAATCCAAACATCAAGATTCTTGGTATCGACACATACGGTTCTGTCTTTAAGAAATACAAGGAAACCGGCATCTTCGATAAAAATGAAATCTATCCTTATGTAACCGAAGGCATTGGCGAAGATTTCTTACCACAAAATGTAGACTTTAACGTTATCGATCATTTCGAAAAAGTAACGGATAAAGATGCAGCCGTAATGACTCGTCGCATCACAAAAGAAGAAGGAATCTTTGCTGGAAACTCTGCAGGATCTGCAATGGCAGGTTTACTTCAAATGGCGAATCAGTTTAATGAAAACGATGTGGTAGTGGTAATCTTCCACGACCACGGCACTCGCTATTTGGGTAAAATGTTCAACGACGATTGGATGCGCACGAAAGGTTATCTCGATCCAACGGGGCAGACAGCTAAAGATATCGTGGCTGCAGTGAAACACAACAAAGTGATGTCGGTGGAAGTAAATGAAACAATCGAAAGCACCGCACGACTCATGCAGGAGAGGGACTTCTCACAACTTACAATCACGAAAGACGGACGTATAGTAGGTTCAATTAATGAACAAAACATTTTCGAATGCCTTACTAAACATCCGAACAATAAAGGGAATACTGTAGAAAGTATCATGAGTCCTGCATTTCCATTCGTGGATATCACAACACCACTGGAAGCATTGAGCAACATGATCACTCCGGAAAATCCTGCTGTGTTGGTGCGTGATTTCAAAACAGATGAAATCTATATCATCACCCGACACGATATCATCAGTATGATGTGTTAGTTATAAAAACCGCCGCACTTCGGCGGTTTTCTTTTTTTATCACGTTGCATCTTGTATCTTGCTGTGTCACATGATTACTCGAATCGTAATTCTACTTTGCCTCCTTGCTACCGGAGTTGTTGCACAAACCCCGGTTATCGATTCTTTACAACAAGCAATTAAGAAAGAAAACAACCAAGAACGAAAGGCGCAAATGTTAAATCAACTTGCGTTTGAATACCGCGGAATAGATGCCTCGCAAACCCGAAATTTGGCAAGAGAAGCATATGCTATCGGACAAAAAGTAAAGAATCAAAAGATTCAGGCCGATGCGCTTCACAAAGAAGGCCTCAGTTTTTATTACGTCGATTCGTATGATACAGCTAAAGTCCTTTACAAGAAAAGTCTTCAACTTGCTCAAAAACTCAGCGACTCTTCATTAATAGCTCAAGCCTACACCGGAATTGGCAACGTCTTTCGACTACAAGGAATTAACGACACCGCCCTACATTACCTCACTTTAGCCTTGCGTATTTACAAAGGTCTGAACGACAAAGTCAATGTTGCTCAGTGTCAAAGTACAATTGGCGATGCTTATCTTTTTTCTTCCCAATACGACAAAGCGATGGAATATCATCGTCAGTCCTTCAAAACTGCACAAGAAACCGGCAACAGACGATTGCAGGCTTTCAACCTGAGCAGCATGGGAAACAACTACCATATGCGTGGCGATTTTAAACAAGCAATTGCCTATCATTCACGTACTATACAAATTGCAGACTCCATTGGTGAACTAAATATTAAAGCCGGCAGTTTGGGTACAATGGCAGATGCGTACACGCAATTATATAATTATCCTAAAGCTATTGAATGCTTTCTTGCTGCGCTGGATATTGCTGAGGGTGCGAACGACAAACATAACATGTCATTCATTTATAATGGTATGTCCGACTTGTATTTAAAACAGCATGATACCGTTCAGGCAATGAAATACATTGATGAAAGTATTCGTCTGTCCCGCGAAATTGGAGATTACAACCGTACAGTTTACAATTTGATCTTTGAGTCTCAAATTCATTTTGCTCAACAAGACACAGCCACAGCAAATACACTGGTATCCGAAGCTTTACAGTTGGCTAAACAATACAATTATCCTAATCATATTGCGGCTGCACAGCGTATGCAAGGACAAATTGCGATGTTCCAAAAAAACTACGTCAAGGCCGAAGAGCTTATCAATACAGCTTTACAGTCCTTCATTGCATTACAAGACAATCAAGGCATAGCGGAGTGTTACAAGCTTTTGACTATTAGTGCACTTGAACAGAAAAAACACAAAGACGCTATTCGTTTGGGCGAAGAAGGATTGAAATATGCCCGAGAACTCAACTCTCCAACACTGCAAATAGAATTCGCGTACCGTTTGTGGAAAGCCTATCAAGCAGAAGGCAATCAAAACAAAGCGCTGGAGTTTGCTCAATTATACATTGAACTGAAAGAGCAATACAGCTCGGAAGAAAACACGCGCCGACAAGCGGAGTTAATGTTGCAATATTTGTTTGACAAGGAAAAAGAAAAGGAAAAGATCGCACAGGCAAAACTTGACGCTGAGCAAGAAGCGCGGTTTCGTCAACAACAATTCATTTTATACGCCGGAGCAATTGCTATGTTATTATTGTTGGCGTTAGCGTTCTTTATTTACCGCGGATATCGTGGAAAAAAAACGGCCAATGAAGTTATTTCACGCCAAAAGAAACTTGTTGAAGATATCAATCAGGAAATAACCGATAGTATCAACTACGCGAAGAACATTCAGTTGGCGATGCTTCCCGCTGAAACCAACATTAAACAACTCTTCCCGGAACACTTTATTATTTTCAAACCACACGGCATTGTTAGCGGCGACTTCTATTGGGTTGGCGAACACGAACAATTCAAATACTTCGCTGTTGTAGATTGCACCGGCCATGGCGTTCCGGGAGGTTTCATGAGTATGTTGGGAATTACATTGCTCAACGAAGTACTGTCGGAGAAAAAAGTACATTCACCGGAAAAAATGCTGAACGAATTGCGAGATATGGTCATTCAGTCTTTGAATAAAGAAGGTAGCGGAAGTTTATCTCGCGACGGAATGGACATCAGCATTTGCAGATTGGACACCAACACCATGGAGCTGTCGTATAGTGGTGCCAACAATAGCGTGTATATAATTCGCGACAATGAAATCATTGAACTTGTGCCGGATAAGCAACCAATTGGTGTTCACGTTACTAAAAATCCATTTACATTAAAACAAGTTCAGTTGCAACGCGGAGATGTCGTAGTTAGTTTTTCTGATGGATATGCGGATCAGTTTGGTGGGCCGAAAGGAAAAAAGTTGATGTATAAAAAGTTCAAGGAAATTTTAAAACGCGCAACAAGTGGAGATTTGAATAATGCTGCTCCGATCATCATTGAAGAGTTTGAAAACTGGAAAAATCAGCCTGTGAAACAAGATCAGGTTGATGACGTGTGTATAATGGGTGTAAAAATTTGATTGGATCCTATGATTGAAGTGATAGATCAAACCGGCTTTAGCGTTTCAATTCCAACATTACCACAACGCATTATTTCTTTGGTTCCAAGTCAAACAGAACTGCTTTATGATCTTGGATTAGACGATCGTGTTGTCGGCATCACTAAATTTTGCATCCATCCTGATCATTGGTTTCGAAATAAAATTAGAGTTGGTGGAACAAAAACAGTTAACATCGACATAGTGCGCCAACTTCAACCTGACTTGATTATCGCGAATAAAGAAGAAAATACAAAAGAAGATATTGAACTACTTCGCAAAGAATTTAACGTCTGGACCAGCGATATTCTTACACTGGAAGAAGCGCTAAAGATGATTTCAAGTGTTGGCGTAATTACCGGAACTCCCAATCAAGCAACAGAAATAAAATTAAAAATCGAAAACTCGTTTAAGAAATTAACTCAAGGTCCGCAAGTAAACGTGTTGTATTTAATTTGGAGCAATCCGTGGATGTGCGCCGGAGATAATACATTTATAAATGACTTGATATCCAAATGCGGCTGGAATAATCTCGGCACCACATTTGAAGGACGCTATCCGCAATTAACAGACGCTCAAATTGCACAATGCGATCCGGATATTATTTTACTTTCATCCGAACCCTTTCCATTCAAAGAACAACATATCCAACAACTAAAAATAATTAGCCCGGGAAGTCGCATAATGGAAGTAGACGGCGAACTTTTTTCCTGGTACGGATCACGTCTATTGCATACAGTGCGATATCTGAATGAATTGAATGCCGCGTGGGCTAAAGAGTGGTAATTCGTACCTTTGATAAAACCACAAGCCATGCGGGCTGCTAAGTACGTTATTATACTCATTATGTTGTTGGTTCGCGTTTTCTCATACGCGCAACCGCAGCCACCTGTAGTATATGGTAAGCAAGATAAAGTTGGAGTGGTGCTAAGTGGCGGTGGAGCATCCGGAATGGCGCACATCGGTGTGTTGAAAGCCTTAGAAGAAAATCAAATTCCTATCGACTACATCTGCGGAACTTCCAGCGGTGCTCTTATCGGGGCCATGTATGCAATGGGATACAGCCCATGGGAAATTGAACAGCTCGTTAAAACAGAAGATTTTAAAAGTTGGGCTACAGGAGTTATCCAACCGCAATACGTTTACTATTTCAAAAAGAAAGAAGACAATGCATCCTGGCTGTCGTTCAAAATGTCTTTGGACACTTCATTAGTTACAAGTTTGCCAACTAATGTCATTTCTCCGATACCAATGGATTTTGCGTTGATGGAACGTACTGCTGCCGCAAGCGCTGCTGCTAATTACAAGTTCGACAGTTTGTTTATTCCTTTTCGTTGCGTTGCTTCAGATGTTGCCAGCAAAGAGTCTGTTGTTTTCCGTAACGGAGATTTAGGCCAGGCTGTTCGCGCATCCATGTCTTATCCGTTTTACTTAAAACCTATTACTGTAAACGGACGATTGCTTTTTGACGGAGGTTTGTACAACAACTTCCCATCAAACATCATGTACACCGACTTCTTTCCGGATTTCATCATTGGAAGCAACGTAGCCACCGCATTTGCCAATCCTGAAGAAGACAATTTGATTTCGCAAATCAGAGCAATGCTCACTAGTAAAACAGACTTCACGCCTCAATGCGAAAATGGAATCATCATTGAGCCTAGCGCAGATTGGGTGGGTTTGTTTGATTTTGAAAACGCTCAAGCCTTAATTGATAGCGGTTATGCAGCGACGATAAGACAAATTGAGGAAATTAAATTGCACGTCACTCGTCGTGTAGCAACGGATGATTTAAAAGCACGTAGAGAAAATTTCAAGAAAAAATTACCGCCACTCATCTTCGGAAATCTCATCATTGAAGGTGACAAACTCACGCGCGCCCAGGTTAACTATACTACTTCTATCCTTCGTAAGAAGAAAAAAAGTGTGCCGTTAAACGAATTAAAACCACAGTACTTTCGATTGGCTGCTGATGATAAACTCAAATCAATTTATCCTTTGGCGCGCTACAATAAATCAACAGGATTATATGATCTCACGTTGAGTATAAAAAAAGAACGTCCCTTCACAACGCAATTTGGAGGCAACTTCTCCAATCGCCCGATAAACATGGGCTTCATTGCCATGCAGTATGACCTGCTGAGCAATCCTTCTGTGTCTGTAATGGGTAATGCATATTTCGGAAAACTATACAGCGCGGTACAGCTAAAAACACGGATTGATTTTTCTACACAACTACCGTTTTACGTTGAACCATCATTCACCTGGAACCGATTTGACTATTTCCGAAGCAGTCCCGCGTTCTTTGAAGATACGAAACCTGCGTATCTCATTATGTGGGATCGATGTGGTGAAATAAGCTTGGGATTGCCGGTTAATAATAAAACCAAACTTTCATTAGCCACCTCTTATGCGTTCATTCGCGATTTGTATTATCAGGTTGACGCATTCCAATCGGCCGATACTGCAGATCGTACAGATTTCACAACCTACACATCCCACCTTCTTTATGAACGTAGCACTTTGAATCGCAAACAATATGCATCTCAAGGAACCTATTTTGCGTTTAAAGCGCGATTTGTGCAAGGAGAAGAGTATTACCAACCCGGATCAACGGCAATCATACAAGATCGTTTTCGTGCTGTCCATAACTGGTTTGTAATGCGTATTGTTTACGACACGTACTTTAAAGAACGAGGAAGTTGGAGACTTGGATTCTATGGTGAAGCGGTGTATTCATCGCAACCTTTCTTCAGCAACTACTTTGCTACCATGCTCAGTGCGCCGGCATTCATGCCTACACCGGAAAGCAAAACATATTTTATTCCTGAGTTTCGCGCGCATCAATTTGCAGGCGCAGGATTGAAAAATATTTTTGTATTAAATAAAAGTATTGACGTCCGACTAGAAGGATTTGTAATGCTTCCGTATCAAGCAATTCAAAAAGAATTTGACAATACCGCGGCATACAGCGCACCACTATCAATATCTGATTGGGAGTTTATCGCCATGTCTGCGTTAGTGTGGCACTCTCCGCTTGGTCCGGTGAGTTTATCTGCGAACTACTACTCTTCGCGCACGGATCAGGTTAGTGTGCTGTTTCATTTCGGTTATATCATATTCAACCGTAAAGCACTGGATTAAAAAAAGGCTCTCATTTATCATGAAAGCCTTTTACAGTTGTACACGTTTTCACTCGTGATTAAGCCATTCCTTTAGTTCCACCAAAATTTAAAGGAAATGCGTTGGGCATTTCGCTTTCGGCAATGGTACCATTCGCTTGCTCAAAACGCGAAATGTTATCCTTCAAAGCACGCATTAATCGCTTTGCATGTTGAGGCGTTAATACAATACGCGATTTCACTTTCGCCTTGGGCACCCCGGGCATGATCTGAATAAAATCCAGAACAAATTCGGAGTTAGAGTGTGTGATAATAGCGAGGTTGGAATAAATTCCTTCGGCCACATCTTCTGTAAGCTCAATATTTAATTGTTGTTCTTCTTGCATGATTCCTTGATTTGATTCAAAGTTAATCAAAGTAACACAGCAAGACCAGATACATTCGGAAATAGCGCAGCACCCATATAGCAATACCACTAGTTTACAACATGACTACAGCATGCAACGTGGCACATTCTTTGCGCGTTATTGGTATGTTAAATATTCTCTTTTCCCGACTACTGCTTATATTACTTCTCTCACAGCATAATCCATCCGGATACGATGTTCCCACTTCGGTACTTTGCACGGATGGAATCATGCGAACCGTGAGAGGGAAAGTGCTTTGGGATAACAACCGTATATATTCTGCTCATGCGTTGGAACCCAGTGTGGCGTTTACACCGGATGGCATCAGCATAAAAATCAGTGGTGACTTTGAATTAAATCATAACGGGAAATTGGTTCGGTTTCATTCGACAGAAGAGTATGTGCTATTTACTCCTGATGGTATTGGGGTTCGGGTAAACGGATATGCACAACTTTCTTTGGACAGTAGGTTGGTTAGGGCCGAACTGGCGCAGCCTACAACGCTCATCATCCCTGATGGTACCGGAAAAGAATTTATTGGATTCGTGAGATTCGACCGTTCAGGGAGAGTAACTGCGGGCCGACTGGCGTCACCTGCAACCTTTTTTCGTCAAGATGGCGTTGGCGTGCAGGTGCCAGCACATCAAATTGTGTACTTAGACGAAAAAGGGAGATTACTATACACCCGCAATACGTGGGATAGCGTTAATGAATTTGAAATTAACCGCGACTAATTATATTTTACTCAGCGGGTGTTGAGGAGTAAAACAAGCATCAAGTAAAAACAAAAGGATCTCACCGTAAAGTGAGATCCTTTTTAAGTTATGCTTCGCGAAAATTAAACTTCTTCTTCCAAAGTTTCTTTCTTCGCAGCCATCAGTTTTTCGTACTCTTCCTTCGAACCTACAACGAGTTTCTCGTAAGTGCGCAAACCTGTACCTGCAGGAATCAAGTGACCAACGATCACATTCTCCTTCAGACCGACAAGCGTATCCTGCTTGCCGTGTACTGCCGCTTCGTTCAACACCTTTGTAGTTTCCTGGAACGACGCTGCAGATACCCAACTGTTGGTTTGCAACGACGCACGAGTAATACCTTGCAAAATCTGTTGTGACGTTGCCGGAACAGCATCACGAGCTTCAACAGGTTTCAGGTCCTTACGTTTAAGCATCGAGTTCTCATCACGAAGCTTGCGTGCAGATATAATCTGACCTGCTTTGAAGTTTTGTGAATCGCCCGGATCCACAACAACCTTCTTAGCAAACAAACGATCGTTCTCTTCCATGAAATCAGCTTTGTTAGCCAATTGCGTTTCCAACAACATCGTATCGCCCGGATCAGAAATTTCAACCTTACGCATCATTTGACGTACGATAACCTCAAAGTGCTTGTCGTTGATTTTTACACCCTGCAAACGATAAACTTCCTGAATTTCGTTTACAAGATATTCCTGGACTGCAGTTGGTCCTTTAATTGCAAGAATATCACCCGGACTAATCACACCGTCAGACAACGCTTCACCTGCACGGATAAAGTCGTTCTCCTGAACCAAAATGTGCTTCGACAACGGAATAAGATATGTCTTACGCTCGCCGGTACGTGATTCAACAGAAACCTCACGGTTACCACGCTTAATCTTACCAAACGAAACAACTCCGTCAATTTCAGAAACAACAGCCGGGTTGCTTGGGTTACGCGCTTCGAATAATTCTGTAACGCGAGGAAGACCACCGGTGATATCGCCCTGCTTACCTACAGCACGTGGAATCTTAACGAGGATATGACCCGCATCAATTTTCGCTCCGTCTTCAATCACGATGTGTGCAGAAACAGGAATGTTGTAGTTCTTCAGAATATCGCCACCGCTAACAATGCGGATAGACGGGTTCTTCGTTTTGTCTTTCGATTCGATGATTACCTTCTCGCGGAATCCAGTCTGTTCGTCAGCCTCTTCACGGAATGTAATACCTTCCTCGATATTATCAAATTCAACCTTACCGGCGAATTCTGATACGATTACCGCGTTATATGGATCCCATTCGCAAATCGTAACACCTTTCTTAACGTTGTCACCATGCTTAACATATAGGATAGATCCGTAAGGAACGTTACCTGTTGTCAACACAATTCCCGTATTAGGATCGATGATACGCATTTCTGCAGAACGTCCGATAACAACATCAACAGCACCTTCTTCAGTCTTACGTTTTACTGTACGCAATTCATCCATCTCGATGATACCGTCGTGCTTCGCTTCCAATTTAGATGAAGCTGCAGAACCTCCTGCAACACCACCAACGTGGAACGTACGTAACGTCAACTGCGTACCCGGCTCACCGATAGACTGTGCAGCAATTACACCAACTGCTTCACCCATCTGAACCATACGCGCAGAAGCTAGGTTACGACCGTAACACTTCGCACATACACCCTGCTTGGATTCACATGTCAATACAGAACGAATTTCAACCGCTTCAATTGCACTTTGCTCAATGCGCGTTGCATACTCTTCGGTGATTTCCATTCCTGCACTGATAATCAAATTACCGGTACGTGGCTCATATACATCGTGAACTGCAGTACGACCCAAAATACGATCATATAACGATTCAACGATTTCTTCGTTCTTCTTTAATGCAGTAGCTACCAGACCACGCAAAGTACCGCAATCATCTTCGGTAATTACAACATCTTGAGCTACGTCAACCAAACGACGAGTCAGATAACCCGCATCTGCCGTTTTCAAAGCCGTATCCGCGAGACCTTTACGTGCACCGTGAGTAGAGATAAAGTACTCAAGGATCGACAGACCTTCTTTAAAGTTAGAGATAACGGGATTTTCGATAATCTCACCGCCGCCGGCACCGCCTTTAGATGGCTTAGCCATCAAACCACGCATACCGCCCAACTGCTTGATCTGTTCTTTAGATCCACGAGCACCTGAATCCAACATCATATACACCGGGTTGAAGCCCTGACGATCTGATGATAATTGATCCAATACTTTTTTAGTGATGCGGTTGTTGGTGTGCGTCCAAATATCGATGATTTGGTTATAACGTTCGTTATTAGTGATGAAGCCCATGTTATAGTTCGTACGAACTTCTTCAACCTGAGCATTAGCATCATCAATCATCTTCACTTTATCTTCAGGAACAATGATATCACCTAAGTTAAACGACAAGCCACCTTTGAATGCCATGCGGAAACCTAATTCTTTTATGTCATCCAAGAACTTCGCTGTGCGAGCCATTCCGGTTTCTTTTAATACATAACCGATAATATCACGCAACGATTTCTTAGTCAATAACTCGTTGATATAACCTGCTTCAAAAGGAACTACTTGATTGAACATAATACGACCAACAGTAGTTTCGATGATACCCGGCTTCAACTCGCCGTCCACCTTCATATTGTTGATTCTAACTTTCACCCAAGCATGCAGATCAACACGCTTTTCATTGTATGCAATAATTGCTTCTTCTGAGCTATAGAAAGTAAGCCCCTGACCTTTAACAGTCACGTGCTCATCAGTCTTCATGCCTTTGGTAATGTAGTACAGACCCAACACCATGTCCTGTGAAGGAACGGCGATTGGCGCTCCATTAGCAGGGTTCAAAATGTTGTGAGCTGCAAGCATCAATACCTGAGCTTCCAATACCGCAGCATTTCCAAGTGGAACGTGCACAGCCATCTGGTCGCCGTCAAAGTCAGCGTTAAATGCAGTACACACCAATGGGTGCAACTGAATCGCTTTTCCTTCGATCAATTTCGGCTGGAACGACTGAATACCCAAACGGTGAAGCGTTGGAGCACGGTTCAATAACACAGGATGT
Organism: Bacteroidia bacterium; assembly: GCA_044344795.1. Classification (GTDB taxonomy): domain Bacteria; phylum Bacteroidota; class Bacteroidia; order Palsa-965; family Palsa-965. Next base: position 62,922 of record JBIJCF010000009.1, on the reverse strand, counting down.
CCTTTCAACACGTTCTCAAGAATATCCCAAACTACTGCGTCCTTACGATCTACAATCTTCTTTGCAGACTTTACAGTCTTAACAATTCCTCTTTCGATCAGCTTACGAATAATAAACGGCTTGAATAACTCAGCAGCCATTTCCTTCGGTAAACCGCATTCGTGTAATTTCAATTCAGGACCTACAACAATTACTGAACGTGCAGAGTAGTCAACACGTTTACCAAGTAAGTTCTGACGGAAACGACCTTGCTTACCTTTCAATGAATCAGAAAGTGATTTCAAAGCACGGTTAGACTCAGTCTTAACAGCATTTGCCTTACGTGAGTTATCGAACAACGAATCCACCGCTTCCTGAAGCATACGCTTCTCGTTACGCAAGATTACATCTGGAGCCTTGATTTCAATCAAACGCTTCAGACGGTTGTTACGAATAATTACACGACGATACAAATCGTTCAAATCGGATGTTGCGAAACGTCCACCATCCAGCGGAACTAACGGACGTAATTCCGGTGGAATCACAGGAACAACTTTGATAACCATCCACTCCGGACGATTTTCAACGATCTTGTTCGCATGACGGAAAGCTTCAACAACCTGTAAACGCTTCAATGCTTCGTTTTTACGCTGTTGTGAAGTTTCTGTATTTGCCTTGTGACGTAACTCGTAAGACAACTCGTCCAACTTCAGATTACGCAACAAATCGTAAAGCGCCTCGGCACCCATTTTTGCGATAAACTTATTTGGATCCGCGTCATCGAGGTACTGATTCTCTTTTGGAAGAGTTTCCAAAATCTCGAGATACTGCTCTTCAGTAAGGAAATCCATGTACTGAATTCCGTCTTCTGATTTTACACCGGCGTTAATAACTACATAACGCTCGTAGTAAATGATCATATCCAATTTCTTCGTTGGAAGACCAAGCAAATAACCAATTTTGTTTGGCAATGAACGGAAATACCAGATGTGCGCAACAGGTACAGTCAAGTTGATATGACCCATACGCTCACGACGCACTTTCTTTTCCGTTACTTCAACACCGCAACGGTCACACACGATTCCCTTATAACGGATACGCTTGTACTTTCCGCAGTGACACTCCCAATCCTTCACAGGACCGAAAATGCGCTCACAAAATAATCCGTCGCGTTCCGGCTTATAGGTACGATAGTTTATCGTCTCCGGCTTTAAAACTTCTCCACTTGAACGCTCCAGAATAGACTCCGGAGAGGCCAGACTGATCGTGATTGTAGAGAAGTTACTCTTTATTTTTGGTTCTTTTCTGAAAGACATAATTCAGATTTTTTCGTTCGTCAAATTACTTGTTCCTTACTTAGTCGAGTGATACATTCAACGCTAATCCACGCAATTCGTGCATCAATACGTTAAATGATTCAGGAATACCCGGAGTCGGCAAATTATCTCCTTTAACAATCGACTCATACGCCTTAGCGCGGCCTACAACGTCATCCGACTTAATGGTAAGGATTTCCTGCAAGATATTAGCTGCACCGAATGCTTCCAGCGCCCATACTTCCATCTCACCGAAACGCTGACCACCAAACTGAGCTTTACCGCCCAATGGCTGCTGCGTAATCAATGAATATGGTCCGATAGAACGTGCGTGCATTTTGTCATCAACCATGTGGCCCAGTTTCAACATGTAGATAATACCTACAGTTGCAGGCTGGTCGAAGCGCTCCCCGGTTCCACCGTCAGTTAAGAACGTACGTCCGTAGCGTGGTAATCCCGCGTCGTCAGTGTACTTATTGATTTCATCAATAGTAGCACCATCGAAAATAGGAGTCGAGAACTTCAATCCAAGCTTCTCACCTGCCCAGCCCAATACGGTTTCGTAAATCTGACCAAGGTTCATACGTGAAGGTACACCCAACGGATTCAATACGATATCAACCGGTGTTCCGTCTTCCAGGAATGGCATGTCTTCTGCACGAACAATACGAGCAACGATACCTTTGTTACCGTGACGGCCGGCCATTTTATCACCCACTTTCAGCTTACGCTTCTTAGCGATGTAAACTTTAGCCAACTGAACGATACCTGCAGGTAATTCGTCACCAACTTGCAATGCAAACTTTTTACGCTTGTATGCTCCACCTAAGTCGTTGAACTTAATCACGAAGTTGTGGATAACCATGCGCACCATTTGGTTCGTTTCTTCGTCACTAGTCCAACGCGCAGGATTCACATTGACATAGTCAATTTTCTCCAACATCTTACGAGAGAACTTCGTCCCCTTCGCAACAACTTCCTCATTCAGATTATTTGTAACTCCTGCGGAAGTTTTACCGGCAAGAATTTGATCCAATTTGTCCATCAAGATATTCAACAATGCTGCTTCTTCCTGAGCCTGTTCTTTGTCGATTTTCTCAACTACTAACTTCTCTTCAGCTTTTGCCTTCTTATCTTTCATGGCACGTGAGAATAACTTCTTGTCGATGATTACACCACGAATTGATGGTGGAACTTTCAATGAAGCGTCTTTCACATCTCCGGCCTTATCACCGAAGATTGCACGAAGAAGTTTTTCTTCCGGAGAAGGATCTGTTTCACCCTTAGGAGTAATCTTACCAATAAGGATATCGCCTTCCTTCACCTCTGCACCAATACGAATCAAACCGCTTTCATCCAAATCTTTCGTTGCTTCTTCAGAAACGTTTGGAATGTCTGCTGTCAATTCTTCCAATCCACGTTTGGTATCACGAACTTCCATCACATACTCATCGATGTGAATTGAAGTGAAGATATCATCGCGAACTACTTTCTCATTAATTACAATAGCATCCTCGAAGTTGTAACCTTTCCAAGGCATGAATGCTACTTTCAGGTTACGTCCAAGTGCCAACTCTCCGTCACGTGTAGAATATCCTTCACACATGATTTGACCGGCCTTCACTTTGTCACCTTTCTTAACGATAGGACGCAAATTGATGCAAGTACTTTGGTTGGTCTTGCGGAATTTCGTAAAACGATACGATTTTGCATCATCTTCGAAGCTCACTAAACGATCTTTGTCAGAGCGGTTATAACGAACAATGATTTCGTTCGCATCCACATACTCAACAACACCGTCACCTTCTGCCTGAAGCAGAACACGTGAGTCACGAGCAATACGACCTTCGAGACCTGTGCCTACAATCGGAGCTTCAGGGCGCAAAAGCGGTACAGCCTGACGTTGCATGTTCGATCCCATCAACGCACGGTTCGCGTCATCATGCTCCAAGAATGGAATCAATGATGCAGCAATAGATGCAATCTGGTTCGGAGCAACGTCCATCAATGCAATTTGCTCAGGATCCACAACCGGATAATCAGACTCGTAACGAGCCTTGATACGAGGATGCTTGAAATTACCTTTCTCATCCAACTCTGCGTTGGCCTGAGCGATAATCTTGCGATCTTCTTCTTCAGCAGTTAAGTAAATCACCGGCTTATTCAAATCCACCTTACCTGTTGTTACAGTCTTGTAAGGTGTTTCTATAAATCCAAGTTTGTTAATTTTCGCATATACGCACAAAGAAGAAATCAAACCGATGTTTGGACCTTCCGGTGTTTCGATAGTACACAAACGACCATAGTGCGTGTAGTGTACGTCACGAACTTCGAAACCTGCGCGTTCACGTGATAAACCTCCGGGCCCAAGAGCGGAAAGACGACGCTTGTGCGTAATCTCTGCCAATGGATTGGTTTGATCCATGAATTGTGATAACTGGTTAGTTCCGAAGAACGAATTGATCACAGAAGACAAAGTCTTCGCATTAATCAAATCTGTAGGCGTAAATACTTCGTTGTCGCGAACGTTCATACGTTCACGGATAGTACGCGCCATACGCGCTAAACCAACTCCGAATTGAGCATATAATTGTTCACCAACAGTACGTACACGACGGTTTGACAAGTGATCGATATCATCAATATCTGCTTTCGAGTTAATCAACTCGATCAAATATTTGATGATGGCCACGATGTCGTCTTTAGTCAATACGCGTGTTTCGTATGACGTGTTGCGCTCTAATTTTTTATTCAGGCGATAACGACCAACTTCACCCAAATCATAACGCTTATCAGAGAAGAACAACTTGTCGATAATTCCACGAGCAGTTTCTTCATCCGGCGGTTCAGCGTTACGCAACTGACGGTAAATATGTTCTACAGCTTCCTTCTCAGAGTTAGAAGTATCTTTCTGTAGTGTATTGTAAATGATAGAATAATCCAGGTGCGCTGCATCTTCTTTGTGCAGGATAATAGATTTCACGTTGGCATCAACGATCAAATCGATGTGAGCGTTCTCAAGAACGGTTTCACGATCGATAATTACTTCGTTACGCTCAATAGAAACCACTTCACCGGTATCTTCATCAACGAAATCTTCAATCCAAGTTTTCAATACACGTGCTGCCAACTTTCGGCCAATAACGGCTTTCAGTGCTGCCTTGCTCACTTTCACTTCGTCTGCAAGTCCGAAAAGTTCCAAAATTTGTTTGTCACTTTCCCAACCTATTGCACGGAGCAAAGTGGTAACAGGCAACTTTTTCTTACGATCGATGTAAGCATACATCACGTTATTGATGTCCGTCGCAAATTCGATCCATGATCCCTTGAAAGGAATCACACGTGCAGAATACAATTTCGTACCATTAGCATGTCGGCTTTGACCGAAGAACACACCCGGAGAACGATGCAATTGAGAAACAATTACACGCTCTGCACCGTTGATCACGAACGTAGCGCGAGGAGTCATGTACGGGATAGTTCCCAAATACACGTCCTGTACGATGGTTTCGAAATCCTCGTGTTCAGGGTCGGTACAATAAAGTTTCAATTTTGCCTTCAGCGGAACGCTGTAGGTAAGACCGCGCTCAATGCACTCGTCGATAGAGTAACGTGGCGGATCAATAAAATAATCCAGAAACTCGAGAACGAAGTTGTTTCTGGCATCAGAGATAGGGAAATTTTCTGCGAAAACTTTATACAACCCTTCATCCTGACGGTTTTCGCTGGTAGTCTCCAGCTGAAAGAAATCCTGAAATGATTTTAACTGTACATCCAGGAAATCGGGATATTCGATTTGTGCTTTGCTCTTTGCAAAGTTAATGCGTTGCTGTTTTTTGGTCGTTTCCAAGGTCGTTGAAAATTAATTGTGAAACAAAAGCTCAGATGTAGCAACAAACAGGTTAAGACCTGAGCCCTTATCAGATTGATAAGGGCTTCAAGTCTATAGCCTTAAGCAGTAAGTAGAGGATTACTTAACCTCAACTTCAGCGCCTGCTTCAGTAAGTTGCTTTTTCAAAGCTTCTGCATCTTCTTTGCTGATGCCTTCCTTAACTGGTTTTGGAGCGCCGTCAACTAAATCTTTAGCTTCTTTCAAGCCAAGACCTGTTACATCTTTCACAACCTTAACAACCTGAAGCTTGTTAGCTCCACCGTTTTTCAAGATTACATCGAAAGATGTCTTTTCTTCTGCGCCACCACCTGCACCGCCTGTAGGTGCAGCTACTGCTACTGCTGCTGCAGCAGGCTCGATGCCGTATTCATCTTTAAGGATTTTTGCCAACTCATTTACTTCTTTAACAGTAAGATTTACGAGTTGATCAGCAAGGGCTTTAACGTCTGCCATTGTTATGTTGATTTTTGGTGATTAGACTTAATTGAATTGTTTTGTTATTGTATTATTTTCCTTTGAGGAACGCCTAAATTATTCAGGACGCTCTGAGAGTGTTTTAACCACACCGGCGATAGTTGACCCTCCGGACTGGAGAGCAGATATCACGTTGCGTGCAGGTGATTGTAACAATCCGATTACGTCGCCAATCAATTCGTTCTTCGACTTGATTGCTGCGAGTGCGTCGAGTTGGTCATCTCCTACATAAACAGATTCCTCTACGTAAGCAGCTTTCAAAACCGGCTTAGCGTTCGTTTTACGGAACTCTTTAATCAGTTTTGCAGGCTCGTTAGCGGTATCGGAAAGCATGACTGAGGTAGAACCTTTCAATGCAACGTACATAGCACTGAACTCACCGTCATTAGTGCGCTCTAATGCTTTACGAAGCAATGTGTTTTTTACAACAATCAGTTTGATCTGCTTATTAAAACACGCTCTTCTGAGAGCACTCGTCTTGCTAGACGGCAGTTCCGAAGTATCAGCAAGATAAAAATGCTTGCTGTTGGACAACATAGTTGCCAAGTCTTCGATAATCTGTGTTTTTTCTTGTTTATTCATGCTAGATCAGTTTTCGGCTGTGCCGTAGTTATGCAAGTGTTTTAGTATCAATCTGAACACTTGGGCTCATGGTACTGGACATGTAAACGCTTTTTACATAAGTACCTTTTGCCGATGAAGGCTTCAGTTTAAGAATCGTCTGAAGGATTTCATTCGCGTTTTCTGCAAGTTTGTCTGCATCGAAAGAAACTTTTCCAACTGTAGAAGCGATAATACCCGCCTTATCTACTTTGAAATCAATTTTTCCTCCTTTTGCATCTTTCACTGCCTTACCAACTTCCATGGTTACCGTTCCGGTTTTAGGGTTTGGCATCAATCCGCGTGGACCTAACACCTTACCTAAAGCACCTACTTTACCCATCATACTTGGAGTAGTGATAATTACATCAACGTCCGTCCAACCTTCTTTGATTTTCTGGATGTAGTCATCTGAACCTACAAAGTCAGCGCCAGCTGCTGTAGCTTCAGCTTCTTTGTCCGGAGTACAGATTACCAACACTCGTAACGTTTTACCGGTACCGTGTGGCAATGTTACAGTTCCACGAACCATTTGGTTGGCCTTACGAGGATCTACCCCAAGACGAACACAAATATCCACAGAAGCATCAAATTTGGTGGTCGTGATTTCCTTCACGATCTTGGTAGCCTGCGCTAAGTCATACGCTTTAGTAGCGTCATACTTCGCGATAGCTGCCTTTCTCTTCTTTGCGATTTTTGCCATTGTGAGAAATTTTTGACGTGCAAACGTCACATTCACGTGACTCCGTCAGGTTAAACTTTGCTTTACTTGTTCAGCGGATTTTCGCCCGTTACAGTGATACCCATGCTACGCGCTGTACCTGCTACCATGCTCATTGCTGATTCCATGGTGAAACAGTTAAGATCGGGCATTTTTACCTCTGCAATCTGACGCACCTGATCCCATGTGATGGATCCAACCTTTTTACGGTTAGATTCAGCGGAGCCGGTTTGAACCTTGGACAATTCTTTGATTTGCGCTGCCACCGGCGGATGCTTAATGATAAACTCAAACGATTTATCAGAATACACCGTGATGATAACCGGCAAAATCTTTCCTGCCCTGTCCTGCGTGCGAGCGTTAAACTGCTTACAAAACTCCATGATGTTCACACCCTTCGCGCCCAAAGCAGGGCCGATTGGTGGTGACGGGTTGGCAGCTCCGCCTTTAATCTGAAGCTTGATTAGTGCACTTACTTCTTTTGCCATTTTGCAGTTTTACTTTAATTAATTGTTCTGTTATGTTTGGAAGCTAGCGTAACAGCGTTTCCGGGCGCAGTACCTCTGCGGAAGGGCAGGTTATTCTTTTTCAACCTGCATGTAACTCAACTCTAATGGTGTTTTTCTTCCGAAAATCTTAACCATTACTTTGAGCTTCTTCTTCTCTTCGTTAATCTCTTCGATTACACCTGAGAAGGTGTTAAATGGTCCGTCGATTACTTTAACGGTCTCACCCACAACGAATGTATTTAACATTGTTTCCTCCGCACCCGCCATTTCATCTACTTTACCTAATATGCGGTTAATCTCTGACTGCCTCAACGGTACAGGATCACCCGTTTTTGAACCCAAGAATCCGATCACACCAGTAATGTTTTTCAGTACGTGGGGAATTTCACCTACCAAAGAACCTTCCAACATGACGTAACCCGGGAATATATTTCTTTCCTTACTTACCTTCTTGCCATTCCGAATTTGAATCACCTTCTCCATCGGAATAAGAACCTGCGTTACAAAATCCTGCATGCCAAGACGGATAATTTCAGAATCGATGTATTGCTTAATCTTCTTCTCCTTGCCGTTCACCACACGCAACACATACCACTTCTTTACTTGGTCGTTATTTAGAACTTGTTCGCTCATTGTAATGTCTTATAAATTGAAGTAAGTGTAACTATTAACGGAAAGCGTTATACAAGAATTCCATTCCTTTGTTAAAACCGAAATCCATAACAAACACCACCAAAGAGAAAATCAGAGCTGCGACCATAACGATGATGGCACTCTCCTGCAATTCACTCCAAGTTGGCCAGGTTACCTTTTTCAGCAACTCTTCCTTAACTTCATCTATATACGCTCTGACTTTGTTCATTGCGTTCGTTTTTTATTTAGCACGGGCACCAGGATTCGAACCTAGATCAACGGTTTTGGAGACCGCTATTCTACCATTGAACTATGCCCGTTTACAGTTTTTCAGTCCCTGTTCTATTTGGCAGCGAAAGGAGCACCGCTTATTAGGCGGTACTCCTTCGAACTCTCGTTGATCCGATGATGATTACTTGCTGATGTCGATAACCTGACCAGCACCTACTGTACGGCCACCTTCGCGAATCGCGAAACGCAAACCTTTGTCCATCGCTACAGGAACGATCAGACTTACAGAGATAGTAACGTTGTCACCAGGCATAACCATTTCACGTCCTTCAGGCAAAGTGATTTCACCTGTTACGTCAGTTGTACGGAAGTAGAACTGCGGACGATATTTGTTATGGAATGGAGTGTGACGTCCACCTTCTTCTTTCTTCAATACGTAAACCTCAGCTTTGAACTCAGTGTGAGGAGTGATAGAACCCGGCTTCGCGATAACCATACCACGACGAATCTTATCCTTATCGATACCACGCAACAACAAACCTACGTTGTCACCTGCTTCACCTGTATCCAACAACTTACGGAACATTTCTACACCTGTTACAGTTGACTTCAACTTCTCTTCCTGCATACCCAGGATTTCAACTTCTTCACCTACATTGATAACACCGGTTTCGATCTTACCTGTAGCAACAGTTCCACGACCAGTGATCGAGAATACGTCTTCAACCGGCATCAAGAAAGGCTTATCCTTGTCACGAGCAGGAGTTGGGATGTAAGTATCAACTGAATCCATCAATTCCATGATCTTCTCAACCCACTTTGGCTCTTTATTCAAACCACCTAAAGCAGATCCGCGAATGATTGGAGTGTTATCACCGTCGAACTTATAGAATGACAACAAATCACGGATTTCCATTTCAACTAAGTCTAACAACTCTAAGTCGTCAACCATGTCTACTTTATTCATGAAAACCACCAGACGAGGTACACCTACCTGACGAGCAAGAAGGATATGCTCACGAGTTTGTGGCATTGGACCATCAGTTGCAGCAACAACCAAGATAGCACCGTCCATCTGAGCAGCACCTGTAACCATGTTCTTTACGTAGTCAGCGTGACCAGGACAGTCAACGTGCGCGTAGTGACGGTTAGCAGTTTCGTACTCAACGTGTGAGGTGTTGATGGTGATACCACGCTCTTTTTCTTCAGGAGCGTTGTCGATTGATGAAAAGTCACGAACCTGAGCGAGACCTTTATCAGCCAACACCGAAGTGATAGCAGCAGTTAAAGTAGTCTTACCGTGGTCAACGTGACCGATAGTACCAACGTTTACGTGGGGTTTTGAACGGTCAAATTTCTCTTTAGCCATAGCTATGGTTTTGTTTTAGAGTTGATTACTTGTGTTGTTTTTGTTTAGAAACTTTTATTCTCCGGCAAGCCGGTCATTTTCCGGTTTTAATCCCGGGATAATTCAAATTAATACTGAGCCGATGGGGGGAATTGAACCCCCGACCTCTTCCTTACCAAGGAAGTGCTCTACCACTGAGCTACAGCGGCTAGTCGGTGCCGGCGCACATTCCGGCGATAAAAAGAGCGGAAGACCGGGCTCGAACCGGCCACCCTCAGCTTGGAAGGCTGATGCTCTACCAAATGAGCTACTTCCGCTTTTGTGTCAGAAATAGCGACCAACCGTTTCAGGCTGATGCTCTACTCCCCAATTAATTTGGGGAAGCTACTTCCGCTTTTGTGTCAGAAACAGCGACCAACCGTTTCAGGCTGATGCTCTACTCCCCAATTAATTTGGGGAAGCTACTTCCGCTTTTGTGTCAGAAATAGCGACCAACCGTTTCAGGCTGATGCTCTACTCCCCAATTAATTTGGGGAAGCTACTTCCGCTTTTGCGTCAGAAATAGCGACCAACCGTTTCAGGCTGATGCTCTACTCCCCAATTAATTGGGGAAGCTACTTCCGCTTTTGCATTTGAAACAGTAAAATCAATTCTGATTTTACTGTTCAGAATACTATCCGTTTAAACGGATAAAGACTTCCGCACTGATAACGTCTCTCCTATTGAAGCGACCCAAGAAGCGTAAGTGGGGAGAACAGGATTCGAACCTGTGAAGACATAAGTCAACAGATTTACAGTCTGTCCTCGTTGGCCGCTTGAGTATCTCCCCTATATCGTATCGATACTTCGCAAGGTTAGTGCGATGAGCCGGCGAAGGGACTCGAACCCCCGACCTGCTGATTACAAGTCAGCTGCTCTACCAGCTGAGCTACACCGGCCTTAATTCCTAAACCTTGCTTCGGTTAATCGATACGTTTTACCGCTATCAGTCCCGACTTCAAAGAACTTTTCCCTTATTTTTAAGGGGATACCCCCCAAAACGGGACTGCAAATGTATAAAACTTTTCAAATGCAACAAGCGCACAGAATTTTTTTTATAATATTTTCCGCCTACGGGTGAAAAAAAGCCCGGACACTTCCGGGCTATCCATCATTAGGATCTACGTAGCTATATCCCGATTTTCTTTTCCTTGTACTTTTTAACTTGTTTCGTAAGCGCTTCACAACATAAATCAACGGCTTCCTCAAAGGATTTACACTGCTTTTCCACATATAATTCCGGACCCGGAACCATCAATTTAATTTCGACCAGCTTATTGGTAGTATCATCCGATTTATCGAGACGCAAAAATACTTCTGCCGCCAATATTCCATCGTAATATTGCTTCAGTTTCCCGAGTTTTTCTTCCGTAAACGTGATCAGCTTTTGATCAGCTTTGAAATGAATGGATTGAATCTGAATGTCCATACGTCCTCCTCTTTTTTAGTTATGCCCTGGGATGGGCTTTTGAATAAATATGTTTTAATTTCTCTACTGTATTGTGCGTGTATACTTGTGTCGCAGAAAGATTAGCATGGCCTAACAATTCCTTAATTGCGTTTAAATCGGCTCCATTATTTAACATGTGTGTGGCAAAAGTGTGACGCAACACATGAGGGCTCTTTTTATCTATTGTTGTTACAAGACTAAGGTACTGCTTTACTTTGCGGTAAACAAAATTTCGCGTCACCGATTTTCCGTGTTCACTAACCAGTAAAGATTGCGAATCTGTTTGTGGACGATTACTACAAAATACAATTAGTAAATCGTTCAGTTCATTAGGAATAGGAATTATTCGCTGTTTGTTGCGCTTCCCGGTTACTTTTAGCAACTGCCGTTGCGTATCCACATCATTAAGTTCCAAACCAATTAATTCGGCCAAACGCATTCCGGTTCCGTACAATAGTTCAATAATCAATTGCACCAACTTCGCATCGTACTCACTTTGTTCCAATTCGTCAATTATAGTCTCATCCAAGAGCTTCGTCATGCTTTTTTCTTCCACGAAAGTGGTTAGGCGTTTGGAAGCTTTGGGACCTTGAATTTTTAAGGTTGGATTGACGCTAATTCTTCCTGAACGCTGCAGGAAACGGAAGTACGTGCGCAACGCGGTAATTTTTCTGTTTACGGAACGCGGCGTTAATCCATCCTGCATCAACTGCGCGATGAACGAACGAATAATCTGGAATCCTGCATCGGCCGGCTCTTCTAACGAATATGTTGTGGAGATAAAATCACGAAACTGAATAAGATCAGTTGCATAGGAAATACAAGTGTGTTCGGAAGCGCGCTTTTCCGTCTTCAAATAAGTGACAAATGCAGTAATCGATTCCGACAAGGTATAAAAGATAAATACACGCTATTGTACGAAACTTCTTCGAGAGAAGTTCACTACAACGCGTGTATTTATAAATATTTAAGAGGTCTTATGCCTCGTCGGTGCGATACATCTGCTGCTTGTAAATTGCTTTCAGCTTAGTTTCGCGACGACGGATAGACGGCTTAGTGAATTTCTGACGGTCGCGCAATTCGCGAACCACGCCGGTTTTTTCGAATTTCTTCTTAAACTTCTTAAGCGCCTTTTCTAGTGACTCGCCTTCTTTTACAGCTACAATAATCATGTTGAACTTCCTGTATTTGTTTTATTTAGGGGTGCAAATTTAAAAAAATATCATTCGGAGATCAACTATTTGAAAAAAAATATTCACTCCGAAGGCTGTAATGGAAATCAAAACTGCCTTTTGAGGGTAAAAACCGTATTACCTTCGCATCGCATGGCGAAAAATACCACAAAAAGAAAAGTGTATGTGATCGGGCCGGCTTGGCCATTGCGTGGTGGCTTGGCGACATTCGACGAATTGTTGTGTCGAGCTTTGCTGAAAGATGGTCACGAAGCCGAAATCATCTCTTTTTCACTGCAATATCCCGGGTTTTTATTTCCCGGCACAACCCAATACGATGATGGTCCGCGGCCGGAGGGAATTACTATTCGATCGCTTATTAATTCGGTGAACCCATTGAATTGGATTAAAGTCGGGAGAATTATTCGCAAGGAGCGCCCTGATTATCTTATTATCCGCTATTGGTTGCCGTTTATGGGCCCCGCTTTAGGAACGATTGCGCGTATTGCGGCGAAAAACAAACACACCAAAGTGCTTTCTTTGGTCGATAACGCGATTCCTCATGAAAAGCGTCCCGGAGACAAAACATTTTCATCCTATTTCCTGAAAAGCTGTCATGGTTATTTAACCATGTCGCAAAAGGTGTTGAGCGATTTGAAGCAATTCACAACAAGTGATAACGTGGTTTTTTCTGAACATCCTTTGTACACTTCGTTTGGAGAGCCTTCAACGCGAGCTTCAGCGCGACAGCATTTGCAGCTTGATGAAAACGGAAAATATTTATTGTTTTTCGGTTTGATTCGTCGCTACAAAGGATTGGATTTGCTTCTGGAATCTATGGCTGATGCCCGTATCAGAGCGTTGAAGATTCAATTGATTGTAGCCGGAGAATTTTATGAAGACCGCGCGTATTACGATGAGATCATTCAACGCCACAATTTACAAAGTGCTGTGTTGTTGCATACTCATTTCATTCCCAATCAGGATGTGCAATGGTATTTCAGTGCATGCGATCTTGTTACGCAAACGTATCATACCGCAACACAAAGCGGTGTAACGAAAATCGCTCTGCAATTTGACCGACCTTCGCTGGTAACCAATGTTGGAGGCTTAGGAGAAATCATTGAACACGGTAAATCGGGTTATGTTGTGCCTCCAACAGCACAAGAAATTGCCGACGCCATTGTTGACTTTTACGAGCAGCAACGATTTAATAGTTTTCAAGCCGCAACCATTAAGGAAAAATCGAAATACAGCTGGGAAGTTATGACCGCTGCATTTGAAACTTTATACCAACGTACGTTACATAGTTAACATGATAATAAAAAGTAAAGCTCCACTACGTTTAGGTTTAGCCGGCGGTGGCACCGATGTTTCTCCTTATTCCGATTTACACGGAGGCGCAATTCTTAATGCAACCATCAGCAGCTATGCGTATGCAATATTAGAGCCAACGAACGACGGTAAAATTGAATTTGTAACCGGAAGTTCGGGTAAGCGTTACACCTTTAACGCCAACGATTACATTCCATTTGATAACCGCGATTACGAATTACAAGCCGGCGTTTATAATCGCATTGTGCGAGAATTCACAAAGCAACATTTATCTTTTCGATTAACGACATGGATTGAAGCTCCGCAAGGATCCGGATTAGGCACTTCCTCAACATTGATGGTAGCTATTCTTGGTGCATTCAAAGAGTGGCTTCAATTACCATTAGGACAATACGACATTGCACATATGGCGTTTGAAATAGAGCGTATTGAAATGAAAATGGCGGGCGGAAAACAAGATCAGTATGCGGCGACTTTTGGCGGTGTAAATTATTTAGAGTTTTTCGGAAATGATAAAGTGATTGTGAATCCGCTGAGCATTAAGCAAGATGTCTTGAATGAACTAGAGATGAACTTGCTGCTGTACTTCACAGAGACACGTCGTGATTCTGCCCAGATTATTACCCATCAGGTTGAGAACGTGAAGAAGAACAACATGGAGGCCATTGAAGCGATGCACAAGCTTAAGGAACAAGCCCAGTTGATGAAAGAATGTTTGTTGCGCGGTAATGTGGATGAGATTGGCACAATCCTTAATTTGGGTTGGTTAAACAAGAAAAAAATGGCCAGCGCGATTAGTAATGATCAGTTGGATAATATTTATGAAGCTGCATTACAAGCCGGTGCAACAGGAGGAAAAATTTCCGGTGCAGGCGGTGGCGGATTTATGTTTTTCTATTGCCCTGGCACCACGAAACTCAAAGTAGATGAAACGTTGCGAGCATTCGGCGGAAGTACCAAATCATTTACCTTTACCTCTCAAGGTTTAACGACATGGACAATCAATCATTGATTAAGGAGCGCATTACAAGCTCTATTCAGCTGAAGCAATCATTACTGGAAAATACGGCACTGTTAAATACAACGAATAAAATTGCCGAAATAATAGTTGCTTGTTACAAAAACGGCGGCAAGGTTCTTTGGGCCGGGAACGGCGGCAGTGCTGCAGATGCGCAACATTTAGCTGCTGAACTTACCGGACGATTTTACTACGATCGTCCTGCATTATCTTCGGAAGCGTTACACGTGAACACGTCGTATATCACTGCTGTAGCGAATGATTACGCGTATGATTTGATCTACAGTCGTTTGATCAGTGGCATCGGTAAGAAAGGCGATGTACTGATCGGGCTATCTACAAGCGGTAATTCGGGAAACGTTGTTAATGCATTAATTAAAGCTCAGGAAATGGGCATTACAACCGTTGGATTTACAGGTGAAGGCGGTGGTAAAATGAAAGCCCATTGTGATTTATTAATTGATATTCCTTCACGCGATACACCACGAATACAGGAATGTCACATGTTGCTGGGGCACACCGTGTGTGAAATTGTTGAAACCACATTATTTCCGAAATGATCAACGAAGCCGTTGTATTGGCCGGCGGTTTCGGCACACGACTAAAAACTGTTGTGAGTGATGTACCCAAGCCCATGGCGCCTGTTGCCGGAAAACCTTTTCTGCATTACGTATTAACACGATTAGCGCAATCGGGAATTTCTCGTGTCGTGTTATCTGTCGGATATTTATCGGAACAAATCATTCTGCACTTCGGGAACACTTATGCAGGAATGGAAATTATCTACGCTGTAGAGACAACACCATTAGGAACCGGAGGCGGAATACGTTTGGCATTGCAGGAATGCGGCAGCGCGCATGTTTTGGTGCTTAACGGCGATTCCTGGTTTGATTTTCCGTTACGCCCATTTTATGAATTCCATCTTGAAAGTTCGGCGGATGTTAGTATGGCATTGCGCGATGTTGAAGACGGTGCGCGTTACGGAACCATTGAATTATACGGTAAGCGAGTTAAGGCGTTTCGTGAAAAGTCAGAAGAGCATTCGGGCAAACAGCTTATTAATGCAGGCCTCTACATTATCCGTAAGAAAAGTTTCATGCAACACACCCCTCAAGATGTTGCATTTTCTATTGAATATGATTTCTTCGGACGTTACGCGCAACGCCTGCAATTTCAAGGCTACCGCACGGAAGGCTATTTTGTGGACATCGGTTTACCCGAAGATTATTTCAGAGCACAAGAAGAATTCCTTGAGCGATATTCATAAAAAAAGGAGATCAAATTGATCTCCTTTTTTATTTCATTGGCATAACAATTATTTGCCTGTCATTGTACCTGCCATTTGGAATGCAGCGTAAAGATCTACTACTCCACCTGTTTTGCTTAATGTCCCAAACTTCACTTTCTTCTTCTTCTCGCCCGGAATAATCACTTTCTTTTTCTTCAAAGATTTATCCGAAGATGATTCGATAATTTGCTTCACCTGAACAGCCGTTAATGTTGGATGATACGACCAAATTACTGCAGCAACACCTGCACAAACCGGTGCCGCCATTGATGTTCCGCTATGCTTAACATAACCGCCGTTGTCTTCGCAAGACATGATATCTACACCCGGAGCAAATACGTCAACATTAACCTGACCGTAATTGGTGAATGGCGCAGCCGACTTTTTACTCGGCTTCCACGACAACGCACCAATCTCCATCCAGTTATTTGCTTCGCCACCACCTGTGTACATATCGTTCGGGAAGTTATCCGTTTTGTCGTTGTTCTTGCTGTCGTTTCCTGCAGCGTGAATTAACAAAACTCCTTTGCTTTCTGCATAACGCACCGCTTCATCAACAACACCTTTGTTGTGACCGTATGATTTCCCGAAAGACATGTTGATGATTTTAGCACCATTGTCTACCGCGTAACGAATACTATTTGCAACGTCTTTATCGCGCTCATCGCCATCCGGCACACAACGAACACCCATGATTTTAACGGCATTCGCTACACCCCAAATTCCCACGTTATTGAAACGGTTTGCTGCAATAATACCTGCCACGTGAGTGCCGTGACCTGCGTCAGGACCTTTGATATCCGGGTTACCATAATAACGTTCATTTTGATCATCGTAGTTATCGCCAACAATACCACGTGGGTCAAATTCTAAATTCAAATGATAATTCAGACGCGCATCAATTTGCTTCTTACCATCATTGATGTCCTTCTGCAACTTCGACAAATCTTCAGCTTTGCGCACAGTCAACTTCATCACTTTGTGTGCTTTCGCGAATTGCGGCGTTGGTTGATACGCTTTGAACGCTTCGAACGTTAATGTATCCGATTTAGCCTGAGCCTTGATGTCTTTGAAATACATCGTAAAGAAATCGAGTTGACGCTTAATGCCTTGAAACTCTTTTACTTCTTTATCGTGATCCGCCTGTAACTTCAGGTAACGATCGTAATCCGCTTTTTCATCGGCCTTGATAGAGCCGGGATCACGCTTTGCGAAACGCTTATCTAAAGGACGCAACTGACGTACTAATTCAAGGTTATCATAATGTACGTTCTTGCCGTCTTTTCCACCGATAAAATTCCATCCGTAGATATCATCAACATATCCGTTCTTGTCGTCGTCAATTCCGTTGCCTGGAATTTCGCCCGGATTGCGCCACATTAAATCTTTTAAATCTTCGTGTGTATAATCCACACCACCGTCAATTACCGCAACGATAATTGTGTCGGGCTTTTTAGAACCAACCAGTTCTTTGTACATTTTTTCTGTTCCTACACCGCGAACTTTATCTTGCTTGTAAGAAAGATTAAACCAGTTTTCCGGAGCTGTTTGCGCCCACGACATACTTACTGTAAGCGCGGCAGCAATGGCAATACTTATTTTTTTCATTGGAATTAATTTAACTGACTATTAATAATAACCGAAGATAACACGGGAGTTACTGAGTTTGCCTGATAAGAGGATGATCGGTAATAGCGCGTTACGGGCGGTTGGATAATCTATTTGTTACTTCAACACTTCACGTGAAATGACCAGCTTCTGGATCTCGGAAGTTCCTTCGCCGATAGTACAAAGCTTCGCATCACGATAATGTTTCTCTACCGGAAAGTCTTTGGTATAACCGTAACCACCAAAAATCTGAACGGCTTCATTCGCAGTGCGAACGGCAACTTCAGAAGCATAATATTTACAGAACGCGCCCTCCTTTGTCATCTTCTGACCTTTGTTCTTCTTATCGGCAGCGAGGAAGGTTAACAATTCAGCAGCTTCAATTTCCGTTGCCATATCCGCCAGTTTGAAAGCGATAGCCTGGAATGCAGAAATCGGTTTTCCGAACTGATGACGTTCTTTGGAATACTGCAAAGCTGCTTCATACGCACCTTTTGCAATTCCCAATGATAAAGCCGCGATTGAAATGCGTCCGCCATCCAATACTTTCATTGCCTGAATAAACCCATCCCCTTCCTTGCCTAACATTTGATCTTTATGCACACGACAATTATCGAAAATCAACTCTGCTGTTTCCGATGCGCGCATGCCTAATTTATTTTCTTTCTTTCCGGAGGTAAATCCGGGAGTTCCTTTTTCGATTATGAATGCAGACATGCCATGCGCATCGCCCTTTTCACCGGTACGCACAATCACTACAGCAACATTTCCGGATATTGCGTGCGTGATAAAGTTTTTGGATCCATTGATCACGTAGTAATCACCGTCTTTAACGGCAGTAGTCAACATGCCACCTGCATCAGAACCTGTATTTTGTTCTGTTAAGCCCCACGCACCGATCCATTCACCGGTAGCGAGTAAAGGCAAATATTTTTTCTTCTGCTCTTCGTTACCAAACTGCAGAATATGACCGGTGCACAAAGAATTATGTGCAGCCATGCTTAAACCGATACTTCCGCACACTTTACCTAATTCGGTAATTGCAGTAACGTATTCGAAATAACCAAACCCCGAACCACCGTATTCCTGCGGCACCAGAACGCCCAGCAAACCAAGCTCTCCCAGTTGTTTCATGATTTCTACAGGAAATTCCTGCGATTCATCCCATTCCATAATACGCGGACGAATTTTTTCATCTGCAAATTTGCGTACCATTTCAGCAATCATCTGCTGATTTTCGTTCATTGAAAAATCCATATTTTGCATGTATTAATCGGTTTTGAGGGCGAGTGCAAAAGTACGGTTTACTTGCTGCCTGTAGCACCCGATATACAACAAAAAATCAGTCGCTATAGTTCACCAAACTAATAATATTATCGCAGAACGGCAGCAAACAGGCGCGTCCCTGTAATGCATCTAATTCCACAATAAATCCGAACGCAGCGATTTCGGCTCCCAGCTTCTTGCACAACATCGCGGCAGCGGCAGCTGTTCCGCCGGTTGCCAGCAGATCATCGTGGATAAACACACGCATTCCGGGCTTTAAAGCGTCTTTGTGAATTTCGATTTTAGCCGATCCGTATTCCAAATCGTATTCCTGAGAAACAGTTTCGGCAGGCAGTTTTCCGGCTTTTCGAATAGGAATAAAAGGCACGTTTAATGCGGCAGCTACGGCATAGCCGTATATAAAACCGCGACTTTCGATACCAATCACAGCGTCGATTTTCTGATCTTTTAAATGATCTGTAAATCCTTTAACAACCACAGCTCCTAATTCGGGCTGCTGCAATAACGTTGTAATATCTTTAAACTGAATGCCCGGTTTCGGAAAATCGGGAACATTGCGAATTACTTTTCTTAAAATTTCCACTGATCTTAGAGTGTGAGGTAAGGAACAATTTTACGGTATAATTCCTCATTCACCAAAAGGCAACCTTTAATTCCTGCAATAGTAGTAAATGGCCCATGCTGCTTGCGGTAGTTAACAATTCCCTGCGCTACGGCCGGTGTAAAATAAGGATGTCTTTTGAAATCGGAAACCTGAGCAGTATTGATGGATATTTTTGTGATGCGATTCGTGTCCACCGAGATGCGGTTTTCAAATCCTGTCCATGCATCCTGTTCAATACCGTACACTTCGAGTAATTGTTGTTTGTTCGAATAGCCTCCCAGTTTCTCGCGATAGGCGATCATTCGTTTTGCCAATACGGGTCCTATGCCGGGCAACTTCACCAAATCTGTTGAATCGCTGCGATTGATATCCACCAATTTCGGAGCTGTGCTGACAACAACCGATTCTTTCTTCGGCAGTTCATCGGGCAAGGCAATAAATGGTTTCCACTCTTCGTATAATTCCGGTGTCACCACAAACAGCTTCTTTACATCATCCCGCACTTTGAATTGTCCGCCTTTTTCTCTGAACCTCATGACGGATGATGCTTGTCCTTTCGACAAACCTAACTTCATCCACTCTGCAGCGCTGATCGTATTCGGATCGAAAACGAAGAGCTCGCGTTTCTTTTCCTGTAATTCCTGCTGATGATAAATCGGTTCGTCCTTCGTTTCAACCGTCGCACTTGCCGAGGCTTTCCACACTTGCCATTGGGGAAGTTCCAATAGTTCTTTCAACGAATTATCGTTAGTGAACCATCGCATAGTTAGTAAACCCATTACTATAAACAGCAACACTAATGTACCGACTCTTTCGCCGGTTGTCATTCCGAAATATTGTTTAATAAATTTCATGGCAATACTAAGCGCGCTTACTAATTGATCGATTAATCAATATATACACTGGAAAGCCGAGGAGTACGATGAGTAATCCTAAACCGGTATTTACAAAATCCATGAAAAGTAAAATCAAGGAAACAGCTCCGGCAGCAAGGATATAAAATGCGGGAATAAAAGGATAACCCAGGGCTTTGTAAGGTCGTGCAGTTCCCGGTTCTGTTTTTCGTAACCGAAATAAGCCCGCAATGGTCACGATGTAAAATAACAAGGATGCAAATGTTGAATACACGAGCAAATCGCTGTAGGTTCCCGAAAAGCACAATACGGAAGCCCAGATGCACTGAATCCATAAGCCTGTTGCGGGTACCGATTTATCATTCAGCTCACCGGCCTTTTTAAAGAACAAGCCGTCTTTCGCCATGGCGTAATACAAACGTGCACCGGCAAGTATGATTCCGTTATTACAACCAAATGTGGATATCATGATGAGTAATGCCATAAGCACTGTTGCTGTGTTACCCAGCATCACACTTGCGGCTGCAGAACCTACACGATCCATTTCAGCAAATGATACGCCGCGTTCTGCAACTGTTGCTCCTGCTACATCTCCGTTAATCGGCAATAGGGCGAGATAAGCAAGATTGGCCAAACAATACAACAACGTTACGATAGTTGTTCCTAGAATTAAGCTTCGCGGAATGTTGCGTTGCGGATCTTTTATTTCACCGGCGATGTACGTAACATTATTCCATGCATCACTAGAGAATAATGAATTAATCATGGTCATACCGAACACCGCAACTAATACCCAACCATAAATCTCATTCCACGATCCCACTCCGTTATCATCAACTAGCCAACGCTTGGCATCCCACATATCAGTAAAATTCGCATTACACGTTGGGCTGCCAATTCCAATCGCTAAACCGAAAATGATTAATGCAAACAGCGCCAGCAATTTTGCAGATGTGAAAATTTTCTGAATCCATGAGCCGCCTTCAACACCGCGACTATTGAGCCAAGTAAGAAATACTATTGAACCTACCGCAACTAATCTTCCGGCGGTAATATCCACAGCTCCAACAGACAACAGCACTTGTCCTAAGCCTAAGTTGGGCAATAACTCGGATGTGTAATTGGCAAAAGCAGTTGCTACCGCAGCGATAACACCCGTTTGAATTACAGAGAACACACTCCAACCGTAAAGGAACGCCGGAAGTTTTCCCCAGGCGCGACGGATGTAAACGTATTGTCCACCTGCTTCCGGCATCATTCCCGCCAATTCGCCATAGCTGAGTGCAGCCGCCATAGTGATAATGCCTGTAAGAATCCAAGCCAACAACAGCCAACCCGATGAGCCCAAGTCGCGAGCCATGGCACTACTCACCAAAAAAATTCCGGAGCCGATCATAGAGCCGGCTACTACAGAAGTAGCATCGAGTAGTCCGAGTTTACGTTTGAATGTGGACATAAAAAAGGGCGGGATATCCCGCCCGAATATTTATTGGTTAGGCACGTTGAGTTTGCTGTGTCTTCTACTGTAAATAAAATACACTGCTATACCGATAGTTCCCCAAATTAAGAAGGCAACCCAAGTCTCTGCACGAACGAAGTACATGAGGAATAGGTTAAATGCTACTCCCAAAGTCCCTACTAGATACACTGCAGGTGTTTTATAAGGACGCTCCAATTCCGGCTTCTTATAACGCAGTATCATTACCGCTACGCAAACCATACTGAATGCCAACAAAGTTCCCATACTGCACATTTCTGAAACGCGACTAATCGGTGTTAATGCTGCGACAAGAGAAATAACTCCTCCTACCAAAATGGTGCTACGGAATGGAGTTTTAAACTTCGGGTGAAGATCACCGAACATCTTAAACGGTAAGAGACCGTCTTTTGCCATACCTAAGAAAATACGGGTCTGACCGAGCATCATTACAAGCATTACAGAAGTAAGACCGGCAGTTGCCGCAATAGTGATAAGGAACACCGCCCACTTAATTCCGACTCCGTCAAACGCAGAAGCCACAGGAGCTGCCAAATCCAATTGCTGATAAGGAACCATTCCTGTAAGAACAAGAGAAACCAAAATATAAAGAACAGTACAAATAACCAGTGACATTACAATCGCGAAAGGAACATCTTTCTTAGGATTGATAGCTTCTCCGGCTTGTGTGGATACAGCATCAAATCCTATATATGCGAAGAAGACAATTGTAGCAGCGGTTAGTACACCACCAAATCCAAATTGCACGGTGTCTTTTCCATCAACAGTTGTATGTATTTCATCAGGGATGAATGGTGTCCAGTTCTCCGTATCAATAAAGAAAGCACCTGCGATAATTACGAAAAGAACAACTGCAATTTTGATGATTACAATGATGTTATTAGTACTTGCAGCTTCCTTGATTCCTTTTACGAGAATTGCAGTAACCAACCACGTAATTAAAAATGCAGGAAGGTTAAAAGCAAAGGACGGCGCAGCTTGCCCGAGTTCTGCATACTTGGCTGTGGCTGTTGCCATATCATTACAAAGCCATATCGGAAAGTCAATGTGAAACAGATGTAACAGCTTGACGAAGTAACCACTCCAGGCTACGGCTACAGTTGTTGCACCCATCATATATTCTAGAATTAAATTCCAGCCAATAAACCAAGCGAACAACTCGCCTACAGTTCCGTAAGCATAAGCATAAGCAGAACCTTCAACCGGAAGAACCGAAGCGAATTCTGCATAACACAATGAAGCAAACAAACATCCGATGCCGGCAATTACAAATGACAACGCAAGCGCGGGTCCTGCGTAATCATGTGCGGCAATTCCGGTAAGGGTAAAAATACCTCCGCCGATAATTGCACCAATCCCCAACGACGTAAGACCCCATTTAGTCAATACGCGCTTGAGGTCACTTTTCTTCATGTCTGCTTCAAAAGCAGATACAGGTTTAACTCTCCAAATAGACATATGGTATGTTTAGTTTCTGATAACGAATCCCAAATATAGCCAAGAATCCCAAACGTGTAATGTATTTTTGCAGCATGGTTACAATACTGTTTATACTGGGTTATCTGGCCATCATTTTCGAACATCCGTTGAAGTTAAACAAGACGGCTTCGGCTTTGGTTACGGGTGTTTTGTGCTGGACGGCGTGGATATTAACCGGCGATCCTGAATTCGTGAATTCGTTTTTGGGTGAACAGTTGGGCGGCCTTGCCGGAATTTTATTTTTCCTATTAGGGGCAATGACCACTGTTGAACTTATTGACGCACACGACGGGTTTGAAGTGATTACGGGAAGAATTACGACCACGAACAAACGTAAATTGATCATTATAATCAGTGTGATCTCATTTGTGCTTTCTGCTGTGCTCGACAACCTCACTACCGCTATCGTAATGATCACGTTGATCAGAAAACTGACGGAAGACAAAAACGATCGTATGTTTTTTGGTGGCGCGGTAGTAATTGCGGCTAATGCCGGCGGAGTTTTTTCTCCTATTGGTGATGTTACTACAACCATGCTGTGGGTAGGAAATCAAATTACGGCGGGTAATATTATTACCAGTTTATTTTTGCCGTCGCTGGTTTGTTTGCTGGTGCCGGTGTTGTGGATGTGGGTAAAACTGAAAGGCACCGTACAGCGTACTTCGTTGGAAAATGGAGGTGGACGCAACAAAGTAAAAACCTCTGAAGCGGAACGTAATACAGTTTTCATTTTCGGAACAGGCGTTCTCATCTTCGTACCCATTTTTAAATCGTTGACGCATTTGCCTCCATTTATGGGCATTTTACTTGGTGTTGGATTGTTGTGGATCGTTACTGAAATCATCCATAAACAAAAGAACGACGAGCATAAAACAGAACTCTCTGTTGCCGGTGCTTTGCAGCGTGTGGATACCCCAAGCATTTTATTTTTCCTCGGAATTCTTCTAGCGATTGGCGCTTTGGAAGGAACAGGAGTGTTGCATCATTTAGCGGAAGAAATGAATAACATGATTGGCAACATTGATTTGATTGCGATTGTTATCGGACTGGCTTCTGCAGTAATTGATAACGTTCCGTTGGTAGCAGCAGCTCAAGGTATGTACTCATTGACCGAATATCCTACGGATCATCATCTGTGGGAAATTATGGCATATTGTGCGGGCACAGGTGGAAGTGTATTAATTATCGGATCTGCTGCAGGTGTTGCCATTATGGGCATTGAGAAGATCAGTTTTATTTGGTATTTGCGAAAAATTTCATTCCCGGCATTACTCGGTTTTTTATCCGGTGCCCTAGTTTACATTGGACAAGAAATGTTGTTGAACGGATGAGCGATGAGTGCTGCGCAAAAACATTATAAAGCCATTGTGCACATTTTTGAATCGAACGCTGACACCAAACGAGCGGAAGGTGCGAAAGCATATATGCGTAATCAATTTGAATTTTTCGGACTCACCGCACCCGAGCGTAAAGCACTAGTGCGTGACTATTGGAATGGTGCCGATCGATTAAACATTGAGGATTTACCCGAGTTTATTGAATTGTGCTGGCAACATCCCATGCGTGAAATGCAATACGTAGGAATGGACACGATGATACAACTCTCGAAAAAATTACAGCGTAAAGACATCGCGATGCTGGAACTCATGATTAGTGAACGTTCCTGGTGGGACACGGTAGATTTGGTGGCTTCCCGCGGTGCAGGAGTTTACTTTCAGAAGTTTCCGGAAGAAATTCCGTTGCGTGTTGAGTCGTGGATGCAATCGGGAAATATGTGGCTGATGCGCAGTGCGTTGCTGTTTCAATTGAATTACAAGCATCAAACGAACGTGCAGTTATTAGAGTCGCTGATTGTGCGCTTGCAATACCATCCTGATTTTTTTATTCGTAAAGCTATCGGCTGGGTGCTGCGTCAATATGTCAGAACGGATGCTCACTTCGTGAAAAACTTTATACAAACGCATGATTTATCCGCGTTATCGAAAAAAGAAGCGTTGAAGAATTTGTAGTTGCTTAATCCGCGCTCTTCACAATTTCCCATGTATGATCCGACAATAACGTCATCGTACACACAAATTCATACGGGCAGGAATTTCCCCATTCGTCCGGAGCTACCATCGACAAAACATCCTTGCCTGATTTAGTATTGTACAAATGATACGTATGCCCAATCAGCGGTTTGAAATTCATATCCGCCTGATACATGCGCTCAGATAATTCGACACGATCGTGAATGCCTTTTGCTTGCTGCATCAACAATTCTACTTGCTTACGAATTTGATCCAGCTGTCGATTGGTTTGTTCGTACATCGCCGACATCGCCAATCCTTTCGTGCGTCCCTTATCAATAGGCTTGATAATAGCACTTCCCACATGATGCGCATACGGCAACAATCCCGGATGTTCAGCTACTTTGTCGGGATCAATCGGATTTTCGAAATCGGCAGAGGACGAATTATTCATGCAGTAACAACAGTTAATCGTTGTAGATGTTTACAAATTTCGACTTTTCAATTGCGCATCCAGCACTGCCAAACCTTCTTCGAAGGAATGCGGTTGATAGTTCAAATCACGGATAGCTTTATCAAGTATAAAACCGGTGCGCGGCGGACGTTTAGCAGGTTGTTTGATGGTGGCTGATTTTGACGGTGTAATCAATGATTCGTCCAGCTTCCAGAAACGCGCCACTCGCTGCACCAGTTCCAGCACACTCATAAAATCTTTTCCGGAGATGTGATAAATACCCGTTGCTTTCTTTTCTGCAATGAGCACACAACCTTCTGCCAAGTCTTCCGCCAATGTTGGTGAACGGAATTGATCATCGACGATATTCATCGTCTGTCCTTTTGATAAAGCATCTTTTGCCCAAAGGACAATATTGGATCTACTCATGGCATCAGCAATACCATAAACGATAATAGTGCGCACAATCGCCCATGAGAACGCGCATTGCTTCACGAGTTCTTCTGCCTGAAGTTTTGTTTCCGCATAATAACTCAACGGATTCGGAACATCTTCTTCACGGTACGGACCGTTTTCTCCGTCGAAAACAAAATCGGTAGAAAGATGTATCAATTTTCGTTGTTCACTTTCAGGCAATTTATTAATCGCGCTTATTAAATATTCAACCGCTTTCACATTGAGTTGCAAAGCACCGTCGCGTTCGCTCTCACACTGATCCACGTTGGTCATTGCCGCGGTGTTGACGATGACATCGGGCTGTATGCGAGCGATAATGTTCAGCACTTCTGCTTCGTTCGTAATATCAAGCGCGTGATAGGAGTATCCTGCTGTTTGTGTGTAGCGATTATCGCCTTTGGATGTTGCATGTATTAGCCATGTTGGAGAAATGGCGTTACGTTGCACTAATGTGGCGATTAGTTTTTGTCCGAGCAGGCCGTTAGAACCGGTGATGAGTATTTTTTTCATGAGTAGATTTCGTTTTCAATGTTACGAATTAAGGCGGAGTAATTGAAATGTGGTGTGTGACGTCGCTGAGATCGACACCCTATAATTTACGTTACATGACGCTCATCATATCGCGCAAATGAAATACGCTTTACTTTCGTTAGCATGTATCTGCGTTTGTTGCTAGTGACTTTTTTACTTTCATCGCACTTCTTGTATGCGAAACTTCCACCGAGCTACTATTCGCGGGGATTTACAGCACATGTAGAATTGGGAGACAACAGCGCGCCGGGAACAAAATTTCCGTTCGGAACAGGATTAGGATTTCAGGGAATGTTTAATAGTCACACGCTCGGTTTTCGTCATGCCGTCTTCAGCGATTTGCAAATTTTTGTGCGCGCTAATCGTTATGTGTTTGATGGTGTTTATTACGGTTATCAATTCAACCAACGCCATTATTATGTAATGCCGTCTATCGCTGTTGGTGCGACTGAATCGCGCGTAGATCATCTCGCGTTGCACAATTATTCTTACGGCATTGAAGGTGCTATAGAAACAGGAGTTTATTATCGCGGGAATGGAATTAGCATACGAGGATTACTCCATTGGGATCCGGACTTCATGTACAGCGGAGTTACGATTCAATTGCGAACCGGCTGGATGTGGAATGATGAAGATAAAAATTAAAGATCCCAGATACGGTCTTTACGATTTCGTTTGAGCTTGAAGTATTCCTTGTGCTCTAGAATAAACGCCATGACGAAATACATAATCACCGGAGAACCAAAAGTGAAGAATGACAAGTACACGAAATACATGCGAATTCGTGTTGTACCAATGCCTAATTTCTTACCCCACCATTCGCAAACACCAAAGGCCTGATCTTCGAACCGGGTAGCGATGGAGTCCATGAATTTATTTCCGGTAATACGTGCCATTGGTCAAATATACATCATTAGAACATTGTGACAAAGCACAACTGCGTTACAATTATGTTAATGCAAATACAAAAGTACTTACACCGACTGCCGGACGATCAATCGCGGCGATAATGTTCCCGCATCGCTATTACTTCCCGTCTCCGTCTTGTTGATAATCGTCAATAGTTTCTCAATAGCGTGGCGACTCAAATCTTCTACCGGTTGTTCCACTGCAGTAACAGGTGGAGAACACACGCGGAAGGCTTCGATATCGTCAAAACAAATAAGCGCAACGTCCTTCGGAATCTTCTTACCTAATGCGGTCAACGTTTCAATCACCACTAATCCAACGCGATTATTAGCAGCGAAAATAGCATCGGGCTTATATTCGCTCTTCATCAATTTGGTTACTGCTGCAACCGTATCTTTTTCGAGGTTGTCGAATGAAGCTTCCACAATCAAATCCGGATTAACCTGAAAACCTTTTTTGAGCAATGCCGCTTCATACCCTTTTCTGCGATCATTGATGGAACTCAAATGCGAAGGACCAAGCGTAATTAAGGCCACACGCTTTTTCCCCGATTCAATCAAATATTCTGTTGCACGTTCTGCGCCACGATAATTATCAAGGATCACACTTCGTCCTTCAACGCCAGACAACATACGATCAATAAATACCAGCGGAAAATCCTTATCCATACTCGTCTGGTAAGGTTGTGCGTCGGTCAATCCCGAACTTACAATGATACCTTCAGCATTTAAACTCTGACGCAACATCTGAAACAGTTGCACTTCCTTCACCGGATCTTCGTCCGCAGAACACACCATCAGCTTGTACCCTTCTTTCCAAGCAATATCTTCGATAGTACGCGCCATGCGGGAATAAAACGGATTGGCAATGTCCGAAACGATTAAACCGAGTATCGTCGATTTCCCCGTGCGCAGTGTGCGCGCCAAAGAATTGGGCTGATAGTCGAGCTTTTGGGCTAAATCAATTACTGCTTGTTGCGTGGCTTTGCTGATACCGAACTGATCACCTTTACCGTTGAGAACAAGAGAAACCAGCGTTCGGGACACTCCGAGTTGCTGGGCAATTCCGGCCATGGATACTTTGGACATAGTGGGGTGCTTTTCAAGAGTGTACGAGTAGGTTAACAATAAGTTAGCACGAAATCGACCGATTATAATTTTCGATTGACGGAAACCAAATTATCGCCCACTAAAACCTAACTCGATTTGCCCGGCTCCTCTGCATCCACCGTTTCCTCCATGCCCGAATTCGACAATTCCAAAATCGTTCTTCCGATTTCGCAATGCCCGCAAAACCGGAGGCGGCAATATTCCCGCGCTAAACGAATACAACCCTGACTTTCAGTTACGTTTTTCAACGTTACGCCGTGTTCCTTCCAAGTTGTGGTGTAATGATGCTCTTCTGCTTTTAAAGTATTCCACAACTCTACCGACGCAGCTTGCAAATTCGATTGTTCACGCTGACGTCCCAATAGCAACATCATCGGCGCAACGGCATTAATCAAAATCAAACGCACAAGAGATGTTACCGATGACTGTGCTGATTTAATCAACGCACTTTGTCGTAACAACGTGTTCATCGTTTCCGCAAATTGTTCCCACGCCCCTCGCGTTACGTACAACCATAATTCGGTAGCGCTTCCTAAAATCACAGCCAATTGTTCGATGCGCACTGTGGGATAATTTGCAGGTCGCACGCGCATGAAGCGCCAACACACGGGCGAGAGAACAGTAACACCGAATCGTTTTCGCAGTCGTTCGAATGTGGCGCACCAATACTCAAGATCTTCTTCCCGCTTGCGCGTATGCAACAATCCCGACGCGCCCCACAACAACACGAGGCGTTCGTACAATGATAACCGCTCTAACTCCATCATCGGTAGTTGCACCGCTAGTTGCGCAAACACCTCTTTGTTGTGTTTTGATCCTGCTGCAGCAAACACGCGTTGCCAAAATAATTCCTGCAAGGCTTCCAAACCTTTTCCAACATAGCGTTCCAGCTCGTCAGATTTTTCTACAAGTCTGCCCAGGCCTTGTTCTTCCAACACTTTCCGAAAGACGTAATGCGGCACCAACTCCCAGGAATTGCGGCAATGAAAATCGCCTGTCGACGCCATCAATCGTTCCCATTGCATCAGCAGCACGCTATCCACGCGGTGTTGCAATTCCAGCACCGGCAACACACGACCATCAGGCAAGGTAATTTCATCATCGTGTTCCCACACCACATGCAGTATCACATTCTTGTAAGCCGGATCGTGCGTGTGATGGTGTTTGTTCCAGTCCGACGACTTCACATGAATTTCCACCGTTCCCGCCCACAGTTGAAATCCCAGTGCCAGTTGTGCACGACTAAAATCCGGGCCGGAGGAAAAGTTTTGTTCGCCGGGATGAATCACTTGCACCGGAATACCTGTAGTGGTGCGCAGTTCATCGTGATTAAACCAGCCGTACTTCCAAATTGTTTGCACCCAATCTTCGTTCATGCAGCGAAACTAATCGCGCTTACGAATGCGATCTACGTTTCTCCGATTGTATTCGGGTGTATTTGTTTGTAGTCGGTTGTATTAGTTTAGTTTAACGTTTGCCGTAAATCATCTCCCCTCAATTAATCATCTTCCTCTTCTCCTTGCCCCGGCGTAGTGGTGTTATTCAACGCACCATTTCGAATTTCAGTATGACGAATCTCTCCACCGCTTGTTCCCGCCCGCTGCGCCATTACACACGCTACCAGCGACAGCAATAGGACGATTGCAAACAACATGTTCGTCATCTTGTGTTTACGTATACTTGCCACGAGCGTAATTACAGACAACACGCCTCCAATCATCATAAAAATGAAAAACAACTTTCCGAGATCTTCGTGGGCTTCAATCACATCATGAGAAATACCCCCGATGTTTTCCACCACTTCCTCTGCACCTTCTCCCGTAAAAAATGCAGGAACCGCAGTTAAACCGGAGAAAATCAACACACCCAAAGCCGTTTGTTTTACTACGGTATTGTTTTTCAATAAAAAACCGGCAATTAAAATTGATGTACCAATAATACCACCCACAATTGGCAAGTGATTAAATAAGAGGTGTAAGTGTGCTTCGTTCATGAGAATTGATTTTGTATCAAAGGTATCTTAACGGGTTCGTACTAAAAATGATTTTGCTTAGCTTTTAACTTGCCAAAAACAACTTTCTTTACATGTAGTAAGTACACACTATCATTCATGAACGCAGGACTTTCGGCCGGTGAAGCGGCTCAACGCTTAAAACAATACGGATACAACGAACTGCCGTCTGCCCAACCAAAA
This sequence comes from Bacteroidia bacterium, assembly GCA_044344795.1. Taxonomy (GTDB): domain Bacteria; phylum Bacteroidota; class Bacteroidia; order Palsa-965; family Palsa-965. Next base: position 31,925 of record JBIJCF010000009.1, on the reverse strand, counting down.
ACGGTGTGGCACATCGCACTCGAAGTAGTGAAAGAACCCATGTTTATTCTACTGCTAAGTTGCGGCGCGGTGTATGTGTTGTTGGGCGATTACTCGGAAGGAATTATTTTATTGTGTTGGGTGTTGATCATCATCTTCATCACCTTCTATCAGCACCGTAAAACAGAACAGTCGCTGGAAGCCTTGCGCCAACTGTCATCTCCGCGTGCTCTCGTTATTCGTGACGGCACAGAATTACGTATTCCGGGACGTGAAGTGGTACCGGGCGATATCGTCATTCTTCATGAAGGCGACCGCATTCCCGCGGATGGCGTGCTCATCGAAAGCAACCACCTCACGGTAGATGAATCGATACTTACCGGCGAATCGGTTCCTGTGCTGAAAAACGAAGTGCACGAAACGCCGGTGTTTAGCGGAACATTGGTGGTGCAAGGCAAAGGAGTCGCACGGATGGAACACACGGGCGCTCGCACACAATTCGGTAAAATCGGCGCATCCTTACAAGTCATTGACCGCGGCACGACACGCTTGCAACAAGAAATTAAAAAGTTAGTGCGCAACTTATTTATTGCCGGAGCCATCATCAGTTTGGGTGTCATTACGGCATTTTATCTCACTCGAGGCGAATTTCTCAACGCTATACTCAACGGACTTGCCGCTGCAATGGCACTGTTGCCCGAAGAATTTCCGGTGGTGCTAACCATCTTCCTGGCTTTGGGTGCGTGGCGCTTGTCAAAAAATCAAGTGTTGACGCGTAAGCCTGCCGCAATTGAAACACTAGGCTCTGCGACCGTTTTGTGCAGCGATAAAACAGGCACCATCACACAAAACAAAATGGAAATTGCCGCGCTGTACAACGGGCAAACCATTTTTCACAAGAACGAATTCCATGCACAACGCGCCTCACTTCAAGAGTTGCTGCGTGTGCTACACGGAGCATCGGCCGTTAACTCCATCGATCCGATGGAGAAAGCCATTACACAAGAATTCGAACAGCACGCCAATGCGACCGGTGCACAGCAAGTGCTGCGTGAATATCCCTTGAGTAAAGATGTACCCGCCATGACCCGAGTACTGCGTCCTGCAGCAAGTCAAACCGCTGAAGCGCATTGCAAAGGAGCGCCTGAAGCTGTTTTTAATTTGTGTCGCTTAACATCCGACACGCAACGTTCGTTATTGGAAGTGGTTCAAACATTAGCAGCATCCGGTTATCGTGTATTGGCCGCTGCACAAGCCACTGTTGGGGCAGCATCACTCCCCGATCATCAGCAGGAATTCGCATTTACATTCAGCGGACTCGTCGCGTTTGAAGATCCTATTCGTCCCGAAGTTCCTCAAGCAATTCGCGAATGTTACGAAGCGGGCATTCGTGTTATCATGATAACCGGCGATTATCCCGCAACGGCACAAAGTATCGCGCAACAAATCGGTTTACAACATCCCGATCGGGTATTAACAGGTTCCGAACTTCAAGCACTTTCCCCGGCAGTATTGCAGGAACGCATGCAAACCACCAACGTCTTCGCGCGAATTGTTCCGGAACAAAAGTTGCGCATCATTCAAGCCTTAAAAGCCAGCGGAGAAATTGTAGCCATGACAGGCGATGGCGTTAACGATGCACCTGCGCTGAAAGCCGCTGACATTGGCGTGGCGATGGGACAAAAAGGAACCGACGTTGCACGAGAAGCGTCGTCCTTAGTTTTACTCGACGACAACTTCACTTCTATTGTGCATGCGGTTCGTTCAGGGCGGCGCATCTTCGACAATTTGCAGAAAGCCATGTCGTACATCATTGCCATTCATATTCCCATTATCGGGTTGGTGTTATTGCCTGCCTTCTTTTCGTGGTTGCCCATCTTGCTCATGCCGCTACACATTGTATTTCTGGAGCTCATCATCGATCCCGTTTGCGCCATTGCGTTTGAGTCGGAGCAAGAAGAACGCGGCATTATGCAACGTCCTCCGCGTAAAGCCGAGGAACGGTTTTTCGGCTGGAAAAAAATCCTCTACAGTTTCACGAAAGGACTCTTGCTACTCGGCATGATAATAAGCGTTTATTTCATTTCCATTCACGAATCGCACTCCGATGCTGAAGTTCGTGTCATTGCATTTTCTGCACTAATCATCGGCAATGTATTTCTAATACTCTCGTCTTTATCCGACACGCGTAGTTTTGTAGCAGTCCTCCGCGAGAAGAACATCGCCGTTTTAATTATCGTCTTCATCGCATTAACCATACTTTTTCTTGCCATTGCCATTCCCGCATTAAGTCAGGTATTCAGCTTTTCTTTTCCCGGTTTTCAGCACCTGTACATTTCGATAATAGGTGCAAGCGCATTGCTAGCCATTCTGGAAGTGTTGAAATGGTGGCGACGTTTGCAATGAATTGCATTTCTGTAAGCGCAACTCCGAATACGTCAAGAGAAGTGCAGATGCGGCGATTCCGATAATTATCGCAAGTATTTTGCGTGCTACGTTTCTCCGATTGTATTCGGGTGTAGGTGTTTGTAGTCGGTAGTAAGAGTTTTAATAAGCAATTTGAAGTATTGTAATTATAGTTAAAGCAGGACGATGTTGAAAAGAAACGGTAAATAGTGAAGGAGATTAATTTCAATTAAAATTAGAATGGAATAAATTGCAGGGACGAAAGGAAATTAGTGGATGCGGTGTAGAGGGAAGTTTTGTTTCGCATATACACACCTTATGCCCAATATTTCAAAGACAGTAAAGATAAATTAAGTTTTAAGTTTCGGCTTTTAGCCAAATGACAATATGTCAGATAGATTAAAGTGGAATAAATATTGATTCATAGTTAATAAAACAAAATGAAAAAGAAACAATTAACAATAACTACCTCCAGTGCCGTGTCATATGCTGGGCTTAAAACGCTTGAAAATAAGATTGACCCTTTCACAAGATCGTCATTAGGACTTCTTGCAACAGTAGGTTTATCCCTGTCGGAAAACCAAACGACCAGAAATATTGGTTTTGGGCTTGGTATTGCATCTTTACTTCAGTTGTTAGACATAAAGAAAGGAGGAAAAATAACGCGGAATGATTCAAATATTCGATTTTATATTTTAGACGAGAATCAAGGCGTGACAATATTAGAGCCTGGTCAAACGCCAAGTGTTTCCATTGATGGATTAACTTTCAAAGGTTTAAATGGTGTTTTTAAAGTGTCTGATGGTGTATACGTTGAATTGGGGAAGGACAGTAGTATCAATTATTCGATTGGATTTGGGAAGCTAATAAATCAGAATTTAAGAGATGGTGGCTATAAGTCAAAACAATGGGTTGACCAGCAAACCGATCTTCGTTGGAAAGAATTATACAGAAAATCAATTTAATACTGGGCATAACAGCACATTTGCAATAGGCGGGGTTTCGAGCTCCGCAGACAGTTTTGTGGTATGCGAAAGTGCGGCTCTCCGCATCAACATTTGTGCTTAAAAGACCCGCCCATCGCAAATCTGCCAACCGATATGCCCAATATTAGGACATATCGTCAGAAACTATAATTGGCAAAATATGTGTACATTAAATTTATAAAAAGAAAGAAATGAAGAACAAAACAATAACAGCAATTTCCGCTGGAACATCTTATTCCATGTTAAAGTTGACTGAATCAAGTTTGGATCCTTACACAAGATTTACAGCTGGTCTAGCAGTTGGGTCTGCAATAGTTTTAAAACGCGGGGACGAAAATCCTGCAGCACTATTCCTAGGAATAGGTATACTTATTGGTAGTGCATTTCAATTAATAGACGTTGTAAAGGGGGGCCGACTGATTAGAAACAAATGCAATTTCCCAGTACACATAATCGGTGAAAACGGCGGCCTATCTGTTTTGGAATATGGCCAAGTACCAGCAGGTAACATAGATGGTTTCACATTTAAGGGATTGAATGGCGTTTTTAAATTGTCTGATGGTATTTACGCAAAAATAAACTCAAACAATTCTATTCAATATACTCCTGGACTTGGTCGATTTATTAATCAAAATTTAAGGAATGGAGGATTTAAAACAAAACATTGGGTTGATCAACAGACTGACCTTCGATGGAAGGAACTTTACGATAGATCAATTTAAATACTAGGCATAACAGCACCGAGAAGAAATTGGCGGTTCAGTGGTTAATTGAAGCTTTGTGCTTCGTATCAAAGACAATGGTGGTAGACAGTTTTGTGCTTCGAAATCGCAAACTTCTTGTAGCCGCAAACCGTTAGCAGTTATTTTAAATCACCATTCGTATGACGCACATCAGTGGGGCAACGATGCAGTGGCATTTAGTTGTGTCATGTCCGAATTCCGACTTAAGGAAATAGAAGCACTCAACTTCATGGTTGTTTGACCAATAGAAATAAGGCACTCACATATTTTTCGCATTTCGCGAAATGCGAAATGCGAAATGCGAAATACATCTCTTGCAGTTTCCCTGTTTCACTCCACCCACACCACATACCTAAACCCAACCGTGCAATGCTGCGCGTCTTCGGGTAAAAAGGTTTTGCATTGGGCACCTGCGGCATTGCGACCTGCGATGTTGCTGTAACGTTCGTCAAACCAATTGGCGCCGCGCACCAGTTGTCCTATGGCGGGTAATTGTTCGAAATAGTATTTTTCAAATTCCCACACAAGTTCCTGCTGACGCTGCACGGGTGTTGCGCGTGCTTGTTGATGTTGTGTAAATGTGCGTTTCCAGCCGCTTTCGGCATCACTCATCCACTCACTCACATTACCATCCAAAAAATAAATACCGGTGTATGGATCGCGATGTTGTTGCATCAACTCAGGCACGTCGTTGCGTTTGTAGTGCTTGCCGCGAATGGTTACACCATCAATGCTTACCGCCTTTTCGTTAAACGATACGGTGGAGGTATGAAACGCGCCGTCGTGGGTAAAATTTCCGGGCGTAGTTTGATGACGCAACAAGTAGCGACGCATAGGATCGTGTGTTTGCGCGGAATAATACATCGTTTCAGGTTTGTCTTGGCCCTTCTTGTATGCAGTACCATAGACGGTTACCTGCTTTTTGTCATCGAGGTAAACGACCAAATCGGTATTCCAGCTCACATCGGCCCAATCATGGTAATTATCCGAAAAGAACTGCCACGCTTTTTCCTTTTTAGTAACCGTGCTTACTAAATCCCACTGTCGCTCCGAAGGCAATGTACAACGCAACGTTCCGGATTGTCCTTTGGTTTTCCAGGCGCGATTGAGTTGCCGGGTTTTCCAATGCAAGTACGCTTGTGCTTGCATATAACTCACACCCACCACGGGATAATCGTCGTACGCCGGATGCCAGAAGTACATATTACTCATAGGTTCGTTATACGAGAAGGTAAAGTCCGTTAACCAACTGGTAGTATCCGGATAAATATTTCTCGTAACCTTAAGTCCTGTTGCAGCATTAACGTAGGTGTAATTGAGTTGACGTTCATCCACCTGCGGACGCGCATAGAAGCGTTCTCCCGGAGGCAGAAACATTTTGCTCTTGTTACGCACTGCCGTGTCATCATAATTAATTTTTCGAGCATAGTCGATACGTCCGTTAGCAGTACGATAGCCCAAACGTTCACGCATAATGGAATCGCGAACGGCATAAACAAACTCCCGATATTCCTTATTGGTGACTTCGTATTTGCGGAAGTAAAAAGGTTGGAAGTACGGCAACAACACGTTCGGCGCAATGGTGTCCGTCCATATTGTTTGGTCGTAACTCATTTTCGTATATGCGGTGTCCATATAAAACCGCAAGGATGCCGGTAAGAACTGCGGATTCGTATTCGGCGCTTGTGCAAGTTCACCCGTAATGGCCATTGCTCCTCCACCGTAACGTTCGCCGACACCTCCGTTAATACTATGTGCAAAATCAAACCACACGCAGTCTTCCATCGCCAGCGTCGGACGTAAATATTCGGGAACAGTAACCATCATTCGCGATGTACGCGTAGTCGCAAACGGAGTAAAATTCCAAACCTTCCCGTCTTTCGCATCGGGAGTGAGCACGCCGCTGCGCTCATGACGAAAACGTATAAATCCTTGATTCCCGGAACGTAACTCAATTTGTTGAGCCAACAAATAATGACCTAAAGAATAAACTAGTAGTAGTGCAAGAAATTTTCTCATGTTAGGTATAACGCCGAATAATCAAAAAGATATATGGAACTCATTTCTTTTTTTTCCTCGGCCGCACGGGCTTCACTTGCAAATTATCCGAAGTGCCGGTCATTTGAATGTGCAGGAAGCGCACATTCTTATCGTATTCCATGTATTGAATTTCATCATCACCACCACTATCCTGTCCTTTCTTGCCGAAAATGGCATTCTTACTGACTTCCGTCACCATGCTCATCGGAATGCGGAAATGATAATTCATGAGTCCTTGTCCGACCATTTCTTGTTCTCCGTCCATTTGCAAATAACCGAGTGTGGAATTGATCGTCATGTTTGGAATAATGAGCTTGCCGTTCTTCACTTGGAACGTATTCGATAAAGTATCAAAACGTACCTGCTTTAAATTCTTATCCGGGAAATACGGCGCTAATGCTTCGAACGGAGCATAGTTTTCCAAACGTCCGTTATACACCGTTGCACCTATGCTGATGTCAGATTCTTCAAGTATTGGAACCAGATCGGCATGTGTGCGGATTTTACCCGTAATGGTGGATGTGAGTTGTCCGTGCAAATTATTCGAGAGCATATAATCTTGTCCGAAATTGTCGAACTTGAATAATAACTGATCGAGTTGCACTTTATCTGTTTTAATTATTGGATTAAAATAAATCTTCTTTGGATCAGTGCCGTCGAAATATCCATTCATGTGCATCGTCCCACCGGCAATGCCCATACTCAGCGTGTCGATATACAAGTAATGATTTTTCGTCGTGTGCAATTTTGCATTCACTCCGGTGAGTAAATACTTGTGATAATTCATGCGACCTATCGACAATTGATAATCCATATCCGGAAAAGGAACGGTGTAAATATTAAATACACTGTCGTGCGCGCTGCCTTCACGAGCTTCTGCTTTTGGGTGCACGTAAGAAAACAATTCATCAAAATCTAACACGCCCGATTGAAATACGAGACGATCTTTTTTCTTGCGTTTCTTTTCATCTTTACCCAAGAAATAATCCATGTCCATCTTCCAATCCGATTTACCCGCTTTTCCCTGACACGATGTAACCGTAAGCTGTTCCTGTTCGAGATGAAAACGTCCGCTGAAGCGTTCCAATTTTAACGGATGTACTTTCAACGAGGCATCCACACGATCCATATAAAGATCTGTCGACTGCAAACCTTCATTAAAATGCAAATCGGCATGCCCGTGAAATTTGAAACCGCGTAACTCTTCGTGTCTCCAGTCTTCCGGCACGTAATTGGCACCGTTGTATGAAAACAAATTATCCAATTGCAGCAACTTCGAAGTAAGATCAAACTCCAAACGTGTATCTCCCTTCGGATGTTCCATGAACCACATGTCGTAACGCGACAATTTACCGTTAAAGTGGAAATCGCTTTCATCAATGATGCCTGTGAAGTCAATTACGTTAAAGTCGATCGTATCAATAATCACATCGGCATGAAAATCGTGCAGGCGATGTGGATAGTTCTGCATGTCGGCATATAGGTTATCGATGAAAAATTCTCCAATCGGTAAGTTGGGTGATTCCGTAAATGCCTTCGCAGAACTCACGAAATGTAAGCCCATACTGAAGTTGCGAATGACTTCTTTAAACGGTTTTTTGTTGACCGTATCATTAGAGGTTAGCTGAAACAGATCCAACTTTTTCGAACTGATGCGCAATTTGGATTCTACCTGATCCGAAGTGTGATGAATGATCGCCGGCAAATCACTGACACTTCCCGAAAGCGAAACGTCGCTATTACCAACTTGTACGTTGCAATAATCGATCAGCGCCGTATGCCCGTCCATGTGGGCTTTCAGATCAAGATTTTGTAAGGGCAAGTAAAAGTCCGGACTTTTGAAACTGAGTTTACTTACCGTTAATTCCGTTTCGTACGACTCGTTCAATTTCTCGACACTTCGTTCAGGATGTTTCGGGTCAATAAGATCATGAAACTTCATAGACAACAGCACACGACCTTTCAAGTTCTGCAAGGATTCCACATTCAGGAACTTGGTAAGAAATTCCAAATCAAAATCTGATTTTAATGATAAATCAATATCCGGCGCTTCAAAATTTTTCACCACAAGATCTCCGCTAAATTCACCGGCATCGGGCTTTGCGAAGAAATCGTTCAGACGAAATTCCATCGTGGACAAATTGAGACTATCTCCGTTGGTGAAAGAACCTGCGAAGTGCATCTGATCGAGTTTCTTATTGGTGTTCGTATTGGCGAAATACGCTTGCTCACACCCGAACTTGGCATTTATAGCAGGTTGTTGACCGTTTAAGGTTTTGCCTTTTAATGAACAATTAAAATAAATTTTCCCACGGTTATCGTATTGCGCGAGGAAAGGCTGCAATTCAGGCGGAGCAAAAGCCATGAAGAGTTCAAAATTGGGCTTATTGCCTTCGAATGTCAGATTCATATTGATATCATCTAACAAATCGACACCGCCCTTCATTTCAATCTCCGCGCCTTCAATTTTTACTATGGAATGATCGAAATCCAGTTTGCCTTTTTTATGATCAATTCGAATTCCTGTAATAAGATCCACATGCTTATCATGCAAAAACGTGGTATCATCTTCCATCAAAATCGTCACGGTAGATTTCGCATCCAGTTCCACATCAAAATGATCATCGGACATACTCACGCCTGCTTTCGCTTGGTGAATCAGCGCATCTACCTGTAAGCCTGTCGCTTCATTGATTTTGTGAACATCAACGGAATCCAACTTAACGGAACGTAAATCGATTTTAGTCCCCGCAGTTGTCGATGCCGTATCTACTTCTAAAGATTCGAACACGTTCGCGACGTTTGTAGTACCGTCTTTATGCTGAATTATTAAAAGTTTCCCATTTTTTAATTTTATAGCACCTAATTCAAATGTTCCGGCCGTTACCGACCAAATGTCAAATCCTACAAATACGTGATCGATGTCGGCAATCGGCTCTACGTTGGTTTGCTTGTCCTTAAATAGACGTACATCGTGCAAATCGACTGTGATGTAAGGGAAGTCGGCAAACGGCGCCACCGAACTGTAACTCATCGTTACACGACCACGAATTCCGGAATTGACTTCTTCCAGAATATGTTGCGCAATTTTTTGTTGATTGAAATAAACGATCGCAATTGCGGTGACGAATAGCAACATCGGCAGCACCAGCGCAATGAATACGGTACGCTTCCAGAATTTTTTAGATCGCAAGAACGCCGTCATGTGCGGGTTTATTTTTTATACTATAAATACTGATCGAGTAATGCCGCCATCTCCTGTTGCATCTTCAGGGCTTCTTCCCGTGCTTTGTCTGCAAAATCTGTACCCGAAGATGCGTACAAGATAGATCGTGATGCATTAACGAGTAAACCACATTCTTTGTTCATGCCGCATTTCGCAACTTCCGACAAACTTCCGCCCTGCGCTCCAACGCCGGGCACCAAGAAGAAATGATCCGGAACAATTTTACGGATAGCAGCGATGTATTCAGTTTTTGTAGCACCGATAACATACATCATGTTCTCAGGCGTTCCCCATTGTGATGAAGTCTTTAACACTTGTTCATACAGCGGCGTTCCGTCCTCTAATTTCAATGTTTCAAAATCGAAAGCGCCTTCGTTGCTGGTTAGTGCCAATAATATCACCCAACGATTTTCGTATTGTAAAAACGGCTTTACGGAATCGCTTCCCATATAAGGCGCAACAGTAACGCTATGAAAATTATAATTTTCAAAAAATGCACGTGCATACATTCCTGAAGTATTACCGATATCTCCGCGTTTCGCATCCGCAATGGTGAAACAATCGCCGGGAACAGCAACCATCGTTGCACGCAGACTTTCCCATCCTTTCGCACCTTCGCATTCGTAAAACGCGAGATTGGGTTTATACGCCACACACAAATCAGCAGTTGCTTCTATGATTGCTTTATTAAAAGCTGCCACAGGATCTTCCCGATCCAACAAATGCTGCGGAATCTTTTTGATATCCGTATCCAATCCTACGCACAGAAACGACTTCTTGCGTTGAATAGCTGCGATCAGTTGCTGGCGATTCATAGTTTTATTGACTTACTTGTTCTTTCAATTTCTCCGCATTTTCTGCCATTTGCAAGGCATCAATCATTGGTTGAATTTCACCGTTCATAAACGCGTCCAAGTTGTATTGCGTTAAGCCGATGCGGTGATCGGTAATACGGCTCTGCGGATAATTATACGTGCGGATTTTCGCGGAACGATCGCCGGTAGAAACCATAGACTTACGTCGTGAAGTTTCTGCTTCCATCTTTTTGTTGAATTCAATTTCGTACAACTTCGTACGCAACATTTGCATAGCCCGCTCACGGTTACCGTGCTGCGAACGTTCCACCTGACACGTTACCACAATGCCCGTAGGTTTGTGCGTCAACATCACTTTGGTTTCCACCTTGTTAACGTTCTGTCCACCCGCACCACCGGAACGCGCAGTTTGCAATTCGAGGTCAGCAGGATTGATCACAACATCAACTTCATCCGCTTCCGGCAACACCACTACAGTAGCAGCAGAAGTATGAACACGTCCTTGTGTTTCTGTTTCCGGAACACGTTGTACACGGTGCACTCCCGATTCATATTTTAATATTCCGTAAGCGTTATCGCCAATGATATTTGCAATAATTTCCTTGTAACCGCCTGCTGTTCCTTCACTCTCGTCCACCACCTCTACTTTCAGTCCAATAGTTTCACAGTAGCGCGCATACATACGGAACAAATCGCCCGCGAAAATGGAAGCTTCATCCCCACCTGTTCCGGCACGAATTTCAAGAATAGCATTGCGTGCATCTTCCGGATCTTTTGGAATGAGCAAGTAACGAATCTTCTCTTCCAGTTCATCTTTTTTAGGTTCCAGCTCTTCCAATTCAGCTTTCGCCATATCCGTGAAGTCAGGATCCTTTTCGATATTCAATACGTTTTTCGCAGAAGCGATATTATCGATCACGCGTTTGTATTCGTGAAACGCTTGCACCACCGGCTCCAGCTGGCGGTAATCCATGTTCAATTGCTTGAACTTTTTCATATCGGCAATCACAGACGGATCGGCCAATTGAAACTCAATATCTCTGTAACGCTTTTCCAGCGCCGCTAATTTATCTAACATGTTTTGTTACTTAATATTCAAATACTCCATGTTCGGAACGAATGGTCACACGTGCTTTATCTGCTTGTTCCACTCGCCCGATGATTTGTGCCGCTACGCCAAATTTATTTGATATAGCAATGATTTCTGCTGCACTTTGTTCGTCGGTATATATTTCCATACGGTGCCCCATATTAAACACCTTGTACATTTCTTTCCAATCTGTTTTACTTTCTTCCTGAATCAAACGAAACAAAGGCGGCGTAGCAAACAAATTATCTTTAATGATGTGCACACCGTCCACAAAGTGTAACACTTTGGTTTGTGCGCCACCACTGCAATGTACCATGCCGTATATTGTGCTGCGCATGGTTTTCAGAATTTCTGCGATGATAGGCGCGTAAGTGCGTGTTGGCGACAATACCAATTTCCCAGCAGTTATTTTCTGTCCGGGCGCTACTTCAATTTCATCGGTAAGCTTTTTAGAGCCGCTGTAAATTAATTCTTCCGGCACCAGCGCATCATAACTCTCCGGATATTTTGCTGCCAGGTATTTTCCAAAAACATCATGACGCGCACTGGTTAAGCCGTTGCTGCCCATGCCGCCGTTGTATTCCTTTTCGTAAGTGGCCCGACCAAACGAAGCCAGCCCCACAATTACATTTCCCGCCTGAATACGATCATTGCTGATCACATCGCTGCGCTTCATGCGACACACCACGGTTGAGTCCACAATCATCGTGCGCACTAAATCACCAACATCTGCTGTTTCTCCGCCCGTGCTGTAAATACCAACTCCCAGCTCACGCAATTCGGCCAACACTTCTTCAGTGCCTGCAATAACCGCACTAATTACTTCACCGGGAATTAAATTTTTATTTCTGCCGATGGTGGACGACAACATGATATTATCTGTCGCGCCCACGCACAACAAATCATCTGTATTCATCACTATAGCATCTTGCGCAATGCCTTTCCAAACCGACAAGTCGCCCGTTTCTTTCCAATACATGTACGCCAATGATGACTTTGTACCGGCGCCGTCTGCATGCATGATTAGGCAATATTCCGGATCGTTGGTGAGGAAGTCGGGAACAATCTTACAAAACGCTTTTGGGAACAAGCCTTTATCGAGCTTGCTAATGGCGTTATGCACATCTTCTTTGGAAGCGGACACTCCGCGTAAGTTGTATTTTATGTCGCTCATGATAAAAAAAGAATCCCGCAGTTTTGCGGGATTCAAATTTACGAGAATAAAAGCTATTAATACTTTGGCTTCGGCTGATTTGGTGCCGGAGTACCTGCTGCTTTAGGCTTGTCACCTGCCGGAGCAGGAGCTGAACCACCACCTGCAGGAGCAGCTTGTGGAGCAGGAGTTCCGCCGCTACCACCCATTGGAGGTTGCTCAACGTCTGTACCTGTTGTGTCACCGAAATCATCGAATGCACCACCTAAAACCTTTGGCTTGATAATCTTACGCTGGTTCTGATCTTTAGGAGCGTTTGGATCAACATAATCCCAAGATACAACGCGGAACGCAGTACGACGATTCAACTGGTGCAAGGCTTCTTGCTCTTGCTTCGTCTTCTTCGCCATGATATATTTCTCAGTTAAGATAGAACCATCCAACATACGCAACGGACGCTCTTCTCCGTAACCTTTAAACTTTAGACGCTCAGCAGGAATTTTCTTTTCAATTACTAAGTAATCTACGCAAGACTTCGCACGTGCTTCAGAAAGTTTCTGGTTAGAAGCATTAGAACCGCGGGAGTCCGTGTGAGACCCAATCTCAATAACGATAGTCGGGTTGTCCATTAACGTCTGATACAAGAAGTTCAAGGAATCTTTAGATTCCGGGCGCAATGTTGCTAATCCAAGATCATAAAGAACTGCGGGGAAGCGAATCTCCGTTTCAGCAGGAACCAGACAGAAATCCAATGTATAGTTCTTGGAAGTCATTTCTCCTACAGTAGTCAATTTACCTTTGTCCTTATCAGGCAAGTTCAAATAACCTTCAGCCTTGGGGCTCTTCGCTTTATCAGAATATACTGTCAATACGTAAGAAACTTCAGGCAGCAAGTCGAAGTGATACTTTCCGTCCTTATCTGTTGGAACTTCTAACGCAGAGCCGTCAGAACCAACCATACGAACAGTAGCGCCTTCAACAGAAACCGATGGTCCGTATATGCAGTCGGTTACACGACCATCCAATTTGAATACCAATGGAGGTAAGTTGAACGACCAGATATCGTCCATTCCTTTTGTTCCTTCACGGTTAGAAGTCAAGTAACCACGATCTTTTTTACCATCGAACACTACACCGAAATCGTCTTTAGCAGAGTTCATAGGATACTTCATATTTTCAGGAGCAGACCACTTCCACTCTTTGTCAGAGGTACGAGTAGCCTTGAAAATATCCAAACCACCCATGCCCAACAGTCCATCAGAAGAATAATACAAGTTACCATCTTCGTGTAAGTAAGGGAAACCTTCACGACCAACAGTATTGATTTGAGAACCTAAGTTCACCGGTTTGCCCCATTTTTTCGACTTTTTATCGTACGTCGACATCCACAAATCAGACTTTTCACCACCCATAGAGCCGGTCATGTCTGAAGAGAACACCATTACCGTTTCATCAGCGCTCACGGTTGGGTGACGGAAGTTGAAGCTATCCAATATAGCAGCTTCCAATCCGAAATCAACTACTTCAGGATCGCCCCAAGAGTTGCCTTTCTTAACAGAAACGTATATTTTACAGGTTACGAATTTCTTTTTAGCCTGGTCGCAGCGAGTAAAATAGATTTTGTCGCCTTTTTTATTAACACAACTTGCACCTTCATTAGAAGTTCCAGAGTTAACACCTCCCTGAATTGTTGATGGGGTTGACCATTTGCCGTTTTTGTCCACTTTTGTTTCGAACAAGTCAGAATACATGGTGCCTGAAACAGGGTCTACTTTACTTCCGGTTTGGCCTTCACGCTTAGAAGTGAAGATCAATGAAGTGTGCTTCTTGTCTCCGTAAGTTGGGGAGAAGTCATAATCTTTCGAGTTGATCTGAGCCATGTTCTCGATTACCCAACGAGAAGGCGAATCTTTCCATTTCTGTGCCAGCTCAGAAGACTTCACACCGTTTTCACCGCGTGGATCTGAAGGAACTCGTGTTTGATAATCTTTAAAAGCCGTAATGGCTTCATCGTATTTCTCATTGATTTTCTTCGCCTCTGCGAACCACAAGTACATCTTGTCGTCCACGTGCTTTGCCTTGATAGCCTTGGCATACCAAGCTTCAGCGTTTTTCCAATCATTCATCTTACGATAACATTCCGCAATTTGGAATGTAATACGGGCTTTCTCCTGTTTGTTTTTGATTTTGGACATGCCCTTTTTGTAAAGATCGCTTGCATTGAAGTATTGCTGCGAGTCAAAAGCCTTATCCGCATCACGGATATAATTCTTTTGAGCGTTTGCATTAATTGTAAACGCGAGCATCAACACTACGACAGCAGAAAGTACCTTCATCAGTTTCATACGGTGCAAAAAGTTTAGTGTTTCTTTTTTGTGTAGGCTGCTAAGATATACAAATCCATGAAAAAGCGAAACCCTACGATGAAAAAGTTAATTTTTACGATATAACGTGCCGGAAGAGAAAAGAAACGAATTCCACTCCTCCGACACGTGACGATTGGTCTATTTTGCTGATTATCAATCCTCTGAATTAGCAGGAATTTGCAATCCGGACTCATCGTAAACGCTTTTTACTACATTGATGGTTTGCACCGGTTCCGAGCCGGGTTTTACTCCATAATCGGTTCGGATGACCCGAAAAACGGTTCTGCGGTTCATGGCGTGCAGTTGTTCCTGTTCCTGCTTGGGACGTGAGGCGATGTATTTTTCGGTTAAAATTTGTCCATTATTCCATTTCAACGGACGCGTTTCGCCATATCCTTTTGCCACTAATCGTGCCGAATCAATTCCTCGTTCTTTCACCAAATAATCTACACACGCTCTTGCTCTTCGATTAGAAAGCTCCAAATTGTAAGCATCTTCCGCACGACTGTCAGTATGCGCAGCCAGCTCAATCACCAAATTAGGATTCGCAGTGAGCAGACGGTATAAATAATCCAAAGAATCTTTTAATGCTTTCGTTAATTCGGCACTGTTTAATGGAAAGAACACTGCAGGAAATTTGATTTCGGTTGGTGGTATGACTTTCAATTTACACGTTACGTCAACATCTGTGCATTCATTAGTAGGAGTTATGTTGCGTATCAATGATCGTTCCGGGGCAAAGTAAGATTCGCCTTGTGCACCTCGTGCTTGTTCGGTGAACAAATGCAATTGATAACTCATGCCTTCTTCCATTTCCAAATTAAAACTTCCGGATGCATTAGTAAGCGCGGTTAGTATTTTTCCGTTACGATCGGTCAATTGAATTTTCGCATTCGCAATTCCACCACCGGTAATGCTATCCAATACACGACCTTTTGCCACTGCTTTACACGGCACATAATACACTTGCCAGATGTCATCGCCACCTTTACCGCCTTTGCGATTGGAGGAAACATAACCCAATTGTTTTTTAGTATCGAGAATTAACCCGAAATCATCCGCATTTGAATTAATCGGCGACTGCAAATTCACCGGCTCACCCCAACTCCACTGTCCGTTAATTTTTGGGGCCATAAAAACATCAAGTCCACCGATACCAACATGTCCGTCGCTGGCAAAATATAATGTGCCGTCAGCGTGCAAATATGGAAATCCTTCTCGTCGTGCGGTGTTAATATGATTCGGCAAGCGTGTTGGCGTTAACCATGTTTTTGTTTTTACATCGCGGTAACTGATCCACAAGTCGGAATACACGCCTCCGCTTGTTCCTTTCATATCCGAAGAAAACACCAAGACCTCTTCGTTAGCGCTTATAGCAGGATGACGAAAATTAAAACTGTCCAGCATTTCAACGGGCAATTGAAAATCAATCATAATCGGATCCGACCAGGAATTGCCTCGTCTGTCCGAGTAGTAAATTTTACACTTTTCAATTTTACGTTTATTCGATTCGCAGCGCGTAAAATATATTCGGTTGCGTTGTGCATTGTAATGAGCGGAACCGTCATTCGCTTTAGATAAGTTCACTCCGCCCTTTTCTGCTGCAGGCGCTGTCCACTTGCCGGAAGAATTTACAGTTGCCGAATATTGGTCTGAAAAAGGTCTGCCCGTATTACGATCAACATTGCTTTTTTTCGATGCCCCGCGTTTGGAAGTAAACGTAAGTCCTGTTAACTTTTTCGTATTCCAGGTCGGACAATAATCATCGTCTTTGCTGTTAATGTATTTCACATTAACCGCTTTCCATCTGCTGTTAGATTGTTGCCATTTCCTCGCACGTTGACATTTAGCAATTGATGAGTCAACCGCAACCGTATTTACTCCATACTTACGTGCGGCTTGATACCACATTAGTGCTTCGCCGTAATCACCAATTTGCAAATGGGCATCGCCCAAGCGTGTAAACAGTTGTTCGTTTTTCATTCCGCGACGTTGTGCCAATTCAAAAGCAGAAGCCGCACGCACGGGGTCATTCAGTTTACGATAGCATTCGCCGATGTTGAAGTAAATCTGCGCTTTGTCGGCAGAGTCTTTTGCTTTGGGCAAAGATTTTTGATACAACGAAATGGCTTCGCGATAACGGTTTAAACGATAGAGCTGATCTGCTTCGTGAGCAGTGGGAGGATACGCCGCGATAAACAATGGCAGCAAAAGTCCAAGAATAATAATTGTTGGTTTCATGTGTTCGATTTTTAGTTGCCGTCGAACACCGCAGCAGGCCTGAGCAATGTTTCTAATGATATAACACAGCTCAACTGAAAGGATACAAAAAGAGCAGAAAAAATTCCGCTCTTTAACTTGATTACTTAGTGAACAACAGTTCGCGATATTTCGGGAACGGCCACGCTTCGTCTGCAACAATCATTTCGAGTTTATCGATATTGTCGCGAATCTGATCGAAGTAAGGTCTCACCTTATTGCAATAGGCGTAAGCCTTCTTCTGCCAATCGTCAATATTGTTTGCTTTCTTGCGTTCTTCTGTCATTGTATCAACACCATTCTTGATGTTTGCTATACGTTCAGAAATCTCGCTGATCATTTCCAACTGAATTGCACCTGCTTTTTTAAATTCACTTGCACCTAAAACTTCTTTCAAACCACGCACATTGTTGATGAGCATGTTTTGATATTGCAATGCAGTTGGAATAATATGATTCACCGCTAAGTCACCCAACACGCGTCCTTCAATCTGAATTTTCTTCACGTATGTTTCCAGATAGATTTCATAACGTGCATGTTGCTCGCGCTCAGAGAGTACACCGTTGCGTTCGAACAACTGAATGAAATCTTTACGCATCCAAGCTTCCAAAGCTTCCGGAGTAGTTTTGAAATTATTCAATCCGCGCTTCTTCGCTTCTTTCACCCATTCTTCACCATAACCGTTTCCTTCAAAACGAATGCGCTTGGAAGCCACGATGTATTCGCGTAACACTTTCAAAATCGCTTCGTCCTTATCCATTCCTTTATCAATCTGTTTGTCCACCTCAGCTTTAAACTTCTTCAACTGATCAGCCATGATGGTATTCAGAACAGTCATAGGTCCGGCGCAATTTGCAGATGAACCTACAGCACGGAATTCAAATTTATTTCCTGTGAACGCAAACGGAGAAGTGCGGTTACGATCGGTATTATCCAACAAGATGTCCGGAATTTTACCGATGTTCAATTTCAATGCAGTCTTCTCTTCGGTGGTCATCTTTCCTGCTTTCACTTTCTCTTCCAACTCATCAAGAACAGCAGACAGTTGTGTACCCAAGAATACAGACATGATTGCAGGAGGAGCTTCGTTCGCACCTAAACGATGATCGTTTCCGGCAGAAGCAATAGTAGCGCGCAACAAATCAGCGTTATCATGAAATGCTTTAATTGTGTTAATGAAAAACGTCAAAAACTGCATGTTGGTTTTTGGTGTTTTTCCGGGACTCAATAAATTTTTTCCGGTGTTTGTTGCCAACGACCAGTTGTTGTGCTTACCGGATCCGTTAACTCCTGCAAATGGTTTTTCGTGCAACAATACACGGAAATTGTGACGACGACCGATGCGGTGCATTAAATCTACTAGCAACTGATTGTGGTCAACAGCAATATTAATTTCTTCATAAACCGGAGCGCACTCAAACTGATTCGGAGCGACCTCGTTGTGACGTGTTTTAATCGGAATTCCAAGTTTGTGTGCTTCAATTTCAAGATCACGCATGAAAGAAGTTACACGATCAGGAATTGATCCGAAGTAATGATCTTCTAGTTGCTGACCTTTCGCAGGAGCCGCGCCAAACAACGTTCTGCCGCTGATTGCCAAATCAGGACGTGCATTATGCAAAGCTTCGTCTACCAAAAAATATTCTTGTTCCCAACCTAATGTTGCGGAAACTTTCGTCACATTTTTATCGAAATATTGACACACTTCAACAGCAGCCTGATCCAATGCAGACAAGGCACGCATCAATGGTGTTTTGAAGTCCAATGCTTCACCCGTGTAAGAAACGAAGATGGTAGGAATACACAACGTATCACCAATAATGAATGCCGGAGAAGATGGATCCCAAGCCGTATAACCACGTGCTTCGAATGTATTACGAATACCGCCATTAGGAAAGCTCGATGCATCCGGTTCCTGCTGGACCAATTGATTGCCGCCAAAACGTTCTATAGCACGACCTCCCGTAATTGGTTCGAAAAACGCATCGTGCTTTTCTGCTGTAGAACCTGTTAATGGTTGAAACCAGTGAGTGTAGTGATTTGCCCCTTTCGAAATTGCCCAGGCTTTCATCCCTGCTGCAATCTGATCGGCCATTTTACGATCCAGACGTGCGCCTGTAACGCTTGCCGCTTCTACGCGTTCAAATGCTTCTTCCGAAAGAAACTGACGCATAGCATCAAGGCCAAATACATTTTCGCCAAAGTAAACGGTAACGCCACCTTTCGGGGTTTCAATGACAAGTGGTGTACGATTCATGGATTCTTCCACGGCAGAGAAGCGAATACGGGACATATTGTGTGTTTTTTTTGGTTTTCGGGGCAAAACTATCAAAATTTTGAGGGGTGCCCCCGAAAAAACTATGAATATTTTATGAACAGCCCCTATTTTTAGAGGGTGTTTCTCAAAATAATCAACTTTTAAATCGTTCAAGTCAAAAAAAAGAGCCTCAACGGCTCTTATTTTCGAATTATACTTTGTGGCGGCACCAACGGATTGTCGGTTTCTAGTTCCGGAAGTTCGTTTTGGGGCGTTGTTTCTTCTTGTGCACTCATATGGTCAGGAACATCTGTAGTTCCTGCGACTTCCGTGTTCAACGCATCATTAACACCCGACTCCAGCACATTTGCTGCCTTTTCGGTTTCGTCTAATACGTCTTTGATGTTAGCATCACGCTGCACTTCTGCAGCTCCGATTTCAATCTCGCGCTGAATCTCAGCAGCTGCATTTTTCATTTCACGCATTCCGCGACCTAATCCGCGAGCCAATTCCGGCAACTTTTTAGATCCGAAAAAGATGAGAATAAACATCACCACCAGAAAAATTTCTCCGGAGCCTAAATTCAGGAACAAGATGATGTTATTGAATTGCATGTTGCAAAGTTACTGATAAATGCAGCGTTGCGCGGGGCGTTAAATAAAAAAGTCCGCGTTAATAGCGCGGACTTTTCGTGAAGTGAATTTCAATTACTCGATTGTGTCTTTCTTGTCGAAATCCATTACAACCGGAGTTGCAATACACAATGAAGAATATGTTCCGATTACGATACCGATCAACAAGGCGAAAGAGAAACCACGAATAGTTTCACCACCGAAGATGAAGATCGCTAGTAATACGAAGAACGTAATCATAGAAGTGTTGATGGTACGGGAAAGAGTAGAGTTCAATGCGTAGTTAATGGTAGAACGTTTCTGAACGCCTGCCACCTGCGCGCCTTTCTCAGAAAGGAACTCACGAATACGGTCGAATACTACGACTGTATCTGTCATAGAGTATCCCATTACGGTAAGAATTGCCGCAATGAAATGCTGGTCAATTTCTAGAGGAAAAGGCAGGATGCCATCGAATATCGCATAGAAGGAGAGTACCACCAATACGTCGTGCACCAATGCCGCAACCGCACCTAAACCGAACTGCCAGCGACGGAATCGGAATAATATGTACAAGAACATTACTGCACAAGAAATGATAACAACTACGATGGACTTAGCAATAACTTCATTCGCAATAGAAGGACCAACCTTTACCGAGCTCATGATCTCGTAATTTCCGGCAGAACCTGCAACTTTTAACAAGCCTGCATTCAATTTCACGAGTGTTACGCTATCTGCAGCAACGGTAACGTCTTCTGCCAAATAGTTGGTAGTGATTTTCAATTGCTTGTTGCTGCCTGCAGTCTTTACCTCAGGAGCCACACCATATTGTGCGCCTAACTCTTCACGTAACGTGTTACGATCAACTTCCTGAGTGAAGTGCACAGTATATGTACGACCACCGCTGAAGTCTACGCCTAAGGAGAAACCACCGTTCTTCACGAGGAATCCGATACCGGTTGCAATGATTGCGCCTGAAATCAGATAGTACATTTTACGACGACCTACGAAATTGATGTTGGTGTTACGTAAAACATTTTCAGTAGCGGCGATTGAGAAATTGATCTTCTGATCTTTCTTCAACATCCAATCGAAAATTAAACGGGTGATGAAGATTGCGCAGAATAAGGAACTCAAGATACCGATGATCAACGTAGTGGCGAAACCTTGAACAGGACCCGTACCGAAAGCATAAAGGATGATACCCAGAATTAACGTAGTTAAGTTGGAGTCAAGGATAGATGACATTGCATTTTTGTATCCGTCTGCTACAGCACCGGCTAATCCCTTTCCTTCGCGTAATTCTTCACGAATACGTTCGAATAAGAGGATATTCGCATCGACCGATAAAGCAATTGTCAATACGATACCTGCGATACCGGGAAGTGTTAAAACAGCTCCTAATGAAGTAAGAATTCCCATGATGAAGAATACGTTCACGAACAATGCAACGTCAGCTACTAAACCGGCTTTGTTGTAATAGAATGCCATGTACAACAATACCACGATCAACGCCACAATGAATGACAACAAACCTGCCTGAATTGCCTGGCTACCCAAAGTTGGACCTACTACTGTTTTTTCAACGATGTTCGCACGAGCCGGCAACTTACCGGTGCTCAACAGCTTCACCAAGTCATCCGCTTCACGGTTAGTAAAGTTACCGGTGATTTGAGACTGACCACCGGAGATTTCTCCGTTAACTGTTGGATAAGAATAAACACGATCATCAAGAACGATAGCGATACTGCGACCGATATTTGCTTTAGTAATGCGCGCCCAAGCCTTCGCACCTTCTGCGTTCATCGTCATAGAGATTTCAGGACTACCTGAACCGCTCATCTGATCAAACACTTTGCGCGCATCGCTCACTACATTTCCGTCCAGTGCGGGACCGCCGGAGCGAGACTTTTTCAATGCGATCAACATTACAAAAGGCTGCCCGTTATCCAAATTCTGAGGCTTTGCAGTCCACGCAAATTTGCAATCAGACGGGAACATCGGCTTGATCTCCGGGCGATTCAAATACGCACTCATTTGTGCAGTATCTTTCACCAACACACCAAAAATTTGCGGGCCTTTACCTTGATTTATATTATCAACCACCAACAAGTCGAACAAAGGGTTTTCACCTTTCTTCGGAGTCTTCTTGGTAGTATCCGCAGCAGCTTTAGCTGCAACCGTGCTGTCCAATGCCTTTTTCGCACTGTCCATCAACGTTTTTGATTTGGCTTGTGCAGCTAAAGAATCTTCTTTCGTTTTAGCATCCGTATACACCGGCACGTATAAAGAAGAGTCAATCTTGTTGGTGTCTTTCACAACACCTAAAAGAATACGAAGTTTTTCGTTCGCATCGCGCATGCGAGGTGCGATGTCCGCGTATTCCTGAGTTTCCCAAAACTCCAAATTCGCAGAACTCTGAAGAATACGGGTAACGCGATCTTCATCTTTTACACCCGGCAATTCCACCAAAATACGATTGGTAGACTTCAGATGCTGGATGTTAGGCTGAGCCACACCAAATTCGTTGATACGAGTTTCAAGAACCAGCTTAGTCTGTTCAACTGCTGCTTCCGATTCTTCACGGATTGCTTTCAAAACCTGCTCATCAGTGGAATTAAAAGAAATTCCTTTTTGCTTCAGATTTGCTGCAAAAATGCTGGACAAACGGCCCTGAGGATTTACCTCCTTATAAGCACGACCAAACAACGTAACGAAATCTTCCGTAGAGTTTTTCTGATTCGCCAACGCCTTTTCCATCGCCTGCGTAAATGCAGGATCGGTAGATTTTCCGGACAATGAAGCCACGATATCTGGAGTAGAAACCTCCAAAGTCACGTTCATACCGCCACGCAAGTCAAGACCAAGATTCAATTCTTTGTCCTTACAATCGTCGTAGGTATATAGACCTAAGTAGATTTTCTTCCCTGCCAGTGAGTCGCGAAGGAAATAACGAACGCGTGCATTCTTTACTGAATCTAAAAATAGGTCCAGTTGCGTTTTGTCATCACCAAAACGCGCTTTAGCCATCTCCTGAACAGCTTTGCCCTGCACGTATAAATCAGCATAGGCTTCCGCTTTCTTTTCCCAACTACGGGTTATAAAAGAGAAGGATAAATAGAAAATACAGCTCAGCGCCATTAAAATGGCGAAAATGCGGATTGCTCCTTTAATGTTTTGCATAGTTTATAATAGCTTTACAATCCTGAGAGCGTGAAAGTACTCCCAAAATCGAGGTTGCAAATATATAAGAAAATCATTAGTAGCCAACGATTAGAGATTCTCAAATTATTATTCTGCAAATCAACCCGATATCGGGACAATAGCTGCCCTATCCAGCAACATTCGGAGGTGATGCTTGTGATAGAAATACGCCGATTTGAACCTATCTTTGTAAAGATGCGACTATTCTTTGTAATTATTGCTGTTCTTGCCTTGCAGCTGCTACCGTTGAAATTTCAGGCTCAGTCAACCACAACATTTGTCCGCACGGATACGGTACCTGTGGTAGTGAACAGTCAGCAACTCCCTATGGCGTGGGCGGGCGGCTTGAACTTTGTACAACTTTCGGAAATTGATCTGGACATGGATGGTACGCAGGATTTGTTCGTTTTTGACCGTACCGGGAATAAAGTGACTACTTATTTGAATAACGGAACTCCCGGGCTGGTGGATTATGAATTGGCGCCACAATACGTCAGCAAATTTCCTCAGATGCACGATTGGGCATTGTTGCGCGACTACAACTGCGATGGCAAAGCAGATATTTTCACCTATTCTGTTGCAGGATTCGCAGTTTACAAGAATATCTCTACTGTTCAAAACGGTTTGCAGTTTCAGTTGGAAATCTTTCTTGTGAACACCAATCGATCGCCGAACAGCAGCAATTTTATTGGAAACCTTTATGTGAGCCAGATTGATATTCCCGTAATACGCGATTTGGACGGAGATGGCGATTTGGATGTTTTAACTTTTGGTAATTCCGGAACACAAATCGAATATCATAAAAACATGGGTATGGAAACATTCGGCACCTGTGATAGTATCCGCTATGTATACACCGATCAGTGTTTTGGCGACTTTGCGGAGAATGCGTTGAACGCGAATGTTTCACTTAACGTTTCTTGCGGCCCTGTCCCTGTTGCTCCTGATGCCAATACTTATTTCCAACGCAACACCATGCACGCCGGCTCTTGCATGGAATGCTTTAACACGGATGGAGACAATGATTGGGATTTGTTGATTGGTGATATTACGAATCCTGCCATGACTTATGTAAGAAACAGTGTTGCTCTTCCTGCTTCACTTATGGATAGCGTGAATTATCAATATCCCGCAAATAGTTTTCCGGTGGCGCTAAACATATTTCCGTGTCCTTTTCACTTAGACGTCAATAATGATGGCAAGAAAGATTTGATTTTTTCGCCGAATGCTAGTAACACTTCCGAAAATTATCGCAGTTTGTGGTTGTACAATAACACGGGACAAAATGATAGCGTGATCGTAAGTTTTGTACAGAATAATTTTCTGCAGGATCAAATGGTCGATTTGGGAGAAGGAGCATTCCCTGTATTTTTCGATTACGATAACGACGGCGATCAAGATCTGTTGGTAGGGAACTACGGCTATTATAATTCGGCAGGAATTTACCCATCCAAGATTGCGTTGTTCCGTAATAACGGCACTTCAACTAATCCGTTATATGTTTTAATTGACGACGACTTTGCGAATGTGCATGCGAACAATCTCGGCCTTATCTGCATGTATCCTACATTTGGAGATTTGGATGGGGACGGCGATAAAGACATGCTGATTGGTGATGTGAACGGCAAATTGCACTACTTCAGAAAAGACCCGGGCCCTGGGGATAATTTCACTTTAGTACAAGGAAATTATCAGGGTATTGATGTAGGGAATTTTGCAGCACCGCAATTGGTAGATGTAGATCGTGACGGCAAGTTAGATCTGCTGATTGGGGAGCAAAATGGAAACATCAATTACTATCACAATACCGGGACAGCGGCTGCTCCAACTTTCAGTTTAATTACTCCATTGTTCGGAAATGTCATTGTAAATCAAGCAGGTTATACAACAGGTTATTCTATTCCTTGCTTATTCAGCGATAATGGACAATACAGCATGTTAGTAGGATCAGAGCGCGGCTATGTATACAGATTTGATAACATCGACAATAATTTGTCCGGTAATTTCACGCTAACCGATTCCGTGTACATCAGTCATGTAGAAGGCGGACGAGTAGCACCAACCATAGCTGATATTAACGGTGATAATTATTACGATGTTGTGATTGGCAATTATTCGGGTGGAATTTCGCTATTCATGGGCGATGCGGGAGTTAATGTGCCGGAGTTCGCTTATGGCAAAACACCTTTACATGTCTATCCGAATCCAACAAGCAACTTTGTAACCGTGATTTATAATGATGCGTCATCACGCCGCCAACTATTGGAAATTTTCACCATTACCGGAGCACTGGTTCACACTGAAATGCTATGGAACAGTGGCGCACAAGTGAATGTCGAGTCGTTCCCGGCCGGAGTTTATTTGGTCACTGTAACTTCGGAAAACGGAATTAAACAAACTACACGTTTAATGGTCACACATTCGGAAAACTAAAGTTTATATCTTCGAACCGTGAAACGTCAAATCTGGAATCGATTTTTATCCCGGCTTTTGGTAGTCGCCTTTGCGATTTACTTTACGCCGCAGGTATTGATTCACGCGCTTCATGATCACGATGATACGGTTCACGATGAATTAGTTGATGAAGGCCCGATTCGCCTAGAAAAACATCACACCCATTGCGATATTCTGAATATCGAGGGTGTAGAATTTGAAACTGCAAGCATTGCAAAGCTTCCTCAAGTATTTGAATTCTCAACACTCACAGAAGCAGATTATACTGCTTCTGTAATCCTAGTTTCTTCTTCCCTTGTTCGATTAAGAGGTCCGCCGATTGTTTAGTTTTTTCGGTTTCTAAATGCTCTTAATTCGAACTATTCATGATCAACAAACTATTGGCACTGTTGATCGGGTTAGTGTGTTTTTTAGTACTACCTGCGCAAAATGATTCGTGCAATTACACGCTGACGGGAACGCTTAGCGATGACGAACATGGCGAGCAGTTGGGCTATGCAACGATTTATGTTGCGGAACTGCCTAAAAAAAGCACACAGACTAACGATCGCGGTCAATTTATTATCAAAGGTTTGTGCTCGGGCACATACACCATAGTATGCTCGCACCTCAATTGCGAAAGGACAACTGTGAAGGTAGTCGTAACCGGCTCCACCAGTATTCAGATTGTCATGCCGCATCACGAGCATACGGGCTCTACTGTTGTAGTTTCCGATCGCTCCGACCGACCACCGGTTTCACAAACACGAAGTGAAATCAGCGGGCGACAACTGGATTTTGTTCGCGGACAAAATTTAGGTCAGGCTGTTGCTTCTTTGCCCGGCGTTACAGTAGTTCAGACCGGAGGAAATATTGCTAAGCCGGTGATACACGGTATGCACAGCAATCGCTTGTTGCTCTTGAACAATGGTGTGCGTCAGGAAGGTCAGCAATGGGGCATTGAACACGCACCTGAGATTGATCCCTTTATTGCATCCAGAATTTCGGTGATCAAAGGAGCCAGTGCTGTTCGCTATGGCAGCGATGCTATTGCAGGAGTGATTCTTATTGAACCCGGCGACATCCGCATGAAACCCGGCATTCAGGGCGAATTTAACGCTGTTGGATTCAGCAATAACGGCGAAGGAAATGTTGCCGCGATTTGGGAACATCGCCCCGAAAAGTATCGTGCATTCGCATATCGTTTGCAAGGCACATACCGTCGTGGAGGAAATTATGCCACTCCTAATTATCGTTTAAATAATACCGGAGTTGAAGAATATAATTTCTCTGCCAATGCGGTGTACAATCATCGTCGATTTGATGCAGATATTTTCTTCAGTCAGTTCAACACGACGATTGGAATCTTTTCAGGTGCACATTTGGGAAATATTACGGATCTGTACGAGGCTATAAATAGCGCTGTGCCGGAAGAAACAAGTGGTTTTTCCTATCAACTTGGCCGCCCGTATCAAAACGTGTATCACGAAATACTCAAGGCGCGTTTTGTGTACTACTTGAACGAAGACTGGAAGATCAGAGTGCAATATGCACGTCAGTACAATCGACGCTTTGAATATGATAAACATGGTCCAAGAAATGATTCACTGGCCGCATTGAATCGTCCTGATTTAAGTTATGAACTGACCACGCACAGTGCGGAGCTTGTTGCAGAGCACAACATGATTCGTCGTATGACCGGATCATTCGGTGTTAGCGGATCTTACCAATTCAACACCTACGCAGGTAGATTTTTCATTCCGAACTATCGTGCGGAAAATGTTGGAGCCTGGTGGATTGAGCGTTGGAATGGTGACAGCATTCTTACACTGGAAGCGGGTATCCGTTATGATATTCGGCACATGCAAGTGTTTATGTGGGAAAATAATTTAATTATTCGCCCACAACATCAGTTTCAGAATTTCTCTACAACACTAGGAGCAATTGTCCGATACAGTGACAAATTACAGTTCAACCTCAATGGAGGCAGAGCCTGGAGAGCTCCGGCACCCAACGAATTGTACAGTAACGGATTGCATCACGGGGCAGCTGCATTCGAATTAGGAGATCGCAATTTAGAAACCGAAACCGCATGGAACATCATTGTAACAGCTACTTGGCATGAGCATGATAAACTCGATGTAAGCATTACAGGATACTGGCATTACTTCGATAATTTTATTTATGCTACGCCGCAAGATCAACCTATTGTTTCAATTCGCGGCGCATTTCCTGCCTTCCGTTTTACACAAAACAATGCTACCTTATACGGCACAGATGTTCAGGCAGGTTATTACCTGAATCAACATGTGCAGATCATTTCAAAAGCAGCATTGCTTCGTGCGAAAAACAGAGACACTCAAGATTGGCTGATCATGATGCCCGCGGATAGAGGTTCTGCAGGAATAAATTATCATTTTAATGATAAAAGCAACTGGAGTGATCTCATGATTGGCGGTAGTGCGCAATACGTGAATAAACAATTTCGCGTTCCATACGGGGTAGATTTCGCTCCTCCTCCGAACGCCTATTTTCTCGTTGGCTTCGAAGCTTCCGCCAACAAGAAGCTAAAAACGGGAAACTTGCTCACTACAATTACGATTATCAATGCATTGAATCAATCGTATCGCGATTATCTGAACAGGTTTCGATATTACGCAGATGAAATCGGTTTTAATGCTCGCTTACATGTTAAATATTCATTTGAATTATCTAAAAACTAAAACTATTATGAAAAATTCAATTATTGCATTATCCATGATTACCACAATTGGATTAGCCATTACAGGATGTAAAAAAGATGATGACTTGGTTGATGTCCCTCAACCTGTAGTGAATGAACAAGAAATCATCACTTCCTTATTTCTGCAATTAACAGATTCCGCCACCAATACACCCTTTGATACCGTTGCCTTTCGCGATCTGGATGGAGACGGAGCAAATGCTCCCATTCAGTGGGACACTGTGCGGTTAAATGCGAACACTACGTATTTGATGAGTGTATTGTTACTGAATGAAATACCGAATCCGGCAGATACTATTTCCAACGAAGTTGCTGAAGAAGCAAATGATCATCAGTTCTTCTTTAATATTGCCGGAGTTTCTTTAACGCATACCTATTTGGACCAGGACAACAATACACCTCCGTTGCCTCTAGGACTTGCCAATAAAATCCGCACCGGTTCAACAGGATCAGGAACATTCCAGATTGTATTAAAACACCAACCGGGCACTAAAGACGGACAGCAAACCACCGGCGATTCCGATATTGATGTAACCTTCCAAACTATTATTCAATAATTCAAATATCTTGTCTAAAATCAGCAATATGAAAACAACGATTTATACCTTGATAGCACTAGTTACGTTGCTTGCCGCTTGTAACAAAACAAAAGTTAGTTCAAAGCGTTTAGCCGGTGAACACTGGAAGGTGGTGAAACTTACTATTGGCGGCACTGCTGCAACAGAACTTCCGGAAATGCACTTCTCTGATTGTGATCCGTACGAAGAAGTGTGCAAAGGAGATTGGGAGATTGGCGAGGCACACGCCGAATTTGCATGGGGCTTTAATGAAAAGGGAAAGAAGTTTACGCTTTCAAATCAGTACACTTCTGACGGCCATGCACATGGAGGTCATGAGCAGGAAGAACTGGTGGAGCTAAGTGAAAACTTAAGTGGTGTATATGACGTCGTGGAAAACAGCAGAAAAGCTATGAAATTTAAGTCATCATCTACGGTGGGCTACGCCGGTCAGGAAGTGATTCTCGAAATTGAAAAGGAATAATTAGTTGCTTGTTCCTTTTGCAGCGGAACTGATTTAGGTCAGTTCCGCTTTTTGTTTGCACTAAAATGTGACCGCACTGGAAATTTGAATTTGTTATTATTACCTTTAATACATGGGTATGCAGCGTTTTGTTTGGATAATGTCTTTTGCCATAGGCAGTATGGCAGCAGTAATTATGAACTCTTGCAGCAAGGATGACATCATCTTCGACCTTGAAGCCTCGGGCTATCCGAAAGACATTGGCAAGTTGATATTAACGAAATGTTCGACGCCCGGATGCCACACTACTCAGAGTAAAGATGCGGTTGCCGGATTGGATCTGAGCAGTTGGAACGCTCTGATGTCGGGAGATAGAAACGGCGCGGCAGTAATTCCTTTTAGTCATGATTACTCTACACTGTTTCTATTCTCTAATCATTTTGATGACTTGGGAGCAGGTGCAGATCCTTTGATGCCATACGGTCGTGAAGCGTTAAGTCGTGAAGAAGTTATTTTAATGCGCGATTGGATTGATGCAGGCGCTCCTAACGCAAGAGGTGAAATTGCTTTTAGTGAAGGTGCTTTTAGAAAAAAATATTACGTTACCAATCAAGGTTGCGATGTAGTTACTGTTTTCGATCAGGAAACCGGTTTACAAATGCGTAAGATTAATGTGGGTGCAGAAGGAACTATAGAATCGCCCCATAGCATTCGTATGTCGCCGGATGGACAATATTGGTATGTGTGTTTTTCATCAGGGCGTTACATCGAAAAGTACAGAACTGTAGATGATAGATTCGTAGGTAGAGCGTTGTTAGGTCCTGACGCTACCAGTGCGTTTGGAAGTTGGAATACGTTTGCAATTTCTCCCGATTCGCGTTATGCATACATCGTTGATTGGCAGCCGAACGGACGAATCGCTCGTGTTGATCTTGAGAACATGGCGTGGCTGCAAACCTATCAAGGCTCAGGATTGTTCGTGCAACCGCACGGTTCCTTTATTTCTCCTGATGGCAACACGCTGTACGTAACATGTAACTTCGGTAATTTTATTTATAAAGTTGATATAACAATTCCGCAGTTACCGGATATAAGTAAAATTATTATTGATGGTGTCAGCACTCAACCATTAAATACCAATTCAGAAAACGGGCACGAAATCATTTTCTCTCCGGACAATACCAAGTACTTCATATCCAGCGAACATTCCAATACAATTCGAGTTATGAATGTTGCCACAGACCAGCTGATCGCATCTATACCTGTAGGTGTATTCCCTCAGGAAATGTCAATCTCAGAAGATCGACCGTTTCTTTATATTACCTGTATGGAAGATACGGCCACCTATCCCGGGCAACGCGGTTCTGTTTACATCGTTAACTGGCAAACGAATACCTCGGTAGGTCATGTTTATCCCGGATATCAGCCACACGGACTTGTTGTTGACGATGATGCAGGAGTGGTGATGATTGCCAACAGAAATGTCGCTGCGGGAGGACCTGCTCCGCATCACGCTACTAATTGTGGCGGTAGAAATGGCTATGTTACTTTCATTGATATGTCAACACAACAGCTCATACCCGGAAAGCGAATTGAAGTTGCTGTGGATCCATATGCTTGTGGTTACAGACGATGAATAATTCAAATAACGGAATAATTCTATTCGATGGTGTTTGCAACTTCTGCAACAACAGTATCAATTTAGTTATTCGAAAAGACAAGCGCGATTATTTTCGTTTTGCTCCATTGCAATCGGAAGCAGGAAAAATATTGACGCAAAAATTCAATATTGATACGTCCAAAACAGATAGTGTTCTTTTAATAGAAAACGACACTCTCTATAGTAAATCGACAGCCGCGTTGCAGATAGCGCGCAAAATGAGCGGGCTTTTCCCACTGTGTTATGCGCTGATTATCATTCCTAAATTCCTTCGAGATCCGATCTACGATTATATTGCTAAACGCCGGTATAATTGGTTTGGCAAGAAAGAATCGTGCATGATTCCCACACCGGAGATTCGGAAGAAATTTCTTTAAACTAACTTCTTAGCTTCAACACCCCGTTTTTATAATCAATGGTAGATTGATATTCATGTAATATATCGCTACCTATAATACCTACGATTTCAGGAAATCCCAAAATACGATACGTTTCATTTACATGTGTTAAATCCAGCAAAACCGATTCGAAATTCTTGAGTTGCAATTCGCCAATTGCAAGATGCTTTAATACGACAATGCTGCTCTTCATGGAATTCGTGCCCAGCCCTGTGGAGAGCTTGTCATGTTCCTGTACGTTTTCATTCTTCAGGTATTTAATAATCTGATTTGAATCGAACACAGAACGTGACGCACCGGTATCTACAATTGCAGAAGCAACTTTCCGATTAATTTTAATTTTAATTAAAAGATGATAACCTTCATTTTCGATCTGAAGGAATCGCATTGGAATTATTGTTACCATAAAAAAAGCCTCCTCAAATGAGGAGGCTCAAAGCTACAAACGAAATAGTTATGCAGTTACTTTATTCATGTTATCCAAAACGCTCATTACTTCTTTAACAGCAGTAGCGGAGTTGTTTAACAACTTC
>JBIJCF010000059.1:0-8923 GCA_044344795.1 Bacteroidia bacterium | reverse complement strand
CAAGCAGAAGTACATTGTTTCGAGCCCGTTGTAGGGACAGTTGAATATCTGATGGAAAATTCCCGAATCAATAATTTTGATATCGGCATTCACGCCATCGGACTTTCGGACTATGATGGCATTGCTGGCGTCTATCTTCCGGATGAACGTAATTTCGCGTATTCCGTAACTGTTAATCAAAACACTGTTGCTCCGAGTCGCAATTTCAGAAAAATTTCCATCAGCGTTCAACGTATTGATACGCTAATTGAACAACAGAAAATTTCATTACCGACGTTGATCAAACTTGACGTTGAACGCCATGAATATGAAGTATTGATGGGCATGGGAAAATGGTTGCGTGAGCTTCAGCCTGACCTTTTAATCGAGGTACTCGACGAAGAGCAGGCGACGAAATTGAGAAGCGTTTTCGAAGGCATGAATTATCTGTATTTCAACATTGATGATATAAAAAATACAGTAAGACAAACGGATCAAATCGAGAAGAGTGATTATTGGAACTACTTAGTCTGTAATTCTGAAACAGCCAAAATATTGAAGTTAATTCTATGAGCACTGTTTCAGTTATTATACCTGCGTACAATGCGTCCAACTTTATTGTTGAGACTATTCGTTCGGTGATGGAACAAACGTTTACCGATTGGGAGTTGATTATTTCAGATGATGGTTCGACGGATGATACTGAGAGCGTAGTTAAACCATTCCTAAATCAGCAAATTCGATATATTAGATATCCTAACGGAGGCGTATCATTGGCGCGTAACAGAGGCGCGGCAGTCGCCAAAGGAAGCTATCTAGCTTTTTTAGATGCCGATGATGTGCTGACACCAAATTCATTAGAAAAGAAAGTTCGGGATTTACAACAGCATCAAGATGTTGCATTGGCATTTTGTGATGTTGTAGTAATTGACCAGAACTCCTTAAAGACGGGAGAGCAGCTATTAGGATCGGATGATGAAGTTTTAAAGCATTTATTACTTTGGGACAAAACGGTAATTCCGGGACCTAGCAGCATTCTTGTAACACGCAAAGCGTATGATACCGTTGGAGGTTTTGACCCTAATTTTTCTACAGCAGCTGATCAGGATTTTTTCTTCCGCATTGCGCAGCAATTTAAATGTCATCGCGTACCTGAAATTTTAACATTATACCGCAAGCATGGCTCTAATATGCACATGAATATTGGTCGTATGGAGCAGGATCATATTGCGGTTTATGAAAAAGCAGCTCGGCTTAATTTATTTGAATCCACCTCTTTTAAACGACTTTGCTTTGCAAATCTTTATTTGATTTTAGCAGGATCGTGGTGGGTAAACGGAAATAATAAATATCGTGGGTTGCTGTTTTTACTGAAGGCTTTAATGATGCGTCCGGCTCATGTCACACGAATATTAAAAAAGCTGGCATGAAAACGCTGATGATCGTCACTTACTGGAGTTTTGAAGATGCATTGATTCAATCGTATACCCTGCCCTATGTTCGTTTGATCAAGAAACATCTGGGTGCAAATACCAACATAATTCTAGTAACGTTTGATCGTAATCCATACACCGAACAAGAAGTTGAACTTGAACCTGGCATTACTAATTACAAATTTCGGTTATACAACTTTGGTTGGAAAGCGATACTAGAAGTGCGAGCTGCATTGCGGGAAATGCGAACATTAATTAAAAGTCGCCACGTTTTTCAACTGCATGGTTGGTGCGCAACAGGAAATGGAATTGCATGGGTACTTTCCCGAAAAACAGGGTTGCCACTAATTGCGGACAGTTTTGAGCCCAATGCAGAACCCATGGTCGAAACGGGCACGTGGAAGCCCGGATCTATAGCGTTTCGAATTCAGTTTTGGTTAGAGAAAAAAACTGCGCAACATGCCACAGAGCTTATTGCTATATCGCCATACATGCAAGACTACATGGAGAAGAAATATGGTGTGCAGCGAAAAATTAAATACATCAAACCCGCCTGTGTAGATTTGCAACTGTTCAGTGCGAATAAAAAACACATCGATACACTGTTGCAGGAGCTGCAGCTTGAGAATAAAATCGTTTGCGTCTATGCCGGCAAAATAGGTGGATTTTATCTGGAACAAGAGTTGTTCGATTTCTTCGCTGTTGCAGAAAAAAAATGGGGCGATAAATTTCGAGTGGTCCTTTTGACCTCACACGACAAAACCTTTCTGACGTCTTTTGCCAATAAAGCAGGTTTTTCTGAAAACAAAATGATCATTCGTTTTGTAAAGCATCATGAAGTGCCTTATTATCTCGGATTAGGCAATTTTGCAATAGGTCCATACAAACCGGTTCCGAGCAAACTCACGTGTTCTCCTA
This sequence comes from Bacteroidia bacterium, assembly GCA_044344795.1. GTDB lineage: Bacteria > Bacteroidota > Bacteroidia > Palsa-965 > Palsa-965. The sequence continues at coordinate 6,593 of JBIJCF010000059.1, read as the reverse complement.
TTAAAAACGGAGAATTTTGGGCTTTAGGTTTACCAATAATCATCACCAAGGGAATTTCGAACGACACGGAACTAATCGTTAAAAACAAGTGTGGTGCAGTAATCGAATCATTCACGGAATCGAGCTACCTAAATTCTTTAGATGAAATTGAGACTTTGTTGGGTGACACTTCCGTCGCTGAACGTTGCGTACAATTAGCGATGGATCATCGCAATTTTGGCATTGCGGATAAAATATATTCCGAAATTTACACCCACACAAGCAATGAATAAGACAAAAAAAATTATAGTCACCGGAGGCGCTGGTTATATCGGCTCGCATACTGTAATCGAGCTGCTATCGCAAGGTTACCTTGTTACTTCAATGGACAATTTTTCCAATTCGTCGCCTGAAGTATACCAACGAATTACCGCAATTACGAATCAACAATTGCAATCTGAAACTGTTGACCTTGCGGATAAAAAAGCATGTCTTGAAGCGTTTGCAAAACATCGTGATGCATTTGCCGTAATTCATTTCGCTGCTTTTAAGTCAGTACCGGAATCCGTTGCATCTCCTATTGACTATTACAGAAATAACATCAATAGTTTACTCAATGTCCTGGAAGCTGCTGCAGAAGGGGAAATTCGGAATATCATTTTTTCTTCTTCTTGTTCTGTATACGGCAATATCAATCAACTTCCGGTAAACGAGAATACGTCACTCAGTAAAGCTGCATCACCATACGCGTATACAAAGGTTATTGGCGAACGTATTTTGGAAGACTACTGCCAAATCCATCCTGAAGCGAAAGGAATTAGTTTACGCTACTTTAATCCTGTCGGAGCACATCCGAGTGGATTGATTGGAGAATTACCATTAGACCGACCGAATAATTTAGTGCCTGTTATAACGCAAACGGCAATTGGTAAACGAAATCAGATGGAAATTTTTGGTTTTGATTATCCTACACGCGACGGCACTTGTATTCGCGATTACATTCATGTGTGCGATATAGCTGCAGCGCACGTTGCTGCAATAGAAGTACAACTGGAGCAAACCAATTACGATGTCATCAATCTTGGAAGCGGCCAAGGTATTTCTGTTTTGGAAGCCATTTCCGCGTTCGAAAAAGTTTCAGGGAAAAATGTGAATTACTTGCGTTCTCCACGACGCCCGGGAGATGTGGAAGCCATTTATTCCGACAGTTCAAAAGCTGCTAAAATTTTGAATTGGACTGCACAATACAATTTGGAAGATATGATGCGCACTGCATGGGTCTGGGAACAAAATTTGAACAATAAGTAATGACACATCACCAATTCTGCACCTTATGTCATCACGACAAGTTTGTAGCATTAGCTGCATCTTATCGTCATACAGGATTGGTTCAGTGCGAAAAATGCGGATTTATTTTTTCGGAGTTCGTTCCATCAAAAGAAGAACTAATGGCACATTACGCCAAATACGATCGTTCGAAAGATATTTCAGAAATTACAGTAAAACGTTACTCCGAATTATTAAACGAATTTTCTGTTGCAATTTCCGGACGCACCATTCTTGATGTTGGCTGTGGCAAAGGTGAATTTATTGAAGTGGCAATAAATAACGGATGGACGTGTCATGGAACGGAATTGGACGACTATGCTGTAGAGTTGTGTAGACAGAAGGGAATTCAAATCTTCCAAGGTTCATTACGTGGATATCAACCAAAACAATTGCTTGATGTGATCACTTCATTTGAGGTGATTGAACACATTAACAACCCTGATGAAGAATTACGTAAAATTCATGCGTTGTTAAAGCCCGGTGGCTTGTTCTATTTTACGACACCTAATTTCAATTCCTTGAGTCGCTATTTACTCAAAGGCAAATGGAACGTCATCGAATATCCGGAACACTTAAGTTATTTCACGTCGCGTGTAATTGATAAAAAATTACATGAAATAGGATTCAAAAAAATTCATCTTGATTCGACAGGTATTAGCATTCAGCGTTTAAAGACTTCTGCGAAAAAAATCCCACATGGTTCAACAGCAACCAATGCAGATCAGCGCTTCCGCGAAAAAGCAGAAAGCAAACCGATATATAAACTGATTAAGTCGTCGGGAAATCTGTTGCTGAACACCTTGCACCTCGGAGATACACTCAAAGGACTTTATCGTAAAGTCTGAGCCATTTTGGAGAGCGCCGATTCCTTCCTGTAAAATTCGTAAATCACGATCAATACACAGACGAAGATGGAGAGAAACGGCAATTTGAATCGCACTAAGGCTCCGAAATTCGAAGTTGACATTCCCACTAAAATTGAGAACAGTATAGAATACGAGAACATGAATAAAATCAATGGATTCTCGAAGAGTAGTTTAAAAAATCGTCCGGGGCCGGTAATTATTCGATAACTAATGGCGAGTGCGAGAAGTAGGAAAATTAAATTTTCCAATCCCGTAGCCAACATCACCACGTTGCGGGCTTCCCAAATAAAAGGACGAAACATTCCTACTATCATTGCAGCAGGAGCCTTTCCCGCAACACCGGCAATAGTTGGCTCAAAGTCTCCGATATCAAATGAACTTCCCTGATAATAATCTTGTTTCAAATCTTTTTGAGTAACCGAAGCTGTCTCTAGCATTCGATCAACAGAAAATTTCCCTAAGCTACTTCCCAATGCAGATAATACGCCGAATCCAATAACAAATGCCATTATATAGATAAAGGGAATAGCTCCGTATTTAATAAACTTCACTTGCACACGGGAAATGCGTGCATGAAAGAACCAAATCATAGATCCCGGGAAGAGCGCAGTAAGAATGTATGGTTTGATGGAAATCAGGAAATACGATGCGATCGCTAATATCAAAAGTGCTCTGATACGGTTATTACCCGCAAGTAATCGCTCAAAAGCGTAGATGTACCAACACACTGCAGAGAATGTCATAGTGTCTTTTAAAATCCCTGATCCCCAGAACAACGCAGATGGCAGAAACAACAGAGCAAATGACAACTTCGTTTCAATACCCGGATAATAGCGACAAATAGTGGTGAACAACTTCCACATCCCGAAAAACGAAATCCACGACAGAATTACACTACTGACCAAATAACTTTTAAACGCAATCAGTAATATTGGTACCATCACTTTCGCCACGAAAAACGTTTGCGAATCGTAGTACATATAAGGCCATGGATAACCGGTGGATTGGTCGAATAAGAAATAATTCTCCAAAGTGGCTTTCTGAGTAATTACCGTCAGATAATTTCCAAAGTCATGCACCATTAAGTTCGTAAGCGATCGTGCTGTTTCATAATAACTCACCGTGTCTCCGCCATTATAATAGTTAATGTAAATGACGCAGAAGGCTACAGATGATGCCAGTTTAATGAATACACCTTTTACGTAGAAACTGTAGATCGGATCCTTTCTGATTTGCAAGGTTTGGTAGAAAAACGCCATCCCCATGATCAACAAAATATAAAACGTCAGAATCGCCCATTCGAAAGAGTGGATGTATCTGATGTATGAATAATTGGTGATTTCAAACATGGTTAATGATGATGATATTTTTCACCTTTCAAAATAGTAAATGCACGGTAAACCTGCTCCGCAAGGATTGGCCGTATCATTTGATGAGAGAAAGTCATGGCAGAAAGGGAAATTTTCTCATCAGCACGATTGTACACTTCCTGCGAAAATCCGAATGGTCCGCCAACTACAAATACGCAACGTTTCACGCTATTCATCTGATGTCGTGCTATCCAAGCTGAAAACTCCGTTGAAGTGAGCATTTTCCCTTTTTCATCCAACAATACCAAGCGATCTCCGGTCTGTAAGGTTTGCAATATCATGCGCCCTTCTTCCTCCTTTTGCTGATCAAATGTTGTTTTGGACCCGGGCTTATATGCAGGCAATTCACGCACCTCAACTGCGGCGTAATGTTTTAAACGTTCCAGATAGGTGGTGAAGGCTTCTTTCACCCAGCCGGAGTCCGTTTTTCCCAACAATAAAAACATCATTTTCATCAGACCAAAGCGTATATTTGTCGAGTATCTGCGGTTTTTCAAAAGTATCGTAATTTTTGGCTCGAAACTTGCAATTAACCGGATAAACAGAAAGACATGAAACGGTTAGTGATCTTGATGCTGATGTGGATAGCGCCTTTCGCCATGAAAGCGGATGTCATCGATGATATTGCGTCAGCAATTCGTGCAGGTAATGCTAAGGAAATTTCTAAATATTTTGCAGATCAGGTAGATCTGAAAGTTTTGGATCAAGAGAACATTTACAGTCGGGCTCAGGCAGAGATGATTATCAAAGATTTTTTCATGAAGCACCCGGTTAAAGGATTTGTTCTGGTTCATCGCAGCGTTCCCAAAAATGATTCACGTTATGCCATCGGAACACTCGATACATCAACAGGAACGTATCGCGTCCATTATCAGATAAAAACTGCAGCAGGAAAACATTCCATCATGCAGTTCAGGATTGAAAATAGTAATGAATAAAACTACTGCTTACCAAGCCGGTCCTATAGACCAAGAAATCATTCATAAATTTATTGACGCTGCTTTAGCTGAAGATCTTGGCGACGGCGATCACACGACCTTATCAACTATTCCTGAAGATGCGCCCGATGCGGCGCATTTGCTTGTTAAAGAGGATGGCGTAATTGCAGGTGTTGAATTAGCAAAAATGATTTTTCACCGGGTTGATCCTTCATTACAGGTGAACATCGAAATTCAGGATGGAACATTTGTGAAACGCGGCGACATTGTTTTACGTGTTCATGGTAAAGCAAGATCAATAACCATCGCAGAACGACTGGTGTTGAACTGCATGCAACGCATGAGTGGAATTGCTACGCACACCCAAGAATTGGTAGCACTATTGCAAGGATTAGACACGAAAGTTATTGATACACGTAAAACAACACCGTTATTCCGCTACTTCGAAAAATGGGCTGTACGCATTGGCGGAGGTTCAAATCATCGCTTCGGCTTGTACGATATGATTTTAATTAAAGACAATCATGTCGACTATGCCGGAGGAATTAAAAATGCCATTGATCGCGCAAATGATTATTTATTGACGCAGAACAGAAATTTGAAAATCGAAGTTGAAGTGCGCAACCTGGACGAACTGGAGCAAGTGCTAAACACAGGTAAAATCCATCGTGTTATGTTGGATAATTTCTCCCCCTCTTTGCTTCATCAGGCAATTCAGCGGATTAATAAACAATACGAAACCGAGGCTTCCGGAGGAATAACCGCGGAAACAATTAGAGCTTACGCCGAAACCGGTGTTGATTTCATATCGGTAGGCGCGTTAACACATCATGTCAATAGCTTAGATTTGAGTTTGAAAGCTACCCGTGCATGATACGTCGTATCCTGAATATTTTCCTGAACACTCGATTTGCGCGAAGACTCGATATTATTGCGCAGAAAATTTCCTTACCCGGATTTGAAGGGCATTCATTATACGAAGTGGCTGCATTCTTTTACCGTGGTATCAATAAGGGAAGTTTGCAATTGCGCGCTGCCGCGATGGCCTATTCCTTTTTTCTGGCGTTGTTTCCTACGCTCATTTTTTTGTTCACATTAATTCCATACATACCGAGCAAAGAATTGCAACCGGCAATTTTGAAACTGATGAAGGATATGTTGCCCGAAAATGCATTTGCAATTTTAGATGATACAATTCAGGATATCGTTACACGAGGAAATTCCGGATTGTTATCGTTCGGTTTTCTGGCTGCTTTATATTTCAGCACTAACGGTTTCAGCGCCATGATTAACGGATTTAATGCCAGTGTGCATGTATTCGAAAAACGAACCATGATTAAACAACAAGGCATATCGTTCATTTTTGTCTTCTTACTTACTATAGCGCTCGTTGTAATGACAACAGTATTGATTTATTCAGAGTACTGGCTTAAATCCGCATTTGAACGCCCGGTGCTGGAAACGATCGTTGTGCAGGTTGGCCGATGGATGATTATTGGCTTCATTTTAATCGCACTTATCGGTACATTTTATCGGCTGGGACCTGCAGCGCGAATGAGTAAGTATTTGATCAGTCCGGGATCACTTTTAGCCGCATTTTTAATTTTACTAACTACGATGGGCTTTGCCTGGTACGTAGATAACTTCGGGAATTACAACAAGCTCTACGGTTCTATCGGAACTATTATCGTCCTGCTTATCCTCATTAACTGGATTTCTATGATGTTGCTTATAGGATTTGAGCTGGATGCCGGTATTGCTTCGGCTCGTGCTAAAGCAAAATCGTTGTTGGAACAACAAGAGGCAAAAGCCGAAAAGTCAGAGGAATCGGAGGCAATTTAAGCGATTTAATCCCGCGTGAAGGTTATATTTGTTGTTCTTAAAACTGACCTTCATGAGATTCCTGCTTGTTATTGCTTTTGCCGTTTTTTCAGCTGTGCAACTTAACGCTCAGTCGAACGATTTAATATACCGTTCCACAGAAAATCCGTATTACTGGAAAAACCGACCTCCCTTTCCGGGATATTGGCAGCAAGACGTGCATTACACGTTGAAAGTTGCATTAGATGACACCAAAGATGTAGTTAGCGGAACAGAAGAGTTAACCTACT
>JBIJCF010000010.1:0-80156 GCA_044344795.1 Bacteroidia bacterium | reverse complement strand
TACTTATTGCACTATCCGCAATTACAATTGTTCTTAACGGGCGGAGACGCGCCGCTTTTGGCTGGCGTGCTTAAAAATGGCATCTTTGCACGTCCGAATCTCATCGCAGACGGACTAAACTGTATTATCAATTATCATGTGGAGAACCACCTTATTTAGTTTTTTTCTCAAAGTATTTCTTGCGGTTGCTGTATTGGTGGTTGCCGAAAATGAATTGCAGGCGCAGAATCCTTCTGTATTGCAGACGGTTTCTCCTTACTCGCGCTATGGAATTGGTGATTTTCAATTTAACGGAGGACTGATTAACACCGGCATGGGCGGTGGCGGTATTGCTTTACGCAACGACTCCATGATTCCACAGTACATCAACTTATTAAATCCGGCATCACTTACTGCGCACCAGTTGGTGACGTACGAAGTATCTCTGGCGAGCAACACCGTTCAGCTTTCCAATGCATCATCATCTGCAATTTTCAATCGTACCACATTAGGACATTTGGCATTGGCCTTTCCCGTTTCAAAACGCTGGGGAGCCGCATTCGGTTTAACACCATATTCATCCGTAGGTTACAATGTTAGTTCTGCAGACGAAGTTCCGAATCTTGGTCCTGTGACGTATAAATACGAAGGGGCCGGTGGTGTTAACCAGGTGTTTCTTGCTAATGCAATTCGCCCTTTTGCAGGCGCAACACGCAAGTATTTGTTATCGTCCAACTACGACAAGGACAAATTAATCGGTGACACCAACGTCATTAAACGTAAAGTGCGTTATAGAACTGCATTAACAAACATTTCTGTAGGTTTCACGGCATCTTATTTATATGGTTCTTTAACAAACATTCGTCGTGATGTTTTTCCGGATTCATTGCAGACGTTTAATACTAAAATTGCAAAGTCAACTACGTTTAGAGATGTGTACTTTAATGCCGGATTGCAATACACCTTCCGCATCAATCGCACCATCAACCCGCAGTTTCAGGGTATGCCCGACTCACTGATGGTGGATAAAAGCTGGATGAAAAATAAATTCGTTTATCGCAAAGGCAATCAGGAAGAAACGCGCAACATCTTCATTAAAAGTCCGGGAGCACGCATGACTATTGGCGCTGTAATCGGATTCCCTGCTGAAGTTGCGACAACATACGAGCTGTTAGCGCAAACGTACAAACAAGTCGGGACAATCGAACAGATTCGTGACACCGTTTCTTTTGTCAATGGTATTCCTTCTCGCGTGCAAGTGCCGTTGATGGCGGGTGGCGGTTTTGCCATCAAGAAAGACTGGAACTGGATGATACAAGCAGACTATTCCACGCAGTTATGGTCGGGTGTAGCTTCTACCTCCGCAACAGGTTTGGTAAAAAACAGTCACCGCGTTACTGCGGGCTTCCAGTGGCAACCGAAAATCATTGGTCGTGGCAACTATTTTTCAGCTGTGCAATATCGACTGGGTATGCGCTATCATCAAACCGCGTTGGAAATTAATAATGTACAATTGCGTGAAACCGCCATCAACTTCAGTGTTGGTATGCCTGCACCGTTCCGTCCTCGTTTGAGCGAACCTATCGGACGTATGAACATGTCTTTCGAAGTGGGTCGTCGCGGAACAATAGAATCGGGTTTATTGCAAGAAAACTTCTTCCGTGTTAGCATCGGCATGTCTATTAACGACCGTTGGTTTACGCGTTACAAGATCGATTAATCATGCGTACTTCGGCTTTCGTTATTGCAATCGTTATTGTATTGTGCAGCGCTTGCAGAAATGATCCTGCTAAAGTAAAATCGTACACCACGAAAGATACATTGCCGTTTCAGACAGCCACCAAAGTCGATCTGTTGTTCACAGATTCGGCTCGTGTTAAAATTCATTTGAAAGCACCGTTAATTGAGGAGTTCGGCAATGACAATCCACATACCATTTTGTCGAAAGGTATTGAACTCGATTTCTTCGACGATTCAGGAGCTGTCAATACTTCACTTACCGCGAAATATGCCATTCGCTACGAACGCGAACAAAAAATGGAAGCACGCAACGATGTGGTTGTGGTGAATATCAAAGGCGAAAAATTGAATACCGAAAAACTCATTTGGGACGGCGTACGGCGTAAAATTTACACCGATGCATTTGTGAAAATTACAACCGAAGACCAGATTCTGATGGGCAACGGACTGGAATCGGATGAAACTTTTTCCGAATACGAAATCAAAAATCTCACAGGAACCATACTCTTAAAGGACGGCGATTAACATGAAAAAATACTTCAAAATCACAGAATACGTTTGGTTGGTGCTGTCACTGATCATGGTCATTACCTCCGTATATCTGTTCATCATCGGCGATCAGCAAACCGGCACATTTTCGTTATTGTTAACCGCTTTTGCGGGAGTGATGTACAGTATGCGCCGCCGTTACAATCGTATGGTGGAACGCCAGACCGAAAAAGCCGCCCAAATGGAGTCCCAATCCGCTGATAAACAGTCAAATAAAAAGGGTTAACCGATTCGTTTCGGGGATTTGCCCTTTATATTGTATATTCGTGCCCCAATTCAAAAATAAACGTCATTAATTATGACCATTTTAGCTAAGATCAGAAGTCGTGTAGGACTTATCGTAGGAAGTATTTTTGTTGCTCTGTTGGCTTTCGTTTTAACCGATTTCCTGGGCAATAATACCGCCATGTTCGGAAGAGATACTTCGGTAGGTGAAATTAACGGAACCGAAATTTCCATCATGGAATTCAACGGCAAGGTGGAACAATACAGCCAGGGCCGTTCATTATCAGAGATGGAACAGCAACAAATGTCTGAAGGCGTTTGGGCGGAATACATCGAGAATTTGATTTTCGTTCCGGAATACGATGAACTCGGAATTGTTGTAACAGACGATGAGTTGGCGGATCAGATGATGGGTGACAATATTTCACCATTCATGATGCAGTTCTTCCAGGATCGTCAAACCGGTCAGGTGAATCCACAATTCGCCAACGCAACGGGTGGTTTGGACGGCGCTAAGATTCGTCAGTTTGTGTCAGGTATGCAACCTGAACAAGAAACACAGTGGACAGAAATAGAAGTGTCTATGCGCAAGCAATTGCGTAAAGAAAAATACAACCAGTTGGTTCGTAAAGGAATTTATGTAACTACTGCGCAAGCGAAGCGTGAACACAACGAAGAGAACACGAAGTACACATTCAATTTCGTAACTAAGAAATATGCAGACATTCCGGATTCTACCATCAAAGTAACCGACGCAGAATTGGAAGAATACTACAAGTCGCACGAATACAAATTCAAGCAGCGCGAAGAAGAGCGCGATATGGAATTTATCGGCTTCGACATTTTCGCATCTGCTGATGACATCGCGAACCAGCGCAAAGAAATGGAAAGCGTTGCAACAACATTTGCCGGCAAAAGCGGTATTGATGATTCGTTGTATGTATTGGCAACATCAGACAATGCTATGTTCGTGAAAGAATATATGCGTTCCGGTCAATTCCCTGTTGGAACAGACAGCGCATTTTTGAAAGCTGCACCGGGAACAGTATTAGGTCCATACAACATGGGTCAAAACGTTGTGGTGTACAAAGTGTACGGCAACAAAGTTTCTGCCGATTCTGCTAAGGTTCGTCACATTTTGGTGGCTTGTACCGATTGTGCTAACGCATCTCCTGAAATTACACGCACGAAAGCACAGGCAAAATTGCGCGCCGATTCAATTCAGCGTGTAGTGAAGTCGAAGAAAGCGAAGCTGGAAGATTTAGTTGAAAAATTGACTGACGATCCGGGTTCCAAGAGCGGTAACAAAGGCGACTACGGTTGGTTTACACCGGAAAGCGGATTTGTACAGCCGTTTAAAGATGCAGGTTTCAACAACAACAAAGGAGATGTCGTAGTTGTAGAAACTGAATTCGGTTACCACGTTATTGAAGTATTGGACAAAACTGCTCCCTCTACTAAAGTTCAGGTTGCTAAAATTGAAAGCAAGACAGAACCTTCTGAAGCTACTATCCGCACGGTGTTTAATGCAGCTTCTCAGTTCGCTGTAGAAAACAATACTGCAGAGAAGTTCAACTCCGGAGCGCAAGCGAAGAGCTTGAACGTTCAGAAGTCGGACAAGATTGTAGAAAGTTCACGTTACATCAACGGTTTGGATAACTCACGCGAAATTGTACGTTGGTTGTACAACGAAGAGCGCGAAATCGGTAACGTATCCGAGCCATTCCAGTCCGGTGAGCGTTACGTGGTATGTAAGTTGACGAAGGTTGTAAAGAAAGGTGTTAAGCCTTTGGAAGAAGTTCGTGACATCTGCGAGTTGGAAGTCCGCAAGCAGAAGAAAGCGAAAATGATTATTGATGAGTTCAACAAGAACAAAGGTGCGAACCTGGAAGCTTGGGCAACCAACATGAAGACCACAGTAATGCCTGCTGCCAACATCACTTTGGCTGCGCCATATATTGCAGGGGCAGGTTACGAAGGTGAAGTAGTAGGTAAAGTATCTGCAATGGCGGTGAATCAGATGTCTGCTCCAATTAAAGGCAGCATGGGCGTTTACGTTGTAATTGTAACCACGGTTACTAAAGCAGAACCATTGACCGATGTAAAAGCACAGCAAGCCCGTTTAATTCAGGGTTACGGCGCCCGCACCGATAACGCAGTAAACGATGTATTGCGCGAAAACGCTGATATCGTGGACAACCGCGCTAAGCATTACTAAGAAGATTTTATTTGAAGGGAAAGGCTATCCGCAAGGATGGCCTTTTTTTGTGGTTACTATTTTACACCCATTTTGACAACTAAAACTGTGTTCAATCGCGACATTTCGTGTTTTTGATTCGCGTTTACTGCGCTTCATAACCACGATTTAATCGAAATGAAACACATGAGCTATTCACATTGCGTGCAGCTATTGAAGAGCGCTTAAAATGTATTATGTGTGCGAACGTGAAACGATGAGTTCGCTTAACGCAACACCAACAACCTCTGCGAATCCAGCTTCACGAAAATAAACACCAAAATGGTGAAGGAGATGAGCGAGGAACCGCCGTAGCTGAAGAACGGCAACGGAATACCGATAACGGGAATAATGCCGATCGTCATGCCGACGTTGATGACTAAGTGAAAAAATAACACGGCGGCAACGGCGTAACCGTATATTCTGGTGAAGTCGGAACGCTGGCGCTCGGCCATAAAGACTAAGCGCACAATTAAAATAGTGTACAGCAACACTACCAGCGCGCTGCCCATAAAGCCCCACTCCTCGCCTACCGTGCAGAAAATAAAATCGGTTTCTTGTTCTGGCACAAAACGGAATTTAGTTTGCGTACCTTCCAAATAGCCTTTGCCCATCGCGCCTCCGGAGCCAATAGCAATCATAGACTGACGCGTGTTGTAGCCGTAACGGTCTTCAATGGCTTGTGAAACGGGTAATCCGAGCCATACCTTAATACGACCGGCTTGGTGCTCGGGCATTTTTTCCAGCACTTTAGGTCCTGCGAACAACGCACCGATAAAGAAGATGGCGCCTAAGGTGACAATGAGAATGTTTTTGAATTTTCTGCGAATGAACAACAGGGATAACACAGCCAGCACGACCAACGCTCCGGCGTAATACAAAAAGTTCTCCTCGTATTTAATGCCGAGCACCACGCACAACACCGTGCCCATGCCTACCAGCAACCACCATCCGGGTAAAATGCCTTCGCGGTACAACACAATCATAAAAGACGCAAACACCAACGCCACGCCGGTTTCATCCTGCAGCACCATGATGATGGCCATTGGTAATCCGATAATGCCCAAGGCAGTCCACACGGATTTTTTCAAATTGGCAGGATTAACACCACTCATAAATTTCGCCAAAGCCAATGCTGTTGCCCATTTCGCGAACTCGCCGGGTTGAAAAGTAAATCCTCCGATTTTAAACCACGAGTGACTTCCTTTAATTTCTGTACCCGCTACCAACACCAATAAATTCAGCAAAATGACACCGCCGTACAACGCGTAAGCCGAAACGGTAAAGAATGATGCGTCAATAATTAAAATGGAGAACGCGAGTAAAATACTCAGCGCTGCAAACAATAACTGCTTGCTCTCAAGACGTTCCATATTGAAGACATCACTCTTCACGGGATCGTACACCGCCGAATAAATGTTGAACCATCCCATCATCATGAGCAAGAGGTAAATGGTTACGGTGAACCAATCCACATTGTAAAATAGACCTTCGCTCTTTTCGCGCATGTTAATGTGAGGTTTGCTTTTGACCCGCAGGATGTTTGTGTATCAAATCGCCTTCAAACATTTTTTGTTCGAGTTCCGGGCGTGTAGTTTTTCCGGTGAGGTAGCGCTCCATCGTTAAACTCGCAATCGGCGCTGCCCAGGCGGAACCGAAGCCGGCGTTTTCCACCAACACGGCTACACAAATTTTTGGATTGGTTCGTGGAGCAAAGCATACAAACACAGAATGGTCATCACCGTGCGGATTCTGCGCTGTTCCTGTTTTCCCGCACATGTCCAATTCGGGAACATTAACACCGCGACCTGTTCCGGCAGTCATTACACTCGACATCCCCTGAATCACGTCTTCGAAATGTTGTTTGTTGGTCACCATCGTCTGATGCTTGATAGCCCACTGTGGTAAAGGTTTCGGGTCTTTTCCGACACTGCGAATAATGTGCGGCGTGTAAAAATGTCCGCGATTAGCAATAGCACAAACAATGTTGCACATCTGCAAAGGTGTTACACTTAATTCTCCTTGCCCGATACCCAATCCAACACCGGATAACGTTAATGCTTTCCACGCATTTTTACCAAAGACTTTATCGTAATACTTGGATGTCGGCACAATTCCTTTCGCATCGAACGGCAAATCTGTTCCGAGTTTCTCGCCTACTCCAAAGCTTAACACATATTTGCGCCAACGCTCGTAACCGTCTTTGGTGTTGTGCGTGACTTTGTTGTTATCAATGATGGCTTTGTACACATAGGAGAAATACGAGTTGCACGATGTTGCAATAGCGCCTTCCAAATCCGTAGGACTTCCGTGCGGGTGACATTTCGGTTTTCCTCCCAACAGCGGAAAGCCGCGAGCACAACCATAAGTAGTTTGTGGAGTTAAAGTACCTTCCTGCAAGCCGATTAAGGAGTTCATCAACTTAAACGTTGAACCCGGAGGATACATAGCCTGCAAAGCACGATTGAATAAGGGCCGACCAAGCGTATCCTGCAACAACATGCTGTAGTTCTTTGGAAAATCACGACCTACCAATAAATTCGGATCGTACGTTGGACTGGTCACCAGCGCTAAAATTTCTCCGGTTGTTGGATCAATCGCAGCAAGACCGCCGATTTTATTTTGCAATAATTGTTCTACATACAACTGCAAATCTGCATCCAGCGTGGAAACTAAACTCTGTCCAGGCACAGAAGCTGTATCATACAATCCGTTTTTAAAACTTCCTTTGATGTTGTTGTGAACGTCGCGCATTTTAATCTGCACACCTTTTTTTCCGCGCAAATATTCCTCATAACCTTTCTCAATTCCGGATTTACCAATGTAATCGCCAGACTTGTAATACTTGTCTTTACTCGTAATACGATCATCCACTTCACCAATATAACCCAACAAGTGCGCAGCAATCGGAATCGGATATTTACGAACCGTACGTGATTGCACATAAAACCCATCAAACTTATAAAGACGTTCTTGAATACGCGCGTTGAGTTCGGGCAACATTTGCGACTCGAAGATGTGAGAGCGATAATCCTGACGTGCAAAATCTAAACTTCCTGAAAGTCTTTTCAAACGTGATTTGAAATCTTCTATCGTGATGTTTAATATTTTGCATAAACCGGCCGTGTCGCAATTTTTCAAATCACGAGGCACCACCATCAAATCGTACGCCACCTGATTAAATACCAACAGTTTCCCGTTACGATCATAAATTGCACCACGAGGCGGATAATCGGTTACGTATAAGAAAGCTTGGTTACGCGCATCCAGTTTGTATTTGTCATCTACAATCTGAACGTAAAACAAACGCGTTACGTACAACAGTGCCACAATCAGTGCAAAGCCGGCTATAAAGAATTTTCGTGAATCCTGATTCATAACGCTTTCTTGCTTCGATAAAATAAGAACTGCGTTACTACTACCAGCAACATTGTAGCCATGCCACTAATGAGCACACGAAGGAAGGTGGAGAAAAATTCACGGAAGGAGAACATCTCCAGATAAAACAAGCAGAAGTGATGAATGAAAATGAAAATTCCCGCGTACGTTAAAAACCAAACCCAACCCATATCCTGCACTGTAGGCTGAGCGGAGAACTCATATCCGTCACGTGGTGCCAACATTTTTAAAATTCTTGATCTCATGAACCCGACTAATGTTGATGCAGCCATATGCATACCAATTGTTCCGTAAAATACATCTACAAAAAAACCGGTAACGAAAGCAATTAACATCACCAGCCACGGTGGCATATCAAAGGGCAATTGCATGAGGAACAACAAATAAATAAACGGATTGACGTATGGTGCCACATCCATATTTTTCAGGATGAGTCCTTGCACCAACACCAGTACAAAAAAGCGTATGCTATGTCTTACGATTTCATTTAGCATTGTTGTCGCTTTCTATTACACGTTGTTTCAATAGTTGAATTTCTTCACGGAATAAATCCTTGATAACAAGAACATGTTTCAACTTACGGAAGTCTGTTGTCAGCTGCACCTCCACGGTATAAGTTTTATCGCCGGCTTTCTTTTCGAAATTTTTCACCACACCTACTGCAACACCTTGCGGAAATGCATCACCGAGTCCGCTTGTTACTAATGTATCGCCATTAGCAATTTTCGAATGCGTTGGCAAGTCAATAAGGTCTGCGGTTCTATAATCACCGCCGCTCCACAACAACTGCCCGAATGTTCCGTCTTTCTTCACGCTTGCACTAATCTTCGTGTCTTTGTGCAAAACAGACATCACAACACAGAAATTATCGGAAACTTCACGCACGATGCCAATAATTCCGGATGCTCCAATTACGCCCATATCCGGCGCAACACCTTGCTTAGAACCGCGATCCAGAATAATGTAATTACTTCTTAAGCTCACCGAGTTATCCACCACTTCTGCAGTCAGATATTGATAACGCTGACGGTAAACAGTATCATTCACATTAGTTGTTGCAGTGTTAAATGCTATGAATGATCCTCGGTCGCGATTAAGCAATGCAGCCAACTGGTGGTTCAACATTTCGTTCTGATCTTTCAGATTCAGATATGCGGTGAAATTGGAGCGTGTTTCGTAGATGGAACCGGTAAACGAATTAGCCGCTGAAACTGCCGCGGCGCGCTGAAAAAAATTATGCTGCACCAAGAAATACATCGACAATCCCTCGAGCAGCAGAAACAGCAACACCAAATAATTTCGTACGAGAAAAACGAGCAGGTTGCGCATGTTTCAACTTCCGCAATAAACGTATTACTTGATCAGGAATGGGAACTTATCAATGTTTTTCAACGCAATGCCTGTGCCGCGCGCAACTGCGCGCAACGGATCTTCGGCGACGTGTACCGGAAGTTTAGTCTTAAGCGAAATACGTTTATCCAATCCACGCAACAGCGAACCACCTCCTGCAAGATAGATACCCGTACGATAAATATCTGCTGATAATTCCGGCGGTGTCATCTCCAACGCATTCAAAATCGCTTCTTCAATTTTTGAAATTGATTTATCCAGCGCATGTGCGATTTCCACGTATGACACATAAATCTCTTTCGGAATACCGGTCATCAAGTCACGACCGTGTACCGGGAAATCGGCCGGCGGATTCTCAATTTCAGAAAGTGCGGCACCTACTTCAATCTTAATACGTTCTGCAGTACGTTCACCGATCAGGATGTTGTGCTGACGACGCATGTATTCTTCGATGCTCGCGGTAAATTCATCGCCCGCAATACGAATCGACTTATCGCACACAATTCCACCCAACGCGATAACCGCAATTTCGGAGGTACCACCACCGATATCGATAATCATGTTACCCATTGGTTCTTCCACATCGATACCAATACCGATTGCAGCAGCCATAGGTTCATGAATCAGGTAAACTTCTTTAGCGCCCGCATGTTCAGCAGAATCGCGAACGGCCCGCTTTTCCACTTCGGTAATACCGGAAGGAATACAAATTACCATTCGCAAGGAAGGCGAAAATAATTTGCGTCCCGGATTGATCATGCGGATCATACCGCGAATCATATGTTCTGCGGCGTGGAAGTCGGCAATTACACCGTCTTTCAACGGACGAATAGTTTTGATATTCTCGTGTGTCTTACCATGCATCTGCATAGCTTGCTTACCAACAGCAATAACCTTTCCCGAACTGCGATCAATCGCAACAATAGAGGGTTCATCAACGACCACTTTATCATTATGAATGATAATCGTATTGGCCGTGCCTAAGTCGATGGCAATTTCTTGTGTAAATAAATCAAATACTCCCATGGGCTAATTGTTCGGGGAAATTTATCAATGTTTAAAATGTCTGTTTCCTGTAAATACCATTGCCATTTTGTGATCATCACAATATTCAATAGAATCTTTGTCTTTAATTGATCCGCCCGGCTGCACTACTGCATGAATGCCGGCTTCATCAGCAATCTGCACGCAATCGGGGAACGGGAAGAATGCATCTGACGCCATCACTGCACCGTTCAAATCGAAATTGAATGCACGTGCTTTTGCAATAGCTTGTTTTAATGCATCTACACGTGACGTTTGTCCTGTGCCACTTGCCAGCAACATATTATTCTTCGCAAGAACAATCGTGTTTGACTTCGTGTGCTTCACTAATTTATTTGCAAAAACTAAATCACGATATTCTGTTTCGGAAGGAACCTCACGTGTAACAGGAGTCATATCACCTTTCGATTCGCTCTTCATGTCCTTATCCTGCAACACCACGCCATTCAACAATGTGCGGAACTGTTGTTTCGGTAATACAACTTCTTTACGACGTAGAATGATGCGATTTACTTTTGATTTCAAAATCTCCATCGCATCTGCAGTGTAAGCAGGAGCAATGATCACTTCAAAAAATATTTTATTGATTTCTGTTGCTGCTGCTGCATCAACTTCACGATTTGTAATCAGAATTCCGCCGAAAGCAGAAACCGGATCACCGGCTAATGCATCATTCCATGCTTCCAACACCGTTGAACGAGAAGCAACTCCGCAAGCGTTGTTATGTTTCAAAATTGCAAAAGTACATTCACTGAAGTCATCCATGAGTTGTACCGCTGCGTCAATATCCAGCAGATTGTTGTACGAAAGTTCTTTGCCATTCAAACGATCGAACATCGCATCCAAATCACCGAAGAACATACCGCGCTGGTGCGGATTCTCACCATAACGCAGCACGTGTCCGTTATTTTCCGCATGACGGAATAACGGTTCTTGCTGAGCAGTATTGAACCAATTGAAAATTGCAGTATCGTACTGAGACGAAACAGAAAACGCACGAGTTGCAAATGCTTTTCGATCGGCAAGTGAAGATTGTCCGTTTTTCTCTTCCAACAGATCCAACAGCGCAGGATATTCACTACGCGATGAAATGATGAGCACATCTTTGAAATTTTTTGCTCCCGCACGAATCAAAGAAATTCCTCCGATGTCGATTTTCTCAATGATATCTTGCACACCTGCGCCCGAAGCTACAGTTGCTTCAAACGGATACAAGTCAACAATCACTAAATCAATTTCAGGAATTTCAAATTCTTCCAATTGCGCGATGTCGGAATCCAATTCACGACGACTCAAAATTCCGCCAAAAATTTTCGGATGCAATGTCTTTACACGACCACCCAAAATGGATGGATAAGAAGTCAGATCTTCAACCGGAGTAACCGGAATTCCCAGTTGCTCAATAAATGTTTGCGTACCGCCTGTGCTAAACAAACCAACACCTAACTTATGCAGCTGTTTGATAATTGGCTCCAAATGATCTTTATGATACACCGAAACCAATGCATTTTTTATCTTTTTCAAATCACTCATAACTTTCCCGGAAAAACGTTGTGAAGGTACGAAGTTTAAAAGCGCCGAAAACCGCTCAAACCCTTGTTTTTTCTCATTGTTAATAAGATCGAATTTCTGTTCATAACTGCAAATGTCGGTAATCGTAATCCGAAAATCCGATTCAAAAAAACAGGTGTCGTGATATCCTGAAAAAGTGGAAGAAAAATGAAGCTAACTGCAGACGTCTGTAGTACCTTTGATTTAATGATCTTCTTGACGCTTTTACGAGAAAGTATTTCGTTTGCTTTTCATGCACTTCGCGTGAATCGCTTGCGCACTTTGCTTTCCCTGCTGGGCATCACCATTGGCATCTTCGCCATTATAGCTGTATTTACAGCTGTAGATTCCATGGAATACAAGGTGCGTTCCAGCGTGCAGTCGTTAGGGGAAAATGTGATTTACATTGAAAAATGGCCCTGGGCGCCGGAAGACGGCGTGGAATACGAATGGTGGGAATACATGAATCGCCCGGTAGCAAAGATTTCAGAGGCAGAAGAATTGGCAAAACGATTAACACTCAGCGAGGCTGTGGTATTCACCGCACGTCTTAGCAAAACAGTGAATTACAAAACTTCGTTTGTAGAAAATGCCCAGGTTCAGGCGGCCATGTACCCCTACGACCGCGTGAAAACCTTTAATATCAGCACCGGCCGCTACTTTACGGAACAGGAAACTGAAGCAGGCAAAGCGGTGTGTATCATAGGCGATAACATTCGGAAAGCGCTTTTTAATCTGGAAGACCCGCTGGGTAAGGACATCAAGGTGTTTGGTCTGAAAGTCACGGTGGTAGGTGTTTTTGATGCTGAAGGCGAAAGTTTGCTGGGAAACAGCATGGATAGCCAGATTCTCATGCCGCTGGAGTTCATACGTAACATTGCCGACGTGCGCAAAGAAGAACTGTCACCTAACATCATGGTGAAAGCCTTGCCAGGCGTGGCTGTGGCCGATTTGAAAGATGAAGTAAAAGGCATCATGCGCAGTATTCGTCGCCTGAAACCCACGGAAGACGAGAACTTCACGCTAAATGAGGTAAGTATTTTGTCTTCGGGGTTAGAACAGATGTTCGGCATAATTGGCACTGCAGGCTGGATTATCGGGGCATTCTCTATTCTTGTCGGAGGATTCGGCATTGCGAACATCATGTTTGTTTCCGTGCGTGAGCGAACCGGACAAATCGGCATTCAGAAAGCACTCGGCGCGAAAAACTGGTTTATTCTTACCCAGTTCTTAACGGAATCTATCGTACTGTGCGTTATTGGCGGTGTGCTGGGCTTAATGCTGGTGTGGGGCGGAACGGCTATTGCAAGCTCTGCGCTGGATTTCGATTTTTCTCTGAAAGCTTCCAACATTGTTCTTGGATTAACGATTTCCGTATTGATTGGGATTATTTCAGGTTTCATTCCTTCCTATTCCGCGTCCCAACTGGATCCGGTAGAAGCAATTCGTAGTTCATCCTGATATGGCTTATACTACTTACAAACGACCCGGAATATTAACCGCGCTTTGTATCATCGGATACATTGTGGTGATGGGCTCATTACCTTCCATCTTTTCACCGGATGTGCGGCGTTTAGGAATTTGGTTCCCATCCGTATTAGGATTACTAATCGCGCTTAGATTTATTGCCTTTGTCGGCATCTGGCACATGAAAAAGTGGGGCGTTGAATTACTGTTGCATGCGTTTCTCGGCGGACTGATAATTACCGAATTGGCAGGAATTACTTCCTATTACATGGGCATTCCGGCTCAAATTATTGCGCTGGGCGTGGCTTTCATCTATTACCGAAAAATGGACCGTAACCTGTAAAGCGGTTATCCGATGTGCTTTAATCGGGCTATCGCATCCTGCACAGAACGCACCGGCTCGAACGACAACGTCAACTTATTGTTATTCTCTTTCATCTTAGCGTCGTAGTTCGACTGCACATAACGCAAGACCTTTGTAAACGACTCCGACTGATAGAATGGTGAATTTTGATTCGCCACAAAATAGCAGATCATCTTTCCGTTTTTCAAAATGATTCGCTCCATGCCCAATTCCATACCCAGCCAACGCAAACGCACGGTCTCAATCAACTCCAACACCTGTGCCGGAATAGGACCGAAACGATCGCGTAACATATCTTCAAAACGCATCAGATCATCATCTGTTTCGCTATCATCCAATTGGCGATAAAGCGATAGACGTTCAGTAATATTATTTACATAAGCATCCGGAATCAGGATTTCCAGATCCGTGTCAACTTGCGTATCGCGCACATAAACCCCAATATGCTTGGCATGTACATCATCACGTGCTTCTTTCTGCTCAACTTCTTCTTCTTTGAACAAATCTTTGAATTCGGTTTCTTTCAATTCCTGAATGGCTTCGTCCAGAATTTTCTGATACATATCAAAACCAAGATCAGAAATAAAACCGCTTTGTTCAGCTCCAAGCAAATTGCCGGCTCCGCGTATATCCAGATCTCGTAATGAAATATGAAAACCACTTCCGAGATCGGAGAAATCTTCAATGGCTTTCAAACGTCGTTGTGCTTCGGATGTAAGCATAAATGCAGGAGGCGCGATCAAATAACAAAATGCTTTCTTGTTGCTTCTTCCTACGCGTCCGCGCATCTGGTGCAAATCGCTCAAGCCGAACATGTGCGCGTCGTTGATGATGATGGTATTCGCATTGCTGATGTCCAAGCCTGACTCAATAATGGTGGTAGCAACAAGAACATCGTACTGTCCTTCGATGAAGTCGACCATTACTTGCTCCAACTTGCTACCGTCCATTTGTCCATGCCCAACAGCTACGCGAACATCCGGGCATAGACGCTGAATCATTCCGGCTATTTCCAAAATATTCTGTACGCGATTGTGAATTACGAAAACTTGTCCGCCACGTTGCACTTCAAACATGATCGCATCTCGAAACAATTCTTCACTAAACGTGTGCAACTCGGTTTGTACAGGAAAACGATTCGGAGGCGGTGTATTGATCACGCTCAAATCACGAGCACTCATTAACGAAAACTGCAAGGTTCGCGGAATAGGCGTTGCGGTTAAAGTAAGCGTATCCACATTCACCTTCATCGTTTTCAATTTATCCTTTACCGCAACACCGAACTTTTGTTCCTCATCAATAATGAGCAATCCAAGGTCCTTGAACTTAACGTCTTTTCCCGTGATAGCATGCGTACCAATCAGAATATCAATTTTTCCTTCTTCTACTTTTTTAAGAATCTCTTTCTTCTCCTTAGCAGTACGAAAGCGATTGATGAATTCTATGTTCGCAGGGAAATTCTTGAGTCGTTCCGAAAACGTTTTATAATGTTGTAATGCAAGAATTGTTGTAGGAACTAAAACCGCAACTTGCTTACTGTTACAAACCGATTTGAACGCCGCACGAATAGCAACTTCTGTTTTACCAAAACCAACATCACCACACACTAAACGATCCATCACACGTTCGCGTTCCATATCCTTCTTCACATCCGTTGTGGCCTTGTACTGATCAGGCGTGTCTTCATAGATGAAAGATGCTTCCAGTTCCGTCTGCAAATAATTATCAGGCTGAAAGGCGAATCCCATTTTTGCTTTGCGTTCTGCGTATAGGCGAATCAAATCGAAGGCCAATTCGCGTACACGAATGCGTGTTTTCTGCTTTAAGTTTTGCCAGGCATTCGAGCCCAACTTATCAATACGCGGTGCTTCTCCTTCTTTGCCGGAAAATTTTGCAATACGATGCAACGAATGAATGCTGACAAACAATACGTCATTATCGCGATAGACAATTTTTATCGCTTCCTGTTGCTTACCGTTCACATCAATCTTTTGAAGCCCGGCAAACTTGCCCACACCATGATCAATGTGCACGACATAATCGCCCGGATTTAAACCGCGCAATTCTTTAAGCGACAAGGCTTCCTTCTTGCGTTGGAATCCATCACGCAAACGGAAACGATGATAACGTTCAAATATCTGATGATCCGTATAACATGCCAGTTTCAAATCGTGATCGACAAATCCTTCATGAAAGGAAATGGACAACGTGGTGTATTCCAACTTGCGACCGATATCCTCGAAAATAGCATGCAGTCGTTCCGATTGTTTCGGATTATCCGTGAAGATGATATTACCATAACCGTTGCTCTGATTAGAAGCAATATCCTGTGTAAGTAAATCGAAATTTTTATTGAACGATGGTTGAGGCGAAACGCTAAATGCGATGGTCTTTCCTCCGTTCAATCCATGACGCTGACCAAATTCAATGACATGAAACGATTTGATACCCTCACTAAAACCGGCACCGTTGAGAAATAATTGTTCGGGCGGCAATCGACGCACAGCTGCATCCGCGAAGTCTTCATTGTATATACGCTCTGCAGTTTCAAAATCTTTATCCAGTTGCGCAATAGTCAACTCAACATCGTACGACCAAATTACAGGACGTGCATATGTTCCTTCTACGCCGGTAATATAGGACAAGAACGTCTCACGACTTTCTTGCAATATCTTCCCTTGTACGTTCGGAATGATCGTAAGGAAATCAAGATTTTTTAATGAAAGCTGTGTGAGTGCATCAAACGTTCGAATTGAATCAACATCGTCTCCGAAAAATTCAATACGAAACGGATGCTCATTCGCGAATGAGAACACATCGATAATTCCACCTCGAACAGCGTACTGCCCGGCTTCATAAACATAATCCACTCGTTCAAAACCAAACTCGTATAATAAATCCGTAATGAAAGCGATTGAAACTTTATCGCCACGTTTAAGAGTCAGCGTATTTTTTTCGAGCTGTGATTTTGTCACCACAAATTCCGAAAGCGCGGCAGGGTAAGTTACTATCGCATCACAAACATCGCGTCGAATTTTATCCAACACCTCAGCCCTTAACAAGACGTTAGCATTGTCGGTTTCTTCAACCTGATATGGTTTGCGATACGATGCGGGGAAAAACAGGACTGTCTTTTTCCGTGCTGCACCTGCGGCTTCCTGTAATAGGTTTTCCAGATCGTTAAGAAAATACGCAGCTGCTTCTTTATCCGGAAGCACAAAAAGATGCGTCTGATTAGTGGCATGCACTGCAGCGCCACCAATAAAAGCTGCATGAGAACCGGTACTACCCCGCAAATGAATGAGTTCGGGCAAGGCGCTGCCCAGCGAATTTTTGATTTCGTGAATTCGCGCATCATTTTCGTACCGCTCCAGAATCGCCCTCAGCGTCATGCGGTGCAAAGGTAATAGTGTTTCGTGCTTGTTGCGTGAAAACGTGTATTTTTAAGAATGTGCTACAATCTCGCTGCCAATAAACACAAGAAGGTACTGGAAGCCGCATTTGATGCGACCTTCGAAGCGCCGGAAGCGCCGTTGTATTATTCCGTTACAGGATTCGTTCATCCGACGTTACCCGTAATTACTAACGCAGCGCCGCATAGCATCAAATTATTTCGTTGGGGATTGATTCCGGCCTGGATCAAATCAGAGGAGGAAGCGGCAGAGTTTCGCACGCATACGTTGAACGCGCGAAGTGAAACCATTTTCAGCAAACCTACATTTCGGGGAAGCGCAGCGACGAAAAAATGTTGCATTCTCGTCAATGGTTTTTACGAGTGGCAGACCAACGGAAAAACTAAGCAACCTTATTTTATTCAGTTGCAGGATGAATCGCCTTTTGCAATGGGCGGCTTGTGGAACGAATGGGTAAATCCGGCGACGGGCGAGATTATTCCAACATTCAGCATCATCACCGTTCCTGCAAATCCGATGATGGCAAGCATTCACAATGTCAAACAACGCATGCCACTGATTATTCCTCGCGGTGAAGAACGAAATTGGTTAGCCACAACGGAAGAATCCGAAACACAACCGTTCCTTCAACCGTTCCCGGAAAATCTGATGAAAGCGCACAAAGTGAGTAAACTGGTCAACGGACGCTCCGGCAATCCGAACGTACCGGAAGTACAAGAAGCACTTATTGAAATTGAACAAGGATCCTTATTTTGAACTATTGCTTAAATTAGTGCTATGAGCCACTTCCGTTTATTCATTACCGTCATCATTGCAGCTTTTGTCATGGGCTGCGATACGGAAGAAAAAATTCCTCCGCGTTCAGAATTCAAAACAACCGGCAACTTCATTTATACGGATACCATCGTCGCTCCCGGCACTATACTTCGTGTAGGACTCATCGGCATGCGCACCGACTATGATCTTCGCGCTTTGTATTCGGAAGTTGCGTATGATGGCGCGAATGTTTCCAATTTAGTGGAACGTTCGTATGCGACAGAAAGCGAACTAGAACGTTGCGAGCGCGATTTCACCATTACAACGCGTAGCACTATTGGAACTGAGCGTTGGATATTTGTTGTTAACGATCGCGAAGGCCTCGTAATTAAGCGCGAAATCAGAATTACTACGTTGTAAGTGTTGCGTTAATCGAAGAAGGCGTGCACACCAATGGTGAATGAAGGATTGAAATAAATATCCTGACGCGTATAATCAATCGCATGTAAACGCAAATCGAATGCAGCGTTCTGATTGAAGAACCAAGCTATACCTGCTCCGCCATAACCGCGAAAACCTCTTCCGCTAGAGCTATTACTGGTACTACCAATTTTAGATGTAGACGCGTAAAATTCATAACCACCATTAAGGAACGCATAAGGTCGCCACTTCACTTCTGTATCGCGGAAATAATAACGAGCGCCTAATGTTGCAAACACATCGGAATTGCCGAACGATGTGCTATCTGTAGGTTTTGAGGTATTGAACCCGAATCCGAAATCAGTGCCCAACGCAAAATTGTTGGCAACAAACCAATACAATTCCGGCGACAGATCAAAGTTAAAAGCAGGATTTTCAAATGACATTCCAAGTCTTCCACTGCCGCCCACAGAGCGCCAGCCTTTTTCCGTTTGTGCAAATGCTGTTGTTGCAATAATCAACGCAACTAATAAGATAGCCTTTTTCATACGCATCAGGTTTTGGTTGCCCTAATATAAGTGCAATACATCCAAAAACCTAACCGCGCATTACAATGGAATGTTCCCGTGCTTTTTACGCGGCAACACATCTGCTTTGTTTTCCAACATCGCAAAAGCTGCAATGAGTTTCTTTCGGGTTTGTTCCGGCAAGATCACTTCATCCACGTATCCACGCGCTGCAGCCTGATACGGGTTAGCAAACTTCTCGGTGTATTCCAATTCTTTTTCTTTCCACTTGGCATTGCGATCTTCCGCTGCCGCAATTTCATTTTTGAAAATAATCTCCGCAGCACCTTTTGCGCCCATCACCGCAATTTCTGCAGTTGGCCATGCAAAATTCATATCAGCACCAATGTGTTTGGAGTTCATCACATCGTATGCACCGCCATAAGCTTTACGAGTGATCACCGTAATACGAGGAACAGTTGCTTCACAGAATGCGTACAACAACTTAGCACCATTGGTAATGATCGCGTTCCATTCCTGATCCGTGCCCGGTAAAAATCCCGGAACATCTTCAAACACCAACAACGGAATATTAAACGAATCGCAGAAGCGTACAAAACGCGCTGCCTTGGTAGATGCGTGAATATCCAACACTCCCGCTAACACTGCGGGCTGATTGGCTACAATACCAATGCTGCGTCCTGCAAGTCGGGCGAAACCTACAACGATATTGTCCGCGAAATTCTTGTGCACTTCCATGAATGAGTTCTCGTCAATCACTTGCTCAATCACTTCGCGTATATCGTAAGGCTGATTCGGATTTTCAGGAATGATGGTATTTAACGAAGGGCGCAATTCATCGGTTGAATCATACGGCATCACCGGCGCATCTTCTTCGCAATTCTGCGGCATATAGCTTACCAATGCGCGAATATTTTGCAAACATTCAATTTCATTGGCTGCGGTAAAATGTGTCACACCCGATTTAGTAGCGTGCGTCATCGCGCCACCCAATTCTTCGGAAGTTACTTCTTCATGCGTAACAGTTTTTACAACGTTTGGACCGGTCACAAACATGTAACTGGTGTTTTCCACCATCATGATGAAATCGGTGATAGCAGGAGAATATACTGCACCGCCCGCGCATGGCCCCATGATTGCAGATATCTGCGGAATTACGCCTGAAGCTAAAGTGTTGCGATAAAAAATATCTGCGTAGCCACCTAATGAAACAACACCTTCCTGAATACGCGCACCACCGGAATCGTTTAGTCCGATTACAGGAGCACCATTTTTCATGGCCAGATCCATGATCTTGCAAATTTTCTCGGCATGTGTTTCAGAAAGCGATCCACCAAATACTGTGAAGTCCTGGGAGAATACATATACCAATCTTCCGTTAATACGACCGTAACCGGTGACAACACCATCACCCAAATACACTTCTTTATCCAAACCGAAATCAGTAGCACGATGTGTTACCAGCATACCGATTTCTTCGAAAGTTCCTTCGTCGAGTAAAAAATGCAATCGTTCGCGTGCAGTAAGTTTCCCTTTTTTATGCTGCGCTTCAATACGCTTTTCGCCACCACCTTTCATTGCAGCGGCAATCTTATCCTGCAAAACTTTAACCTTATCGCTCATAACTATCGCTATTAAATTGAGGTACGAAGATAACCCAGAACGGGAAAAACCAGCGATGCAGGAATAAAAATGTCATATCCTCACCGGGTGAGTAAAAACAACAAAGGCCGTCCGAAGACAGCCTCTGTATTATACTCAACTCAAGATTACAAATTCAAACTAATTCCTGCTGTGAACGGATACACCACGGGGCCTCTTCCCGATTCAAACAGCGTCGATAAAGAATACGTTCCGAACATCGTGAACTTGCCATATCCAATACGTGCAATCAGGTCATATTTAAACGGATTCACGTTGAAGTCATCTTTTACTTTACGCTTGTACGTTTCACCTTCAAACTCATATTTCTGCTTCACTTTGTTTTTGAAAATATTGTATCCGAACTGACCACCAACTGCGATGTGAAAAGAACGATCGGCGTTGTTATTGTTCGTGTTAAACTCCAGGAACAACGGCACATTCAGATAAGCTACATTTAAACGATTGCGAGAGAAATTGTAGGTGGAATCGAATGTCGCAACAGCATACGGAACATTGGGAGTTAACGTGTAGGCATTTCGAAAATTATAATGATACCAAGTAGCCCCGATTCCTGTTCCCAAATTCACATAGTTTTTCACGATATGAATATTTTTCTGCCACGCGTTCCATCCAAAAATATAAGACTTCGCATAATTTAATTCCAGATAATCGAAGCCGTTGGGCAAGTCCACTTTGTTTTGCGCGGATAACAGTCCATTCACCCCAAAATCCAATCCTGCCCAGTGTTCGAAATCATCATCATTCGATTTCTTTTCGCGTGGAGAACGATCATCATTACCATCATCAACAATCGAAACTGTTCGGTCGCCGATGCGCACATTGGTTGTGTCGCCGGATTTAGATTCATTACCCTTAACTGTAATCGTGCTAGCGCTGCTTGCATTGATGACTTTTTCAGTTGCACTGCCGGTATACTTAATATCCGATGCACCAGTTGCTGTTAAGTTTAGTTTTTTAGAAGCATGCACACGAGCAGATGCCGCGCCGGAAGTAACGACCTGCGCATCTTCTGCAATCAAATTGTAGCCTTTGAACGAAGAAGCACCCGAACCCACAATGCTCAGCGCTTCCGTATCACCGGATGCTTTAACCGCAGTTGCTCCTGATAATACGCCTTCCAATCGTTTGGCCTTGATGACCAAATCAAATTGTGCAGCACCGGAGCCATTGATTTTCAACGTATCAGTTACCACCTGGTTCATGCATTTTGCAACAGCAGCTCCACTCAATTGGATCTTGTTCAAATTCTTGACGCTGACTTTAGCAAGTAAACCGCCGTCGAGATTTTTTGAAGTACCTCCACGAATTTCCAGAACACCGTTACGCACTTCAGTAACCACATCCTTTAGTCCTTCGGCATTACCGAACAATTCCACCGAACAGTTTTCGGCTTGCGTAATTTCTACACGTGTTTCGCCGGAAGCCATGATCCCGGTAAAGTCGCCCACGTTGCGGGTTTCAGAGCCCTGAGCAAACGCTGCTGATCCTGCTGCCAGGCCTATGCATATTGCGATTAGTTTCAACGATTTCATAATAATTCAGATTGCTTGTTTGGTATAGGACGCGTAAGTAAAGGAAATGTTACAGGACGCCCTCAACTTATTACAACTACCTGATAATCTGATATATAAATATAGCAACGCGTGAGACTACCCCGAATACTTACTCATAAAATCTCCGGCCAATTCCACCATATCGGCGCTACCGGCAAAGAAAGGAGTACGTTGGTGCAAGGTTTTAATTTCCTGTTCCAGAATGCGATGGCGACCGTCTGTGGCTTTACCACCGGCTTGTTCAATGATAAATGCGATTGGATTGCATTCGTACAACAAACGCAACTTGCCTTTTGGAGAAGATGCCGTAGTCGGATAAATATAAATGCCGCCGTTAATCAAATTACGATGAATATCCGCCACAGCAGAACCGATATAACGCGAAGAATACGGGCGTTTCGTGGCTTTGTCTTCTTCCTGACAGTATTTGATATACTTCTTCACACCGTCCGGGAAATGCACGTAATTGCCCTCGTTGATGGAATATATTTTTCCGGACTTCGCGGTCTGCATATTCGGATGTGACAAACAAAATTCACCGATAGACGGATCTAAAGTAAATCCGTTTACTCCTTTGCCTGTAGTGTACACCAACATAGTGGAAGAACCATAAATGATATAACCTGCAGCTACTTGTTCAGTGCCGCGCTGCATAAAATCTTCCACGGTTCCGGGACCGCTCAAACTTACACGACGATAAATGGAAAATATGGTTCCTACAGAAACGTTCACATCAATATTCGACGATCCGTCCAAAGGATCCATAGCCACTACGTATTTCGCGTTCTTCGACTGTGGCGTGTCAATCGGAATAATGTCTTCATTTTCCTCCGACGCAATAGCACAACATTCACCCCCCACGCTTAATGCTGCAATGAATTGTTCGTTCGCGAACACATCTAACTTCTTTACCGACTCACCCTGAACATTGGTCTCTCCTACTTCACCCAAAATATCAGCGAGTCCCGCTTTATTTACTTCGCGGTGTACAATCTTAGCAGCAATGCCGATATCGCGCAACAAACGCGAAAGTTCCCCCTTTGCATAAGGAAAATCAGATTGCTTTTCGATGATAAATTGTCCGAGTGTTTTAACTGTGCTCATAGTGATGGTTCTTGGCTTGCAAAGATGTAAAAAAGGAATCGTTTTACGCGGATTTCGGCGAATACCGATGTAGCTTTGTTTATGCGGCGTTCGATTCTGATGTTCCTATTCACTGTATTTGCGTTTCCAGACATTTCAGCGCAAAATGGAACAACCGTTATTGCAATGCCCACTTTTTTTTCTCTCAATTCATTGCGAACAAAAAATGATATCACGGTCGACAGCACCGGGAATGTGTGGCTTGCCATGAAGGATAATGGTGTTTTCAAATGGAATCAAACCGCTTGGGAATACTTTAACACCAACGATGGACTCTGCGACAATTACATTCGTTGTGCATTTGCGGACACAAACAACACGCTTTGGTTTGGGTCGGACACCGGTGGCGTTTCCATGTTGCATAACAATCAATGGCAAACTTTAAATCGTTGGAATTCTCCGATACCATCGGGGCGCGTGTTTGATATTTACAGACAAGGCGACACACTGTGGATGGGCACTGATCGGGGAATTGCTGCTTATACAAGTTCCGGCTGGACGATATACAACCGCAGCAATTCGGGGCTACCCAGCGACACCATTTACAGTATTACGAAATCTGTTTGGAACGAAATAGTACTCGGCACTCCGAAAGGTATTGTACATTTTTTCGGCAACAACTTTTACAACTTCTGGATACCTCCTACGACATTGCCCGTGGTTACACAAGTGTACACGCATCACGATGGGACACTTTGGTGCATTGCTGACAAGCAACTTTTCCGTTTAGGTAATACCGGCTTGCAAAATTATTCGGTCAACTTCGAACAACCCGGAGTTAATTGGGACGGCGTATCGTGTGTGGGGCGTGGACCACGTGGTGGCTTGGCGTTTTCTGCATTGAAAGGTCAACTCAACGAAATCATCGGACAACGGATCATTACGTATTATCCGTTTGGCGTTAACAGCAACCCTCAAACTTCACGTATGCAGTTCGCCTCTGATCCCGTCGGGCAGCAGTTCTGGAATATAGAAAGTTTTGTAGGTTCCAATTCCTCTCCATTCATCGACTTGAAGCTCTTCGATCCTGCTTCATACTGCGGTATCGGACTTGGTGTAACCGGAGACAATTACAAATTCATCGATGGCAACAACCTAAAAGCTGCAGTACACGTACGTGGTGATTTGCACTGGGATTTGACCGCACAGTCGGAGTTTTTTGCACCGAAGAACACGAACAAAGCAATCATTTTCGCTTCAGGTGTTTGGGTGGGCGGTTTGGATGATCAGGGCGAACTGCATCAGGCTGCTGCTACCTATCGTCAATCGGGTTACGATTATTATCCCGGCCCGGGAACAGTTGGAATCGATTCACTACAGGCACAGCAGTTTGATCGCATCTGGAATCTTACCGCACAAGATATTGCGACATTTCAATACCAATGGAGTATTGGTGCGGTGCAAAACCAAACGTGGATTCCTCCAACAGATTTATTGGATTGGCCCGCAAAAGGAAATTATAACCTTACTTATGATTTAGCGCCATTTGCAGATGTCAATGGTAATGGAATTTACGATCCTGTGAACGGCGGTGATTATCCCTTGATTAAGGGTGATGAAGCCGTGTACTTTGTTATTAACGATCGTGTCGGTCCGCATACGTTTACACAAACACCTGCTCTTGGTGTTCAAATCAGTGCCATGATATATGGCTATCACTGTACGTCTCCGGCAGGAACAGTTGCGGAGAACACGCTGTTTTACGAATACACCTATATCAATCGCTCCGATAGCGCCTATCATGATGCATACTTTACATTTTGGCATGATATGGATTTAGGCAACTGGCAAGACGATTACGTGGGTTGTATTCCTGAACAGAACGCACTCATCATTTATAACGGAGATAGCATTGATGAACCTATTGCCTCTCTTAACACCGGCACTTATGGCAACAGAATTCCGGTTGTTTCGATAGCGGTTGTTGATGGACCGTTAGCGCCGGCAAATGATGGAAATGACAACAATAACAACGGAATAACGGATGAACCCGGGGAACAGTGCCTGATGAATTATTTTGTTTCTTATGCAACAAGTTTTCCGAGTCTACCGAACGGCGGCATGACTAACAACACCGACTATTACAATTATTCGCGCGGTGTATGGAAAGACAGCACCTTTGTAACATATGGAGGCAACGGATACGGCAACGTTGTTCCTACACGTTTTATGTTCCCTGATTTACCAACCGTTCCGAACGGGTGGCATGAAGCTTCCGCGAATCAGACTCCGGGCGACCGCGCAGCGTTGTTGTCTTCCGGTCCATTAAACTTTCAACCCGGCGACAGTTTGCAATTTACATACGCCATCACGTTTCATGTCGACTCCGTTCATCCTTGGAACAGCCCGGGTTATTATCAAACCGTTACAGACAACCTAACGACATTGCATAATTTGTTCGCATCACCAAATACGCCGTGCTTTCCGTTGGGCATGCAGCATCACGCACCTTCTATTGCATCAGCATTTGAAGTATATCCCAATCCGGCAGACGAGAGAACTACAATTATGTCACACGACGCGCAAGGCTCGGCCACTGTGCGCATTTATTCAAGTACGGGATTGCTGATCAATGAATTCATGATAACAGGCTCCATTCAATTGTCGACAGCTGAACTACAACAAGGAATCTACTTTATTCAGGTCATTACACCAACAACCACCGGAACCCAACCATTAATAATTCAACGATGATTATTCGAAAAGCAATTGCCACCGACATTCCTGCTGTTCACGCCCTAATCCGGGAACTTGCAGAATACGAACAAGCTCCGGAAGAAGTGATCGTAACTGAGCATGATATGCTAAACTATGGATTTGGTAGCAATCCATTATTCACTTGTTACGTTGCCGAAGATCACAACGAAATCATCGGCATGGCGTTGTATTATATCAAATACTCAACCTGGAAAGGACCTTGTGTATTTCTTGAAGACATCATCGTTACCCAAAGCAGACGAAAAGAAGGTCTCGGTAAATTGTTATTTGATCAAGTGCTGAGCGATTGCAGAAAGATGAATTGCAAACGTATGGAGTGGCAAGTATTAGACTGGAATACGCCGGCCATTAAGTTCTATGAACAATACGAACCTGAAGTTTTAAAAGAATGGCTCAACTATAGATTGTCATTCCACTAACTTTGCACCATGAAAGTATTTAAGTTCGGTGGAGCTTCGGTTAAAGATGCTGCAGCAGTTCGGAATGTAGCTGCTATTCTTAGTCAATACCAACAAGAGGCGCTTGTTGTGGTCATCTCTGCAATGGGAAAGACCACCAATGCACTGGAGCGACTTACGGATGCGTTTTATTTCAAGAAAGAAGATACAGCGACGATACTTGAAGAAATTCGCTCGTATCACCTTCAAATATTGAAGGAGCTTTTCCCGGATAATACGCATTCCATTTACGATGACATTCACAACTGCTTCGTAGAATTGGAATGGGCGCTGGAAGATGAACCTACACACGATTACGATTGCGAATACGACCAAATTGTTTCGATGGGAGAAATTCTTTCGACAAAAATTGTTGCTGCATATTTGAACACTTCGGGAATTTCGTGCACGTGGACAGATGCGCGCGACATCATCAAAACCGACAACACCTATCGTGAAGGAAAAATAAATTGGGAACTCACGGAAGAATCAGCGCAACGATTACAGCACCGCAACAATACTATTGTATTTACACAAGGTTTTATCGGAGTAACCTCCGAAAACTTCACCACAACTTTGGGACGTGAAGGCTCCGATTATACCGCCGCCATTTTAGCCTGGTGTTTAAATGCAGAAAGCGTTACTATTTGGAAAGACGTTCCCGGAGTATTAAATGCCGATCCGAAATGGTTTGACGCAACGGTGTTGGTTCCTGAGTTAACGTATCAGGATGCGATCGAATTAACGTATTACGGCGCAACAGTAATTCATCCGAAAACTATTAAGCCACTTCAGAATAAAAACATTCCGTTGTTTGTGCGCTCGTTCGTGGATCCGCAACAACCCGGAACAAAAATTCACGCCACTCCACAAGCGCTGCCTATTCCGTGTTTCATCTTTAAAGTGAATCAGGTTTTGTTATCTATTTCTCCCCGCGATTTCTCATTTATTGTAGAAGAAAACCTCGGCAACATTTTTGCGCTCTTTTCAAAGCATCGCGTTAAAATCAACACCATGCAAAATTCTGCTATCAGTTTCTCGGTATGTATGGACAATGATGATCGTAAATTGCCGCAATTGATAGAGGAATTGAAACGTAGCTATCGTGTGCTGTATAATGACAGATTGGAATTGGTGACGATTCGCTATTACGATCAGGCCACTATTGATCGTGTGTGCATAGGTAAACAGATTTTATTGGAAACACGAAGCCGCTACACCGTGCAAATGGTCATGAAGGATATGTGATTAACTTTCACGATCTTTGTTAAGCTCAACAAAATAAACCCCTGATGAAATTATACCACGTTCCTTCAACTGTTAGAACTGCCGAAATTTCATTAAACCCGGACACCGGAACCATCAAGTTCAGCGGAATTTCTATCCCTGAAGATTCAGAAGCATTTTTTCGTCCGGTGTACGATTGGCTCGCAGCTTATCGCACCACCAATCCTTCAAATAAAGTTGTTGCTACGTTTTCAATGACGTATTTCAACACCAGCTCTGTACGTCACATTATGCTGATCTGTCAATATCTGATTCAGAATTTCTCTGCCAATCTTGAAATTGTGTGGGAATACGAGGAAGATGATGATGACATTTTACATCGTGGTGAAGAAATTTCACGCATCATGAAATTCCCGTTAACCTTCAAGGCTATCGACTAAGGAAACAATACCCGCAGCATTTTCTCTGCGATAATTCTTCCAATTTTCTCGTGACTTTCAAAAGTCCATCCGGCAATGTGCGGACTTAATATCGCACGATCGGAATTAATGAGATATTGAAAAGGTTCGGGTAACGATTTACTATCCAAGTGCTCGAAGGAAATCGATTCATATTCTAAAACATCGAGGCATACACCGTAAATCTTACCGGATTTCATAGCATCCACAACCGCTGCTGTATCCACATTCTTTCCGCGAGCAGTATTAATCAAATACACCGGTTTCTTCAACTTGGAAATGAATTCAGCGTTGATATAATGCATGGTCTCCGGAGTCAGCGGCAAATGAACACTGATGACATCCGCATGTTGCTGAATTTCATCGAGACTTGCTTCATGCACGAGCGCGTCACTAAAATTCTTTTTGTATTTATCATGAGCCAGAACCTCTACACCAAAACCTTTCAGTCGTTGTGCAAAGGCACTACCCATATTACCATAACCAATAATGCCCACGGTTTTGCCACACAATTCATAACCACGATTTTCTTCCCGCTTCCAGATTCCCTGACGCACTTCGCGATCTGCACGCAACAGATTATTCATCAACGCCAGCAACATACCTAACGCTTGTTCTGCAACGGCATCGCGATTTCCTTCAGGTGAATGCACACACGCAATTCCTTTCGAACTCGCGTAAGCCACATCAATATTCTCCATGCCGGCTCCCGCACGACCAATAACTTTTACATTGATTGCTGCATCTAAAAAACGTGCATCCAACTTAAAGCGACTGCGAATAATAACACCCTGATACATCTCGATCTTCGCCAACACATCTTCGTAGCTTGAAGAGTAGTCCTCATCACACTGCACACCGGCAGCGCGCAAGGTTGTCATCATAATCGGATGATTACTATCTAAAAATAACACACGTGGGATCATGCGTTAAACATTTCTGTCAGGAACAACATTGAAATGGAGAAATAGATGATCAAACCTGTAACGTCCACCAACGTCGCAACGAAAGGCGCAGACGATACAGCAGGATCGAGTTTGAATCGCTTTAATATCAATGGGAACAGCGAACCGACAAGACAGCCCCACAAAACAACACCTGTCAACGTAATGCCCACAGTTAATCCTATTGGCAACCAATACGGCCCATAATCCTCAATAAAATTGGACCATATCATCACGCGTAAAAAACCAAGCAATCCTAAAATTCCACCCAACACCAATCCCGATTTCAATTCCTTTTTCAAGATGCTCCACCAGTCGCGAACGGTAATTTCACCTAATGCCAATGCACGAATAATAAGTGTTGACGCTTGTGATCCGCTATTACCTCCACTGGAAATAATCAACGGAACGAAAATGGCGAGAATAACTGCCTTCGCTAACTGATCTTCAAAAAACGACATGGCTGTAGCGGTGAGTAATTCACCCAAAAATAACAACACCAGCCATCCTACTCGTTTTCTGATCATTTGCCAGAACGGCGTAGCCATGTACGGCTCTTCAAGCGCTTCTACACCACCCATTTTTTGAACGTCTTCCGTATTCTCTTCACGCAAAACGTCCACCATATCATCGAACGTAATACGACCCACCAAACGGTTCAAACCGTCAACAACTGGAATCACCACGAGATCGTATTTATCCATCAGCATGGCTACTTCTTCTGCAGGTGTATTGGCTTTTACACTTACAATGTTCGGATTGTATACGTCACGCACCTTTGTTCGCAGCGGTTTAGTCAGCAAATTTTTCAACGATAAAACACCTACAAGTCGTTCATCGTTATCAACCACATAAATGGTGTAAATATTTTCAACGTCTTCCGCCTGACGACGAATTTCGCGCACGCACTCCAACACATTACGATCTACATGCACGCGTATCAATTCCTTCGCCATGATACCACCGGCGGTATCGGGATCGTAATTCAACAAGTCAACAATATCACTGGCTTGTTCAATATCTTCTACGTGCGAAAGAACTTCATCCTGCTGATCATCGGTTAATTCTGCAAGAACGTCCGCAGCATCATCCGAGTCGAGATTATCGATCAGCTGCTCCGCAATTTCTTTGGGCGACAGTCCCTCAAGCACCGCATCCCGTCTATCATCATCCAACAACACCAATGTCTCTGCGGCCACTTCTTCTTCCAGAAATTTATACAAGCGCATCGCCTCTTCAACGTCAAACTCTGCCAGCAATTCCGCAGCATCAGCAGGGTGCAAATCCGCCATAAGCGAACGCATCAACACTTCATCCCGTGCACTAAGTGCAGAACGAAGATCCTGAATGAAGTTATCCGTGAGTTGAAAAGCCATACCTGAAAATCAGGCGCAAAGTTAGCGTTTCCTGAGCATGTTTGTCAACTCTACGAACTCTTGCACGCCCAATGTTTCGGCACGTAACGTAAAATACTTGTGATCCTGATATTCCGGTAACACCTCGAATGCCTTTAACGCATTACGCAAGGTTTTGCGACGTTGATTGAAACCCGCCTTAACCACTGCCACAAAAAGCGATTCGTCGCAATTCAATTGTAGTGTTTTATTGCGTGTTAAACGTATCACCCCCGATTTTACTTTGGGAGGTGGATAAAATACATGTTCATGTACAGTAAATAAGTACTCGATATTGTACCACGCCTGCAACAGAACGCTGAGGATGCCATACGTTTTGTTTCCCGGCTTTGATGCAACGCGCTCGGCCACTTCCTTTTGAAACATACCGCAACACTCCGGAATGGAATTACGATGCTCCAAAACTTTAAATAAGATTTGCGAAGAAATATTGTAGGGAAAATTGCCGATTACCGCGAATGGCGCAGCAGGAAGTTGAGCTTCATTAAGTCGTAAAAAGTCGCCTTCAATAATACGCGAAGTCAATTGAGGATAGTGTTCTTTCAAATAAGCCACCGACTCACGATCAATCTCCACAACACTAACTTCGCAACTTTCGTTTTGCAACAAATACTTGGTAAGAACGCCCATTCCCGGACCGATCTCTAGAATGCGTTGGTAATTCAATTCAGCAGGACGCAAGGAACGTGCAATTTTCGCTGCGATGTTTTCATCATGCAAAAAGTGTTGCCCTAAATGTTTTTTCGCCCTTACGTCCGACATTACGCGATGTGTTGCAAAAGAGTTCGAAATGCAACGAACTTGTCTTTATAACGGGCAGTGTGCTGTTCGCGAAGTGATGGCGCAAAAGTTTCCAGGTAACGATTGACGTCATCCATGCTCTTGGCTTTGTACTGAATGGAATAGCTGGTTCCCTGCTGCTCATCCACCATGATCTTGAAGATGTTCCCATCTGTGAAACATCCTGTAGCTACCACATCAGGAACATGAACGGTTTTCATCCAGTGCAACCAATCGTCGAGAACATCATTATCGATATTAACGGTAACGTTATAAATAATCATAATTAGTCATTTAATTTATCGCCACGCAACACGCGATAACGTTTCCGTGCATCGACTACGAATAAGCTTCCCGGATATTTTAAAATAATTTCTTCGTAGCACTGTTTTGCTTTTTCTGTATCGCCCAGCTTGTATTCATACAACTCTGCTAATCGGAACCATGCATCGTCCGCAAGAATATCTGTACTGTGCGTTGCTGTCAACTTTTCCAAATAACCTGCGGCTTCTGCCCAACGCTGTTGCTTGTATGCAATGCGATATCGCATAAAAAGAACATCATCAGCCAATGCGTGCAGTCCATAATCGCGGTCAATTGAATCGAGATAAATTTTCGCTTTATCGTATTGGTGCTGAAACAACATCAAATCCGCTTTAGCAAATCGCATCAACGGCTCAGGATTGCTATCCAATGCCAGATTATCTGTAATTACCATAGACAGATACATGGCATCATTTGAAATCAGTTTCGAGGTAGAACCTTTTAAAACATTTAATTGAGCCTGCGCCCATTCAAAATCGCCCACATAAAAAGCCACCTTTGCATTACGAAATTTTGCTTCCTGCCCAATGGCGTCATATTTGTAGGCCTTTTCTACCTGTGCATACCGCAACGAAGCTTCCCAAACTTGCCCATCTAACACCAATACATCACCCAATTCCAATTTACACAATGCTTGTTCATTAGCGTTCAAGCCTGGCAACAACAGGACTTCCTCCAACAGCGCAACGGCCTCTTTGGGCTTGTCCATATAAAAAGCCTGCAGGTGCGCCAAAGAACGAATTAGAGAAACGGTGGTATTGTTTTTACCCAACTCCTCGAGTGTAGATTTCATTTCTGCTTCCAATGAAATCAAATCCTGAGTAGTGTAATTCGTAGTATTAACGATACGCTCATAACGCGTATTCATCTTTTCCATTTTGGCTGTGCGGTAATACATTTTACCGGGACCCAAGCCGATGACATAGTCATACGCATCCGACGCCACATCATACTCCTGATTACTGCGCGCCATTTCTGCCAACGGAATAATTTCTTCACCTTCCAATTGCTTCCGTTTATCAATAGCTTTTGCCTGAACTAATGCCCCCGCAAAATTTTTCTCCTGCATAAATAACCATACAAGCAATTCAGGCCATGTGGTATTATTGGGTTCGCGCTGAGAACGTTTTAATAATTCAGTTTTAAGTAATCCGGAAATTTTGTTGTCCGTATCACTGTCCATTTTAGCCTGAAGACCGTTCTGCACTTGCTGCTTGTACAAGGGCGATTCGTCGAGCAAACCCAAATACTCGTTGATCATGGACGTATAATCTTTTTTATAATAGTACACATCTGCCAACTCGGCATGAAACGAATAGACACCTTTCAATTCCTTACGACCTTTTTGCAAAGTTGTAATTGCCCAATCCGTTTCGTTAATTCCTAAAAACGCATTGGCCAAATCAATGACACGATTCGCAGATGTATTAGAATTAATCGCGTTAACACCTGCATTAAATTCCTTCTTGGCTTTATCTTCCTGTCCCTGGGCACGGAATACGCGTCCCATATCTACGAAATATGTCAGGTCTGCCTTATACCAAGCAGACTGCTTCTTGACAAGCTTTTCAGCCTTCTTATAACTTTGAATATTAATTAAGCAATTGAGATAATATTCGTAGTAAATCTGTAACGGATTTTTCTCGTACAGTTTTTCGTAATACACGACTGCTTTATCGAACTCGCCGGCAGCATAATACTGATTGGCCAACTGCTCATCTGACGATGGAGGATCCGGCTGTGCGGTAATCCCGACTGCTATGAAAAGAAATCCAACAATGATCAGCAGTCGTTTTACCATTACTACTTTTTCAAATTCATTTTTGTACTCAACTGATCCACGAATGCATTCACCTTCGGTGACAAGGTATCATAAGCAGTCCGCGATTCAATAAACAATTTCGGCAAGTTCAAAGACCCTTGATACAATGCGTTAACCTGCGTTTTTTCAGCGGCTATTGCTCCTTCTAGATTAACGCTTTTATCCAGCGTATTATTCTTTAAATCGTGCTCAAAATCATTTAAATTTTTCATCACTGAATCCACGAGCGCCGAATTCTGCACCACACCTGATTTAATTAATTGAAGCTGCTTGCGTAACTGCTTGTACTCCGACAAATACAAACCGGTCTTGAAATCGAGCGTATCGCCCATTTTATCAATATTGATTTGTATGAACTGCATGTTAGTGTGCATTTCATCGTGACGCGTTTTTACGTCCTCCACGTTCACCAAAGCCAGCACACTATCCGTTTGCGCTAAAACGTTTTTCAAACTATCGATCGTTTTCAATTCCGCCTCATGTGCAGGTCCTTTGCAAGATGCACCAAGTAATGCGACAACCACTGCTAAACTTAACTGCTTCATCACGTTTCGAATTAATTGATTTTATCAAATCCGGTATAAGGAACCAAAACCTTAGGAATACGAATTCCATCAGGCTCTTGATTATTTTCCAGCAATGCAGCAACAATGCGCGGCAATGCCAATGCACTTCCATTCAATGTATGCGCCAGGCGAGGTTTTTCGCTGCCTTCACGGTAACGCAGTTTCAGACGATTACTTTGAAATGCTTCGAAGTTGGACACAGAGCTTACTTCTAACCAACGCTGCTGCGCTGCAGAGTACACTTCCATGTCGTACGTTTGTGCCGATGCAAAACTCATGTCACCACCGCACAGTAACAGCGTCCGAAATGGCAATTCGAGATCTTTCAACAATCCCGCCACGAACTCACGCATTTCTTCCAAAGTCTGATATGATTTATCAGGATGTTGAATCTGCACAATTTCCACTTTATCGAACTGATGCAAACGATTTAATCCGCGAACATCTTTGCCATATGAACCGGCCTCGCGACGGAAACATGGTGTGTAACCGCAGTTCTTAATCGGAAGGTCTTCTGCCTTCACAATCACATCGCGATAAATATTGGTAATGGGAACTTCAGCAGTTGGAATCAGATACAAATCATCTACCGTTACATGATACATCTGTCCTTCTTTATCGGGCAGTTGTCCAGTTCCGAATCCGGAATCAGCGTTTACTAAAATCGGAGGTTGCACTTCGAGATAACCTGCTGCTGTTGCACGATCGAGGAAGAAGTTGATAAGTGCACGTTGCAAACGCGCACCTTTCCCTTTATACACCGGAAAACCGGCACCGGTAAGTTTAACGCCGAGCTCAAAATCAATTAAATCGTACTTGGCCGCTAAATCCCAATGCGGTTGTGCGCCTTCGTATAATGCAGGAATATCACCGTGAGTGTATACTGTTTTGTTGTCTTCCGGTAAGCGTCCTTCCGGCACTACATCGGCGGGTAAGTTGGGCACTAACACCAACAACTTTTCGAGTTCTGCTTCAGCCGTATTAAGTCGCTCCTGCAATGCTTTTTCCGTTTCCTTCAGCGCAGTGCTTTTGTTTTTCAGATCTTCTGCTTCCGCCTTTTTTCCCGACTTCATCATTTCACCAATTTGTTTCGCGATAGCGTTAGCATCTGCCTTCAACGAATCCAATTCAGTTTGCGTGCTGCGACGATCAGCGTCTGTCTGCACAATCTGATCGATGATTTCTAATCCTTTAAAATTTTTCTTGGCTAAGCGGCGAACAACTTCTTCTTTGTTTTCGCGAATAACTTGAATCTGAAGCATAATTATATTCTAAGTATAAGGCAAAGTTAACGATAACACGACAGGTCTAAAACAAAAACACCCACAATGCTGTGGGTGTTTAATAACTTAAGGCAATGCAGATTATGCGTTGAAAGGCTCAATCGAAACGTATGATCTGTCATCACGACGCTTCGTGAACTTCACTGTTCCATCCACCAATGCAAACAAAGTATGGTCTTTACCCATTCCTACGTTTGATCCCGGATAGTGAACAGTACCACGCTGACGAACAATAATATTACCTGCGATAGCCAATTGACCACCATAGATCTTAACGCCAAGTCGCTTACTTTCTGATTCGCGGCCGTTCTTTACTTTACCTTCACCTTTTTTGTGTGCCATGGTATTTTCTTATTAAAAGGTTAATCTTCCTTTTTCTTACGGGTTGTTTTTTTCGCCGCTGCTTTTTTAGCAGGAGCTGCCTTTTTAGCAGGAGCCTTCTTTTTTGGTGCTTCTTCTACCTCAGCTTCAGCAGTCGCATCAGCGAATACTAGCTTTGAAGGCTTTGCGGCAGAACGTGCTTTCAATTCCAAAATAGAAGCAGCCTCAATCTTAGCATCATCAGCAGACAATTTCTCGCCTTTGCCTAAAATGCCCTGAATCAACAACTCGGTAAGTTGCTGACGGTGGCCGTTCAACTTCTGGTAACCTTTGCGACGCTTCTTCTTGAAGACAATCACTTTATCACCTTTTAAATGCGACAACACTTTAGCTGCCACACGCGCACCATCAATTTCAGGTGCTCCAACGGTAATTTTACCGTTGTTGTCGATAAGAAGTACTTTGCCCAATTCAATGGCGCTTCCTTCTGTAGCCTCGAGGCGGTGCACAAAAACACGTTGTTTTTTTGCCACTTTGTACTGGAGCCCGGCTATTTCTACAATTGCGTACATGTTTGACTGTTATTGAGTTAATATTCCCTTAAGGGGACGCGAAGATAAGAAGAAAATTGAGCTTGATGTACTTCCCGAGGTAAAAATCGGAACAAATCAACACTAATGCTCTTATTATCAAATACATATATGTTATTCGCACCTACAATTGCGCCAAAATTGCCTGCTCCACTTCAGGCGAATTCCAATTTTGCTCAATGTTTGGAATTTCGCGCATAACACGTTGCATAACCGCTTCCTGCTTGTTTCCTTCATTCAATGCTGTTGAGTAACGAATATCAGGACGGAACGTTACCATCGTGTACAACGGAATCCATTTATCCGGATGTTTCTCACTGAACCACGCTTCAATTTTCTTCTGCAACAAAAACTTCGGATCAGCAGTACGATCGCGCATCTCCACAAAGTTCGCCACCGCCAAATCTG
Source organism: Bacteroidia bacterium (assembly GCA_044344795.1). Lineage (GTDB taxonomy): Bacteria > Bacteroidota > Bacteroidia > Palsa-965 > Palsa-965. The sequence goes on along the minus strand of JBIJCF010000010.1, from coordinate 43,482 downwards.
CGATCGCATCACCATCAGGCTTGCGGCTTAATTCATAAGCTTTAAATACTTTTTCCAGATCGTCTCCGAATTGACTCAAGTAATCATCCATCACCACACAATCCTCAAAGCCGCAATTCATGCCTTGTCCATAGAAAGGAACAATCGCATGCGCGGAATCGCCGACCATCGCGAATTTATTTTTGTACGTCCACGGCCAACATTTCACAATACTTAACGATGACGTCGGATTCGCGAAATATTCTTCTTTCAGCGTAGGCATCAGATCCACCGCATCGGGGAAGGTTTTCATGAAGAAATCAAGCATCTTTTGTTCCGTATTCAATGATGCGAAAGAAACTTCACCTTCAAATGGGAAGAATAATGTACACGTAAATGACTTATCCATGTTGGGCAATGCAATGAGCATAAACTGCCCTCGCGGCCAGATGTGCAATCCTTTAGGATCCATTGCAAAATCCCCGTTCGCCGTTGGAGGAATCGTCAATTCTTTATAACCGTGTTGCAAATATTTTTGTGCATAATCAAAACGATCTGTCGTCAGTTGCATTTGCAATCGTCCTGCTGAAAACGCTCCATCAGTTGAAAAAATCACGTCGTTCTGCACCACTGATTTGACATGTGTCTCTGTATTTTCAAAGTGCGCAGTTGCCGATTCCAAATCCACATTCGTGCAGCGTTCGTTATAATGAATTTTTACTCCGTGCTGTTCGGCCAAATCCATCAACACACAATTCAATCCTCCACGACTCACCGACCAAATCGCTTGTCCGTCTTTACCATAAGGTTGCGTTACAATACTGCGATCCTGATGGTGAATAATTCTTCCCGGCATAGGTAACGCCACTTTTTTAATGTCTTCGCCAATACCCACGCGCTCTAATCCACGCCAACCTCGATCACTTAATGCCAAATTAATTGAGCGTCCTGCCGAAATACGATTCTTGCGCAGATCCGGTCGTCGTTCGTAAACGGTTACTTTATATCCGCGCTTACTTAAATAGATGGACAACAACGAACCTACCAATCCGGCTCCGATTAATGTTACTGACTTACCCATTACTCTTCAATTATTTAGATGAAACTTGTTGCATACATTCTTCCAGACGTTGACCAAACTTCCAAATGTCCATAAACGAATTATACATCGGAACAGGAGCCAATCGGATAACATTAGGTTCGCGCCAATCAGGAACTACTCCGTTGTGAATTAATGCTTCGAATAAGTTTTTGCCGAATCCTTTAGCTACAACACTCAATTGACAACCTCTCCAACGTTTATCACGCGGCGTGATAATTTCGAGCACACCTCCATTACGTGCACTGATATCATCAATAACTAATTCCAGAAAAGCGGTTAACGCTTCACTCTTTTTACACAACGCGTCCATGCCCACCTCTTCAAACAAATCTAAAGCCCCTTTGTGCGCAGCCATAGATAAAACAGGAGCGTTGCTTAATTGCCAACCTTCTGCCCCGGGCATGGGAACAAATCCTTTCTCCATCCTGAAGCGCTGCGTTTTATCGTGTCCCCACCAGCCCGCCAAACGCGGTAAATTGCTGTGGGCATGACGTTCGTGCACAAAAGCACCCGCAACGCTCCCAGGCCCGCTATTCAAATATTTATAACTGCACCAACACGCGAAATCCACCTGCCAATCGTGTAGGTTCATTTTGATATTTCCTGCAGCATGAGCCAGATCAAAACCGGCATATGCTCCCGCTTCATGTGCGGCTTTGGTAATCGTTGACATGTCAAACACTTGCCCGGTGTAATAGTTAACACCACCAATAAACACCAATGCCAATTCGTCCTTGTGTTGCTCAATTGCAGACAAAATATCTTCAGTATGAATCAGGTATTCGCCTTCGCGTGGAGCGATTTCTATCACGGCATCTTCATAACGGTAACCGTGCAATTCCACCTGCGTTTGTACAGCATATTGGTCGGAAGGAAATGCTTTAAATTCAGTAATGATCTTGTACCGTTTTTTATCCGGACGATAGAAAGATGCCATCAAAAAATGCACATTGGAAGTCAGCTGATTCATTGCAACGACCTCAATGGGCAATGCGCCAACAACTCGAGCCAAACCTTGTGTCAAATTTTCATGGTATGAATACCAGGGGTTCTTGGCCCGAAAATGACCCTCTACTCCAAACGTAGCCCAGTCGTTCAATTCTTGTTCAATATGATGTCGCGTAGCCTTGGGTTGCAATCCCAACGAATTCCCCGTGAAGTACAACACATCTTCACCGTTAAATTGAGGAAAATGATAGCGGGAACGAATGGATGAGAGAGCGTCGTGCTCGTCGCAATATTTGGCGTAATCTGAACTATTTGTCGGATGCATGGTTTAATTGTAAAAGGTCAAAAATAGCAACATCAGGGAATGATCGAACTGACAGGTGTCATATCTCGTTCTCTGCTGCGAAATCGATATTTTTGGCGGCATTAAATAAACATATATGAAAACTAATCGTTCGGAACAGTTGTTTGAAAAAGCGAAATCGTATTTCCCGGGTGGTGTTAACTCTCCGGTTCGCGCATTTCGCTCTGTGGGTGGCACTCCACGATTTATTGCTAAAGGAAAAGGTTCGCGCATTTGGGATGCAGACGGTAACGAGTTTATTGATTATTGCTGCTCGTGGGGTCCGTTAATTCTTGGACATGCGCCAAATACCGTAGTTGATGCGGTATGCACGGCCGTTGCAGAAGGAAGTTCGTTTGGGGCACCAACTGCTAAAGAAAACGAACTCGCCGAATTAATTTTGTCCAACAATCCGTTTATCGAACGTATTCGTTTTGTTAGTTCGGGCACGGAAGCCGTGATGAGCGCCATTCGTTTGGCACGCGGTTATACCGGAAAAAATAAAATTTTGAAATTCGAAGGCTGTTACCACGGTCACGTCGATTCACTGCTGGTGAAAGCAGGCTCCGGTTTGGTGACCTTCGGAAATACCTCATCTGCCGGTATTCCGGAAGCATTCGTCAACGAAACAATTGTGGTTTCGTTAGATAATGAAACTGCAGTGAAAGAAGCTTTCGCCGAATTTGGTCATGACATTGCTTGTGTAATTATAGAACCGGTTCCTGCCAATAATGGATTGCTGCTACAACGATCGGAATTCCTGCATTTCCTGCGCAACATTTGTAATGAATACAACAGCTTATTGTTATTTGATGAAGTTATTTCCGGATTTCGTGTAGGCTTTACAGGCGCTGCGGGATATTATCAAATTCAGCCCGACATTATTACGTATGGTAAAATAATTGGTGGCGGTTTGCCTGTTGGTGCCTACGGCGGAAGAAAAGAAATCATGAATTGTATTTCTCCGGAAGGAAACGTGTATCAAGCAGGAACGCTCAGTGGCAATCCCGTTGCGATGAGTGCCGGAATTGCGCAACTTACGGCATGCTTGAGAAGCAACTTTTATCAAGAGCTGGAACAAAAGTGTTCTACCTTATGCAACGCTGTTAATGAACACGCTCGCAAAAAAGGATATGCTTTCAAGATGCATCAAATTGGTTCTATTTATTGGATTGCATTCTCTGATGCGGAACATATTCGCACTGCTGAAGCGATCGATCCGAACAACATGAGTTTTTTCCGCACCATGTATCACGCCTTGTTAGAACGCGGCATTTATATGGGTCCGTCGGGTTACGAAGTTGGTTTTGTATCGGAAGCACATACTGCTGGAGATCTTCAAACAACAATTGTTGCCATGTGTGAAGCATTGGACTTAGCGCACCAATAACAAAGCGACGCCGAGAACCACCAACAATCCGTCGAGCACGGCAACGTAATACCATTCCAACCTTTCCGGTGCCGCGCGTAGTAATTGCCAAATGGCAATGATGGTCCACACTGACTCTACGATCAACATAGGGAAGAAGGAAGTGTTGTCGTCCGAAAAGTACCACAGCAGCATGGCAACCAGCGCAAGTGCGGTTAACACCATGAGGATAGCAATTCGAATTGCGCCTGTATTTCCAATGACCTGAGGTAGTGTTAAGAGTTTTCCTTGTTCAACAGATGCATCACGAATATCGAACGGAATGGTAAGTGCGATACACTGCAAGGCAACAATTACCGGCCACAACAACAACGTCATCACATCATATTGATGCAACCACAATAAAGGCACAAATGCTGTTACGTACGTCCAAACCAAGCCGACTAAAAACACTTTGATCATTGGTACATCCCGTAAGCGAACAAATTTGCCTTTAATCGGAATGACGGGCACAGCATAAGCGAATGCCAAGGCAACTGCCGGAGCAATAACCCACCATGAAACGGGCAATGGCGTAAACCACAATAATAAACCTGCTATTAAAGCTGCACCAACTACCGTTAACAATAGGGTCGTACGATGGCGATGTATCCATTCATGTCGTTCGCTTCGTGCAAGGTCAATATCGTTATCCCTGAATGCAACTATCAATCGCTGCACATTGTACAATACAAAAGTTGAAAGCGCTGCCAAAGCCGCATAACGCCAGGCCAACACACCACCAAATACATGAAATGTAGCCAATGATAATACAACGGCGACCAAAGCAATATGGAAGTTGGCGTAAAACCAGATCCTGACGAGTTTTTTGCCCGTTGCTATCTGATCAGTTGACCCCATTGATGATGGCCGAAGTTGCAAATCCCGCTACCATGCCTGCACCACCTGCAATTAGCGTGCGAAACATTCTGCGTTTTCGGGCTTCTCGTTCGTAACCCATCAGGTATGTTTCGTATTTCAAAAAGTTAGGATTGCTGACAGCTCCCGGCCGAATATTAACCCGAAAAGCAGTCGTGGCTCCACTATAAATAAATGGCGGCAAAAACATTAAGAAACTTTGTGTGTAGCCACCCGCAGCACCAAATGCAAACGCACCAATCGTTGCCCACGGACATTTATAATGTTGACGTGCATCGCGCTCGCCACGCATATACATCCGCATCTCATTCGGAGTAAAAAAATTCCCGAATAACGTGTCCTGTTTGTACATCACCGACTCTTTCGCTGTCTTCCCGTAAACAACAGAAAATACAAGTTCGTTGTCCACATAATCCACGCTGTAATCGTCTTTACCTTTGGGTATAGCGATCTTGAGACGATCGCCCGTCGTATCCTGAACATAGCCGGTAATGATTTTCCCGCTCATCAGGTAAATAGAATCCACAGGATTAGCTACTTGTGCAGTTAGTTTTTGAGCGAACAAATACAGGAGGACAATTGTTAAAAATCGGATCATGAGAACAGAGTATGGCATAAAGATAAATAAAGTGTGACGACCGACATGATTTGCCCGTATCAGAATAGTTATCTTTGCATCCTCATTTAATACACACACATAACACATTATATGGCCGCCGATATTTTTACCAACCGACACATCGGACCTTCCGAAAAGGAAACTCAGGAAATGCTTGCAACTGTTGGCGTTTCTTCACTAGAACAATTAATTGACGAAACTATTCCGGCAGCCATTCGGCTGAAGAAACCGCTGAATGTTGGCGCAGGTCTTAGCGAATACGACTACCTCGCTCATGTAAAAGTATTGGGTGCGAAGAATAAACAGTATCGTACGTTTATCGGGCAGGGTTATTACGGAACCATTGTTCCTCCTGTTATTCTGCGCAACATTTTGGAAAATCCGGGCTGGTATACAGCATACACACCCTATCAGGCAGAGATTGCACAAGGTCGTTTAGAAGCGTTGCTCAATTTCCAAACTATGGTGATGGATCTGACTGCAATGCCCATCGCAAACGCATCATTACTAGATGAAGCTACCGCTGCTGCCGAAGCCATGGCTATGCTGTTCAGCAACAGAAGTCGTGATGCGGTGAAACGCGGTGCCAACAAGTTTTTTGTTGATCAGAATACATATGCGCAGACCATCGATTTATTAAAAACACGTTCTGCTCCATTAAATATCGAAATCGAAATCGGAGATTATCGTTCTTTCCAATGGAGCGATGGGTTCTTCGGTTGTGTGATTCAATACCCGAACAGTGTTGGTGAAGTTTGCGACTATCAGGCTTTCACGGCTCAAGCGCACGCAGTTGGCGCAGGCGTTGCTGTTGGAACTGATTTATTAGCACTCGCATTGTTAACACCTCCGGGTGAATGGGGCGCTGATGTGGTATTCGGTAATTCGCAACGTTTTGGTGTACCTATGGGCTTCGGCGGACCTCATGCTGCTTTCTTTGCAACACGTGAAGACTTCAAGCGTTTATTGCCGGGTCGTATCATCGGAGTTTCTGTGGATAGTCATGGAAAGCCTGCATTACGTATGGCTTTGCAAACCCGCGAGCAACACATTAAACGCGATAAAGCAACTTCCAATATTTGTACTGCGCAAGCACTGTTGGCTATTATGGCGGGAATGTATGCGGTGTATCATGGACCTTCCGGCGTTAAAACCATTGCAGATGATGTTCACCAATACGCCTGCGCACTAAGTGGAAGTCTTAAGAAAGCAGGTTTAAAAGCAGTGAACACTTCATATTTCGATACAATTTCTTTCGAATACCCTGCAGGTGTTTCTGCAGCCGATTTGAAAAAACGTGCGGAAGCTGCAGGAATTAATTTATTTTATCGCGATACGCATTTCAGCATTAGCATTGACCAAACATTTAACAGTGCTGACTTAAACGCTATTGTCAATCTCTTCACTGCAGGTTTATCGAATGAGACATCTCCAATTCAGGGCAGCATTGCAAGAACTTCAACTTATTTAACGCACCCTGTATTCAACAGCTATCATTCCGAAACGGAAATGATGCGTTACATCAAGCGTTTGGAGAATAAAGATTTATCGTTGGTGCATTCAATGATTTCATTAGGCTCTTGCACCATGAAACTGAATGCCGCAGCGGAATTGATGCCAATCACCTTCCCTGAATTTGCGAACATCCATCCATTTGTTCCTGCGGATCAGGCTCAAGGGTATTTGGAAATGATTGATGAGTTAAATAAAGACTTATCTGAAATTACAGGCTTTGCAAGGATGTCGTTCCAGCCGAATTCAGGTGCGCAAGGGGAATATGCAGGATTGATGGTAATTCGTGCATACCACATCAGTCGCGGTGAAGGTCATCGTCATGTGGCACTGATTCCATCCTCTGCACACGGCACTAATCCTGCATCTGCAGCAATGGCCGGAATGGAAATTGTCGTTGTAAAATGCGATGAGCAAGGAAACATTGATGTTGCTGATCTGAAAGCGAAAGCGGAACAACACAGCGCTAACCTGTCGTGCTTAATGGTTACATATCCTTCTACTCATGGTGTTTTCGAAGAAGCAATTATTGAAATTACTTCTATCATTCACCAACACGGTGGACAGGTTTACATGGACGGCGCGAATATGAATGCGCAGGTTGGTTTGACCAGCCCCGGAAATATCGGTGCTGACGTTTGCCACTTGAACTTGCACAAAACATTTGCTATTCCGCATGGTGGCGGTGGACCGGGCATGGGACCGATCGGGGTAGCGAAACACTTAGTGCCTTTCTTACCGGGACATCCGTTATTTAAGACAGGAGGTGATCAGGCCATTTCCGCGATTTCGGCGGCGCCATTCGGAAGTGCTTTAATTCTGTTGATTTCTTACGGTTACATTAAAATGTTGGGCGGCGATGGTTTGACCAAATCAACACAGGTTGCCATTTTAAATGCGAATTACATTAAGGAAAAATTGAACGGTCATTACGAAACGTTGTACACCAACAAGAACAACCGTGTGGCACACGAAATGATTTTGAACTGCATGGATTACAAGCGCACAGCCAAAGTTGAAGTTGCGGATATGGCCAAGCGTTTGATGGACTTTGGATTCCACGCTCCTACTGTTGCGTTCCCGGTTCATGATACGTTAATGATAGAACCAACGGAATCCGAATCAAAGGCAGAGCTGGATCGTTTCATTGATGCCATGATTACTATTCGTAAAGAAATCGCTGAAATTGCAGAAGGTAAAGCCGATGTAACGGACAATGTATTAAAGAATGCTCCTCACACCGCGGAAAGTGTTATCAGCGATAACTGGAACCATGGATACTCGCGTGAAAAAGCTGTTTATCCGGCACAGTGGGTGCGCGTTGCGAAGTTTTGGCCTACCGTTGGCCGTGTAGATAATGCTCACGGCGACCGTAATTTGGTGTGCTCTTGTCTGCCAATTGAGGCATATATGGAACCGGCTGCCGTTTAAGAGGTTCGATCTAATTATAAAACGCTCATTGTCATTGACTTTGAGCGTTTTTTTATGGAATTTTAAAATTAGGTAGCTAAAACATAAAATGTTATATTTGCACAAACTCAAAATCAAGAACAAATGAAAAAAATTTACTCTTTAGTTGCAGTATTAGCAATCGGAGTAGCAGCAAATGCTCAGCGTCCATCGTACGTGAGCGCAGTTGCTAATCCTATCACAAACATCAATACTTCTACAGTATTGGCAGTTGCTCCAACAGACACATTGGCTCCGGATGCAGACTGGTCTCAACAGCCATCACTTTACGGTTCACAGGGTGGTGGATACGTATGCGGAACTAATGGTTACGGTGATGTTCAAAAGGTGCAAATTTTCCGTCCGGGTTCTCCAGTAATTGTTTACGGTGCTATCTATTGGTTTGGTGGTAAAACGGTTGGAGCGAACAGTAACATGGCAATGCGTATTTATCAATTGAATGGCACTGGTACATCTACTTCGAGCAATGCAGATCCATGCCCTAACACCCCATACATTTCTGACAACGTAGCGATCGGAAATGTTGACACCAGTCTTTCTTTAGGTAGTGCATACATTCACACGTACTCGGCACCTACATTTTGTGCAGGTGATTTCGGGGTAGGTTGTTTGTTGCCTACAGGTGCAGGTGATACTATCGGATTAGTTTCTACTACTGACCCTAACTCTAACACTGAAGATTCTTGGGAACAGTGGAGCGACAATACATGGCACACTTTCTTAGAGCCAAACAACTGGGAATTGAACATTGCATTAGCAATCTTCCCAATCGTTGAATTGAATACTAACGTTAACGAAACTCCTGCTATCAATGGTGTTAAATTAGGCTTCAACGGTGGTAACCCATTCACTGAAAACACTCAGTTGACGTACACAATGGCTAACGACGCTCAGAACGTAGTTATTACTATTGTTGACGTGAAAGGTCAAATTGTTAAGACTGAAAACCTGAACAATCAGGCAGCAGGCACTTACACATACGATATCAACGGCGCTGATTTAGCTGCAGGCACTTACTTCTTGCAGTTCCAAGCAGACAACGCTCGTTTGGCTGTTAAATTGGTGAAGAACTAATTTTAGCTGATAGTATTTTGTAAAGGCGACCCTAAAGGGTCGCCTTTTTTGTTGCTAACGTTAGCAAACCGCGATAAAATCGTATATTTGAAGTACGTCTAACAAAAAATAAAACCAATGAGAAAACTCTACATCACTATGAGCATGGCGTTGTTGGCGGGTGCTGCGTTTGCGCAGAATCTGAACAACGTGCAGTTGAAAGGTGGCAAGGTTCCAACTTATGTCCCATCTAAACCAATGCCATCTACACAGGCTAGTCAGTCTATTTATGTCGATTACGATTTTATGGATGAAGACTATCAAGTGAATACAGCAGGGTTTCAGTACGGCCGTTACATTTGGGATATGAATATGCGTTATTCATACACTGCAGGTGACACCAGCTTGAAATGGGCTTCTGTTGACTTCAGCGATTTCTACGATTCTTACAACACAAACTCTGCTATCGCGTTCAATACATTTAACTCTTACGTAGTTGACTCTGTATTCTTCATCGGTGGTCACGAGAATAACAGCGGTCAGAACGATACGTTGGTGGTTGCATTGATTCAGTTGAACGGTTCTGCTTATCCAACCAGCACTGTATTGTGGTCTGATACGATCATTTCTAACACCGGTTTATCTAACGGTAACGATTGGTTAACAACTGCATTGGTTGCTTTACCTTGCGGCTACGTTGTTCCAAACAACTCTACTAAAGTTGGTGTTGAAGTACGTTACTACGGAGCAACACAAGATACTTTCGGTTTGATCGCAGGATTCGGAGATGTGGGTGTTGGTACTTGTCAAACAATTCCAACTTTACCGTTCGCAGTGAAGTCTAACTACTATCGTAACAGCTACCGTCACGATATGCGTTTTGCATTAGCTCCTTACAACATTTCATTGTTGCCTACATCTTCTAACGCAGATACTTACTACGATTGCGACGGATCAGGAGGCTACAACAACACTGCTGCTAACTTGGTTGACGGAGAAAACTTCTTGCAGAACTGGGGCATTTGGGCACACTTCACATTACAAGGTGTTGGTGTAGAAGAAAACGAAGCTAACGGCATCCAGTTAGGTCAGAACACTCCAAACCCTGCTAACGGAACAACTGTAATTCGTTACAACCTTGCTACAAAAGGAAATGTATCCTTCGAATTGTATGACGTTTCAGGTAAGCTGGTAATGAACATGAATCAAGGCGAGCAAGTTGCAGGTGCACATCAGATTGAAATCAATGCTGAGAATTTGCAGACAGGCGTTTACTTCTACAGCTTAAACGTAGACGGCAAGCGTGTTACACGTCGCATGGTGGTTACTGAGTAATCTATATTTCAATAATACAGAAACGTCCGGAGGGAAACCTTCGGACGTTTTTTATTTAATAAAAACGGAACGTGTAATTGATGCTAATCGCCTTTCGTCAGGCTATCCTTTTCAGCTTGTAACTTAGATCGGAAGTGTTGTAGAAATTTCGTGGCGTAAACAAACTTGGAAAGTATTTCATTCTCTGCATACAATATTTCTTTCCGTGTCCCTTCCCACTCTTTTTGCCCTTTATGCAAGAAGGCAATCTTGTCGCCGATCTCCAGCACCGAGTTCATATCGTGCGTAATAACTAAAGTAGTCATGTCGTATTCCAATGTAATTTCTTTGATCAATTCGTCAATAAGAATTGATGTCTTCGGATCTAATCCCGAATTCGGTTCATCGCAGAATAAGTAACGAGGCTTCACGGCAATTGCCCGTGCAATCGCAACACGCTTTTTCATACCTCCTGACAACTCCGCAGGATATAACTTCGCAGCTTGCGGCAAATTCACTCGATCTAAACAAAACTGCATCCGTGCTTCCTTTTCTCCTTTGGTCATGTTAGTAAACATGGTTAAAGGAAACATGATGTTATCTTCTACAGTCATCGAATCGAATAGTGCAGAGCCTTGAAAAAGCATGCCAATCTGCTTTCGCACATCTTTCTGTTCTTCGTAGCTCATGGTGAGAAAATCCTTTCCATGATACAACACCTGGCCTTCCTCCGGATGAATCAGACCAACCATGCATTTAATTAAAACCGATTTCCCGGTACCTGATTCACCGATGATCAAATTAGATTTCCCCTGTTCGAAAGTGAAATTGAAATCCTTCAACACCACCTTTTCTCCAAACGCTTTGCTAAGTCCGCGAACCTCGATCATGCCAACAACAATTGAGTGAGAAGAAAATTGAACAAGAGCAATACGATAATGCTATACACAACAGCGCGAGTACTGGATTGACCCACCTCCAGCGAACCGCCTTTGGTGTAATAACCGTGATACGCTGAAACAGATGGAATGATAAATCCGAAAAACAATGTTTTAATTAACGCGTATACGACATTGTAAGGACGAAACTCGTACTGAATACCGTAAATAAATTCATACGGCGTTACAACACCCGCAGCAACTCCAAGCACAAATCCACCAATATGACCCAAGAACATACTGATCGTTACTACAAACGGGAAAATGAAAACGGATGCGGCAATTTTTGGAAGGATCAAATATGAGGCGGAATTAACGCCCATCACATCAATAGCATCAATCTGTTCCGAAACACGCATGTTGCCTAATTCTGAGGCGATACTGGATCCTACTTTACCGGCAAGAATAAGACTTACGATTGTAGGAGAAAATTCGAGGATGATAGAGTCACGTGCTGCTAAACCAACGGCGTATAGTGGAATCCAAGGACTTTCAAAACCAAAAGCCGCCTGTATCGTGATAACGGCACCCATGAAAATGGAAATGATTGCAACAATTCCCAAGGAACCAATTCCTATAGCATTTACCTCGTGAAAAAAACGCTGCCAGAACACATTGCTCTTTTCGGGCTTACGGAAAACACGACCCAACAGTAAAAAATACTGACCGATATGTGCAATGATGGCTATGGGATTCATGAAGGAGTAAAATTACTAATTATTACGGCATATACGATATTTGTCCGTTAACCGTTACTATTAGTAAGACTTGCACGCTATGCGTCGTTGCAGTATATTTACTTTCATGAGAAAAGGACTAATGATCACTATCTTAGGAAGCATGCTGCTCGCCATCTCGGTTGAAAGTTGTTTCATCTTTAAACCGAAGAACAAATGTGGTGATTGCCCAACGTTTAAAGGAAGTCCGAAGCGTCGTTAAAGAAATTCCAAACTCGGGAATACCTCCCAAAATACCCTGAATTAGGTATTAACGATTTCCATCTGCAACGTTAACCTTACGTAACTTTGTTCTATGGGCGAAATGAAGAGACATTTGAATGAATTGCGCTTAGGAGAAAGTGCCGTGATCGATTCGTTTACCGATCCTGAATTGCAGGTAAAACTTCTTGAAATGGGTTGTACTCCCGGCGAAACTATTCAAGTAGAGAAATTTTCTCCGTTAGGCGATCCGGTGGCGTACAATATTTCAGGATATATTTTAAGTATGCGACTAGCTGAAGCTGCTACTGTTACTATTCGTTCTCAACGCTAAGATTGCTGCACGTGGCGAAGGATAAAGTGAACAGCAGAAAAATTGCGTTGGTGGGTAATCCGAATAGCGGAAAATCTACTTTATTCAACGCACTTACAGGTTTACACCAAAAAACGGGGAACTTTCCCGGAGTAACGGTTGACAAAAAAACGGCCCGTGTTACACTGCGCAATGCAATGGGCTCGGTGGTTGCTGATTACATTGATCTTCCCGGAACATACAGCTTACACGCGAAATCATTAGATGAAGAAGTTGCTACAAACGTTCTGATTGATGAAAACAATGAAGCACATCCGGATGTAGTGATCATTGTAGCAGATGCGACGAATCTGAAGCGTAGTCTATTTCTTGCCGGACAAATTATTGATCTCGGTGTTCCATCTATTCTTGCATTGAACATGATGGATGAAGCCGATGCACAAGGCATTCACATCAACCATGCGGTGTTGCAAAGTCGTTTGGGTATTCCTATTGTGCCGGTTAGCGCGCGTGAAAAAACAGGCTTACAGCAATTGCAGGAATTATTGGTGCAAGAACCTGTTGCACCGCAATTACCCTTTATCAGCATTGCGAATTTAGCACCCGAAGAACGGAAGCAACTGCAATCGGAGCACGCAGAATGGAGTGAATACAAGTGTTTGGTTAAGTTGCACCAGGAAGTTAAAAAAGATAGCACACGTTTTCACTCCGTCAATTCATCGGCATTACAAGCTGAAGAAACATTATTACGTTATGGAACCATCGCATCAATTCTGGATGCGATTCAACTTAAACAACAAATCGTTCCTGCGCGCACACGACAACTCGACCGATTATTGACACACAAGATTGGTGGATTTATCATCTTTTTTGTTTTGCTGTTTCTTGTATTTCAAACCATATTTTTCTTGGCTGAATACCCGATGATGTGGATAGAAGATTCGTTTGCCTGGATGCGTGATCAACTGATCAGCAATTTGCCTTCAGGATTTTTCACCGATTTACTCACGAACGGAATTCTTGCAGGACTCAGCGGTGTTGTGGTATTTATCCCGCAAATTGCGCTGCTGTTTTTCTTCATTGCCATGCTGGAAGATTCCGGTTATATGGCGCGCGTAAGTTTTATTATGGATAAGGTGATGCGCAAATTCGGTTTGCACGGACGATCCGTAATTCCTCTCATCAGTGGAATGGCGTGCGCAGTTCCGGCCATCATGGGCACACGAACCATCAGCAACTGGAAGGAGCGCATTATCACCATCATGATTATTCCTTTCATGAGTTGCAGCGCACGCTTGCCGGTGTACACCTTACTCATTGCTTTAGTCGTTCCTGACACATATGTTGGCGGTGTATTCAACTTGCAAGCTCTGGTTATGATGGGCTTGTATTTGTTTGGATTCGTGATCGCAATTGGTGCAGCATTCATCATGAGTAAATTGATGAAATCAACGGAAAAGAGTTGGTTTATTCTGGAACTGCCTGTGTATCGAATTCCGCAATGGAGCAATGTATGCTACACTATCTACGATAAAGTAAAAGTTTTCTTAACGGATGCGGGTAAAGTAATTATTGCTGTTTCCATCGTGTTGTGGATTTTGGCGGGATTTGGACCGGGCGAGGAGTTTAAACATGTTGGTGCAGAAATCACTTTATTGCAGGATCAACATCCAGAACCCAATGATAGTGTAGCGCATGAAATTAAAATTCGTCAGGCGAAACAACTGGAATTATCATACGCAGGTCGCGTCGGCAAAACAATTGAGCCTATTATTGCGCCATTAGGCTACGATTGGAAAATTGGCATTTCACTGCTGACTTCGCTTGCTGCGCGAGAAGTTTTTGTAGGAACAATGGCCACAATTTATGGCGCCGGAGACGAAGAAAACACAGATCCTATTCGTGAAGTGATGCAGCGCGAAAAACATCCTGATACCGGATTACCCGTGTACTCTTTTGCAACAGGAATTTCTTTGATGATTTTTTATGCCATCGCATTGCAATGTATTTCAACAATTGCAGTTGTTCGACGCGAAACCAAAAGCTGGATGTGGCCGGGCATACAATTTATCGGAATGGGATTACTCGCGTGGATATGTTCGTTCGCAGTATTCCAGTTGCTGTCGTAAGCTGCGTTACCATTACCTTTGCAGCTGATCATGGAACAAATTCAAAGGAACAGTAACATCTTAAATAAGTATATTCCTGAACCGGCAGTTCCTATTATTGCACAGTGGATTTACGATTTCAATTTTAAATTGAAAATTAAAAGAAGCCGGCAAACACGATTCGGCGATTATCGTCCTCCTCTACCGGGAATGAATCATCAAATCACCGTCAACCACGATTTGAATCCGTATGCGTTTCTTTTAACGTTGGTGCACGAAATCGCCCATTTGATTACGTTTGAACGCTATGGGAATCGTGTGAAGCCCCATGGTGAAGAATGGAAAGAATCATTTAAGGAATTGATGCGGATTATGATTCGAATTGACATCTGGCCGGATGATGTGCGTGAAGGAATAATTGCCTACATGCGTAATCCGGGAGCATCCAGCTGTTCCGATGATAACCTCATGCGCATCTTTAAAAAATACGATCGACCTTCCGATGAAGTGCATCTCGAAACGTTGCCATTGGGCGCACAATTTGAATACAACGAACGTTTATTTACCAAAGGTCCACGGATACGCAAACGCTACCGGTGTAAAGAAAACACGGGGCACGTTTACTTATTTTCGCCATTGGCTGAAGTGATTCCGGTAGATACGGAATAAGAAGTATCGATTTAGGCGACTTCCACCTCATTTTTAACGTGTATTGAGAGCTGATTTATAGGCCTGCGGGGTTTGAATTTATTACCTTTGCGAGCCCTTCCATACACACAACACACAACTATGAGTACAATCACGGGAAAAGCACAACAGGCAGCAGAAATGGCCGAATCATTAATTGGTTCTGAGATCATTAAACTGGCAGGAGAAATTAACGAAAAGATCAAGAACGGTGAACGTATATACAACTTCACAATCGGCGATTTTAATCCGAAGATTTTCCCTATTCCTGCGGAGTTAAAAGCTGCTATCGTGGATGCGTATACCAATGATGAAACTAATTATCCTGCTGCTGATGGTGTGCTCGAATTGCGAAAAGCAGTTTCCAATTTGATCGAACAACGTCAAGGATTAAAATATGATGCATCAGAAATTCTGATTGCAGGCGGTGCGCGCCCCGTGATTTATGCGATTTACAGAACCGTTTTAAATCCCGGTGAAAAAGTATTGTTTCCGGTTCCAAGCTGGAACAACAATCACTATACACACTTAACAACAGGCGATTATTCAAATCAAATTTGCATTGAAACAACGCCTGAAAATAATTTCATGCCGACAGTTGAGGAATTAAAACCTCATTTATCCGAAGTTGGTTTGGTCGCTTTGTGTTCGCCATTAAACCCAACAGGAACAGTATTTTCAAAAGAAGGTCTGTTGGCAATTTGCGATGCCATTTTAGAAGAAAACAAACGTCGCGGTTCCGATCAAAAGCCGTTGTATCTGATGTATGATCAGATTTATTGGGCATTGACATTCGGCGAAACCAAACATTACGATCCGGTTTCTCTTCGTCCGGAAATGCGTCCTTACACGATTTTTGTAGATGGTATTTCCAAGTCATTGGCTGCAACAGGTGTGCGTGTGGGGTGGGCCATTGGACCAAAACCGATTGTAGATAAAATGAAATCGATTTTATCGCATGTGGGCGCTTGGGCTCCCAAAGCAGAACAAGTTGGTACTGCGAACTACTTATCAAATCTGAATCAATACGACGGCTTCATCGATCACATTCGCGCAGAAGTTAATGAGCGTTTGACGAAAATTCATGCGGGCTTCCAGCAACTGCGCGCGAAAGGGTACGAAGTAAATTCAATTGCACCACAGGCTGCTATTTATTTGACTATTCAATTGGCGTTACACGGTAAAAAAACTTCCGACGGCAAAGTGTTAAGCACTACTAAAGATGTAACTCGCTACATCTTGGACGAAGCTAAAATGGCTGTTGTTCCGTTTTATGCATTCGGCGCATCAGACGATTCCAGCTGGTATCGTTTATCAGTGGGCACTTGCAAAGTGGAAGAAATAGACGCCTTAATGAACAACCTTGAAAGCGCGCTTTCTAAACTGTCGTAATTATTATGAAAAACAGATATTGTGTGATTATGGCAGGCGGCGTAGGAACGCGCTTTTGGCCGATGAGTCGCACTGCACACCCGAAACAATTTATCGACGTACTCGGCATAGGACGCACGTTATTGCAATCCACCTTCGATCGTTCGTTAAAAATTTGTTCCGCAAAAAATATTTTCGTGGTCACCAACGAGAGTTACAAAACTTTGGTGCGGAAACAATTACCGGAACTTCCGGAAGAAAATATTTTGTGTGAACCTGCGCGTAAAAACACAGCTCCTTGTGTAGCATACGCAGCGTGGAAAATTCACAGTATCAATCCGAATGCGACGATGGTTGTTGCACCTTCCGATCATTTAATTATGAAGGAAGACACGTATGTGAAAGCGATCAAATCGTGCATGAAGCAAGCTGAAGACTCGCAAGATCTGATTACGATTGGCATTAAACCCACACGTCCCGATACCGGTTACGGTTACATACAGTTTGTGGAGATGAATCCGAAAAGTTCAGATTCACGGATGAAAAAGGTGAAAACTTTTACGGAAAAACCTGATTTGGAAATGGCGAAGTTCTTTTTACAAAGTGGTGATTTCTTGTGGAATGCCGGAATATTTGTGTGGACAGCTCAAGCCATTCGGAAAGCATTTGACGAATACATGCCGGAGATGGCTGCCATTTTTAACGAAGGTGAAGGAAAATGGGGTACTGCTGAAGAAGATGCATTCTTGCGTGATGCGTACACCCGTTGTAAAAACATTTCTATCGATTATGCGATCATGGAAAAAGCTACCAATGTATTGGTGCGTTCTTCTATCATCGGTTGGTCGGATCTGGGAACGTGGGGATCTTTGTACACACACATCAAACATGACGAAAACAATAATGCTGTTGTTGGTAAACATGTGATGATGTACGACTCCAAGAACTGTGTGGTACACATGCCTAAAGATAAATTGGTGGTGATTGAAGGATTGGATGATTATATCGTTGTGGAATCCGACAACATTCTCCTGATTTGCAAAATGCAAGATGAACAACAAATTCGCACGTTTGTGAACGATGTAAAAATTTCAAAGGGTGAAAAATTTGTGTAATGAGACTAGTAGTAGCGATTGTTACGATCATTGTATTTGCAGCTTGTTCTAACACACAGGAAGCAGAAAAGAATGTGGCGTTAAATCCAACCGGTGTGTGGAAAATTCACAACATCATTGAGAATAACGAAATCACATTGACGATTCGAGAAGACTCCGTTATGTTGTTCAAAGCAAAAAAGACTTTTTGTCCAGGTACGAAATATTTTGTGGGTGTTGGGCAATGGAGAATTATTCAGGACTCTATTCTGATCATGACACAATTCACGGATAAAAGACAATATCAGTTACAGGATATTTTCCCTGAATTGGTCCAAGAACAAAAAGACTCTGCGAATGTTGTGGCATTGGACATGGAGATGAAATTGATTGCCACCAAAGAACATTTATACGACATTGAAAACGGCAACAAGCGCTCTACGTTACGTTTCTATGATCGCATGAAATAATCAACGTCGTTTACCCTTGGACTCTCCACGGTAGGCGCCTGAGAAATACATATCAAGACGTACACCAACGATTGATTGACGGCCGTTAATCTCGGCAAAGAAAGCCGGACCAAACCCAACATCATATTTCCACTTTCGGATATATTGGATTTCTAAAAGTCCGCCTACTTCATTATATGGCGTAGTTTCATAAACGCCCGCGTATAAAAACTTATAACCTGTGCTGTACGATAATCCGCCCATCAAAGCGAGATTGTAATTTTCTGTTTCCTTTCGATAAGGAATCCATCCGCCGTGAAGTTGATAGTTGTTCCACAAACCGAAATCATCCCCGGAAATTTGTCCGCCCAAACGGAAGTAATAATGCTTAATGTGAAAATTGTAATTCACGCCAACCGCCAGCTGCGTGCGCGGATTTGCCGAATGATACGCCGGACCTGCACCGCCTGAAATCCAATTATTATAAACGCGGAAACGTTTGTTATTGATCACAATTTCCTTCTTGAGATCAATTGGAATAGTGTCACGCTGCGCCCATACCTGCACCGGCAAGTAGCACATCATCAACATCACCACTATTCGAAAATTATTCATTGAGATTAAATATAAGAAAGTCGCACCCGACGATGCGACTTTCTTTTGCAAGTGGTTACTTCATGCTTCCAACCATGTCCTCCGGACGCACCCACTGGTCGAACTGTTCGTTGGTTACGTAGCCCAATCCAACAGCTGCTTCGCGCAATGTTGTGCCTTCTTTGTGCGCCTTCTTTGCAATTTCAGCCGCTTTGTAGTACCCGATGTGCGGATTTAAAGAGGTAACCAGCATTAATGAATTTTCCAAATGACGCTGAATAATCGCGTGATTCGCTTCAATGCCTACCGCGCATTTGTTCGTGAATGATACACAAGCATCACCCAACAAACGTGCACTTTGTAATACATTGTATGCGATCAATGGCTTGAACACATTCAACTCAAAATGACCGTTGCTGCCACCGATAGAAACTGCCACATCATTGCCCATCACCTGAGCACACACCATCGTTAGTGCTTCCGGCTGTGTTGGATTTACTTTACCCGGCATGATAGAAGAACCCGGCTCGTTATCAGGAATGATAATCTCACCAATACCCGAACGCGGACCTGAAGACAGCATACGAATATCGTTCGCTACTTTCATCAACGCGACAGCTGCACGCTTCAATGCTCCGGACAATTCAACCATGGCATCATGTGCCGCTAAAGCTTCAAATTTATTTGGTGCAGTTACAAAAGGTAATCCTGTGAATTCAGCGATTTTCTTGGCAACCAGCACGTCATAACCATTCGGGGTGTTCAAACCTGTTCCCACTGCAGTGCCGCCCAATGCCAATTCTCGCACCATTTCCAAGGCATTCTTAATACAACGAATGCTGTTATTGATTTGCTGCACATAACCTGAAAATTCCTGCCCTAATGTCAATGGTGTAGCATCCATAAAATGCGTACGACCGGTTTTCACCACGTTAGAAAACTCCCGTGCTTTTGCGTCCAACGCATCACGCAGTTTCTCTAATCCCGGAATAGTAACCTCAACCGCCATTTTGTAAGCAGCAATATGCATCGCGGTTGGATACGTATCGTTAGACGATTGCGACTTGTTCACGTCATCGTTAGGATTCAAAATTTTCTTTTCATCCGTTAACTGACCACCACTGATCACATGCGCACGATAAGCTACTACTTCATTAACGTTCATGTTGCTTTGCGTTCCCGAACCTGTTTGCCAGATCACCAGCGGAAACTGATCATCCAGTTTACCGGTAAGAATTTCATCGCACACTTGTGAAATCATATCGCGCTTATCCGCAGGCAGCACACCCAAATCGTGGTTAGCGTGAGCCGCTGCTTTTTTCAAATATGCGAAGGCATAAATAATTTCCTTTGGCATGCTGGCTTCAGGTCCGATTTTGAAATTGTTGCGCGAACGTTCAGTTTGTGCGCCCCAGTATTTGTCGGCAGGCACTTGCACCTCACCCATGGTGTCTTTTTCGATACGGTAGTTCATAGTGTGTCTTTATTGAGTTCTGTTAAATTATTTATTTACTTCCACATGCCAGCTGGCGCCATATTCCATTAAATACGATTTAATAAACGGCATCAAGTTTCCATCCAACACGCCTTGCGCATCGGAGGTTTCAAAATCAGTACGCAAGTCTTTCACCAACTTGTACGGATGCAAGACGTAGTTACGAATTTGTGATCCCCACTCGATCTTTTTCATACCACCACGAATTTGTGCCGCAGTTTCCATGCGCTTTCGCATCTCCATTTCGTACAACTGCGACTTCAACAACTGCATGGCATTTTCACGATTCTGATGTTGTGAACGCGACTCCTGGTTTTTAATTACAATACCTGTAGGCTTGTGATACAGTCGCACTGCAGTTTCCACCTTGTTAACATTCTGCCCTCCTGCACCACCGGAGCGGAATGTTTCCCATTCAACATCGGAAGGATTGATGTCAATATGAATCGTATCGTCAATTAACGGATACACATACACCGAAGCAAAAGATGTATGACGACGCGCATTGGAATCGAACGGAGAAATTCGCACCAAACGATGCACGCCGTTTTCACCTTTCAAATAACCAAATGCATTCTCTCCTTCAAATTCCAGCGTTACGGACTTCACTCCCGCGGTTTCACCTTCCTGAATGTCTACTTCCTTAATGCGATAACCGTGCTTTTCACCCCACATAATGTACATGCGCATAAGCATAGCTGTCCAATCACAACTTTCAGTTCCGCCGGCACCAGAATTGATAGTTAACACCGCATTGAGTCGGTCTTCCGTTCCGCTCAGCATGTTTTTAAATTCTAAATCTTCCAGCTTATTGGCCGTTTCATTGAATTGTTGCTCCAGATCATTCTCTGAAGCATCGCCGGCTTTGAAGAATTCGTACATCACAGAAAGGTCGTCCACACTTTTTTCCAGATCGGCAAAGGTGTCGGTCCATTCTTTTTTCTTCCGAATTTCTTTCATGAGTTGCTCCGCACGCTTGGCATCATCCCAAAATCCGGGCGCCTGCGTTTGAGCTTCCTCTTCTCTAATTTTTCTCAGCTTCGCATCGATGTCAAAGATGCCCCCTTAACGCATCCTTGCGCTCTGCTAAAGCCTTTATTTGCTCTACAGTTATCATGGGCGCAAAGGTAATTATTACTTCGGGTTGAGTAACGTTTAATTGTTCCCGTTCACAATAAATTGTGGCTGCACCAAAATGTTTACCGCTATCTTTGCAACATGAATGAGCCGCAACATCCGCATTTTGTGCTGTCCGACGGAATGTATTGCCACGTGATGCCTGAAGGACTGATTATTTCCAAAAAACAATTACCGAAAGAAACACCCGCGCAACGCAGCAATCCGGAATGGTTGTGGGTCATTTTATTATTTATCGGTGTCGGAATTTTCGGATTCTTTTTTGTGATGTCCATTATCGCTCACTACTACGTGGTCTCTTTCATGGTTGGCGTAGGTGTGGCATTTTTGGGTTGGAATGCCGTTAAATTAATTGGCTATACCTCGACACTTTTTATTGCGCGCGAAGATGTTTTAGGGGTGACCTACCAGAGTAAATCTTTTGGCTATGATAGTTTCATCGTGCGTTACGCAGGTCCGAGTGGCAAAGTGTTGAAACGTCGATTAATCATTTACGACTCCCAAGAATGTTTGACACAAGCTTTAACCGTGATGACCGAACAAGGTTGGTTAGTTGCTAAAACGAAGCCGTGAATACCAAGTGTTCTTCTTGTGCCAATAACACCTGACCACGGATGTAATACAACAAGTCGTGAATGACTTGCTCCTCCAACGTTTCCCACGCACCTACTGCAATTTCTTCATCAATACGATTGATTAAGTTCTGTGTACTTTCCATGTACACCGGGCGATTGGTCACCGTTCCGAGCTGTTCGAAAAAATCCTCTTCAGTCGGTAAAAATACCGATGTTCCATCCGGTGCAATTTTATTCCATGCATCATTAGGAATTGTTCCGCAAAATCCATCGTCCCATTTTTCCAATACATACGCCTCTTTCATGCCGGTTAGCTCATCAATATACACTTCCTTATTACGCAACGTAAATCGTAAGGCTTTACCGTGGATTACTTCTACAATTTGATCGCAGTAACGCAGACGCAACAACACACGAATATTTCCAATCACTTCCTCTCTGGAAAAATCATGCGGCAACAAACCCTGAATACCGAAACCATAAGCTACACTCATACGTCAGTCGTTTTGATTTTTAAATAAATCCCAAATCAAATCCTGTTCAAATCCTTTGCTTGCGAGGTATCGCATGATCTTCTGCTGCTTTTTCAACGGATGTTTTTCTTTCACTTCACGACTCTTTTGTTCATATAACAGCTGCAAGGTTTTTCCGTATTCCCTATCGTCAATGGTTTTCAAAGCATCACGAATCAGATTATCAGGCACACGTCGTTTTTTCAATTCCATTTTAATTTTGACGCGTCCCCATTTTTTCATTCGGAATTTTCCTCCCACAAAAGCGGTTGCAAAACGTGCTTCATTCAAATAACCGTGCACGATCAATTCACTGATAATGGATTCCACTGCATCCGTCCACATGCCCCACTCGTAAAGCTTATCACGCATTTCTTGTTGCGCCCGCTCTTGATACGCACAATACCCTTGAGCCTTTTGCAGCGCCTGATTCGGATCGGTTATTTTAATGGGCTCTTTCATCAATAAAACTGACGACGCAACATTAGCAACTTTTTTCCGACTTATTGTTAAAACAGAGAATTGTTCTATTTTAGTTCAACTTAACCCAACATTCATTATGAAAAAATTGCTGCTTGTGATGCTACTGGCATTTGCCTTCATCACGACACAAGCCCAACGAGGCATTCATCGTCCCGGTGAAATCAGCGTAGGTGTAAGATCCACGAATAGTTTATTCTCTGGCCATTCCGGTCCCGGAGTAGGCTTCGGCGGACAACTACGTTTACGTTTACTGGAATATGTGAACACCGAATGGTTCGCAGATTACATCACCAGCGGAATTGGTTCGGTTGGCAATCGCACAGACTACCACATTGGGTGGTCGGTGTTGTTTTATCCTCCGTTTGCATACACAGAAAATCGTCCGTTAAAATTGCAACCGTTTTTTATTGCAGGACATTGTTTCGATTACACGCGTGTGACGTCGAACAACCCATGGTACATTGCTGAAGAATCGCGTTGGAGTTCGGCCATACAGGGTGGTTTAGGTTTTCATTTGCCATTTACCGAACGCTTCGATTTTTCCATGACAGCGCAATACATGATGCATTTAGGAACGGACCTGCATACTGAAGAACGCACAGCAACCAATGGCGATAAATTTTTGTATGTTGATCAAGACAACGAAGCCGGACTTGAAGGACATCTATTGATAACGTGGAGTATCAATTATCGTTTCGCAGATTTATGGAAGAAAAAAATTAATGGCGTGCAGGACAAAAAGCCGATTGACAAAGAAGAAGATAAAGTAGGTTACTAAAACAGTAGGAAACAGCGTATGAAAACCTTGAGACCATTACTAGTTGCCCTGTTCCTGAGTCCTGCTTTATTTGCTCAGGATCAACCGGCACCCGATAACAACACGCATTCACTGACCTCGTTGGAAGGATTGTTGCGTACACAAGCAACCATTACACCGGCATGGAGTGTCACCGGATTTTTAGGTGATGAATCCGCAGCAATTTCCGGAGGTCGCACCAACATTTACATTCATGGTACTGCGGAATACTACTTCACCAATCGTTTTTCGTTGCGTGGTGATGCATTTTACTTCGTGAATAAAAGTAAAGATCCGGGAGGCATGAAACACAATCACTCCTTGCAAATTGGAGGATCATGGCACTTGCTTAAGAAAAGTTTGATTGATCCGTTTATCGGTGTTCGCAGCGGAATGAGTTTAGTACAAATTAATCCGCTCGATATTCCGAAACCGCCCACATTGGTATGGGAAGAATACCCTGTTCCGATGAGCATCACACCAACGTGGGGACCACACGTGGGTATAAACTTTTTTGGACAACGTATTTTTCACTTTTTTGTGGAAGCGCAATATTTAATGGGCACCTATCGTCCCTTGTACGGGCCGCAATTATCGTTGGGCGAATTGCGCGTTTCTGCAGGATTAGGATGGAACTGGGTGATCTACAAAAAACGACAAACGATCAATCAGAAAATCTAACCACCACACACACCTCAAAGGGGCTGTATCGTAAAGATCACAGCCCCTTTTTGTTGGTTGCACAGCGAATGGATCACTCACGTGCAACACCCGCGCCGTTGACTTCAATTGCCACCTTCCTTAGGTTGCTCTACCGGCACAGGAGTAGGTACAGGTTGTTGTTGTTCTATAATTTGCTGCCCGTCATCTTTGCGAATGCCTTGCTCTTCCAACTCTTTCTTTTTGCGCTCTTCCGCTTCACGTGCAGCTTGCAAATACATGTTCTCTTTGTAGCTCATCCCGCTGTAATAACTTTTGGTTGTGATGATCACTGCTCCGCCTGATAAATCGCCGAACTCCGCCGGAATACCACCCGACAACACCGATACCTGTTCGATAGAAAGAGCAGGAACACTGAAGCTGCCATAAGCTTTCTCTCCATCAACGAACACCGTCGTTGCACCTTCACGCGATCCACGCATTACCAATTGTCCGCCTTCACCTTCGCTGCACGATGAGCACGTTGCTATAATCATACCTTGTACATCACCACGCGGAGCTGCCATGTGTTTTACCTGATCCGGACCGATGGTAGTCATTACCGTGTATGTCGGATCTACCGGACCACGCACAGCCGTGATAACAACAGCAGCCGAATCATTCACATCTTGTTTGAGTTGCATTGGATACGACACATACGCTGTCTTACCTGCAGTTACTGCAATCTGCTCTTTGGTGTAAATTTTGTAGCCCGTCATTTGCACTTTAACGGAGTAGCTACCCGGATTTAAAGCGCGGAAGGTGTAATTGCCTGCTTCATCGGTAGTCCCATTTCGCATAGGACCTCCGGCAGTGATCACCGCAACTGCGCCAACCATAGGCTGTTGTTTTTCATCGAGGACGGTAACCTTAAGATCGCCGGTGGTGCCGCCTTGTGCGAATACTTGCGTAATGGCGAATACGCTTACGAGAAGTGAATAGAACGTTTTCATGTGCTGTTGTTTTAAATTATTGCTGTCTTTACTGAAAGACGCGCAGTAGAGAAAACTTCACACGAGATGCGGGAGAAAAATCAAAAACGTTCTTAAGTGGTATGATTCGGGATATAAACGGCAATCACTACCCCATCACAAACGGATTGCTCCGCTTCTCTTTACCTATTGTTGTTGCAGGTCCGTGACCGGGATGAATTGTGGTGTTATCAGGTAATACATACAACTTGGTGCGTATGCTTTGTGCCAACACGTCAAAGTTTCCTCCGGGCAAATCGGTGCGACCTATGCTGCCTTCAAATAACACGTCGCCCCCAATAACAAAGCCCTGACCGCTATGATAAAAACAAACACTTCCGGGTGAATGACCGGGTGTAAAAAAAACCTCTAATTCCGTGTTCCCAAACTTCACCGGTGTTCCCTCTTGCAGTAAAGCAGTTGGTGCGTCTTGCACATAACCGTGAAAACCGTACATGGCACACACCTGCGGAAACGCCTGTAACGTGGGTATGTCCAGGGCATGTATCGTTATACCCAAACCCCAACGCTGCGTCACAAAATGGTTTCCAAAAACATGATCCACATGACCATGTGTGAGCAGCAAGTGCTCGGGCCGCAAATTATTTTTAACAATGTATGCTTCCAGTTCCTGCTCTTCATCCGCCACATGGCAGCCCGGATCGATGATCACACAAGCGCCGGTTTCATCGGAAAGCACGTACGTATTCTCGTAAAAAGGGTTAAATGTAAATTGCTGAATGGTTACCATATATGCAAAGGTAACGCCCTCCTGCAAAGTAATCGCCTCTTGTTTTGTCAATCCTGGTATTCTTGGCTAACTTTAGGGTTTGGTGTTAGATAACGTGAACTAATTGCCGGTCGGCTTGTTTTCATCCTGCGGGCGCTATACTACACATGAAGATTCGACTCATTGCCATACTGATGTTGTGGTGTTTTTCGACACCGGCACTGCTATATGCCCAGTTTTACAACGGTTCTCAAACAGAATTCGGAAAAAACCGCGTGCAGTATCAAGACTTCAAATGGAACTTTATCAAGTTTGATAAATACGAAGTGTATTACAACACGGGCGGTAAAGAACTGGCCATATACACAGCTAAGGCTGCTAAAGTGCAGATTGCGGAAGTGGAGCGCTTTTTCGATTATTCCCTGAACGAGCGTATTCAATTTATTGTTTACAACAAACAAGAAGATTTTAAGCAGAGCAACGTCGGTTTAAGCACCGATGACGGCTCCAACGTGGGCGGTATGACGCGCATTGTGGGAAAAAAAGTGTTCTTGTATTTCGAAGGCGATCATGTGCGCTTTGAAGAACAAATTCGTTCGGGTATTGCGGAAGTTATCGTGAATCAAATGATGTACGGCGGCAATGTGCGCGATATGGCGAAGAACTCTACGTTGTTGGCATTGCCCGAATGGTACATCAAAGGTCTCGTATCATACGTCGGTAAAGGCTGGAACACGGACGTGGACAATCGTGTACGTGATGGCATTACTGCGGGGCGTTTCAGAAAATTCAATCACTTAACCGGCGATGATGCTGCCATTGCGGGCCATTCCATCTGGTACTTCATCGCCGAGAAATACAGTCCTGCGGTTATTCCGAACATACTGTACATGACAAAAGTGAGCAGGAATGTAGAAAGCTCTTTCTTGTTTGTATTGGGTGTGAATATGCGCAACCTCACCTTTGATTGGCAAAATTATTACTCGAAAAAATTTGCTTTTAACGACACCACACGAACACTTCCGCGAGGGAAAGAAATGGTGCGGAAAGTAAAAAGTAACCGCGCTTACAATCAGGCGAAAGTGAGTCCTGATGGAAAATACATGACCTACGTGACCAACGAAATGGGTCAGGTAAAGTTGTGGTTGTTGGATTTGGCCACAGGCAAAAAGAAACGCTTGTTCAAGAAGGGTCAGAAACTCGATCGCGTGAACGACTTCTCCTATCCGCTGGTGGCTTGGCATCCGTCGGGGCAATTGTTATCGTGGTTTTACGAGAAGGAGGGCGAAACGTTTTTGGTAATTTATACTATTGAAGACGGCTCCAAAATTGTGAAGCCGGTGTATAATTTCATCAAGATTATTGATTACAGTTATTCGCCGGACGGAAAATTTTTCGTGATGTCGGCTGTGCAGAAAGGACAAACAGACATTTTCGTTTACGCCATTTCAGGGGGTTCTACCACACAAATCACCAACGATATTTGGGACGACCTGAATCCGTCTTTCATTGATGGCGGTAAGAATATTGTGTTCAGTTCCAACCGCGATAACGACACGATTAAAACTATTGAACCGAATCAGAAATTGATCAAGTCGTTTGATTTGTTTGTGTACAACTGGGCGTCGAAGTCTAATGTATTGCGTCGAATTACCAACACGCCACATGTTAACGAATTGCAGTGTCAACCTTACGATGATATTCGTTTTTCTTACCTCAGCGATCAAAACGGCATCAAGAATCGCTATGTAGGCTATTTCGACAGTGCTATCGCATACGTGGATACCGTAGAACACTACCGCTATTTTGCGCGAAGCATGGCCATTACCAATTACAAGTTTGGTATTTTGGAACAACACATTGCACCCGGCGCGAATAAGTTAGCGGAAGTCGTTTATCACGATGGTCGTTATCATATTTACACGGAAGATTTGCAACCGTATTCTTCTCTCAGCGGCAAAAAATTAATTCACACGCCGTATCGCGATCGCGTCATTGAGTTGACCAAAATTGAAGCCGAATTAGACTCTATCGATCGTACGAAAAAAACAACAACACCTTCCGGCAAACCTATGCAAACCGTGAAAGTGTATGAGAATCCTGCACAACGCGATCAGGCGAAGAAAGATTCCACGAAAATTGACATTGGTAATTATCAGTTCGAAGGCACAACACCTCGCACCTACGAAGCCAATGTTCCGCCGCCTCCAACTAAAGCGGCATCACCCGACACGCTAACGGATTCTACTAGAATAGGTCCGGCGCGTGATGTCTTTGTATTACCGATTATTCGCAACTACAAAGTTCAATTTACTACTGAATATTTCCAGAGTCAATTGGATAACAGCTTCCTTAACGCAGGTTATCAGCGTTTCACAGGCGGAGGCGCACCAATTTATCTGAATCCCGGATTTACAGGATTGTTCAAGATCGGTTTAACGGATTTACTCGAAGATCACAAGGTGACCGGAGGCGTGCGTTTATCAGCCGATTTGAAGAGTAACGAATATGTGTTGTTGTTCGAAGATCGTTTACGACGCTGGGACAAGTTCATTATGTTGCACCGCCAGGGCTTCCTGAATGTTAGCAGTGGTGGCGGAACATTGAGCAGAATTTATACCCACGAAGGACGCTATGGATTGCGTTATCCATTTAATGAAGTGTTGGCAGTGCGCATGTATGCCGGTTATCGTAATGACCGTCGTACATTCTTGGCAACAGACTTTTTGAACCTCAACCGTAATAGTATTCACTATAATTCAGCCAATGCCAAAGTCGAATTGATATACGACAATACCATTAAGCGCGGTCTTAATTTGTATAACGGTTTGCGTTTTAAAGTATTCTTTGAAACCTTCCAGGGCTTAGACAGCTTGGTGCGTGCTGAAAACAAAGACAATCGTAAATTGAAAAACGACTTATACGTTGCCGGATTTGATTTACGTTATTATCAAAAAGTGCATCGTGAAATCGTTTGGGCAACGCGCTTCTCTGCAGCTACATCATTCGGTAACGACAAACTCGTGTACTACATGGGCGGTGTGGACAATTGGCTCATTCCTCGTTTTGATCAAAGCGTGAACATCGCAACTGACAAAGGTTACGCCTATCAAACCATAGTAACACCAATGCGTGGATTCTATCAGAATATTCGTAACGGAAACAGTTATGCGATTATTAATTCTGAATTACGCGTTCCTATTTTCCGTTATTTATTCAATCGTCCTTTGCGTTCCGATTTCATCAACAACTTCCAGGTAGTTGGCTTCGGCGATATCGGCACAGCGTGGACAGGAACTAATCCTTACGATCCGGATAACTCATTAAACACAACCGTTGTTTCATCAACAGGAAATCCGATAACCGTTGTTTTAACTACACACAAAGAACCCATTGTCGGTGGTTACGGATTTGGTTTACGTTCCCGCATTTGGGGCTATTTCGTTCGCG
The DNA here is from genome assembly GCA_044344795.1 of Bacteroidia bacterium. Taxonomy (GTDB): domain Bacteria; phylum Bacteroidota; class Bacteroidia; order Palsa-965; family Palsa-965. The sequence continues at coordinate 13,515 of JBIJCF010000010.1, read as the reverse complement.
TAGATTGGGCATGGGGCGTTGAAGATCGTGTGGTGTTGCCGCGCACTACTTACTTATCATTCAGCCTCGATTTTTAAGTATGGATGCGCATTCCATTCAGGAACATATCAAAAAAGAGGCGAAAGCATTAGCTACGCATTTAAGTTTTGTGCGTCATCATTTGCATGCACATCCTGAACTTTCTTTTCATGAATTTGCTACAGCCAATTTTGTAGAAGAAGAATTACACAAAATCGGCATTACCACAACACGCTGCACACCCACAGGAATTGTCGGTCTCATTGAAGGCGGGCATCCCGGAAAAGTTGTGGCGTTACGTGCAGACTTGGATGCCTTGCCGATTCAAGAAAAAAATGAGGCAACTTATGCTTCAAAAAATCCGGGAGTCATGCATGCCTGCGGACACGATGTGCATACCACGTGTTTATTGGGTGCTGCGAAAATTCTATACGGCATGCGAGAGCATTTGCACGGCACGGTAAAACTCATTTTTCAACCCGGAGAAGAAGTGTTACCCGGTGGCGCATCGCTGATGATTGACGAAGGCGTTTTGAAAAATCCTGAACCCGACTTTCTGATTGCGCAACACGTTTTCCCGAGTTTACCTGCCGGTTATGTCGGCTTCCGCAATGGTATGTATATGGCTTCTACGGATGAGTTGCACGTTACCGTGAAAGGTAAACCCGGACATGCCGCTATGCCGAAAGATTACGTCAATCCGCTAGTTATTGCTGCACGTATCATCGATCGTTTGCAACGCGACTTTATGGAAGAACCGATTGCATTGCTGAAAAAGCATAATGCACCTACGGTCCTCGCGTTCGGTAAAATCGAGGGACTCGGCGCAACCAACGTAATTCCCGGAGAAGTGAAACTTCAGGGAACCTTCCGCACCATGAATGAAGAGTGGCGAGAAGCAGCGCATAACTATATGCAGCAAGTAGCCCAAGAAATTGCTTCAACTGCCGGTGGCTCGTGCGAATTTCGCATTGATAAGGGATATCCATTCTTAGTAAATGATAATGATGTCACGAATCATGCACGCGCTGCAGCTCAACATTACTTAGGCGTTGAGCAGGTTAAGGAATTGGAATTGCGCATGACTGCAGAAGATTTTGCGTGGTTCTCGCAACGTAAACCGGTATGTTTTTATCGCCTAGGCACCGCATCATCCGATGGTCGCAACGCGCATGGTGTGCATACACCTGAATTTGACGTAGATCCGAAATCGTTAGAAGTAGGCGCCGGATTAATGGCGTGGGTTGCAGCATCTGCGCTGTTGGGGAAATAATTCCCGTTACCTTTGATGTATGAAATTTATCGGCAACGTCACGCCATCTTCATTAACACCCGAACAAAGTGCCCTGCTGAATTCAGGAAGAGCATTGCCATTGATGGAAGAATTTTACACCATTCAGGGCGAAGGTCATCATTCCGGAAAACCGGCGTATTTCATTCGTTTGGGAGGATGTGATGTGGGCTGCCATTGGTGCGACGTTAAAGAAAGTTGGGACGTTAACGCACATCCGTTAACTGCTGCTGATGATATCGTTGCGCACACGTTGCAATTTCCTGCGCGTGCTATCGTTGTTACCGGAGGCGAACCGAGTGCATTTCAGCTCGATTATCTGACACGCAAGATGAAAGAGCATGGAGTTCAAACTTTTATTGAAACCTCGGGCGCTTACACACTCACCGGCGATTGGGCCTGGGTATGTCTCTCACCGAAAAAAACTTCGCCTCCAAAGGAGGAAAATTTTCTTCGTGCAGATGAATTGAAAGTAATCGTTTATAACAAAGATGACTTTCGCTGGGCAGAAGAAAATGCCGCAAAAGTGGATCCTGAATGTTTGTTGTTTTTGCAACCCGAATGGAGCAAAAGCGCTGAGATGCTACCACAGATTATAGACTACGTCATGCAGCATCCGCGTTGGAATGTTTCCCTGCAAACGCATAAATTCATGAACATTCCTTAACAGGAAGTTCACCGACTAAATTCTGCACGAAAATTGTATCTTGTTCTTAGAACATGCATTATACTCCAAGAAATAGCTCCACAATGACACGTTTTTTTGTATTCAGTTTTTTAATCGTATTCGCTTTCTCTTGCAAAGCCCAACCTCCTGCGCAATACAGCTCTACCAATAAAAAAGCAGTGAAGGCGTATAAGCAAGCCGAAAGTTATCTCGCCTACTATCAATTTGATTTAGCTATTGCAGAATTGCAAAAAGCGAAAGACGCTGATCCGAATTTTATTGAATGTTATTTGTTGCAGGCGGATATTCATAACGCCAAACAGGAATGGCAAAAGGCCGTTGATGAATACAAAAAAGCGTTCGCATTAAATCCTAAATTTTCGTACTACTCGTACCTCGATTGCGCTAATGCAGAATTAAAACTCGGCGAATACGAGGATGCAAAAAAAGATTACGATATGTTCTTATCCATGAAACGCAGCTCTACGAAGCGCGTGGATATTGAACAAGCGGAGAATGGTATTAAATCCTGCGAGTTTGCGATACGTGCTATGGCGAATCCGGTTCCTTTTAAACCGATTAACATGGGCAATATGATTAACTCTAAAGAGTGTGAGTATTTCCCGAACATCACCGCCGATGAAAGCACATTCTTGTTTACACGTAATGAAATTGTTATTGATCCTAAAACCGGTGCCAAACAACGTTCTCAGGAAGATTTTTACATCAGCTATCAGCAATCGGACGGAACGTGGTCTTTAGCCAAACCACTTGGACCGCCCATCAACACACCAACCAACGAAGGCGCTCCTTCCCTTTCTGCTGACGGACGCTTTCTATTTTTTGCGGCATGCGAAGGATATGATGGTTATGGTGCAGGTCGACAAGGTTTTGGAAGTTGTGATATTTTCTTTTCCAAAAAAGTGGACGGACAATGGAGTCGACCGGCCAACGTTGGAGCACCTTTGAATACCGCAAGTTGGGAAACACAACCTTCTTTCTCCAGTGATGGAAAAACACTGTACTACGTCAGTAACCGTAAAGGTGGTTATGGCAACGGAGATATATGGATGTCGGAATTAGGTCCGAATAATCAATGGAGCACGCCTGTAAATCTGGGTGCTGAAATTAATACGCCGGGAAATGAAGAAGCTGTATTCATACATCCTGACAATCAAACCATGTACTTCGCGTCTGACGGTCACATCGGATTAGGTGGACTGGATTTATATGTATGCCGAAGAGACAGTGCAGGCAATTGGGGCGAACCACAAAATTTAGGATATCCGATTAACACTTCAGGAAATGAAAGTGGATTGATTGTGAATGCAAGCGGTCTGTATGCGTATTATTCTTCTACACGCGAAGGTGGATTAGGTTGTGATGATATGTACATGTTTGAATTGCCCAAACCAATACGACCGCAAGGCGTTTCGTACATGAAAGGAAAAGTTTACGACAGTAAAACGAAAAAGCCTTTAGGTGCAGAGTTTGAACTTATTGATGTATCAACGGGTAAAACATTCATCAGTTCTAAATCCGATCCTGTTACCGGAGAATTTTTGCTGGTTCTACCTATCAATAAAAACTATGCGTTGAATGTTAACAGTCCGGGCTATTGCTTCTTCTCTGAAACATTTTTCATGAAAGAAGCAACAGATCCAAGCAAGCCGTTCTTGATGGATGTGCCATTAATTCCGCTGGAGTTGAATGCAAAAGTGGTATTGAAAAATGTATTCTTCGAAACTGCCAAGTTTGACTTGCGTCCGGAATCGAAAGCGGAGTTAGGAAAATTGATTGCGTTCATGAATAACAATCCGACTATCAAAATTGAAATCAGTGGTCATACGGACAACGTTGGTGACAAGAAGATGAACCAGACGCTTTCGGAAAATCGTGCCAAGTCGGTGTACAACTACCTCGTTGCAAATGGTATCGATGCAAGTCGTTTAACATACAAAGGTTATGGAGACACGCAACCTGTAGTTCCGAACGATACTCCGGAAAACAGACAGATCAACCGTCGAACAGAGTTCAAGATTATCGGATTGTAAGTGAGTTTGCTGTTTCAGACTAAAGCATTTCTTCGTCATCAATTCCAATCGGTGAACAAACATGGTGTGCATTCGCCATTCGTTTTCGAATTGACGACGACCATTTTTCCTGAGCAACCTTTTACCGGCGAAAATAAAGCCGAGCGTTGGCGAGAAGAATGCCTGAAGAGTTCACAAACCATTCATAAAACCGATTTCGGCACCGGCAACTCCGGACCCATTGCCATCAGCACGATTGCGAAGCGTTCGTTAAAATCACCTCGTGTTGCACGACTGCTATATCGTTTGGTGCAGCGCTTTCAACCCAAAACTATTTTGGAATTGGGTACGTCGTTAGGCGTAACGACCATGTATTTGCAACAGGCGAATCCAACAGCAAGTATAATCACCATCGAAGGCTGTCCCGAAACGGCTGCAGTTGCCCAAAGCGGCTTTAATCAGACGAATATTCATCCTCATTTAATCGTCGGAGCGTTTGATGAGCAGCTAGCACAAATACTGCAGCAACATACCAAAAGGGACTTCATCTTCATCGATGGAAATCATCGTTACGAACCAACGATAAATTATTACCGGACGATTAAACCGTATTTGAACCAAGAATCCGTTTTAATATTTGATGATATACATTGGTCAGAAGAAATGGAGCGTGCCTGGAATGAGATCATTGCGGACGCAGATTTACATTGCACGATGGATCTTTTTGATATCGGCATTGTAATGTTACGACCGCATCAGCGTAAAGAACATTTCATATTGCGTTGGTGATAAAACAAATAGCTAAAGCAACTTGTTAAACCCTAACTTTGCAACATGACAACCGGAAACATCATAGAAATCTCGCACATTGCCCGAACATACACCATCGGCAGTGAAACGATTCACGCCTTGCGCGATGTTTCGTTGAATGTGATGAAGAATGAATACGTAGCGTTGATGGGTCCTTCGGGCTCAGGCAAATCAACGTTAATGAACATGCTTGGTTGTCTGGATACGCCCTCTTCCGGCGAGTACGTGTTAAACGGTAAATCAGTGGCGCGCATGAGTGATGATGAACTAGCGGAAGTACGTAACAAGGAAATCGGTTTCGTGTTTCAAACGTTCAATCTGTTGCCACGATCCACAGCATTGGAGAATGTAATGCTTCCTCTGGTATATGCCGGCATGTCGTCTGCTGCTCGTAAAGAAAAAGCCATGCGTGTGTTGGAGCAAGTCGGTTTGAAAGATCGAGTACATCACAAACCTAATGAACTATCCGGAGGGCAGCGTCAGCGTGTGGCGGTAGCGCGCGCATTGGTGAATGATCCTGCTATTATTCTTGCCGATGAACCAACAGGAAATTTAGATTCTAAAACTTCCATTGAAATCATGGGCTTGTTTGCGGCTATTCATGAAGCAGGAAATACCATTATTGTTGTTACACACGAAGAAGACATCGCACAATACGCACATCGCATCGTTCGCTTGAAAGACGGATTGGTGGAACGTGATGAACTCAATGCGAACATTCGCAAGGCCTGAGTTGTTGATACAGCAACATTTCTTACAATGCATGAACATTAATTACGCATCATGACTTTCAAAATCTACACGAAAACGGGCGATCAAGGGCAGACTTCTCTAATTGGAGGAACGCGAGTGCCGAAACATCACATTCGTATTGAGTCGTACGGCACAGTTGATGAATTGAATTCGTGGATCGGAATGCTGCGCGATCAAACAACGGATGAAAACACGCTATCGTCGTTAATTGAAATTCAGGACCGCTTGTTCACCATAGGATCATTGTTAGCCGCAGATCCGGAGAAAAATAAAATGGAATTGCCACAAATTGCGGAATCAGATATCGCTGCATTGGAACGAGCCATTGATGCGATTAACGAAGAAGTGCCTCCGATGAAAAGTTTTGTGTTGCCGGGCGGACATCCTGCTGTGTCACACTGCCATGTTGCACGATGTGTTTGCCGTCGTGCCGAGCGAAATGTCATTCATTTAACGGAAACCGCTCCGGTTGATCCGCTTATTGTAAAATATCTGAATCGATTATCTGACTATTTATTCATGCTGAGTAGACAATTTTCGCACCGGTTAAATGCAACCGAATCACCTTGGAAACCGCGTATGTAGTGCGTTTTGGGTGTGTGCCAAATTTTAAAATTGTTGACATTTTCCTTATTGCCTTATTATCAGATTGTTACGTCGTAGTAATTTTTTCACGATTACCGTCGAACCGATACCGAAATTTCTACTTTTGCACGAAAATAAAGCAATAGAAAAATGGTGAATATCCCATGTAACATTTTTCTTCCGTTGACGTTTTAATTATCAATTCTAAACTATTTGTGTTATGTACTGGACTCTTGAACTAGCCTCTTACCTCGAAGACGCTCCTTGGCCTGCAACCAAAGAGGAACTTATTGACTACGCGATCCGTTCCGGTGCACCAATGGAAGTCATTGAAAACCTTCAGGAAATTGAAGATGAAGGTGAAGCGTATGAAACCATTGAAGAAATTTGGCCGGATTATCCGACGAAAGAAGACTTCTTCTTCAACGAAGACGAATATTAATCGCTTTAAGTTTTCTAAGCCCCGCAACTGCGGGGTTTTTTGTTGCTGCTAATGTGTCAGGTAATTCTAATTCGGAACAATAATTGACTTGTATTCGGCTTCGGAATAGCCTCAGGCCACCCCGAAATTGATTACATTTGCTATCCTTAAAATCGAGCCCGGCAGGGCGTAAAGTGCTTTAGAATGTTCGACTTTATTACTAAAAGTATCGCCAAGCTCATGGGCGGATCCAAATCAGAGCGTGATGTGAAAGAGATCATGCCTTATGTGGAGGCCATTAATGAGCATTTCGCAAGTTATAATTCCTTAACGAATGACCAGTTACGTCATAAGACGCAGGAATTCCGTCAGCGTATTTCCGAATACATCAAAGATGAAGCTGCAGAAATTGAAAAACTTAAAGCAGAAGCACTTCAGCCGGGTCTTTCCATCGATGATCAGGAAAATATCTACAATGAAATTGATGCGTTGGAAAAAGCGCAACTCAAAAAAATAGAAGATATTTTATTGGAATTGCTTCCTGAAGCATTCGCTGTAGTGAAAGAAACTGCGCGTCGTTTTACGGTGAACACTGAAATCAAAGTACAGGCTACTGATCACGATCGCAATCTTTCTATTCGTAAACCAAATGTCGTAATTAACGGCGATCAGGCTACGTGGAAAAATTCGTGGATGGCTGCCGGCACTGAAGTAATGTGGAACATGGTACATTATGATGTGCAGTTGATTGGTGGTACTGTGTTGCATCAAGGTAAAATTTCTGAAATGGCAACGGGTGAAGGAAAAACCCTCGTTGCAACTTTACCTGTTTACCTGAATGCGCTTCCGGGTCGTGGTGTGCATCTGGTTACGGTGAACAATTACCTTGCACGACGTGACGCCGAATGGAACGGACCGTTGTTCGAGTTCCTCGGACTTACCGTTGATTGCATCGATCTGCACGAACCGAATTCTCCTCAGCGTCGTACTGCTTATTTAGCTGATATTACCTACGGAACCAACAACGAATTTGGTTTCGATTACTTGCGTGATAATATGGCGCGTTCTCCGGAAGAACTCGTACAGCGTAAACACCACTTCGCTATTGTGGATGAGGTGGATTCCGTATTGATCGATGATGCACGTACGCCTTTGATTATTGCAGGGCCGACACAACGCAGCAACAATCACTTGTTTACAGAATTAAAACCGCGTGTAGAAAAGCTGGTAACTGCGCAACGTACTTATGTGAATACGTTGATTGCCGATGCGAAAAAATTATTCGCAGACAGTAGCAACAATAAAGAGAAAGAAAAAGAGGCCGGAATGATGTTGTTGCGTTGTCACCGCGCCTTACCAAAAAACAAAGCGTTAATTAAATTCCTTTCTGAACAAGGCGTTCGTCAGCTTTTGCAAAAGACGGAAAACTATTACATGCAAGATAACAACCGCGAAATGCCGAAGGTGGACGTTGAATTGTATTTTGTAATTGACGAAAAGCACAACACCATCGAACTTACCGATAAAGGAATTGATCTCTTATCCGGAAGTATCGAAGATCCGAACTTCTTTATTCTTCCCGACTTGTCAATCGAGTTAAATGAAGTAGAGAAGAATATTACGGACGATCAAGAGCGATTGATCAAGAAAGAAGAAATTATCCGCGATTATAATATCAAGTCGGAACGCGTACACTCTATGCAGCAGTTACTGAAAGCGTACTGTTTGTTTGAACGCGATGATGAATATATTGTGGCTGATGGTAAGGTTAAGATTGTAGACGAGCAAACAGGTCGTGTGTTGGAAGGTCGTCGTTACTCCGACGGATTGCACCAGGCAATTGAAGCGAAAGAAAATGTAAAGATTGAAGCGGCCACACAAACGTATGCAACGATTACTTTGCAGAACTACTTCCGCATGTATCATAAGTTAGCCGGCATGACCGGTACTGCTGAAACGGAAGCACAAGAATTCTGGAGTATTTACAAACTGGATGTTGTTACCATTCCGACCAATCGTAACATTCAGCGTAAGGATATGGAAGATTTGGTTTTCAAAACCAAACGCGAAAAATACAATGCAGTCATTGATGAAATTGTAAAGTGTGTTGATCAGGGACGTCCAGTTCTTGTGGGTACAACATCAGTTGAAATTTCAGAATTGCTGAGCCGAATGTTAAAGTTGCGCAACATCAAGCACAACGTTCTTAACGCAAAGTTGCACCAGAAAGAAGCTGATATCGTAGCAGAAGCAGGTAAATCGGGAACTGTAACCATCGCCACCAACATGGCAGGTCGTGGTACGGACATCAAGTTAGGCCCTGGAGTAAAAGAAGCGGGCGGTTTAGCGATTATCGGCACGGAACGTCACGATTCACGTCGTGTGGATCGTCAGTTGCGCGGTCGTGCAGGTCGTCAGGGTGATCCGGGTTCTTCACAGTTCTTCGTTTCTCTTGAAGATGATTTGATGCGCTTATTCGGTTCTGAGCGTATTGCCAAGCTGATGGACCGCATGGGTCTCAAGGAAGGTGAAGTAATTCAGCATCGTATGATCACGAATTCTATTGAACGTGCGCAGCGAAAAGTAGAAGAAAATAACTTCGGTACTCGTAAGCGATTAATCGAGTATGATGATGTGATGAATGCGCAGCGTGAAGTAATTTACAAGCGTCGTCGTCATGCGTTATACGGTGAGCGTTTGCAGATTGACATTTCTAATATGATCAATGATGTTGCAGATCAAATCGCAGCAGCGAAAGACGAGGGAGATTTCGATCAATACCGTTTGGAATTAATTCGCGTGTTCGGTATTGATTCACCCGTATCGTTAGATGAATTCAACAGTCTTCGTGCAGAAGCCTTGATTGAGAAAACTGCTGATGCTGCGTTGCAACACTATCAGGAAAAAGGTGAACGCATGGCCGCTATGTCTTTCCCGATCATCAAGAATGTGTACGAAACACAATCGGGAACATACGAGAACATTGTTACTCCGGTAAGTGATGGCATAAAAACCTTGCAGGTTGTAGCTAACCTTAAGCGCGCTTACGAAAGTGGAGGGCGTGCATTGATACTAAACATGGAGAAAGGAACTATCCTTGCCATGATTGATGATGCGTGGAAAGAGCATTTGCGTGAAATGGATGATTTAAAAACCAACGTGCAAAATGCAGTGTACGAGCAGAAAGATCCACTGTTGATTTACAAGTTTGAATCATTCGAGTTATTCAAACGCATGGTGAGTGAAACCAATCGTGAGATTATTTCTTTCCTGATGAAAGCGCAACTACCTTCCGGTGGAAACATGGAAGAAGCGGCTATTCAGGAAGAACGTCGTAAAGCGCAACCGGCTCAGCCTAAACTGCAAACTACGCGCGAAGAAGTTTCCGCACCGCAACAACAACAAGGTCCGCCACAAGCAGCACAAGAACCACGTAAGGTAGAAACAGTTGTTCGTCAGGATCCGAAAATTGGGCGTAACGATCCATGCCCATGCGGTTCAGGAAAGAAATACAAGAACTGCCACGGCCAGTAATTTCTCGTCATGAATAATCCGCAATGGAATGAACTTACGGACCAATTAAAATCCATCATTGCAAAAACGGAATTAGTACATACCATTAAATGGGGTGGTGATATTTATACCATAGACAATAAGAATATTGTCGGTGTTGCAGCATTCAAGTCTCACGTGGCATTATGGTTTTTCAACGGCGCTTTTCTCGAAGACCCATATAATGTTTTGATCAACGCGTCGGAAGGTAAGACCAAAGCCTTGCGACAATGGCGTTTTACGGCGAAGGACAAAGTCAACGAAAAACGCGTGCTTGAATATTTGCGTGCTGCAATTGCGAACGAGAAAAAAGGCGTAAAGCTGAAGCCCGAAAAAAAATCAACACCCGAACTTCCTGAAATATTGTCGAGTGCATTAAATAAGCATCGTTTATTGAAGGCCTTCAACGCTTTAACGCCATTTAAACAACGCGAGTTTATTGAGCATATCGTTGCAGCAAAAAGAGTTTCAACTCAACAAGAGCGTGTGGAAAAAGCAATTCCATTAATTGCCGAAGGAATTGGTCTTAATGACAAATACCGCAAATTATTGTGATGCTGACTACCGAAGAGCTGATCGTATTTCTCCTGATGGCACTTGTTGCAGAGGTGATCGGCACTATTGGAGGATTTGGATCATCGCTATTCTTTGTTCCTATTGCTGCATACTTTTTCGATTTTAAAACCGCCTTAGGCATTACCGGCATTTTTCACGTTGCCAGCAATGTTTCCAAAATCGCACTATTCCGGCAGGGTGTTCAAAAAGATCTGGTCATAAAAATTGGAATCCCTGCAGTATTATTGGTTATGCTTGGCGCATGGTTAACACAACATTTGGAATCCGATTTTTTACAATTGGCATTGCATATCGTTCTTATTAGTGTAAGTCTATTCCTGTTGATTTTTCAGCAGATCAAGCTACAACCAAATACAGCTAATGCCGTTGGAGGGGGTATCATCTCAGGATTTTTGGCAGGATTAACCGGGACAGGCGGCGCAATTCGAGGCCTGACATTAGCAGCATTTCGTCTTCCGAAAGAAACTTTTATTGCAACATCCGCGCTAATCGATTTCGGTGTTGACTTTAGTAGAAGCATCATGTATTACAGTCAGGGTTATGTTACACGAGAGGTTTGGATTTTAATTGCACCTCTCTTGGTCATCAGCTTTGTCGGATCGTGGATCGGGAAGCGTGTATTGCGCTTAATTTCTGAAAACGTATTTCAGAAGATTGTACTCGTTCTAATTTTAATTATAGGACTTTACGGAGTAATTAGTAATTTGATATAAACTATAGTGCCATGAAAACTTCAATCTTCATAAGTGTCTTTATTGTGCTAACGATGCTTGGCTGTCACTCCTCGGAAGAGCGTTCAACTACTACTGATGTAGTACCGGCCGTACCGCAACCGAATGAGCAGGCGTCACCGGAAATAAAATCGTACAAAGATGGATACACGCTGCAAGATCTTGGTCTTAATGTCACGCTCGCTGTAACACCCGTTGGAGACAGTTTAGATTTTCGCGTTGTTATTATTGATGAACAAACATCAAAAACTGATACGATCATGGGAATTGCAGTAGATGCGACGCCCGGAGCAGACAGTGAATTGGATGAAGATGAAACCGGCACCATGTTTCCGGCTGAAGAATATGCTTTCAACAATAATGGTTGCGAAATGTATATTCGCGTTTCATCAGATGCTGCCATTCATCGTGCAAAGATTAATGTGATTTCGTGTAACTCACATGCTTTATTAACTAAGATTTCGGGCATTCTTTTAAAATAATTCGATGAACGCTATAAAAACAGAATTAAAATGGGCATTGCTATTTATGGCAATGATGTTGATTTGGATGATCGGTGAACGTTTATTCGGTCTGCACGATATTCATCTGGATTTGCACGCCATCGTAACCAATTTTGTTGCATTGCCTTCCATTACGATGTATGTATTTGCTTTACGTGCTAAACGCAAAACAATGCCTGAACATAAAATGACGTATCTGCAAGGATTAAAAAGTGGTGCATTGTTATCATTATTTGTTGCAGCGCTTACGCCGGTTACGCAATACATCTCTCTGACGTGGATCTCGCCGTATTACTTCGAAAATATCATCAACTACACAGTAGCGCTGGAAATAATGGACAAAAATTCAGCGCAGGGATATTTTAATTTATCCAATTACATTATTCAAGGATCAATTGGTGCTTTAATAATAGGACTAATCACAAGTGCGATAGTTGCTGTATTCACACGTCGGTAATAAATTCTGTCAAGATGAGTAACAAGGATTTGTCAACAAGTGTAAAATCGTTTGCGATAACGAGTGTACTTCCAAAACTAATTATAGGCCTTGTTGCTATGTACCTCGGTCGTTCTGTTCTTATACCATTGTGCTTTTCAGCATTACTGGCATTTATTCTTTATCCCATTTGCAAATGGCTGGAAGCGCGAAAAATACCAAGGGGCATATCCATAGTGCTTGCCCTACTTCTCATTAGTGATATTCTTGGAGGTATTGTTTTACTATTAATTACCCAGGTTGCTGAATTCGCATCAGAATGGAAATTATTAAAAGAAAAATTATTGTTAACGGCTAATGATTTGGGTAACTGGATCGGAGCACGATTCCACTTAGACTATCAAGAACAAGCCGAATTGATTCGTTCGTTTATCGAAAGCTCAGGAAATCAGGCTATACCCATTCTAAAGACAACGGCGAATTCGTTCACAGAATTACTATTCTTTTTGATCATGATACCGCTACTCACAGCATTAATCCTCTATAATCGAGGTTTGCTGAGCAACGCGCTCTATTCATGGTTCCCTAAAGCACAAAGAAACTCTATACATCAAATTCTATTGGAAAGTGTTACCGCCTACTACAGATTCGTTAGAGGAATGCTATTGGTGTATCTCGCAGTAGGAACACTTAATTCCATTGGACTATATTTCATCGGACTTCCACATCCCTTACTTTTTGGATTCATTGCAGCAATTCTCACGTTCATTCCATATGTCGGTATAATGATCGCATCACTCCTGCCCATTACCATTGCTTGGGTCAATTACAACTCCATTTGGTATCCAACTGCGGTGATCGCCGTATTTGCAGTTGTGCAGGTTTTGGAAGCGTATTTGATTTTCCCGTTTGCAGTAGGCAATCAAATTAAAATCAATTCGCTTGTCGTTATCGTTGCGATTCTGGCTGGCGGATTAGTGTGGGGTGCAGCAGGTATGATTTTGTTTATCCCTATGTTATCCATATTAAAACTAATTGCAGACCGAACTCCTGAACTTCAACCGTTGGCAGTACTGCTTAGTAATGAGAACAGAAAGATTTGATTTACATGGTGATAAAATAAACCGGAATTATTTGAA
>JBIJCF010000004.1:0-132123 GCA_044344795.1 Bacteroidia bacterium | reverse complement strand
AATGATGCGCATCAACAGAAAATTCTACCCTCTACTTCCTGTTGTATCTACAGGCGGCTTTGGTGTCCAACACCCTTCAAACTTAAACGCGAGTTTACCGTAATAATCGGTGCTGTAAAAACCGATACGATCTAAGGTTGCGTCTATTTCGGATTGATCAATGCCTTCTATTTCGCGCAAATTTAAAATATACAACCAATCTCCTTTTTTACAAATAGAACAACCAACCAGTTTATAATTGATCTCCAACACGTCCAACAAAAATTCCTGCGTCTTTAAATCAGGCACAACACACAATGGACTCATCACTTGAATGTAATATTTTCCCGAGCCTGCATTCCACTCGAAAACATCAATCCATACAGAGGCATCTTTTAATTTATACGACCATTGTCCGGGCTTTTCTCCGCGACACAATGCCGGATCAACTTTTAAGCCTTCAATGCTCTTTTCTACCATTGCGTACACCTTCATGTGTGTCATCGTGTTGAGTTTTTTGGTATCTATCAAAAATAATTAAATCAATCCGCGTGCTTTCAACTCGAGATATTTATTAATCGTATTTACCGTCAAATTTTCGGGAGCCGTATAAACGGCGTGGATGCCACTTTTTCCAAGCTCCTTAACAATCAGCTTTTTCTCATACGTGAATTTTTCGGCGATGGTTTGATAATAGATTTCCTGAACCGTATTCGGCTTAGTATCCAGGAAATTTCTCAATTCCGTATTTTCAAAAAACACGACTACCAGCAAATGATCTTTTGCAATACGACGCAAGTACGGCATTTGTCGTTGCGCAGAAGAAAGCGTCTCGAAATTCGTGTAAAGTACAATTAATGAGCGCTGACTAACCGTACGCTTTAACGTGGCATACAGTCGACCGTAATCGGATTCTAAAAAACCGGTTTTTGCAGCATACAACAATTCCATAATGTTATACATCTGCATTCCTTTTCTATCAGCAGGTAAGGCGGCGTGAATTCGATTGGAAAACGTGATCAGTCCGGCCTTATCATATTTCAGCATCGCAATATTCGAAATTACGAGAGAGGCATTGATCGCATAATCCAGCAATGTCATTCCTTCAAATGGCATCTTCATGTTACGACCCATGTCGATCACATTATATACTTGCTGCGACTTCTCATCCTGATAAGTATTCACCATCAAACGACCGCGTCGTGCGGTTGCCTTCCAGTTTACTGTGCGCGGATCATCACCGGAAACATAATCTTTGATCTGATCAAATTCCATGTTATGCCCCAAACGACGAATCTTCTTAATACCTACTTCCGTTAGACGGTGCGAGATGGCGAGCAACTCGAAACGACGCATTTGAATATAAGACGGATAAACAGGGACTTCATGATCTTGTCCGAATTGATAACGTCGACGCAACATGCCAAGCATGGTTGCTACAAACACATTTACCGCGCCGAAAATATATTGTCCGCGCTTTACAGGACGAACCTGATACGATAGCTTCTTGGAAGCAAAAGGATTTAGATAAGCGTAAAACTTTAAATCGCGCGCCTGAAATTGTACAGGCAATTCATCAACAACAGTTACAAATACGGGATAAGGATATTTGTTTTCCAAAGTAACCTCAATCGTGTTCAGGTCACCGTTCGATAATTTATCCAACGTTCCGCGCACAGCATGAAATCCTTTGGGCCGAACCCACAACAGCACTAAATCAACTCCAATCAAAATCGGTATCGCGGTTGCACCGATTACAGCTATAGGATACAGACCGGGAAGGAAATACGCTACTATACACAACACCAAAAGCACAGCCACCGCGATATAAAAACGCGTTGCGAAGTAAAACGATTTGATGAAGCGTATTAAAAACATTATCTCGGAATTTCTACCATTTGCAAAATCTGCATAATTATATCACGCGATGTTTGGCCTTCCATTTCCTTCTCCGGAGTTAACATGACACGATGTTGTAAAACAGGAATAGCTACTTCACGTATATCATCAGGAGTTACAAAGTCGCGTCCGCGCATAGCTGCAATGGCTTTCGATGTTGTTAAGATGGCCAACGACGCACGTGGTGATGCACCCAAATACAATGCGCTGTTGTTACGTGTCATATTCACAATCTGAGCAATGTAGTGCAACAAGTTTGGTTCTACATATAAGCTGTACACTTTCTCGCGATAAGTTTTTAATTGCTCTGCACTAATCACGGGACGAATATGATCCAAATTCATGCTGTTCCTGCGAGCGTGGAAGTCGGCAAGAATTTTTGTCTCCTGATGCAAATCGGGGTAGTCCACCTGAATTTTGAAAATGAATCGGTCCAACTGTGCTTCCGGCAACCGATACGTCCCCTCCTGCTCTACCGGATTTTGTGTAGCCACCACCATGAAAGGAACATCCAGTTTATAGGTAATACCATCAACTGTTGCCTGACGCTCTTCCATCGACTCGAATAATGCTGACTGCGTTTTTGCTGGAGCACGGTTAATTTCATCTATTAAAACAATATTTGCAAAAATTGGTCCACGTTTAAATTCAAATTCGTTTGTCTTTAAATTGTACACGCTTGTACCAATAACATCCGAAGGCATCAAATCGGGCGTAAACTGTACACGTGAAAACTTCACGCTGATCGTCTTCGCCAATAATTTCGCGGTTAATGTTTTTGCAACGCCGGGTACGCCTTCAATCAATACATGTCCATCTGCCAATAACGCAGCAATTAGCAAATCAACCACGCGTTCCTGCCCCACTATGATCTTTCCGATTTCGGCGCGAATATCACCGACAGCTTGTTGAAGATCGTCCAATTGGACACGATTAGAAAAATTCAAAGAGTCTGACATGGTATTGGTATTGAAGGTTAACGTTTACTTTTTTGATTGAATCCCCAAATTGCGCGCTCCAGATTTTTTAAGTCTGTTTCTGATGCGCGCGTATTATCTTTTAAATAATTAATTGCTCTAAATAATTTGTCAACTTCGCTTTTCGTAACACCACTCAAATTAGAAATGCGCTCAACGAAGGTGTTGTCAATAACATTCGTCTGCACATAAAATCGACTTCGTATCGATTCTAAAAAATAGTTGATCTTTTTTTGAATGATGAGATGATGGTTGTTTTGTCGATAATACAGCGCTCCGATTTGTTCAACAAAATCCAGCGTCGCATTATTTAATGGCTTAACAACAGGAACCGGTCGCTGCATGCGTTTTCCGCCAAATAACAAAACTAATCCGCCAAAAATTATGGCAACAAAATAAGCCAGCTTTAAGGCAGGTTCCGAGAGCATATAACGGCGCGAATCATTATGTATAACATATCCGTCCTTGTAATACTCGTCAAACCACAATTCCATCGGCGGCAAATAACGTAATGCATTCACGGCATATGTACCTGAACGTTCTTCACTTAAATAATAATTGGTAAATGCCTCCGGTAATTTGTGGAGTAAAAAATGCCCATTGCCGAATTGCACTTTGATGTAGTTCGGTCGCATATGTCCGTCAATGCCCAACACCATCGTCCGCGTGGTATCAAAATCATAAAACGAACGACTTTGTCGCGCTTTATGATATATAGCGAATGAATCTAAACGAAACTTCGGATGAACAAGATTTGCTTGTGGTGTATAATAATCTCCCGCAACCACACCTTCCAAGGTTAATGCAGAATCCGTGTCAATATCAGTATACGTGAAATCATAATCCTTGACTCCCAAGGTATCCGAAAGCATACCGAACGTATGTGCAGAAATAAACGCGACATTACCTTGCTCCACAAAATGACACAGCGCAACTACATCAAGTGCCGAAGGTTTAAACTCGCTATTGATGAATACGTATGCTGTTTTATCCACGTTGCGGAATAAAGTTTCCGTCATACCCATCGCAATCATCGTACTGTCATCCATTTCCAAAGAGGCGTTCTGGCTAGCTCGCATTTGCCGGTAAATTGTTTGACTCACCGTTGTCACTTCATTACGGGTGATCTTTGGAACAATCGTGCGTGTGATATAACAACCGAATGGAATTTTTGAACGGCCTGAATAATCCGTTGACCAATCAATATGCTGCGCAGCCTGCTTCTCCGAGTACTTGTACAGTACCGTGAAGGCAATGCCCAGCAAAATCAGATATGGCCACGCTCTGCGCATTTATTTTTTGGCAATTTGATTCAACATCAACTTAAATTCTTCCTCTGCATTTCCGTATTGGGAACGATCCGGAACAAACTCTCCGTACCAAACGTAGTCGTACAACAAACTCAATTTTCCGAATCGTTGTGCGTAAGGAGTAGTGCGTAATTCCCGTTCGTAATCCAAATTGGTTTTGTCGGTACGCCAATGGATTAACTCTTTCTCCGACATTTCCTTCAGCATACGCAAGTACCACAAACGCACTGCTAACCGGTAATCACCTCGCGCCTGGGCATCGGCAATTTGTTGCTCGTAATTGATAGCGTAAATATCAACGTCTTCCAGCGTTGCATCAGTAACTTCTTCTTTCGAGCGACTCTTGCCTTTGAATATTCCGCTTACACCGGACTTGGTAGCTTGTAAAATGGCCCACACCAAAACAATTACCAGAATGATGATGAACAAATTTTGCCAATTAAATGGTGACTCAAAATTCGTTTTATCAAAACTCGGCGGATCAAATGTGCGATCCCATAGCGCACTCCACAAGCGGTCGAAAACTGTTTCGTCCATTTTTTTCTTTTCCTTATCGCGACCGTAACGATACGCCTCATCTTCGTAATACGGTTTTGCAATATCTGCAGTATCAGTGCGCTTCGGATCAATTGTATCGTACTGCACAGGAGGACGACGCGTTTCATCGGGCACTTGTTGCACGACTTGAGCGAACGACATGGAAGCCCACATCATTCCGATCAGCAAAAGCTTAATATGTAAGTTCCACACCGTCATCGTCTGCTTTTGTACCAATCTTTTCAATAAGTTCCTTTGTTCCCCGACCTTCCTGCTTTTCACGCAAACTAAAAAAGTGCAAACCGACCGCTAAACAAAAAATGCTGTTCACCATCGTCTTCGCAAATTCAGCAACCGAGGTCAATATCGTTTCAATCAACTTCCAATCTGTTTTAGATGCATACATATCCAAACTATACATCTTCGCCACATAAGTCATGATCTCGGCAGGAATGGAAATCACTTTTCCAAGCGCATACAACAGCAGCCACATGATAAAAAACACAGCCCATGTTTGCCACCAACTGCCACTGATCAATCCGGCAGCATAACCGAAATGCTTCATCGGATTTTTTCCTCCATTTTCTGCTCGAGCATTGAACGTTGAAAAAACGATGTACCAAAACGGAAAACGAACTAAAATATATCCTAATCCGATTAAACCAATTAAAGTAATTCCCATCAGAATACTCTCACGCGAAATTGCATAAATGAATCCCGCGATGGCAACACCGATAATGGTGCACAACACAAGCAGGAATACCCATGCAATGCCGTTGGATGCAAAGGACTTTACGATAGAAACACTTACATCATGTGTATCAAACTTACCCGGACCTTTTAATTGATATTGTTTTATAATGTGGCTGACCACCAACGCAATGATAAGTCCGTTAATGAGCCAACGAAACTGTCCCACCAATGCATTAATGGCAATCCAAGAACCGAAACGATCGAAGCTGGGAAATATATCGTCACCGGAAAATAAGTTGATTTGATAATAACTTTCCATGGTGCACGTCACCAAAACGAAAGGACCGGCTAACAACAATAGACTTAAAAAGTAAGTTGCAAAGTTCTCTCGCAAAAATCGTCGTGTGTCGCTAAACACTGCACCAAACGAGCGCACCTTATCCAGTCGTATCGGAAACTGTCTAACGCTCATAAGAACCTAATATTTTATCCGACTTACGTGCAATACTCAAATCTTCTTCTTCAATGCGATCGTTCCACAACAACGCGAGTACAATCATTATCACACCGCAAACAGCCAGCAATCCGAAAAAGATGTATGTCGTAGTATCCGAAGGAATTCCCGTAACCAATTGCATCACAAACGAAAGGAGCGGCAAAAAGATTAACACGAATCCGGAGATGACCATAAATACTGTACGTGGATTAATTTGTGCAAACAAATCACGTGGCGACAATTTCTTCTCGCGGGAACGATTGATGATAAACAATATCGGAGCAGAAACCGGGAGTGTTACGAGCCACAGCACAAAAGCAATGCGACTACTCATGCCTGCTTCATTTTTCTTCTGCTTGTAGAATAATATCTGCGGATAAAAAACAAAATACCACAATACAAAAACAGCGGAGCCCGCAATGATGGCTATTCTACCAACATCCGGCATTTGCGTATAACGGGTAATAAATCCTTCGAAAAAGGCCGCCAAGAAGAAAAACGGAATAAGTGCTAATCCGATTTTTAATGCTTCCCTTGCACCGCGACCAAACGCCACACTGCGCGGCCATGCACCGGGAAACCAAATTGAATTTCCAAGCGCGATTCCGGCAGCACCGGCAACAATGATGCACCATATTTCAATAACACCATGTATCCAAACCGTAAGTGTCGCTTCGCGTAAAAAACCGTTCTCGCCTAAAAAGTACATGAAGCAGCCCAACATCACACCATTACGAAACAGCATGAATCCAACACCCATCCAATGAAACACGCCAACCATGATACACATTAACGCGACAAAACTGTTGTTAAGTGCAATACGAAAAAACATCGCGAATTGATTTTCACTTTTGTACACACCCATCGGATCGCCATTCGCCATGTTATCCAATGTGCTGTCCACATAATAATCACCTAAGATGATGCGCACAAATTCCGAATCGTTTTGAGCAGAGATTATGCCGATCCAAACTGAAACTGCGAATATCAAAAATGCAATCATCAGATTACCCAAATGACCGCGCATCAGCAGCGGAAATTCGTTCGTCCAGAATGTGACGAGACGACTGCGGCTTTCCTTTTTGTTTTTATAAATTTCCTGATGAATACGCGCCGCAAGATCATTCAAATAACGCTCGGTTGATGAACCGGGATAAAATGTACGTGCCCATGAAAGATCATCAGTAATGCGAACGAAAAGATCAGAAAGCACATCTGGATTTACCGCATCCTTGCTATTCAGCATCTTCTCGAACTCCAACCACTTTTCGTGATTCTTCCGCAGAAACGTGATTTCTTTCATAAGGAGTTACAAGGTAATAAATGCCTGCATGAAATTAATAGGTACACACTATTAATTGTTCATTTATGTACAGTTGTATTTATTTGAATTTTCTTTCTGTACATTCGCTGTATGGCAGATTACGCGCGCATCGTCACGTCACAAAATGTGGTTATCGATTATCCCGTAGCCAGCATTGGTGATCGTGTACTTGCACGTTTGATTGATGTTATTTTTTTCGCGGCGTATTTATTTGTTGCCGTTTACCTCGTCAGCAATTGGGTAATAAATGCCGGCAGTTGGGAAGCTCGGGAAGAAATTGTACTGGCCTTGGCATTCCTTGTGCCGTTGCCTGTACTTACGTACACGCTGTGGTGCGAGACATTGCTTAATGGAAGAACATTCGGAAAACTAATTCTCGGATTGAAAGTGGTGAAGAAAGACGGCTCACCTGCGGGGCTTGGTGATTTTGCCATGCGCTGGGTAACACGATTACTGGAAGCTGAATTCGGTGTGTTTTCCTGGCTCGCACTTCCGGTTGCCATGATCAGCGATAGCAATCAACGTATTGGAGATATGGTGGCGGGAACTATCGTCATCAATGTAAAAGAACGCACTTCACTGCGTAGTACAATTTTGGCGAGTTTAAATCCGCAGTATCAAATTGTATTTCCGCAAGTGGGACAGCTGAACGATCGTGACATGAACATCATTAAAGATGTGATGATGCAAGCCGTGCAAACCGGCAACTACGGACTGTTGGAACAACTGGGAAATAAAGTAAAACAAACGCTCGGTGTATTTCCGAATCCACAACAACTGCCAACGATGCAGTTTCTGAATATTGTGCTGGCCGATTACGCACATTACGGATTCGATAAAGGCAAATAAAAAATCCCGATCATTCGATCGGGATTTTCATCATACTTTAATTTCATCTTCGTTCTTATTCAGGAAATGATATTCCAGGAAGTGATAAGAACTCACTGATTTGATCTTCACCGACTTCTTGTACTTCCACCACCACTGCATGCGCTGCGACCAAAATCCTTTGGTAAGATATGCTGCAATGTACGGATGTACACAAAGCGTAACACCGGTTTCGTTTTGTTCCGTAAGGATATAACGCAGGTTATTTTCGATTTGATCCATCAATAAAATACTCGCTTGTACTTCTCCTGTTCCTCCACACGTAGGACATTTTTCTGCAGTATCCACGCTGGTTTCAGGACGTACACGTTCGCGCGTAATCTGAATCAATCCGAATTTACTTGGAGGTAAAATGGTGTGCTTTGCACGATCCGATTTCATCTCATCGCGCAACTTATTGAAAAGTGTTTTACGATTAAGCGGTGAATGCAAGTCGATAAAATCAACTACGATAATTCCGCCCATATCGCGCAAACGCAATTGGCGCGCAACCTCCACGGCAGCTTCCAAATTAACTTCAAGCGCGTTGGTTTCCTGATCCGCTTGCGACTTGGAACGATTACCGCTGTTGACGTCGATCACGTGAAGAGCTTCGGTATGTTCGATAATTAAATACGCACCACTTTTCATGGTAACCGTTTTACCGAATAAGGCTTTCACCTGGCGTTCTACGCCCAGTTGATCAAACATTGCTGCACCGTTTTTGTGCAGTTTCAAAATCTTTTCTTTATCCGGCGCTATCGTCTGCAGATACTCGGATATTTCGCTCTGCATGCGCTCATCATTTACATGAATTGCGCTGAAGGTAGCGTTCAGCATATCGCGCAATATTGCGGATGTGCGATTTAACTCGCCCAGCACACGCTGTGGCGGTTTGGCGGTAAGTAATGCCTGAAAACAAGTATTCCACTTGTTCACTAGGTCGTTCATGTCGGCATCCAAATCGGCAACACCTTTCGCTTCTGCTACAGTGCGCACAATCACTCCGAAGTTTTTCGGTTTTATACTAAGAATTAATCGCTTTAATCGTTCACGTTCTTCACTGCTCTTAATTTTCTGTGATACCGAAACTTTTTCGGAGAACGGAATAAGAACAATGTAACGTCCGGCGATTGAAATCTCGGAAGTGATTCGTGGTCCTTTGGTTGAAATAGGTTCCTTCGCTACCTGGATCATTACTTGCTGATCCGATTGCAACACTTCTGTAATTTTCCCGTCCTTATTAATATCAGGTTCGGGCTTAAAATACTGCAGTGATGCATGCTTTTGTTTTCCGGTAATGGTGTGGCGCACGTATTTGTTCAACGACAATACTTGCGGACCCAAATCGAAATAATGTAGGAAGGCATCCTTTTCATAACCGACATCAACAAACGCCGCGTTTAATCCCGGCATCACTTTACGCACCCGGCCGAGATAAATATCGCCCACAGCAAATTGCGTATCGACTTTCTCACGATTGAGTTCGACTAGACGCTTATCGCTGAGCAACGCTATGACAATCTCGTGCCCTGAGGCATCAATGATTAGTTCGTTGTTCACGTTATAATACGGTTAAACGGCAAAAACCCAATAACCTTGCAGGTTTGGGAGATTACCAATGTTCAATAAATTAAAGTGACTCGGTGTACTTAATTACATCCGATTACACTAGCGCTTCTTCTTGTGACGATTCTTACGAAGACGCTTCTTGCGCTTGTGCGTTGCCATCTTATGACGTTTGCGTTTCTTTCCGCTTGGCATGATAGAAAATTTTAAAAAGGTTAATACTTAATTACTTTTTGCGGAGCTGCCTGATGGCATTCTCCACATCGTTTCTTACAAGAGGATCTGTTTCTTTCTGCACATACAGCTCTAATTGCTGAATGGCTGCAGCGGTGTCCCCTTTCACCTGATATAATTCTGCGAGATTTAACCGAATTCCATAATATTCCGGCTTCAATCGAATTGCCTTAGTGTAACGTTCGATAGCTTTATCGTATTGCTGACTCTGCACTGCGAAATCAGCTAATGCCAATTGAACATTAACGTGCGTTGAATCTGCAACTTCCACTTCACGCAACAACGTAATTCCCTTCATCGGGTCACTGGTTGCTGCAACCATCACCATTCCCAAGCCCACTTTAGCATCCAGATTATTCGGTTCCAATTCAAGAGCTTTGCTGTAACAACGCATAGAAGCTTCTGCCAACACATGCACGGCTTCAGGATCTTTTTCAAAACCCGCCGATGCACGGTAACGATCGCCGGCCAGCATCCAGTCGGTTCCGGAACCATTCAGCTCCGTAGCTTTCTGCTCTGCCAGTTGTGATGCGAATGCATATTGCCCGTTGCGACCCAAAATTTTCATTAATGAATCGTACAACAATGCTTTTTGTGCAATGGCAGTTGTCTTTTGCAATTCGGTTTGCAACGACCTCACGGAAGCCTGCAAATCAGCAGACATTAACTCCTTATTTCGCGCTACCAATTGCTCCAAGGTGATGCCGTGATCGTGATGATCATCAATCTGCACTTTAGGTTGTGAAGACGGCACGGTACTTACAAAATTTAAAAGAACGATAATTATTGCTGCTCCTCCCAGCATAATCCATTTTAATCCGTTGGATGAGAGCGTCATGATATTATTCTCCTACTTTAACATTCTTCTTCACACGATCGACAAAAGTTTTAGCCGGCTTAAATGAAGGAACGTTATGAGCAGGGATAATTACTGTGGTATTTCTGGAAATGTTACGGCCAGTTTTTTCAGCACGACGCTTTACTACGAAACTGCCGAAACCGCGCAGATACACGTTATCGCCTTTAGCCAATGACTGCTTGATTACTTTCATGAATGCTTCCACGGAAGCCTGTACGGCTACCTTTTCTACGCCTGTCTTTTCAGCGATCTCTGCTACAACTTCTGCCTTTGTCATACGTCTAAATTATTTACTGTCAATGAATTATATCCGTCGTTTCCGATTAACGGGGCTGCAAAAATACATTTTTCTGCGGTACGACCAAACTTCCGTGTAATTTTACCCCTCTATTTAAGTGATTTTATGGACTTTGCGTGGCACTTATTAAAATGGTATCGCCTGAATATGAGAGATTTACCGTGGAGAAACACCCGGAATCCTTATTTCATATGGCTATCTGAAGTTATTTTGCAACAAACCCGCGTAGATCAAGGTTTACCTTATTATCTGGCTTTTACCCGCACATTTCCCAACGTAAAAAGCCTGGCGCGAGCTTCCGAACAAGAAGTGCTCAAACTTTGGCAAGGATTGGGTTATTATTCCAGAGCCCGAAATCTTCACGCCACAGCCAAAGAGGTTGCCGAAAAACACAAAGGGAAATTTCCGGAATCGTATGAAGGGCTGATTCAATTAAAAGGTATCGGAGATTACACAGCCTCCGCGATCAGCTCTTTTTGTTTTGATGAACCAAAAGCTGTGGTAGACGGAAATGTATATCGGGTGTTGAGTCGCGTTTATGGAATTGAAACTCCAATAGATAGCACACAAGGCAAAAAAGAGTTTAAGGCATTGGCCACAGAACTGTTGCCTGTAAAGCATGCCGCAGAGTTCAATCAGGCGATTATGGAATTTGGCGCCACCGCCTGCACGCCCAAAAAACCGTTGTGTGAAACATGTCCATTTGTGCAAGAGTGTTATGCATTTCGAAATGATAAGGTGAACGTCTTGCCCGTAAAAGCTAAAAAAACTAAAGTGGAAGATGTGTACCTGAACTATCTGGTCCACGTAAAAAACGGAAGTATTGCATTGGAACACCGCAGTAATGAAGGCATCTGGAAGAATCTATTCCACTTTCCATGTGTTATATCCAATAAAGCATTGACAGAAAAGATGCTGTCCACCAATACTGAATACCAAGGGTTAGTTAAAGGAAAAATTCCTCCCCAATTGATAGAATCGTTGCTGCATAAACTCTCGCACCGCAATCTTCACATTCGGTTTTTTAAGATAGAAGGTAGTTTCAACGGTAAGCGCCAATTTGAAAAAGTGCCGTTAAACGACTTGGCAGAATATCCTGTCCCGATTGTTATCGCCCGATTTATAGATAAACACTTTTAAATACTTCACGATTATCGTCTAAGCATACTTTTAATGTCAGGTCGTGTTCGTTATCTTTGAAATAAGTCGAAGTATGTAAACAGTTACGTTTTAAAATTTATTTAGTCACATCATTATGGCAGGCGTTAACAAAGTGATTTTAATTGGAAACTTAGGTAAAGATCCGGAAGTACGTTATTTGGAAGGTGGCATTGCAGTGGCAAATTTTCCATTAGCAACAACAGAAACCTTCCGTGATAAAAACGGAAATAAGAACGAACAAACCGAATGGCATCAAATCGTTTTGTGGAGAAAGTTGGCAGAAGTAGCCGAGAAGTATTTACGAAAAGGCCAACAAATTTATCTCGAAGGAAAAATCAGAAGCAGAAGTTGGGAAGACAATAACGGTAACAAGCGCTACACCACAGAAATTTTTGGTGATGTAGTTACGATTTTGTCGCGTCCTCAAGATCAACAAAATAATCGACCGTATCAGCAAAACAACGGAACGACTCAACAACACCAGCAGCAACAGCAGGTGCAACCTATAGATACCGGAAATGATCCGATGCATCCGGCGTCGTTTCAACAGTCTGCTGACGATTTACCATTTTAACTGATCCCGGTTTATCCGGGATTTTTTATCCGAATGAAAGATGAG
The DNA here is from genome assembly GCA_044344795.1 of Bacteroidia bacterium. Taxonomy (GTDB): domain Bacteria; phylum Bacteroidota; class Bacteroidia; order Palsa-965; family Palsa-965. The sequence continues at coordinate 119,301 of JBIJCF010000004.1, read as the reverse complement.
AATCATAACCGCGATTAGTTTATTTCTACTACTCACAATTGGTGCGCGCGCGCAAGTATTATCTCCTGGGGTAGATTCCATTCCGATGAGCGACAACAAAAAACTCGCTGCGGATATTTACATCCCGCAAGGGTGGACTAGCGGACCGGTGATTCTCGTGCAGACTCCATACAACAGGTTGTGGTACCGTTTAATCGGATTGCCTTTGGTTGGCACGAACATCAACAGTTCGAATTATGCCTTTGTGATTGTAGATTGGCGTGGATTCTACGGATCAACTGCTGCCAATTACGCGGGTGCGCCAACACGCGGTGAAGACGGCTATGATGTTGTAGAATGGATTGCCGCACAATCGTGGAGTGATGGAAAAGTAGGTACCTGGGGACCATCGGCTTTGGGCCGTGTGCAATTCATGACGGCAAAAGAAAATCCGCCTCACTTAACTTGCATTTGTCCTTTGGTTGCCGGACCTCAATATAGTTATCAGGAATATTTTCCGAACGGTTGTTATCGTACAGAATATGTGGAACAACTGGACGGATTGGGGTTCGGCATGTCTACTATTCTTTTGCAAAATCCGGTGTACAACAATTTGTGGCAGTTTATTGTAGAACCTCCGAACTTTTATCCGACACAAATTCAAGTACCCGCGCTGATGATTGGCGGTTGGTACGACCACAACATTGAAGTGATGTTGGAATTTTATAATGCAATACGTGCTCAATCACCGCTTGCAGTGCGTGACCAACATCGATTGTTGATGGGTCCGTGGGTACATGGCGGCAATGGTTCCGCAACAGTTGGCAGCGGACAACAAGGTCAGTTGTTTTACCCCAATGCTGTGGGCTGGAACGATTCGTTAGCATTGATGTTCTTCGATTATCATTTACGATCGCAAACAAACGGCTGGAATAATACACCGTTCGTCCAATACTACAACATGGGACAAAACGTGTGGACATCTTCTCCAACTTGGCCGCCTTCAGGAATTAGTAACCTCACTTACTATTTTCAGTCTGACTCATCCATGACAAACACCGCACCTGCATCATCCAGCGGTTCATTAAGTTTTAGTTACGATCCTACCAATCCATCTCCAACAGTTGGCGGACCAACCTTACGTGCAGATCTTGATCAAGGACCGTATGATCAAGCGCCGGTAGTAGAATCAAGAAACGATGTGTTGCGTTTTACAACAGCTCCTTTAGCCAGCAACATTAACGTTTCGGGTAATGTAGTCGTTACACTGAAGGTTTCTTCTAATCGTTATGACACGGATTTTTGTGTTCGCTTGTGTGATGTTTATCCCGATGGTCGCTCGATGCTGGTTAATGACGGCGTATATCGAATGCGTTTCAGAAATGGCTTCACTGCCAATGACACCGCAGCTATGGTTCCGAACCAGGTGTACACGGTGAATATTGAATTACCTGCAACCAGTCTTACCTTCTTGCAAGGACATCGGATTCGTGTGGATGTCACCTCATCTAATTATCCGCGCTTCAATCGCAACATGAATACCAACAGACCGATGTATCCGTTTACGAATGGTGACACATTGATTAATCCGCTCGTTGCAAACAATACCGTGTATACGAATTCCATCAACAGCAGTTCCATCACCTTACCTACAGGCAGTGCCAACGTTGGTATTCAGCCGCAACCGAAAACAACATCAACAATAAGCATATTCCCAAATCCCGCCAATGATGCGACTGCGGTTGTACTTCCTGAAGTGTCATCGGGTATCGCGTATATTCGTGATGTGCAAGGACGTGTATTACAAACACAAAACTATTCAGGCAAAACCGTTCAACTTAGCACCTCCGAATTAGCGGATGGCATTTACCTGATCGAAATAATTCAACCACAATCGCGTTACACTTCTACATTCGTTATCCGACACTAAATGAAATTCCTCCGCATTATCACATTCCTACTTCCTACTTGTTTATTGTTCTCCACAGTATTTCATTCTTGTGACGAAGAAGAAGTATATACACCACGACCACGCGGCTATTTTCGCATAGAGTTGCCTGAGAAAAAATATCTATCGTATTCGGCAGAATGTCCTTACGAATTTGAAATTCCGAGTTACGCAACAATGTATCGCAGTGCAGCTCCCAATGCAGAACCATGCTGGCGCGATTTGAATTTCGGGCCGTTTAAAGCCACGATGTACATTAGTTACAAACCTGTGTTGAGCGACAGCGCGTTGGCGAATTTCATCAATCAAAGTTGGGAATTAACGGAAGCACACAGCAAAGTGTCTACAGGATTGCGTGATTCATTAATTATACGTGAACAAGATCGTGTTTTTGGTTCGGTACAGTTGTTAGGCGGTAATGCAGCAACGCAAATGCAATTCTATTTCACTGACAGCACCAAACATTTTTTACGTGGGTCATTATACTTCTATGCCGCACCGAATAAGGACTCCATTCAGCCCGTACTCGATTATTTGAAAAAAGATATTTATCATCTGGCTTCCACATTAAAATGGAAAGATGTGCCATTGCCTGATGAAAAACCACGCTCAACAACAAGCACTAACCAACCATGAGAACACTATTTACCGTAATCGCAGCGATTCTTACGTTATGCAGTATCGCACAAAACAATTATTCCAGAATTAAAATTTATGTTAGTCAAGACGCGGGCATGCAACAACTAGCTGCTGCCGGTATTGCTGTGGACCATGGGGAATACCGTCGCGGTTGTTGTTTCACGACTGATCTTTCCCAACAGGAGATTCAAAAGATCAGCACACTCGGTTTTAATTATGACGTAGTGATTCCTGACGTAAAAGCGTATTACACCAACACACAACGCGTTGCTCCGCCGTTAGCGCCGTTAAACGTTTGCGGACCTACTTCCACAATACCTGTCCCGACAAACTTTACATTGGGATCAATGGGAGGATTCTTTACGTTGAGTGAAATTTATTGGCACCTCGATAACATGGCTACGCTCTATCCGAATTTGGTAAAGCCTCGTGTAGCGATCGACAGCAACAACACGACGCACGAAGGTCGTTATATCTATTGGTTGAAAATTTCCGACAATCCAAATGTTGATGAGAATGAACCCGAAGGTTTGTACACCGCTGCGCATCACGCCCGTGAACCTGCAGGTGTTTCTCAGTTGATCATGTACATGTATTACTTGTTGGAGAATTACAATAGCAACCCGGAAGTTCAATACATTGTCAACAACACCGAATTGTATTTTGTGCCTTGCATCAATCCCGATGGTTACGAATACAACTACAGCACCGATCCTCAAGGAGGCGGCATGTGGCGTAAAAATCGTTATGATAACCAGGATGGATCTTACGGCATTGACCTTAACCGTAACTACAGTAACAACTGGGGATACGACAACAATGGATCTTCGCCAAATACTTTTGATGATACCTACCGTGGCGTATCACCGGCATCTGAACCTGAAACACAAAATATCATCAGCTTTTGTAATGCTCACAATTTCCGCATTGCGCTTAACTTTCACACGTATTCGAATTTGCTAATTTGCCCATGGGGTTATGCACCTGCAACTTTTACTCCGGATGCGGCCATATTCAACGCTTGGGGAAGCATTTTAACAGAGGACAACAAATATCAATTCGGCACAGCGGATCAAACCGTAGGTTATGTAGTTAATGGCAGCAGCGACGATTGGATGTACGGTGAACAAACCACTAAACCAAAAATTTTCGCCATGACTCCTGAAGCGGGCGATCAGGCAGATGGTTTCTGGCCCTTGCAATCACGTATCGTAGACATCTGCATGTTAAATATTCCAATGGACTTGAACATGGCGCGTTTACTGCTTGCGTATGGTAAAGCTAAAGACACTGAACCGCGATTTATTCCAACAGCTAACGGACATTTCAATTATGAATTTCAGCGTTTGGGCCTGGATAGTCCTGCTGTTTATACCGTTTCGGTTCTGCCTTTAACGGCAAACATCACTTCGGTAGGAAGTCCACGGGTGTATACTAATTTGAATTTATTACAGACGGTGAACGATTCCATTTCTTTTACTATTAATTCAAGTACACCGGTTGGATCATTAGTACAATATATTCTAACTGTTAGTAATGGGTTGTTTACCTGGAACGACACCATCACCAAAACTTATGGTGGAACTTCTGTTTTGTTGGCGAATACCGGAAATTCCATCACCGGCTGGACTGCAAGCGGACCGTGGAACACAACTAACAATACATTCTACAGCGCACCAAGCTCCATTGCGGACAGTCCCTTCGGGAACTATTCCAACAATGCCAATACAAGTTTGCGTACCACAAACACAATTAATTTAAACGGCGTTGTTGCTGCACAGCTGAGCTATCGTGCGAAATGGGACCTTGAGGCCGGCTACGATTATTCACAAGTGGCAGCATCTACAGATAATGGTGCGACTTGGATTCCATTATGCGGAAAGTTTACCACCAACAACAATAATTTAGATGGCGGAAATCCAACCTATACCGGTGTAAATCCGAATTGGGTGGCAGAAGAAATTTCTTTAGATGCGTTCATCGGACAGCAAATTATGTTGCGCTTTCGTTTAGAAAGTGACGGTTGGGTAAGCGGTGACGGATTCTTCTTTGATGATTTAAAAGTAGAAGTCATCGACACGACAACATCCGGCATTGCAGAAAACGGAGCAGTACAAATTTCTGCACCATTCCCAAATCCTGCGGATGAGTACGTGTGGATCAACACCGGAGATCGTCCTAATGGAACAACACTGGAAGTAATGGACCAATATGGTCGAGTAATTTATACGCAGGAATTAACAGCAGGAAATGCAGCTATTCAATTAAATACAATTACCTGGAGCAGCGGCATTTATTATTACCGTGTTATATCAGCGCAAGGGAGCAGTAGTTCGAGAAAATTGATCAAACAATAATTGAAGTTAGGACAGATCTATTTAGTGCGATTTTGTACGCATGAGATAAGCAAATTGCAGCCCGAATAACACTACTGCGAATACCAAATGCACCGGTTGTACAAATGACGGAATAGCAAAATTGTGCATCAATACACCTGCGCCGTATTCACCCCACACGAACAACAGTATACCAATTGTTAACCACTTCATCATGCCTTGTGGTTTTTGTTTCCACAAGAGGTAACACAATAGTGAATTCAACAGCAACGTGATTACTGCAGTTAGCATATGCAGCAGGTAACCGTTATCCAATTGTTCAATCCACGTCTCACGTGAAAGACCATCCATATTATTCTTAATGGTATCAATTTGCTGACGAACGCGAGTACCAAAAATTGTTTGCGACAACGTCAACACCAATGCACCTGCAAGGAGCAACCGAGAACGCCGTGTGATACTGAATGTATGAATTAATCCGGTCTTCAAAGGCACTCGTGATTGCACAAACAATACTACCGCAATCATGATTAGTGCACTTAGCATATGCAATGTAATCGACCACGGTTTAAGATTGGTTGCAACAACTATTGCGCCCAGCCAACTCACGAATAAAATCATTAGGAAAGCTACGATCAGCGCGTATACAATGGTGCGATCCGTTTTCCAATAGCGTAAAGACATCAATGCCAATACTAACATACACAAGCCGGAAAGTGCACCCAACAAGCGATTCACGTATTCTACCCAGGTTTGCCACCAGACGAATTTCGCATAGTCATGTTTGGGATATTTCTCCCAATTACTACGGTTGAAATCGGCTGTAGAAGTAAAATCAATTGTTGCACGCCACAAGGTATCATTACGAATAATCATAATGCCTTTACGATATTCCTGTTGCGGATGAAACTCGAGTTGAAAAGGATCAGTAGGCGGAATGTAATAACCGAAGCAGCGAGGCCAATCGGGGCAGCCCATTCCTGAGCCTGTAGCGCGTACTACAGCACCTGCAATCACAACCAAATACAAAGCGATCAAGGTCACCGTTGCCCATCGCACAAAACGCTTATCCCGTATCATGATTCAAAGATAACGAGAACAGTGTATGCGAATACTGATACCTATCAGGGCTTCAATTTTCCTTGTGCTTTTTTCGCATAAAAGCCTTGCCCCTGCGCAATTTTAGCGAATGCTTCCTGGGCTTCTTTTTTACCTTGACGCTCCAGAGTTAAAGCCCGATACCATTCCGCTTCTTCAGCAAAGGCGTGATTCCCTCCTGCCAGCAATTCATCGAATTTCTTCAAAGCCATCGCATATTGATCGAGATTGAAGTACGACAAACTCAGGTAAAACTGCGCATTGATGTCTTTCGGATTGTGCTCGTACAAAACTGTCATGGCATTTACGCAACGCTGATACTTTTCATCACGAAATGCTTTTAAACCTTTACGCAAATATTCCTCCGCGGGTACTGAGCGAGTGGTTGGCGCTATTACATCCGTGCGATCTGTCTTTTGCTCATATACCGCAGGAGTGCCGCCCGGTTCAATACTACTAACTTCAATTGAACCGCGATAGTACTTATCAAAATCGGTCACTTTCAAATCGTAGATGTACCCGATATTTTGTTGTGCAGAAGGCTGCAACGGGGCTTGTGGTTCCGGAACCGTATTGTCTAACGTTATCGTTAATGGTGGTAAGATATCTGTTGTGGTGATACGTTGATCAACCGTTGGTGTTTCAGGAGTGACAACCACTGCAGGCAATTGCACTTTGATTGTTTTAGCCTCGGGGTTGACGAAGTGCTCTTCCTGAGGGGACAATACCACTTGAGGTGACTGCAACATTATCGGCGCAGCAACCTTTGTTTCGTTGACAGGTGCAGGCTTTTCAGAGTCCGACGACCACCACCAACCTAAGGCAGTAAGAACAAATGCACCGGTTGCTAACCAAGTCCATGGTGAAACAGCAGGTGTGGACGGCACTTTAAATTGTTGTTGCAAGCCTGAAACATCTGCAAACGCCTCAGGGAACAAGGTGTAACCAGCTAATGCTTCGCGGTTCAATTCACAATCATTGAGCAAACGCTGCACTGCACCCTGCTGTTCGGGAGGAAGTGAACCGTCCAGAAAGGCTTGCAGCGTTTGTCCGCTTAACAATTTATTTTCTTGCTCGTTTTTCATGATAACAATCCCAATGCTAAACGCAAATTTCTCTTTCCATTTTGTAAATGACTTTTCACTTGTTTCTCTGAAAAGCCTGTTAATGCTGCTATTTCTTCATATGATTTTTCTTTGAAATATAACAACTCAATACACTGCCGTTGTTCTTCGCCCAGCGTGTTTACCGCATGTTCTAAGCGCAGCAGGCGTTCCTCCTTTTCCTCGGGAGTAAGTCGATCTTCCGCACCATGAAACAATTGTTCTTCGGTCTCAAATTGCTCCGATCGATCGCGCATGACTTTATGTTTTCTTAATTCGGAGATACAGTGATTACGCGCCACAAACAATAACCATGAGGAAACATTTTCGGGTTCGTTGCGCTGAAGTGACGTCATGAGCTTTTCGAACAACTGCACTGCAGCATCACGTGCTATTTCACGATCCTTGAAATACTTCAGGCATACGCCGTATACCAAGTGCACGTAACGGCTGTAGAACTCCCCAAACAGCGCGCGATCACCCGAACTGCGGTACTTGCGTAGCAGCTCCTCATCTGTCCATTCCGACTTTTTCGTGCGAAAAAATAACCCCATCCTGATAATAAGACGCGTAAAGATTAAAAGTGCACAAAAGTTAGGGAGAAAAATGCAGGAAAGGAGTTACTGACAACCTAAACCATGGCATCACAGCACTTGCGGATTTGACTCCGCTCAATCGGTGGTAACATACCGGCTCTCCATCCTCACCGCATACACCAAAGGCAATAAGCCCTCTTTACCGCGTATAGCGTAACGTCCCGGTGCGACTTCTGTTGCCTCAGCGAAAATATTGTAAGGAGAATAATCGAATTCTTGGAAATGCGTGAGCTGCAATCCTCGCGAAAGCAAAGGTGTGATGACATCCGTTAACGGATGATTCCAAGTGATGGCTGTTTTGTTGACAGATGCATCCGTTTCGGCATACGTGCCCGTCTCAGTTTCGATAATGGGCGCCGCATTGAAATAGGAGTACGTCAATTTTTCAAAGGCGTTATCCATCATCCACAACACCGGATGAAACTCGACTAACAAAAATTGTCCTCCGGGTTCGAGAAAATTTTTCACTACTTCAGCCCAACGATTCAAATCGGGTAACCAACCAATGGTTCCGTAACTCGTAAATACGATGTCGAATTTCTCGTGCAATAGATTGGGCAGTGCGTAGACATCCGATTCTATAAAACGCACATCCACACCCGCACGTTGCGCTAACACGCTTGCTTCACTCAGCGCCGCATCGGATAAATCAACACCGGTTACGTGTGCGCCCATGCGTGCCAAAGAAATACTGTCTTGTCCGAAATGGCATTGCACATGCAAAACGCGTTTGCCTTGAACGTCTCCGAGTAACTCGAGTTCGATGGCATTTAAGGAACTTTTACCCTCCAGAAATCCGGGAACGTCGTAAAAAGAAGATGCTACGTGATGCGGAACTCGCGCATTCCACAATTCGCGGTTAACAGAAATATAATCGCGGTTATGGTCGTTATCCGACATGCCACGTATTCTTACCGCTGATGAGCGCATCCAAGTCACCGGTTCCTTTTGCAGTTACCGCCTGATCAATTTGCGCTTGCATCAGATCTTCGTAACACGGACGCTGCTCCGCGTAAAACACACCAAATGGTCGTGGCAAATGATGTTCCTTTTTCGGATCATCGAAAAACTGCAACAAAATACCGGCTTTACCACGGTCGTTCTCATCGTGTATCCACAAGTCGTTGAAGCTGGTATTGTTGATATCCACTACACGTGGTGTAAAACCATCGAGGATTATGCCTTTGTCGTTGTTCTCGCCAAATAACAAGGGCTTGCCTTGTTCTACAAAAATGGTTTCGTTTTTCTTCGACGCTTTCTCGGTGAACACTTCAAATGCCCCGTCGTTGAAAACGTTACAGTTCTGATAAATCTCCACCAACGAAGTTCCTTTGTGTGCATTAGCTCGCGCAAGAATAGTTCGCAGATGCACAGGATCACGATCCATAGAACGTGCAATAAATGTTCCCGATGCGCCCATCACCAATGCCAACGGATTGAACGGATGATCAATCGCACCCATTGGTGAGGATTTTGTCACTTGCCCTTCGTGTGAAGTTGGCGAATACTGCCCTTTCGTTAATCCGTAAATTTCATTGTTGAACAACAACACGTTGACATCGAAATTTCGACGCAACAAATGAATCAAGTGATTACCACCAATCGACAAGGAATCGCCGTCGCCGGTTACAATCCAAACACTTAAGTCTGGACGCGTGGCTTTCAAACCGCTTGCTATAGCAGTTGCACGACCGTGAATAGAATGCATACCGTACGTTTCCATGTAATATGGAAAACGTGATGAACATCCGATTCCGGAGATGAAGACAATATTTTCACGCGCCACGCCAATTTCAGGCATGACGGTTTGTACTTGTTTTAAGATGGAGTAATCGCCACAACCCGGACACCAACGAACTTCCTGATCGGTGACAAAATCTTTCGGGCTGAGTTTAACTGTTGCAGTTTCCATTTTATAATCGCGATTATGATCGGCTTATGCGCCTAACAATTCTTTTATTTTACTATTAATTTCACTTGTTGCGAATGGTACACCTTTGATTTTATTTAAAGGTTTCGCATCAATTAAGAAGCGATCGCGTATAATGCGCACCAATTGTCCGTTATTGATTTCAGGAACAAGGACGGTGTCATAACTACGTAACAGGGCTTCCAGATTTTTCGGGAAAGGATTGATGTAACGCAGATGAATGTGTGCTGCATCAATACCTTCTTCTTCGCGCAACTCGCGCAATGCGGCACGAATTACACCATACGTTGAACCCCACGCCAATACCGCAATACGTCCTTTTTCCGGACCGCTGTCCAATTGTTGATCAGGAATGTAATTGGCAATCTTGTCTACTTTTTCCTGACGCAACTTCACCATGAATTCATGGTTCTCCGGATCGTACGAAATGTTGCCGGTAATGTGCTCTTTCTCAATTCCACCAATGCGGTGTTCCAAACCTTTCGTTCCCGGAATAGCCCAAGGACGCGCGAGTTTTTCATCACGCATATAAGGATGAAATTTTTCGCCTTCCGACAAATTGTTCTCTGCGTATTTAACGTGAATAGGCTTCAAATCCGCTGCTGTCGGGAACTTCCAAGGTTCTGCACCGTTGGCAATATATCCGTCACTCAGGAAAAACACCGGAATCATGTGTTCCAATGCAATGCGCACTGCTTCGTACGCTGAATCAAATGTGTCATTCGGTGAACTGGCACTAATAATCGGCACAGGACATTCTCCATTACGGCCGTAAAATGCTTGCAACAAATCAGCTTGTTCGGTTTTAGTCGGCAACCCTGTAGATGGTCCGCCTCGCTGGATATTAACGATGACTAATGGTAATTCCAACATCGTTGCCAAACCAATAGCTTCTGTTTTCAATGCAATACCCGGACCGGAAGAAGCCGTTACGCCTAATTGTCCACCAAACGAGGCACCAATGGCTGCAGTAATTCCAGCTATTTCATCTTCTGCCTGAAACGTTTTTACGCCGAAGTTTTTATGCTTTGATAATTCGTGCAAAATATCGGAAGCAGGCGTAATCGGATAGGTACCGTAGAACAACGTGAGTCCTGCTTTTTGTGCAGCAGCAATTAAACCCAGCGCCACACCTTGATTACCCATGATGCTGCGATACGTTCCCGGCTGCAATTTAGCCTGACGTACATCGTAACGTGTCATAGGTGTTTCCGTGGTGTCGCCATAGTTGTACCCGGCCTGCAACACTTTCATGTTGGCATCAATCAACTCGGGGCGTTTACGGAATTGTTCTTTCAAAAATTCTTTCGTGTGTTCCAAGGATCGGTTGTACATCCAATAGATGAATCCCAACACGAACATATTTTTGGAACGATCGATTTCTTTTGTGCCCATGCCCGAACCTGCCAATGCATTACGGGTCATTTTGGTCACATCGATGGTTATCAAATTATACTCCGACAATGAACCGTCCATTAAAGGATTCACACCATCGGGATATTTCGCCAACTTCAAATTTTTCGGATCGAAACCATCTGTATTGGCGATGATCGTTCCGTTCTTGCGCAATTGACGCAAGTTGGCTTTTAACGCAGCGGCATTCATCACCACTAATACGTCGCACACATCGCCGGGAGAGTTGATCTCTACACTTCCGAAGTGCAATTGAAATCCGGAAACACCCGGTAATGTTCCCTGAGGGGCACGAATCTCAGCTGGGAAATTCGGGAAGGTGCTGATATCGTTTCCGAACAACGCCGCTGTTCCTGTGAACTGCGAACCGGTTAATTGAATTCCGTCTCCGGAATCGCCGGCAAACATGATCACGACGCTTTTCTTTTGCTCGGTAGTGTGATTAGATGCGCTCATAATTTCTTAAACAAACAAAAAAAGGTTTTTCCTATGCGGGAAAAACCTTTATTGATACTATAATATTCATTTCAATTAGGTCAATCCCTTGATGCATTGCAACACTTCATGCCGCAACAGTTACACATCATTGGAGTAAGGATTGATTTCATGGTTCAAAGTTAGTATGATTTTTACAATCAGGCCGGACTTACCACTTCCTGGTTCATGTTAATGGCTTCCACCGCTTTCACTTCAGGAACGGCACGGCGCACCGCTTCTTCCAATCCCGCTTTAAACGTCATCATGCGCATCGAACAAGATTTGCACGCACCCATCAATTCCAATCGCACGATCAGATCATCCGTCACTTCTACCAAACGCACATTGCCACCGTCTGCTTCCAAAAAAGGACGCAGTTGATCCAACGCCGACTCTATTCTCTCAATCATTGATGCCTGCATGACTTCCTGATTTTTCGTGAGCAAAGATACTATTTAGACTGATTCTACCGTTACTTTCGGCTTGGAATTAACGATTGCCACCTGACGTACGATATTGCCCGCCATTTGCAGAAATGCCTGCGCCTGTGGCGTATCTTTTTGCAATACGGCAGGTCGTCCTGCATCACCGGCTTCGCAAATACTTTGTACCAAAGGAATCTGTCCCAGCACCGGAATATCTAATTGTTCTCCCAACGCTGTTGCACCTTCGCGACCGAAGATGAAGTATTTATTTTCGGGCAATTCCGCCGGTGTAAACCAAGCCATATTTTCTACAATTCCCAGCACCGGAACATTCACTTGTGGCATACGGAACATTGCTACACCTTTACGCGCATCGGCCAAAGCCACTTGCTGCGGCGTACTCACCACCACAGCGCCTGTTAAAGGTACAGCGGACACCAAAGACAAGTGAATATCACCCGTTCCCGGAGGTAAATCGATGATTAAATAATCCAGTTCGCCCCAATCGGCTTCGCCCAACATTTGATTCAACGCGCGCGTTGCCATTGGTCCTCGCCATGCCACCGCTTGATTGATATCAGAGAAAAAGCCGATGGACAATACTTTCACACCGTAACTTTCTACCGGCACCATCATGGTTTTACCGTTCACGTCGCGCAACATCGGCTTTTCATTCATCACATCGAACATGATTGGCACGGAAGGTCCGTAAATATCTGCATCTACCAAACCAACTTTCGCTCCGGTCATTGCCAGTGCACACGCCAGATTCGCCGCAATGGTTGATTTTCCGACACCACCCTTTCCGGAAGAAACGGCGATGACATTTTTCACTCCGGGTAAAATACTGTTGGTGCGTTGAGTGGTCGTATTCGCCGTCATGTGCACGTTCACTTCCGCTTCCTGATCCACAAAATATTTTATCGCATTCACGCAAGCCCGATGAATCATGTCTTTCATGGGACACGCAGGAGTGGTGAGTACAACGGTAAACGAAACTTTTTTACCCTCCACTTCTACATCCTTCACCATATTCAGCGTCACCAGATCTTTTTTCAAATCCGGATCATCCACGTTGCGCAGTGCATCTATAACTTGTTCCTTGGTAATAGCCATGTTGTTGAATATTATGCTGCAAAGTTACGCAGGTATTGGGGAAAACAACCGATTCGGAAATATGTTCCTGAATAATCCGCATTGCTGCACGATATTTGCGTTATGAGTATTGTGAGAAATTATTTACTGACGATGATGTTCCTGATGAATGCGATTTACGCAATGGCACAGGCAACAGTAGGAACCAAAAGCCCGTACACCATTCATCTGACGATGGATAAAATAATCGTCGGTAAAGATTCTGTTGTTTTTAAAGGCACAAAAAATTTGGTTATTGCAACCGATGGTAAATCGGATACGCTTCAAATTGCTACTGTTGGCGGAAAAACGATTGGTATTTGCGTGAATGTGTCGAAAGTGATGAACAATAAAAAAGTAATTTATCCGATCAGTTATACGTTTCTGGAACGTCAGAACAACCGCTGGGTGGTGTTGAAGAAGTTTCAGGGTGCGCAGCGGTACGAATTATTGCAATGTCCGGAAGGATTAGGAAAAACGAAGCAGCGCAAATACGCGAATGAAGAATACCATTGCTATTTCGGAGAACCCCAACAATTTGCGGCGTGGTTTCGAATGGATGTGTATAGGAATTAGTGAGAAAGTGGGAAATGGTGGTTTCGACAGGCTCAACCACCATGCATCGGCACTTCAACAAACTCAATTACCGAGACGTTCTCATTGCTTCAATAAAGTTCAGAATCGGTTTCGCTGAACGCACTTTTTCTATACAAATCAAAACTCATCACAATTTCAATTCTTCGTTCGGATCCCAAAAAACATTTTTAAAATTCTGCACTTTGTCTTCGATAACGGTGATTCCTTCTGCTTCCAGCAATTGCTGCATGAGCGACGGTGTTGCAAAATGTGCTTTGCCGGTTAACAAACCACTCCTATTTACCACACGGTGTGCAGGAACAGGAGAATGATGGTGGTGCGAATGATTCATGGCCCAACCGACCATGCGCGATGAACCCTTGGCGCCAAGATAATTGGCAATGGCTCCATACGAGGTTACACGACCATACGGAATGAGTCGCACTACTTCGTACACCATGTAAAAGAAATCGCTGTCGGGTTTGCCTTGCATACTGTAACGGGAAGTTACAACTTTATTGGCAACTTATTGCACCGGCATCTGTCCTGCGCTCCAATACAACTCGGCTTTTACCTTGGCGTACTTGGCGTATAATTCCTTAAGCTTAATCTCCGCATTGATCAACGCTACTTCACGGGTGTTCACTAAAAAGAAGGAACTTTCCCCGGCAAAAAAGCGCGTCTGTTCGGCATCACGCAGGAGTCGTGCGTTCTTCACTTGCTGCTCCTGAATTCTTATCTGCTCTTCCAAAGCAATCCAATTTTGGTAATTACCTTCAATCGACGCGCGAATAAAACGTTCTTGATTTTGTCGCTCAAGTACAAGTTGCTGTTGCTTCACTTCCACCAAACGGATCTTGCCTCGTGTTTCACGCAACAATAACGGATAGCTGAACGATACACCCATTTTATAATTATTACTGAAATAATCATAATCGCCCGCTTCTGAAAAATCTGCTACTGTGCGTGTGAGAATATTGTAATTCGCATACAACTTCGGCTTCAACTTATCGCGTTGGTACCGTTCTTCAATTTGCAACTGTTCTTGCTTCACATCAATCCTAACCAAATCCGGATGATACAACTGTGCAGAATCGGACAGCTGACGCACTTGTGCTAACGTAATTGGAGCAATGAGAGTAACAGGCAATTGTGGCACGATCGATTCTGTTAATTCGTATGGTGTTGTATCGTCACGCCACAAGTGCACGCCGGCCATCCACATCGCCGACTGATAATCAGCATACGCTTGTCGACGTTGATTATCTCGGTCTTGCACAGCGATCAGAGCTTCCACTGTATCAATCGCAGGCAAATCGCCCAACAACGCACGAGCTTTCACGGCTTGAAATCGTTCTTCTGCCAATCGATAACCTTCTTCGAGTTGCATGTACCGGCTGTACTGGAAATACCAATCCCAATAATCCTTAGCCGCTTGCAAAACCACTTTGTTGATGATGCTCACCCGTTCCGCTTCCGCCAAAGTTGGCATCAACTGCGCTTGCTTAATCGCATTACGACGTTCATCAATAAACAAGCCTTGACCTAAGGGCACGGAAACACCCAAGTACCACAGTCCGCCATTAGGTGTTGCTACTTCCGGATTGACATATTGTCCCGTGTTACGTTCTACGCCGGCTTTAACATCCACACCTACCCAAGTTGGAACCGTAAGTGTGTTGTCCCATAGTTGATAATAGTCAGTTCCCGAAAATGTTTTACCGTTATAATTCACGGTAGCTTTCGGATCCAACATACCTTTCGCCAAACGAATCTCCGCTTTAGCCGCAACACTCAACAACTGAGCCTGTCGCACCACAGGATGACGCTGCACGACCATGTTGAAATAGTCTGTTGGCGCCATAGGTACGATGGTATCCGAAGATTTGCGCAGCGTTGTTTGAGCAAACAATCCTGCCGCACACAGTACAATTATTATAATTAAACTACTTCGTAGCATCTTTCGCTTTATTATAATCTTCTTTTGCTTCTTCGCGCAAATCGCCCATATAATCAGGCGGGAAGCCGTTCATCTGACGCCACAATTCGTACCAAATCGGAACATTTTTTAACATTGCCCATCCGTATACGCCCGAGCCAACACGTAATTGTTTCGGCCATGGTTCTTCTTCAGGATCGGGAATAACCAGAATTCTGTACTTACCTTTTGTATCAATGTAATCAATGACAGCAACAACACCGCCAAATGTACCGAAACTATAGTTCGGCCATCCCGAAAACACCAATGCCGGCCATCCGTCGAATTGCAATCGAACCTTACGACCCTTATCCAACAAAACAATGTCCATAGGATCAACATACAACTCCACCGCGAGATTTGGTTTTGCAGGCATAATGGTTGCGATGACTTCGCCTTCTTTTACGTTCTCGCCTACCCCCTGCTTCTTCGCTTGCACCACATAACCATCTTGCGGCGCTGTGACGTAATAAAATCCTTGTCGAATACGCATGTTCATGTATTCATTGTTCATCTTAGCCACCTCTCCATCTGTTTCATACAAATACGAAAGTGCTGAATTCATATCCGATTCGGACTTCGAAATCTTATCGATATAGTCGGCTTCAATGGAACTTACTTCAATATTTGCATTGATCATTTCATTACGAGAAGCCAGCAATTTATTCTCGGTTGAAATTCGCTTAGCATTGGCTTCCTGGACTTTCAAACGACGACGTTCCAAATCAGTCAACGAAATAAGTCCCTTAACAAACATGGAATCGGCACGCTTCAATTGTACTACAGCGATATCATAATCTGTCATAGCAGCAATCACATCAATACTATCCGCGGTTACTTTATACTGAGCCTGTTTGATTTTGTTGTTGGCCTTTTGTAAGCTTAACTGCAATCCTTCTTGCAAGGCACGAATTTGCGTATTTAGCGCTACCACTTTACTGCTGTATGAACCTTGTGATTCCTTCTTAGCATCAATCTGCTCTTGTAAACGTGCCAATAAATTGGTATCGAGAAATTTCTCCTTTACTTCCGATAAACGCGCAATGGTATCACCCTTTTCCACATACTGTCCCTCTTGCACATTCCATTCTTCAATTCTTCCGGCGATAATGGATTGCAGTTCCTGCGGACGATCCTGTAATTTGTACGTCGTCATCTTTCCATAGGAATGAATATTCTGCGTCCACGGCAGAAACATGATCAACACAATTATTCCGAATATCGTTGCACACCAACGTGCTACCATTTTAGGAAAACGGGTGTCACGCACTAACGCAGCCGATTTATATTTCGGATTGCTCAGAACACGTTCTCCGTGCTCAAATTCATTTTGCGTTTTCATCGTGAAAAGAATAATTCGTTAAAGTCTACTGACTTTTTAATTACTTCCATTGAACCATCGGCATGGATTTGACCATCCTTCAACAACACAATACGTCCCATCTCTGCCATAATCAGCGGATCATTGGAAACCACAATCACTGTCCACTTATGTTCTTTGCTCAGCAAATAGTTCATGATTTCCTGCTTCTGTTTGGTTTCTACACCCATGAGGAAATCATCCAGCAACAACAATCGCGGTTCACCAACAATTGCGCGAGCAATAATTACTTTACGAGCAATTGTACCCGGAACACGCATGCCTCCACCGACCATTCGAGTGGTTAAACCTTGCGGCAATTGTTGTACATATTCCGTTAAACCAACAGCATCCAAAGCTCGCACAACTTCCTCTACTTTAATTCCACGTCGACCAATGGTAACGTTTTCCAGAAGCGTTCCATCAAACAGTTCTTCCTGTGAAACATAATCTCCAATATGAATCAGCAAACTGTCTCTTTCGATATCTGACAGAGGAATGTTGTCGTAAGTGATTGAACCTTCATAATTGCCTAACATTCCCAACATAATGTTGACCAACGACGTTTTCCCCGAACCATTAAATCCTGAAATACAAACGTGTTCACCTGGTTTGATCTCGAGATTAATTCCATTCATTGTGTACTCCTTGCGATCAGGGAATCGGTATTTCAAATCGGCGATCTTTACCTGCAAACCTTTGTCTGAACTTGGAATTGGAATAGTTCCGCTCGGTTCTATCGGCAAATTAGTTACCTGCGAAATCTTATCGATACTCGTTAATACATCATACACGGTATCGAGTTTCAAAATCAATTTTTCAACGGCACCCATCAACAAAATGATGACAATTTCAGAAGCGATGAACTGTCCAAGATTGATTTCCTTCTGCACAATTAAAATACAACCCGCCACCAACAAGCCGCCTGTCACCACAGTTTTGAATAACACGAACGCCACGTATTGTCCGGCCAATACCTTGAAGTGTTTACCGCGAGCATACAAGTAATTACTCAATAACTGATCTGTACGCTGCAAGGGCAGTGTATTATCACCGGCCAACTTGAACGTCGTCATACTACCTGCCAATACTTCCAGCCAGTTTGCAATTTTATACTTGTATTTCGATTCATTTAAACTCGTGGCCAATCCACGCGGACCCGTGAGTCGCAATACAACAAATAATGCACCGATAAGTATCAATCCCAAAATGATAAACATGGGATGATAGAGTGACAGCAAAATCAGACCGAATACAATTTGTAACGCCGCAGCAGAAAATTCCAATAAGATTGTGGCTGTGCCTTTCTGCAACGTGACAATATCAAAGAAACGATTCACTAATTCAGGCGGATATTCCTTGAGTACCGATTCCAATTTCACACGAGGAATTCGAAATGCAAATTCGAAAGCTGTTTTCGAAAACAAACGTTGCTGAATATGTTCGGCCAGATACAACTGCATAATTTGCATTGCACCGCTAATGAGCAAGCCTAAAACGATGAAAACAATCAACACGACAACTGATGTTGCAATTCGACCGCTCGATACAAAGCTGACGATACTCTGCACACCCAATGGTAGCGACAAACTAATCAAGCCGGCGATTACCGCATACACGATAACATAACCAATTTCCTTTCGTTCGTGGCGCAACAACTGAGAGAATTTACGCAGCAAAGGAAAACGCTTTGCTTCATCAGTAGGTTGACCGGTCTCGTCATATGAAGAGAAGATTGGTTTATTGGGTACGATCGTAATGATAGGCGTATATAGTTCGTTGCCGTCTTTTTCAATGGTGCACAGATCGCTCAAGAATTCAGGCGATGTTTCAAATTTAGATGTAACATTGATGTCGTCATCCATTGAACAATGCACCGGCTCTTGAGGATCTACACCCGGACCAATGACTACCGGCACGTGTTTCCCGTTTTTGGACGTAATTACAACAAATGGAAAACGCGCCTTGGCAGCGTAATTACTGAGCTCATCAACACGGATATCATCGCGCACCACTACCAATTCGTAACGTGCGCCAATTCGAGCAAAAGCACGAACCGCTTCATCTACCGAAGAACATGGGAACGCAGGTTGTACCGGATCGGTATCATGCAGTAAATATTCCGACGGTTCTATTTTATATGCGCGAAGCATATATTCGAACGACTGCTTTATAGATTTGGTAAGCATAATTATCGGCGGTGATTAGCAGTTACTGAATTAATAATATGCTCAAGAAATGACTGAGCGTCCTGCTCCATGTGTTCAGAAACCTGAATATCTGTCAACGACGGAAGATGATGTGCGAAGTACAACTGACGTGTGGATTCATCGACAACCATGGCTGCCAATGAATTACAGTATGGATAATTCGGTGCATAATCAGCAATGGCCTTAGCAACTGTTTTTACAAATGATTTGTAATGCTTGAAAAAACCATCATTGTTTTCAACATCAACCTGCTTGGTGAGATACACCTTATTAAACTCATTCATTACTATCGATTTCAATCGCACTTCATCCAAAAGTGAAATAGCAAATGGACCGGAAGATTCCTGCTTGCAAATTACAGCTATGATCGTCTTCAATCGGTCGCCCGGTTTTGTAATGTTGTTTGTTCTGAACAACACGAGATATTCCAACCACAACCAATACCAAGACAAAAGATAAATAAGCAGATTGTGTTTGTTCTCGAAATAGCGATAGATAGAAGCTTCTGTCGATTGAATCGTTTGAGCCAGCTTTGCAAATGTAAATTCTTCAAAGCCCAGGTTATCAATCATGATGACAGCGTGCTGAAGAATTTTACGCCCCAATTCTGTTTCCTGCGGATCGCGCAAGAACAGTTTATCGTTGACAACCACACGAATAAACTTACTACTACTGAGTACCTCAGACTGATCGGTGCTCACCTTTCGGTTTGATTTTGCTTTTGGTGCCATAGTCTAATTTCCGGATGCAAAAATAGAACAACTTACACGAATAATAGTTTTACTATCATTGTTAATAGTTGTTAAGCGCCTGATTATCAGAAGCAATTTGTATTTAAACATTCGACTTTACCACAAATTTCGGTTTAGCAACCTAAACTTAACAGGGCATTAACCTTAAGCACACACGCCACTTTTACTTTCGCTCCCGATCATGAGTGAAGTTAACGGAATAGCAGCAGAGAAATACCGCGTATTATTGGTCGATGACGATGAACACATTTTGTTGTCGTTGAAAAGTGTTCTCGAAAATGCCGGTTATCATGTGAATTGCGCGGATAATGGTAAAGAATGCCTGGAGATCGCCAAAAAATTTCAACCGCACTTAATCGTTCTTGACGTGATCATGCCGGGCATGGATGGAATAGAAACTTGTCAGGAATTGAGGCAAGTTCCTACACTTAACAAAACACTCATTGCTTTTTACACTGCACGGAACGAAGATTATACACAGATAGCAGCATTCTCAGCCGGCGCAGATGATTACATCATCAAACCAATAAAAGCTAATGTGCTTTTGTTACGAATCGCAGCACTATTAAAACGTCACAAATCGAAAGAGCAAAGTAAAAATCTTGCTGTTGGTTCTATCAAAATTGATCGTGAACGTTACATCGTTTTTAATGGCAATAAAGAAGTTGTTCTTCCTCGTAAGGAATTTGAATTGCTCGCTTTGCTATTAACTGCACCACGTAAAGTTTTCACACGTAATGAAATTTACCAGGAAATCTGGGGCGGTGAATTCGGTGAGAAGAACAGAACCATAGACGTTCATGTGCGCAAACTCCGCGAAAAAATCGGAGATCAATACATCAAAACAATTAAAGGCGTTGGATACAGCTTTGAAAACGTATAATCGTTTTCATGATCATTCATAACTGATAGCAATCAGTTTCCTGCGTCACCATTTCTCAAAACTTACTACTACTTTCGGGATTCAATCTAATACTGAAAGTTCATGAGTATTCAATCCCCCGTTATTGACCGCAACAGCGAAACCTGTGAGTTGTGTAACGCCGAGCCTGCAACTGTTGCTTATTTGGTTTCACCTAAAACAGATGAAATACCTGCGAATCAGGTAGCGTTATGCAACACCTGCTTTTCGAAATTAGATGACGCCTCCGAAGTATTTCACTGGCGCTGTCTCGAAGGTAGCATCTGGAATCCGGAGCCGGCTGTTCAAGCATTGTCCTATCGTATTCTAAAGTCATTGGAAAAAGAACAGTGGGCAGCGGATGCCATGAGCGCTGTAGATATTGATGATTCAATAATCGATTGGGCAGTTAGCGCTTTTAACAAACCTGAAATTCATGTGGACGCGTTTGGTGTTCCGTTAGAAACAGGCGACTCAGTAGTGCTTATACAAGCGCTTAATGTGAAAGGCACGAACTTCACGGCATCAAAAGGAACAGTGGTTAAACGCATCAAGTTAGTGGCAGATAATCCGGAACATATTGAAGGAAAAATCAATGAGCAGACTATTGTGATTCTTTGCAAATACGTGAAGAAACAATAATCGTCACTTCGCTAAAAATCCAAAAGGGCGACCATCTTTCGATAGTCGCCCTTTTCTTACTTGTTATCGGGGTTAAATCTGCTCTTAGTGAGCGATAATTATACGCAATGTGTTCGATGTATTTCCGGTAACAATGCGTACGAAGTAAATACCATTGTCCCAAGTCGTAACATCATAGTTCAAGGTAGTTGCACCTGTACCCATGTTGTAGTTTTCGTTGATCATCAACTTACCGTTCATATCGAAAGCTGTAATCACCACGTCAGCAGCAGCATTCAAGTTCATTACTACGCTGATGTTATCATTAGCAGGGTTCGGGAACAATGTGATGTTATTCAATGCAGTTGCTTCTTCAACACCAACACCTACGTTTAACACTTGAGTCAAAGTATCAGTACATCCTAAAGAATTGGTTACCACCAATGTTACAGTGTATGTTCCGCTTGTAGTATAAACGTGTGATGGGTTCTGAGCAGTAGACTGTGACTGATCACCGAAATCCCAGCTGTATAGGGTACCTCCTGTAGAAGCGTTAGTGAACTGATACACGTTAACCATTGGAACGTTGTAAGTGAAGCCTGCAGTTGGAGCTGCGTTTAAAGTGATTGTTACAACCTGTGACATACCTGCACCGTTACAAGCATCTGAATTAGTTACATCCACTGTGTAAGTACCGGCTTGAGTTACAACCAATGATTGCGAAGTAGCACCATTAATAGCATTGTTATTCAAGTACCACTGGTAAGTATCACCGGTCGACGAAGTCAGTGTTGTTGAGCCGCCAGGACAAATGGCTGTACCACCTGTAACAGAAACAGTTGGAGCAGGAGCACTTGATACTGAAACTGTAACAGGACTTGATTGAGCTGAGCAACCGTTACCATCTGTATATGTAACAGAATATGTGCCCGATGTAGTTACTACAATCGACTGGGAAGTTGCGTTGTTGCTCCAAACGTTTCCTGAAGTTTGATCAGAAGTAAGTGTAACTGAATCACCTGTACAGAATGAAGTAGAGCCATTAGCTGTTACTGTTGGTGCAGCAGGGTTAGCGTTAACGATAACTGCAACGGTATCGCTATTCTGACATCCGTTTGCATCAGTATGTGTAACGACGTAGTTACCTGTAGATGAAACAGTGATTGCTTGAGTAGTTGCTCCTGTGCTCCAAGCGTTGTTGCTTGCAAAGCCTGAAGTCAAAGTCACTGTACCACCGTTACAGAAAGTTGTCGGACCACCCGCGGCAATATTTGGTGATGCAGGAAGCGAATTAACAGTTACAACAATAGAATTTGTTACCGCTTCACATCCGTTTGCTTTAGTAACTGTGCAGTTGTACGTACCTGCAGTTGTTACGTTAGTTGTTTGCGTGGTAGCACCATTACTCCATAAGTATGTTGCACCCGCAATAGCGCCTGCATCTAATGTTACCGACCCCCCCTGACAAAATGTTGTTGAACCGCTTGCGGTTGCAGTAACCGTGAACATGTTATTGATAGCAGCGTTGTAAGGCTGATTCTGTGGGTCGAATTCTGCCCAACAAGTTGTCCAGTCCGTAGAAGCACCACCGAAAGCACCACGATAAGTAGTAGGTGTGAAGAATGGATCGCTAACGTAGGCGTCACTGAAGCTACCGCCGGTTAATAATGGAGAACCTGGAGTTAATGTAAAGTCAGGATTGTTCAAGTCCACATTGGTAAATCCACAAGATGCAACAGTATTAATCACTTCGTTGTTGAAACCGGGTGAATAGAACCAGCCTGATTGTGCCGACGGATTTCCAATATTGAATGCACTGTTAGTATTATTCGGGTTAGCAGCCGTAGTTGCAGCCAAAGTATCATTCATCTGAACGATCGCAGTTGACCTGAAACGTAAATTACCGTTAGTAGCATTGCCCTGTGTTGAAGACGATTCAATCAACAAACCTGTTGGATAACCCATAAACACAGAGTTGAAAGTACTTGTACGTGTGTTACGACGCAAGTGCAACGCTCTTTTGTAGTTAGAAGCAATTGTAGAATTGAATGCTAAAGGACCCGCAATTGTAATGTTAGAGAAAATAGGTGCGGTGATTGGAGTATTCGTAGTTCCTGTTGCATCATTATCAGACTCAAACCCATTAGAGCCGGACTGATCGGCAATAGCAGGGTCACGCACTACAAAACCAAATTGAATTTTGCCGTTGTAACCGTTATCTGTATCGAAATCATCATCCCAGCCACGGTAAGCAATTAAATACTTCGCATTAACAGTACCGCCGAACCACTCGAAAGAGTCATCACCACAATAAGAAACCTGAATATGTTCCAAAACGGTTTTACGTCCAACACCACCCATAGTTAAACCATTAATCTCGGAGTTCGGTTGAAACGCCACACCGGGATACTCGATACGTACATAACGCATTACGCCGGAGGAGTCGTTATCGTTTGGCGTAGCTCCACCTCCGTAGATAGAACCAACACCACCTTCAATAACCCCTTCACCTGCTGCTGTTCCTGCAGAAGCATTCGCAGGCAAATTAACAGAAGCACGTCCGCAAATAATTATACCACCCCAGTCACCATAACTGCGCTGTCCTACGGCTTTTTGAGAAGTGAATACGATAGGCATATCCACAGTACCATCAGCAATAATCTTTGCATCACGCTCGATAATTAAAGTTCCTTTAGAAACGAAATCACCTTTAATGATTGTTCCGGGCTGAATAGTTAATGTGACACCTGGCTTAACATAAACCCAACCGTTCAACAAATAAATATTGTTGCTGGTCCACGTTTCATTGGCGGTAATGTTTCCAGACTTGATAATCTGCGCATTCAGCGCCAGAGAAGTCAGCATCACTCCTAATGCTAGTAAAATCTTTTTCATTGTCTTTTGTGTTTTGTGTAATTAACGGCAGCAAAACTACCAGCGCAGTATCACGATAACATGAAACAGAGTTTATAATAACGTTACCAATCAGGTGTGGTTTGTAAACAAAAAAGACCGTGACCACACACGGCCTTAACATTAAGAAAACATTGGAGTTAGTTGGTCTTCGGTTCTAACAAACGAACAGTGAATCCGATAGTATAATAAGTTCCTCGCTGAAAGAACTGCATTTGCTGATCATTATTACGATCCAATGTTCCATCACCATTTGCATCTTGCAACAACACAAAATTCTGATTTAATAGGTCGGTAATATTTAAACGCACATCGATGTTCTTCTGCTTGCCGAATGTTTTCACAATTGCCAAATCCACCTGATGACGAGGCATTTCATATACTTCAGGAATACCGGGAATACCGACAATAACAACGCGTGGCCCAATAACGTTATACATCGCATTCACCTGTAAACCGATGCTGTCGTTTTGATAGAACACCCCTGCGTTAACAATCCATGGTGATTGACCCATCATCGGACGTTGATTACTGCGGCTACCGATACTATCATCCGTTAATTCGATTGCACTTTTGATGAATGCTGCATTTGCTACAACAGACATATTGCGAATTATCGGCACGTTTAAACTGTCCAACTTCTTACGAATTTCTAACTCAACACCATAATTGTTTGCTAGCGGAGCATTGCCCCATGTAAAGCTTCGTGTTCCACCTGATCCAACACCCGGCACAAAGTACATCTCAATCGGATCAACAAAGCGCTTATAAAACGCACCAACTGTAATATTCTCGCCAGGACGCGGATAAAACTCCCAACGCAAATCAAAATTATCAACTGAAGCTGTGCGCAACGAATCGTTACCGGTGTTAATGCTATTAAAAATAAAGTCGTAGAAATAAAGCGGTGCAATTTCGCGGAACTCAGGACGATTCAAAGTTTTACCATAAGCCATGCGCACCAGCATACGGTCTGTCAAATTGTAGGCAATATTGATTGATGGCAACACACGGGTTATATCGTTGTTCACCATTACGGTATCACCGGGAATTGTATTACTGTTCAGTTTTTGAATACTGCGTTCCAAACGCACACCGCCACTTACACGAACGCGTTCGTGATCTTCTCCGTCTGTTTTTCCGACAAATTTTCCGAACGGCATCACTGCCATTAAATACGCTGCTTGTATCTCGATGGATGAATAATACTGATCCGCCTTCTTCGTATCCTCGTCAATAGCAAGACCATCAACGTTATTGATATTTTCAGGAGCAAACAATTGATCAATAGGTGTAGTTAAAAGTTCCTGATTCGTGTAAGTTTGGAATGATCCTGCTTTATAGCCCAAGTTTCTCACGTTGAAACTACGCTCTTTGGATTCAACATAAACGCCTGACTTCAGTGTAAATGTGTAACCCGCCTTTTTCGTTGCAGTATCTGCACCAAGGGTAATTTTTTGTTCTACGTTAGCGGCAGCTGCATAAATATCTTCTTGCATGTCAATGTAAAGACGACCTAAGAAGAATGGTTGTGCACTAAACGGCAGATACAAATTATACGGATCAGACTCAGCAGCACTGAATGCTTTAGTATAACGAACACGCTTCCAATCAGGTTCCGTTCTACGAGCAGCAGAATAAGCAAAAGTGTAATCTACTTTTGTGCGCTCATTATTAAACGAATGCTCTCCTCCCAACTGACCCGTATACAACAAACGTTGTCCGTAGCGATACGAATACTCCTGACGATAATCGCCTTCTTCAATATTTCGTCCTCCACGCAATGTCGTTTCGTTATCGCCCATGTTGTTAAACAAGTTTTTCAATGAAACGCGATGCTGCCCTTCTTTCCCAAAACGCACCGAGTTATTTTGCACCAAAGCAATACGCACGCGATTCGTGTAAATTCCATCTTCATAATAAAACACCGTATCCGACTGTTGAAATGCAGGATTGTACGTGTTATAGTCCAAACGATTGGACTGGAAATAAGCATTGGTGTTGGAATAATTTAACGAAGTAATATTTCCGAATTGAAAACCCTGTTTACTCAAGCGATACGCGTAAGTCATATTAACACGATGATCCAGTGGTGCATTGTAGGTGCGATTTGCCCAGTTGGAATCAAGAGACCGTCCAAGATCTTGAATGGCCTGCGGATCGTTATTAAAATCGCGCACGTTAGATGCAAAGCCGTCAGGCAAGGCACGATCCTTCGCACCAAAACTCCATTTATCCAATTTACTTCCTTCGTTCATCACAAACGGTTGGAATGTTGTGCCTGTTCTAAATCCTGATGCATAATTCACGGTGAAATTTGTTTTCTCCGGAATGTCCGTTGTTGAAACTTTCACCACACCTCCGGAAAATTCACCCGGTAAATCAGGTGAAGGTGATTTGTAAACCATGAAACGATCTATCATTGCACTAGGCACCAAGTCAAACGAAAACGCTTTTACGTCCGACTCCACCGAAGGAGCTAATACATTATTAAGCAACACTGCATTATAACGTTCCGATAAACCACGCACAACAACAAAACGATTATCCACCACTGTTACACCCGGAATACGTCTCGCTACCTGACTCGCATCTGTAGCTGTAGATTTTTGAATTTCACTTTTTGCTTGTCCGTCAGCAGCAACGTTCCCTTCCTTAATGTCGGCCAAAACGCTGGTTTGTGAACTGGTAGGGCGCGATTCATAAATCACAACAAATCCGGAAGTATCATTACCTACTAACTGAGAAGCCGGTTCGATAGGAATATCCAACACCGTTGTTTTTCCGGCTACAACATTTACATTTTGAACTGTTAAGGGAGCAAAGCCCATCACCTTACAACTTATACTGTAGGTACCCGGCTTTATTTTGATAACGTACTTTCCGTCAAAATCGGTTTGTGCACCGGATGTCGTGCTGTCCACGCGAACAATCGCACCAATAACAGGTGCAGCATTCGCCTTTTCAGTTACTGAACCTGAAATGACACCTGTTTGTGAATAGCCTATTATTGCTATGAAAAGTGTGCTCAGAAAACCGAATAAATGTTTCATGTACATGCTGTATAAAATCAGATGCAAAGAAACCTTTGGTAAGTTGCGTCCTCATTATGCCAATATGAACTTGGTGTTAATTCTTACTTTCGGTAAAAGACGTATAATTGAGTATTCTTAATGTTTTATTAACGTATTTGGGGAGAACACACAATACCTTTGTTGCGAATCAAATAGTAACTGATGAGTACGGAACACAAAATTTTGCTGGTAGATGATGAAGAAGATATTCTTGAATTTTTGAGCTACAACCTCAAGAAAGAAGGATACAAGGTATTTACTGCTTTGAATGGTGAAGAAGGATTAGACGTAGCGAAGAAAGAACTACCCAATCTGATTTTGTTGGATGTGATGATGCCGGGAATTGATGGCATTGAGGTTTGTCGGGAAATACGCGGTATTCCGGGATTGAAAGATGTATTGATCGCATTTTTGTCCGCGCGCAGCGAAGACTATTCACATATCGCCGGTTTTGATGCTGGCGCTGACGACTACATCAACAAGCCTATCAAACCACGAGTGTTACTAAGCAGAATCAAAGCTTTATTACGTCGTGGTCAGCCGGTAAAAGACAGTATTCCTGAAGATCTGGGTGGTATTCGAATTGACCGCGAAAGTTATCTCGTTCACAAAGAAGGACAAGAAATTTCTTTACCACGAAAAGAATTCGAACTATTGTCGTTACTCGCTTCAAAGCCCGGTAAAGTATTTGCTCGTGAAGACATTTTGAACAAAGTTTGGGGCGGCGAAGTGGTTGTCGGCGATAGAACAATTGACGTGCATATCCGAAAGCTTCGCGAAAAATTGGGAGAAGATTATATCAAGACCGTAAAAGGTGTTGGTTATAAGTTTGAATTCTAATCTCCATGCAATCCTTATATTTAAGGATAATTTACAACGCTTGAGCAAATTTTCCCGACTCGAAATTCAAACTATCGCAGCTGCAGGCTTTTTAGGCATTGTTGCTGCAGGTTGTGATTTGTTATTATCCCATTTCACCAACTGGGGAATATTGGGCGTAGCAATTGTTACGGCTGCAACTACCGTCATCACTGCGTTAATTCTCATTCGTTTCGTTATTCGTCGTTTTGCGTTGTCGCGTATTAATGCTTTGTATCGAACAATTTACAACATCCGTCAACTGGAAGATATTACGGTTAATCATTCCGGAAATACTGACGAACTGCTGAATCAAATTCAAAAAGAAGTGACAGATTGGGCCAAAACACGAACATCTGAAATTGAAGATTTACGGAAGCTGGAAGTATATCGCAAGGAGTTTTTAAGTAACGTCTCCCACGAATTAAAAACACCCATCTTCAATATTCAAGGTTATGTCACGACGTTGTTGGAAGGGGGAATGGAAGATCCGAGCATTAACCGGAAATACCTGGAACGAACCGAAAAAAGTGTGGAACGAATGATTCACATTATTCAGGATCTGGAATCAATCTCACGAATTGAAAGCGGAGAGCTCGTGTTAGATAAAGAAAATTTCGATGTTGCCGATTTGGTAAAGGATATCATTGACGCACAAGAAATGAAAGCCGGCAAAAAAAGTATAAAAATAAAAGTGCGCGAGTCGGCACGTTCTCCGCGTGTCAACGCTGACAAGGAACGTATCCGACAAGTATTGACGAATCTTATCGTTAACTCTATTAAATACGGAAAAGAAAACGGCAGCACCGAAATTTCGTTCCAAGATGTAGAAGACCGCATTCTCATTGAAGTTTCGGATGACGGTATCGGTATTGCGCCGGAACATTTACCGCGACTATTCGAAAGATTCTATCGTGTGGACAAAGGGCGTTCACGAGATCAAGGAGGAACGGGACTTGGACTTGCAATTGTTAAACACATTCTTGAAGCACACGGCCAAAGTATCAATGTGCGCAGTAAAGAAGGCGCCGGATCTACATTTTCATTTACGCTCAATAAAGCCAAATAGCAATCTGATTTTGACCGAAAAGTGAAGGCTTCCGCTTCAAAGATCCTTTGCTTACTTTTAGGTCATGAAAAAATTGTTACTCCTTACTACCCTTGCCCTGACACATTGGGCAAGTGCACAAGCTCCTGAAAAGTGCGGCAGTATGCAAGCCTATCAGCAACAATTGCAACATCCTGTTCATGGCCCGAAAACAGCCGCTGTGCAAGCAGCCGCCAATCATTGGTTGGCTAATAATCCCGGTGCCGGCAGCAACCGATCAGTGATTACAATTCCTGTTGTAGTACATGTCGTTTATAAAAACGCTGCTCAAAATATTACCGATCAACAGGTATATTCTCAAATTGCTGTACTCAATCAGGATTTTCGCCGTTTGAATGTCGACACCATAAATACACCTGCGATATTCGACACGATTGCAGCGGATATGGGCGTTGAGTTCTGTCTCGCAACAACAGATCCAAATGGCAATCCTACAAACGGTATTACACGTACCTCTACAACAGGTGGACAGCTATTTGGATTCTTCGGTCCATTTGACGATGTAAAAGCCGGATCTACCGGAGGAATTGATCCATGGCCGACTGACAAATACTTTAATATTTGGGTGTGCGAATTATTCCCCGGACTTTTAGGTTACGCACAATTCCCCGGAGGTGATCCAATTACTGATGGCGTTGTAATTACATACAATGCATTCGGAACTATAGGAACTGTGCAGGCTCCTGCTCTTTTAGGACGTACAACTACCCACGAAGTTGGACATTGGTTCGGATTATATCACATCTGGGGCGATGATCAGGATTGCACTACAGGAATTGACTCTATTCCTGATACACCAAATGCCGCTGCTGCATCACAGAGTGATTGTAATGTAACATTAAACAGCTGCAGCAATGAGGATCCGTATTGGGGATCTGTTGATCCTCCCGACATGGTGCAGAACTACATGGATTATTCCAATGATTCCTGCATGAACATGTTTACATTGGGGCAACGCGCGCGTGCATACAGTTTCTTAGCAACAGACACATTGCGTATCGCTTTGTTAAATTCCAACGTGGGTTGTAATCCTCTCGGAATCGTAAACACGACCATTGATAAATACTTCTCGTTCTATCCGAATCCGTCTGATGGAATGATCAACGTGAGTTACTTCGGAAATTTATCAGGTATCATTCAATATGACGTTTACAGCATAACCGGACAATGGGTGAAGGGCTTTACTGCAGGACCGGGCAACACTCAATTAAACCTGGAAGATTTACAACCCGGTGTTTATACGGTTCGCATCACGAATAATAACGAAAGTGGTGTGCAACGCATCGTGATTCAATAAAATAACCGCGCTTACTAAAAAAGGTCAACAATTTATGTTGGCCTTTTTTGTAACAACATAGCGGGTAATTCGCGGAGTGTTGTATCCAAAAGTGATTGATCAGTATAGCAACTCAGCGTCTTCAATTTTTCGGGAACCTGTAATGCGTGTTGTAAACTCCCGGCAATTCCATCAATAATGGTGATTCCTTTCGCAGTCAGATAACGTCCCAAATATTCTTGTTCTGTTTGACCCGGCGTTGGAATTCCAATCAACGCTTTACCGAAATGCGCCACATCGCACAAGGTAGAATAACCGGTTCTCGAGATAATAACCTGCGCGTTGCTCAATAACTGACTCAATAATTGATCATCCGCATACGCGTAAACAACAACATTCCCAACCTGTTTCTTCTCTTGCGGCGATTCACTTTTCCCCAAGACCATAACGTGTTTACCAACGTGATTACGCAATTGCTCTAGCATGTTTTGCTCTAACTGCGAACGCATAGGCTCGGGTCCGGAACAAATAGTTAACGTATCTATATGTTCATTCGCAGCTATAAGTTTTAAACGCGTTTGCGGACCGATATACTTCACATGCTCAACACGAGAGTCATGACCCAACTCACCGGAAAGATTGTTTTCGCCCGGCACATCCGGAACCCACACAGCATCAAACCTGTTCATGACGGTGCGATGCCAGCACGATGGCAAACTACTTCCGAACGCACTCTTCACCTGCAGTTGATGAGTAATGTAAACGGATGGAACTTGTTTAGAATAGAACCCAAAACGGTTATCAGATATTACACAATGAATTCCCATTTCCAGAACCGCGGATTCAACGTGCTCTTGCTCGCGCTGTATTTGCCTCAACAATCGTGGAAGTTGTGTGAATAACGATAAACTCAAATAAGAATGCTCGGGAAAGCGAATTGTGTATTCCGGGATTTCTACGAAAGCAGCATCCTTAAATTCCAATTCCCAAAGTTTGCGAGCACGTCCGTGTGCCGCCAAAATTACCTCGGCTCCTTGCTCCTGCAACATACGAATCACGGGCACACTGCGAGACGCGTGACCTAATCCCCAATTGAGGGCTCCATATAAAATACGCTTTCCGGACAGGTGCATACCTCAAATATCGCTTTTCATTCCCTTCTCTGCGCTTCAACATGTATTTTTGCCGCGTCATGAGAACAAATAAACTGGAACGTTTCGCCTTAATGCGCGAAATGCCACACGTGCTTCATTTCGGATTCCGCGATTTACAATCCGGCTTTCATCCGCTACGCGGCAAATGGGGCAAGGATCATTTTAAAAACGATCATCCGATAATTTTGGAATTGGGTTGCGGCAAGGGCGAATACACTGTTGGACTTGCACAACGCTACCCGGATAAAAATTTTATCGGTTTGGATGTGAAAGGTGCGCGCATGTTTATTGGTGCAACTCAATGTGTACAACACAACATTTCTAACGCCGCGTTTCTCCGTACACGAATCGATTTCATTAACGCAATTTTTGGAGAACATGAGGTGGATGAAGTTTGGATTACGTTCCCCGACCCTCAGAAAGAAAAAGAACGTAAGCGATTAACACATCCTCGCTTTCTTAAACGTTACGCACGAATACTTAAACCGGGAGGTATTGTTCACCTCAAAACGGACAGCCAATTATTGCATGAGTTTACTAAAGAAGTTATTGTACAGGAAAAGCTCATACCCGTTTGTGCAGATAATGATGTGTACAATACGTCGCAACCATTGGACAGCGTATTAACAGAAATTCAGACGACATACGAAAAGAAATTCCGTAAGCTAGGAATGTCTATAACCTATGTCAGTTTCAAGCTTCCGGAAGGCTATGGAGCCGACGAACCCATCTTTGCACTCGATTATCGGGACGGAGAACGTTAATCTAACGTAAACCTAATACTTATCAATCCTGCCTAATGTTGCCTTTTTATACCCTAAAGGTTTCAGGATTGTTAAATTTTACATTTTGATAACATTTGCACGTTATCGAGTTAACATTACGCAGGTTTCTTTGCAGCGTTAATTATTTATTACGCCAACGTTAAATCATGCGTACACTCTTCCTCCTAGCAGTACTTACCGCTTCTCTGGCAGTTCAGGCTCAGAACGTGGATACACTAACTAACAAACTGAAACAGGCTGACAAAAAAAGCTGGTATCAGAAGATGAACCTGCGCGGCTACACGCAAATTCGCTACAACAGATTATTGGAAACCAATCCGGATTTGAAGTCGGATTTGGACCGCTCGGTTGGTAATAACGGAAGCGTGTTAATTCGCCGTGGTCGATTGGTGTGGAGTGGCGATGTGCATCCTCGTATGTTCGTTTATATCCAAACAGATTTTGCAGTAACTGCAGGCACTGCATTACACTACACCGCTTTACGCGACGCCTACTTTGATGTATCAATTGATACCGGCAAAGTATATCGTATTCGCTTCGGGCAAAGTAAAATTCCGTTTGGCTACGAAAACATGCAATCCAGTTCTAACCGACTGCCACTGGAACGTGCGGATGCCTTGAATAGCGCTGCACCGGGAGAACGCGACCTTGGAGCAATTTTTATGTTCACTCCCAAACGTGTGCAAAAACACATTTATGACCTCAACAAAAATGCGATGAAACATTCCGGCGACTACGGGATGTTCGCCTTCGGAGCCTACGTGGGTCAAGGAATTAACAGAGCAGAAGCCAACAATAATCTGCACGTAATTTCTCGTGTGTCGTATCCGTTGGGCATTAAAAATCAGGTAGTGGAATTCGGCGTTCAGGGTTACACCGGATTCTATACCATGAGCAAAGACCAATTGTCGTCCGGAACAAAAACCAACAGCGATGCGACGTATTTGGATTGTCGTGCTGCAGCATCGTTTGTATTGTATCCGAAACCATTCGGGATTTTAGCGGAATATAATATTGGTAATACACCGATGTATAATGCGGCTAACGATTCCATTACTACAGGATATCTGGAAGGTGGATTTATCACATTGAGCTATTTTATTCCACTGAAGAAAGGTGGCGAGCAATTGGTTCCTTTTGCGCGTGCACAATACTTCGATGGTGCAAAGAAAATTGATACCGACGCGCGCAGTTACAAGGTCAATGAATACGAATTCGGTTTCGAGTATTTAATTTTCAAAAATTTCGAATTGACCGTTGACTATTGCATTTCTTATC
Organism: Bacteroidia bacterium; assembly: GCA_044344795.1. Classification (GTDB taxonomy): domain Bacteria; phylum Bacteroidota; class Bacteroidia; order Palsa-965; family Palsa-965. The sequence continues at coordinate 85,379 of JBIJCF010000004.1, read as the reverse complement.
GCAATACGTCCGATAAAGCCAAAGAAAATAATGCACAACAGGGCAATTTCCTGCGAATTCAGGTACAGCTCAATTACTAATACGCTATGCAGTAGTACTTTAAGGGCTCTCAAACTAATAACATTAACTTAACACTTCACATGGGATACCAACCTAAATTTGACCCTGAACAAGATTATCCTAGCAATCGCAAACCGATGAGTTTTTTACAATTCCTACTACCCAAAGACCGCAAGTTCTTCCCACTGTTCGAACAAGCGACAAGCAATCTGGTTAAAACATCCAAGTTATTAGTTGAGCTGGTTAATGTAGAACCTGAGAAGCGCAAAGAATTAATCAAAGAAATTGAGCACCTGGAACATCAGGGTGACAATTTAACGCACTTAATTTTTAATGAATTAAGTCGCAATTTCATTACGCCATTTGACCGTGAAGATATTCACGCCTTAGCGTCTGCCATTGATGACGTTTTGGACTTCATTCATGGCTCTGCAAAGCGAATCGACTTATACAAAATCAAAGAACTTCCCGAGCCTATCGTGATGTTGGCTGACGTCATCTTGAAAGGCGCTATCGAATTGAATGTTGCTGTGCGGAACTTGGAAGACATGAAACAAATCATGTTAATTAAAGAATCTTGTGTGAAGATTAACAGCCTCGAAAATCACGCAGATGACGTATTCAACATGGGCATCGCAAAACTTTTCGAAGAAGAGAAAGACGCTATTCAGATCATCAAGATCAAAGAAGTACTGCAGTCATTAGAAACTGCTACTGACAAATGTGAAGACGCCGCAAACGTGATTCAAACCATTTTGGTGAAATACGCATAATACTCGTTACATACGATGACTCTACTTATTCTTATTATCGTACTTGCGATTGCGTTCGATCTCATCAACGGTTTCCACGATGCTGCGAATTCTATTGCTACTGTTGTATCCACCAAAGTACTAACTCCCTTTCAGGCAGTATTGTGGGCGGCAGTTTTCAACTTCGTTGCATTCTGGATTTTCGATTTGAAAGTAGCGGATACCGTCGCTAAGACTGTACACAGCGATAGTATTAATCTCGCCGTAATTTTCTCGGGATTAGTCGCTGCTATTTTCTGGAATCTTTTAACGTGGTGGTATGGAATTCCTTCCAGTTCATCGCATACGCTTATCGGTGGATTCGCAGGTGCAGCAATTGCTCACGCCGGGTCTTTCGATGTGGTGAATCAGGAAAGTATTTTCAAGACGTTCATCTTCATTTTTCTTGCACCGATTATCGGGATGCTAACGGCGTACATCATAACCGTGCTTATCATTCAGATGGCGAAGCGCAGTATGCCTTCAAAGGCAGAACGTTGGTTTAAGAGACTACAGCTTGTTTCTTCTGCAGCGTTTTCCATCGGACATGGCGGAAGTGACTCACAGAAAGTAATGGGAATTATTGCTGCAGCACTAATTGTATTCAATGCGCAGCAAATGGCAATTAATCCTGCTCATACAGAACCGGGCTGGACTAAAGTGCAACAAAGCTACGTCGACAGCAAAACCAACGAAAAAGTGGCTTTGCCTGAAGGAAAAACGTACACCGCATATAAAGCAGAATACAAACAGCGCACCGGCAACTCGTTGAAAGAAAAAATCAAACACATTCCTGATTGGGTGCCGTTGGTTTGTTACACCGCAATCGGCTTAGGAACAATGATGGGCGGTTGGCGTATCGTTAAAACGATGGGAACCAAAATTACCAAAGTGACACCGCTGGAAGGTGTTGCAGCGGAAACTGCCGGAGCAATTACGTTATACGGTGTTTCTCAAGGACTAGGTGTTCCTGTTAGTACTACCCACACTATCACCGGTTCTATTATCGGTGTAGGTATGACGAAGCGTTTGAGCGCAGTGCGCTGGGGCGTTACCGTTAACTTGCTGTGGGCCTGGATTCTTACCATTCCGGTTTCAGGACTAGTGGGTGCCGGAACGTATCTCATCATGCACGCGTTAGGATACTAAACGTAGTTTCAATTGTTTTAAGAACTTTGTCGCATGAGAAGCGACATTCAACTGTTCGATGACAGTGCACACGGTTTTGAAGCTGTTGCATTGGAAGTCTTTCAGTACCAGTTCAGCAACAATGCGTTCTACCGTCGCTTCTGTGAATTGCAACACAAATCACCCGAAACGGTAACCACCATTCACGATATTCCGTTTCTACCGATTGAGTTTTTCAAGCAGCAAACTATTTACAGTTTTTCGCAAGAGCCGGAAATCATATTCACCAGCAGCGGAACCACCGGCAGCATAACAAGCAGACATCCTGTTGCCAAATTATCGTTATACCAAGAAAGCTTCTTGCGAGCATTCCGCCATTTTTACGGTGACGAAAAAGAATGGACTATCCTCGCGCTGTTACCATCGTATCTGGAACGTGAAGGTTCCTCTCTCGTTGTAATGGCTGACGAGTTAATTCGTCGTTCCAAACACGAGGAAAGCGGATTCTACCTGCGTAATTACAGCGAACTCGCACAACAGCTTACCGCATTGAGTCAACAACCCGAACGTAAAGTACTACTGCTTGGAGTCACGTATGCTTTGCTTGATCTAGCCGAACAATTTCCTCAGCCGCTTCAACATATTGTGGTGATGGAAACCGGCGGTATGAAAGGCAAACGCAAAGAAATGGTGCGGGAAGAATTACATCACACATTAAAAACCGCATTTAATATTCCTGCGATCCATTCCGAATACGGTATGACCGAATTGTTGTCGCAGGTGTATTCCAAAGGAAACGGAATATTTGAAACTCCGCCGTGGATGCGCATATTAATTCGCGAAATGAATGACCCGTTAACCTATGTTGAGCAAGGAAAAACCGGCGGAATAAATATCATCGATCTCGCGAATAAATACAGTTGTAGCTTCTTAGCAACTTCCGACCTTGGAAAGCAGCACAACCAAAATCAATTCGAAATATTGGGCCGATTTGATTTCAGTGATGTTCGCGGCTGCAATCTCATGGTGGAATAACACCAACTACTTATTTGAAATCGCCGTTTATAAAATTAACGGGTCCTTGTTGCGAAAATAAACGAAGTTTACACCATGCCGCTGCGTATCGCCATATCATTTCTCATTCTCTTTGCGTCATGCAACAAAGAAGAAGTGCTGCGTCGTGTGACATTTAATGTGAGAGAATTTTCTGCCGGAACACCTACTTGCACTATCACCTACACATCAGATGCTTCCGGTGGAACAACGGTAACTTCAACCGCATCCGATTCATGGAGTTCGCCATCACTTCAACTAAAGCCCGGCAGTGCAGCTGTATTAACAGTAGATTGTAACGAAGCCACCTTCGATTACAAACTTTACGTTTATGTCGACGGTAATTTGTTGGAAACTAAAACATACAACGGTGGTAGCAGTCCCGAAACGATTAGTATTTCGGTCCCTTAATTAAAAACCAAGCGCCGTTCTCACACGTGATAACACCGGCGTCGCGATGCTTCGCGCTTTATCCTCACCCTTTTTCAATTCTGCTTCCAATAAACCACGATCATTCATAAGTTCATTGTAACGTGAACGCGGCTCACGATAATAATCTAACAACAACTCGAGCAATGCTGCTTTGGCATGACCGTAACCAAAATTTCCGGCAAGGTATTTTTCACGCAGGACATTGGTCTGTTCGGCCGTACCTATCAGTTTGTACAAACCGAATACATTGCAGGTATCGGGATTTTTCGGCTCTTCTAAAGGAGTTGAGTCAGTTACAATACTTCCCACTACTTTTTTTAACTCCTTTTCAGGCAAGAAAATATTGATGAAGTTATTGTACGACTTACTCATCTTACGACCATCTGTTCCGGGGACAACCATTACTTGTTCGTCAATCTGCTCTTTAGGAACAACGAACAACTCTTGATTATAATGGTGATTGATCTTTTCGGCAAGATCTCGCGTAAACTCAATATGTTGCTTCTGATCTTTACCAACCGGAACAATCTCCGTATCGTACATTAAGATATCAGCAGCCATCAACACCGGATAAGTAAACAACCCGGCATTCACATCAGATAAGTTTTCAGATTTATCCTTAAACGAATGCGCCAATTGCAAACGCTGATATGACATAAAACATCCCAGATACCACGTCAATTCGCACACTTCAGGCACATCACTCTGACGAAACAGAATATTCTTATCCGTATCCAATCCAAATGCCAACCACGTTGCGGCAACGGCCATCGCGCTCTCTTTGCGAAAAGCCGCATCTTTAATTGAAGTCAGCGAATGCAAATCTGCAATGAAGTAAATGCAGTGATTATTCAGATTTTTCGAAAGTTCAACTGCAGGACTTAACGCGCCCAGAATATTTCCCAGATGCGGAATATTGGTACTTTGAATACCGGTAAGAATTCTTGCCATAATGCTGTAATTACTGCCCAAAAGTAGCCATTCCCGCTTAAAGCGCACACCTTTCTTATGCGTACCTTTGCCGCATGCGCCAATACCTCGGCCTGATTCCACGAGCACTGTGGAAAATACTATTCATACTCAACTTCATCATCGGACTGCTGCTACTGTATCCGGTGTTCCGAATTTTATTAACCGATCCGAAACGTTACCCGCGCGCATTTCGACTCATGCGTGTGTGGGCACGTTGGGTGCTGATCATTCCCGGGGTGCGTGTTAAAGTCACACGCGAAACACCTGTTGAGCAACTTCCCACGCCGTGCATTTTTGTTGCGAATCACGCGTCGTACATCGATATCGTGGCCAGTTATGTGGTAATGCCGCATTACTTTGCGTACATGGGCAAAGCCGAAATTGATAAGGCTCCGGCTTTGAGAATATTTTTTCGTCCGGTACGAAAAGGAAGTAGTCCTATGAATATTTATGTGGATCGTCGCAGCAGAATGGGTTCGTATGATGCTTTTCGTCAAGCGGCTCAAATGCTGCATGAAGGCAAGAGCGTATTCATCTATCCTGAAGGCACCATTTCATCCAAGGGCGCACTTAAACCATTTAAGAATGGTGCTTTCAAACTCGCGATTGAACACAATATTCCTGTTGTACCTATTACGTTTCACAATAACTGGAAGCTGCTGCAAAACGGCGGGTTTTTAAAAGCATTCGGTCGTCCGGGAACAGCTTACGTAACTGTTCACGCTCCGATTGAAACTAAGCACCTCGGCGAAAAAGATTTGGTAACTTTACGCGATAACGTTAGAAACACGATTCAACAAGCATTACAACACTATGAAAATTGACAGCAAAACCGTTCAGGATGTAGCTCACTTAGCACGACTCGAATTTGAGGCGGAAGGTGAACAAAAAATCATCAACGATATGAATCGTATGTTGGGCTTCGTAGAGAAGTTGAATGAATTAAATACTGACGGCATCGAACCATTAATTTACATGACGGAAGAAACGAATCACTTGCGTGAAGATGTTGTCCAGCCGCCGTTATCACACAAAGAAGTTTTACAAAATGCTCCTAAATATGACAGCGATTATTTCAAAGTACCGAAAGTGGTAGAAAAGAAATAACATTGATAGAACAACAAAAAAGCCTCGTCATCTTTGAATAACGAGGCTTTTTTAATGCGTAATTACTTAGTTGCAGAACTCTGCGTAAGCCTGTTTCAAATGCTCCGCGATCATTTCTGCAGAACGACCTTCAATATGATGACGCTCGATGAAATGAACCAACTTTCCGTCTTTAAATAATGCGATAGACGGTGATGATGGCGGATAAGGAGTAAAATGCTTTCTTGCCTGAGCCACAGCGTCAGAATCAAATCCTGCAAAAACAGTAGTTAATTTATTCGGACGCGGACCATCGCCTTGCAACGACATTTTTACACCCGGACGCGCAGCTCCAGCTGCACAACCGCAAACAGAATTTACTACCATCAAATGTGTGCCGCTTTGGCTAACAGCCGCATCAACTTGTTCTGGTGTTGTTAAATCTTCGAAGCCCGCTGCAGTCAATTCTGCTTTCATGGGCATTACTAATGGTGCCGGATACATATAATTCTATTTTGTTTAGTTAAGTGTTAGACTACAAAGATACACGGAAATCGAGCCTGTCTTTGTTAAAATCCGCTAAACACAACAATCAACCTGTCACAAAGTTCTGCACCGATTAATGTTGTGAATGCTTACATTTGATTTTCAATCATTCGTCTTATGAGAAAACTAATCTTCACCGCAGCCGCACTGACTTTAGTCCTTGTCGGATTCGCACAGGCAGGCAGTAAAGCAAAGCTGGTAGAAAAGGTAACGCCGATCACCGGAAAGCCATCCGGCATGATGATCGCTTACGAACGTTATGTATTGCCTAATGGCTTAACCCTTATTGTTCACGAAGATCATTCCGATCCGATTGTACACGTTGACGTTACCTACCATGTAGGTTCTGCTCGCGAACAGGAAGGTCGTTCCGGATTTGCACACTTCTTCGAACACATGATGTTTCAGGGCTCTGAACACGTGGCCGATGAGCAGCATTTTAAATTAATCACAGAAGCCGGTGGAACCATGAACGGAACCACGAACACCGACCGAACCAACTATTTCGAAACGGTTCCTGCCAATAATCTGGAACTGGCTTTATGGCTGGAAGCAGATCGTATGGGCTTCTTGCTCGACTCGGTAACGCAACGCAAATTTGAAGTGCAACGTGCAACCGTGAAGAACGAACGCGGACAACGTTACGATAACGCGCCGTACGGATTAGTGTGGGAGAAATTAGGTGAAGCCATGTATCCTCAAGGTCATCCCTATTCCTGGTCTACGATCGGTTACATTGAAGACTTGAACCGTGTAGGAGTTGGCGATCTTAAAAACTTCTTCTTGCGTTGGTACGGACCAAACAATGCAACGATTACTGTTGCCGGTGACGTCAACACACTTAACGTAGTGAAGCTGGTGGAAAAATATTTCGGTTCTATTCCTCGCGGACCTGAAGTAAAGAACATGCCGAAACGCATGGTAACGCTGGATAAAGATCGAGTGATTTCTTACGAGGATAATGTGCGCTTCCCACAGTTAACGGTAGCTTGGCCGGGCGTTCATTCCTGGCATGCAGACGAACCTGCGCTAGATGCACTGACGAATATTTTATCTCAGGGCAAAGGTTCCGTGATGTACAATCGATTCGTAGTGCCCGGTGTAGCCGGCGGTGCAAGCATGTATAACGGTTGTCAGGAACTGGCAGGTAATATTATTTTCTCCGTACGAACGTTCCCCGGACACACTCCGAAGGAAGCAGATAGCTTATTGCGAGTCGCATTGGCCGACTTCGAAAAGAAAGGTGTAAGCGAAAATGATTTGAAACGATTTAAGATGTCTGTGGAGACTTCAGTATTGGATCAAATATCCAGTGTGGAAGGAAAAGGCAGTATGCTCGCAGCTTACATGACGTTCAACGGAAATCCAAACATGTTGCAGAAAGACATTGATCGTTACAACAAAGTAACGAAGGAAGATGTGATGCGCGTGTACAACAAGTACATCAAAAATAAGCCGGCTGTTGTGTTAACGGTTTACCCGAAAGGAAAGCCGGAACTGAAAGCACGTCCCGACAATTATAAAATTCCTGAATACCGCGTAGGTACTGCGGAGAGTGCAGAGTACAAGAATTTACAGATGCGTAAAGCAACAGATAATTTCGATCGCGGTATTATTCCTGCTCCGGGCTCCGTTCCTACTGTAAAGTCACCTGCCATTTGGCGCCACACCTTCGCGAATACTATGCCGGTTATCGGTACGCAATTTGGCGAAGTACCACGCACGATGTTGATGATTACCGTTGCAGCAGGGCATCGCCAAGAAGATCCTTCTAAAGCGGGTATCGCTTCATTATTGGCGCGTATGTTGGATCAATCCACCGAAAAACATTCGGCAGCAGGTATTGAAGAAGAGTTGGAATTGCTCGGAAGCAGCATCAGCATTGGTTCCGATAATGATGAATTCACGATTTATATCAATTCACTTACGCGTAACCTTGATGCGACATTAGCATTACTGCAGGAAAAATTATTCATGCCGAAATTCGATCAATCGGAATTTGACATGGTGAAAAAGCAACAGCTCGAAGGCATTGCCAATATGAGCACACAGCCCGGTGCGATGGCCGACTTCATCTTCAATCGCATGATTTTCGGAGCTGATCACATTTTGGGCACTCCGCGTTCCGGAACTGCAGAAACCGTGAATTCCATCACACTTCAAGATGTAAAAGATTACTACAACAAAATGTTCTCTCCGAACATTTCCAAACTGATTGTAGTATCTGATCTCGGCAAAGATGGCATCGTCGGCAAGATAGGTTTTCTTAACACCTGGCAGAATAAAAACACGGTGATCAAAACCAACGCCGACTTCGCACCGAAATATGCTGCGATGAAAACGAAGATTTATCTGTACGATAAAAAAGATGCAGCTCAATCTGAAATTCGTATCGGTCGTATGGGCTTACCGTACGATGCAACCGGAGAATTTTATCGTGTCGGCTTGATGAACTATCCGTTGGGCGGGCATTTCAATAGTCGTGTGAATTTGGAGATGCGTGAAAACAAAGGATGGACCTACGGAACACGCACCGGATTTAACGGTAGCAACTATACCGGAACGTTTGTCGCATCAGGCGGATTCCGTTGGAATTCTACGGACAGCGTGATTGTTTCCTTCATCAACATCATGGACAACTATGCGAACGGAGGTATTAACGAAGACGAGTTGAAGTACATGAAAAAAGCCATCTCTCAGAAAGAAGCATTGGCTTATGAAGAGCAGTACCAGAAGTTGTTTTACTTGAAGCGCATCATCGATTACAACCTGCCCGACAACTACAACGAACAGCAGGCTGAGATTTTGAAGAACATTACAAAATCTGAAATTGATGCTTTAGCAAAAAAGTGGTTGAGCACACAAAACATGGTGATCATGATGGTAGGCGACAAAACCAAGCTGCACGATCGTTTGACGAAACTGGGGTATGAAATTGTGGAGATGAAAGAAGACGGCAATCCGGTGAATCCGCCGAAAGCAGAAGTGCGCGAGGACTTTGGAATTAAACCGATTCCAACTCCGCCGCCGCCGCCGCCACCAACAAAAAAGAAAGAAAAGAAAAAGCGTAAAATGCGCGATTAATAAACAGAACGGTTGTCGTAACGGCAACCGTTTTTTTGTTGCACAACAAGTATATTCGCACATGGAGTTGACCATCTTTTCCGACGAACATTTCATGCGTGAAGCATTGAAAGAAGCGCGCAAAGCCTTTGATGCGGAAGAAGTTCCCGTAGGTGCCGTAATTGTGTGGCAAGACAAAATCATTGCCCGCGGACACAATCTAACGGAGCAACTCAACGATGTCACCGCACACGCTGAAATGCAGGCGATCACAGCTGCGGCATCAGCCATTGGAGGAAAATACTTAACCGAGTGTACGCTTTATGTTACACTGGAACCTTGCGTAATGTGCGCCGGCGCCTTGCAATGGTCGCAAATCCCCAAAATTGTATTTGGCGCACACGATCCCAAAAGAGGCTATGCCCGATTTGGAAATTCGCTTTTGCATCCGAAAACACAAATTACCGGCGGTGTGTTGGAAACGGAATGTGCCGAACTAATGACCACGTTTTTCAGAGAACGACGCAAGTAAGTCGTGATACTCCCGCAAGGTTTCGTAATTTCGCACCTCTTCAATACTACTACTATGCTGCGTTCACATACCTGTGGCGAATTACGCCTTGCTGATGCCGGAAAAGAAGTTAATCTCTGCGGATGGGTGCAAACCTCACGCGATTTCGGGGGAATGACCTTCATCGATTTGCGCGATCGTTATGGCATTGCGCAATTGGCATTCAACATGGCCGGTAATGCAGCATTGTGCGAGCAAGCGCGAACGTTGGGTCGTGAATTTGTGGTGCGCGTGGCAGGCACTGTGCGCGAACGCGAAAACAAGAATCCGAAAATACCAACCGGAGATGTGGAAATCATTGTTTCGGAATTAACAGTGCTCAACACCGCGAAAACACCTCCGTTTACTATTGAAGATGAAACCGATGGCGGTGATGATTTGCGCATGAAATATCGCTATCTCGATTTGCGCCGCAATCCAGTACGTGATAGTTTGATTCTGCGTCATGAAGTGGCTCAGGCTACGCGCCAATACCTCAGCAACCAACAATTCATCGAAGTTGAAACGCCGGTATTAATAAAATCTACTCCGGAAGGTGCACGCGATTTTCTCGTGCCTTCACGCATGAATCCGGGACAGTTTTACGCGTTGCCGCAATCACCGCAAACCTTCAAACAATTGTTGATGGTAGCAGGATTCGATCGCTACTTCCAGATTGTAAAATGTTTTCGTGATGAAGATTTGCGCGCTGATCGTCAGCCGGAGTTTACGCAGATCGATTGTGAAATGAGCTTCGTAGAACGCGCAGATATTTTAAATATGTTCGAAGGGCTCGTGCGTCATTTGTTCCAAACCGTTAAAGGCGTGGACATCGGCACATTGCCACACATGAGCTACGCTGATGCCATGAAATACTATGGCAACGATAAACCCGATACGCGCTTTGAAATGCGTTTTGTGGAGCTGAACGATGTGGTGAAGAATAAAGGCTTCAAAGTGTTTGATGATGCGGAACTTGTAGTAAGTATTTGTGCAAAAGGCGCTGCTTCTTACACACGTAAACAATTGGACGAACTCACCGAATTCGTGAAACGCCCGCAGATTGGCGCTTCCGGATTGGTATATGTGCGTTACAATGAAGACGGCACGTTAAAATCTTCCGTTGACAAATTCTACAACGAAGAAGAATTGAAAAAATGGGCTGCTGCATGTAACGCACAACCCGGCGATTTGATTTTAGTACTCGCAGGTAATGCAAACAAAACACGCAAAGCCATGTCGGAGTTACGTTTAGAGATGGGCTCACAGCTTGGGCTGCGTGACAAAAATAAATTCTCGTGTTTGTGGGTGATTGATTTCCCGTTGTTGGAATTCAATGAAGAAGCAAATCGCTGGTTTGCTATGCACCATCCGTTCACAGCGCCATGGCCGGAAGATATTGCCAAGCTTGATAATCCTGCCGAGTACGGTAGCATTCGTGCTAACGCTTACGATATGGTGATTAACGGCGTGGAAGTTGGCGGCGGATCTATCCGAATTTTCGATAAAGATTTGCAAGCAAAAATGTTTGGCGTACTGGGCTTTTCTCCGGAAGAAGCGCAGGAGCAATTCGGCTTCTTGATGAATGCATTTGAATTTGGAGCTCCTCCACACGGTGGTATTGCCTTCGGGTTCGATCGCTTATGCTCCTTATTCGGTGGCGCGGATTCTATTCGCGATTTCATCGCCTTCCCGAAAAATAATTCAGGTCGCGATGTGATGATTGATACGCCAAGTATCATTGACGAACATCAATTGAAAGAACTCAGCATTAAAACGTTGTAGTAAGGAGTTACTCGCTAAACGAGGCAATGATAGCCTCCATCGTTTCACGATTCGACTCTAATCGTGCTGTTGGTGTCCAGAGTAATAGCTGGTAAAAGAATTTTTCAGACTCTACGCACGTTAACCAATAGGTGATTTCATTTCCGCCTTGTTTACGAACGATGGTCGCTTGTAATGCCAGTAAATTATTGATTTCCTTTTTTGTATTTACAAATACACCAACGCTATCAATATTGCGCGACGCAATTTTCATGTAGGTATCCAAATCGTAGTCGAGACCAAATGAAGTAATCTTGTCTTTGGAATCGTCAATTATTACCAAGTACAACTCAGCACCTGCATCTGCATATTGCAGTGATGCATTGTCATTCAATTGCGGCGCGGGACTCATAACGCCGGGCAAGCTTAATTGATATTGCGCACCTGCAGATGACAACACCCGCGTTTGCATTAAACCCGATTCGCGAAATCCGAACCACCAAATGCCAAAGATGAAACCGATTACACCGGCAACAACCAACAAGTATTTACCTATTTTCTTCACACTACCAAATTACATTTTTACCACGACAACACGAATAAAAAAGGCCATCCCCCAGGATAGCCTTTTCTGTTATTATGCAACGTAAACTACAACGTGCCGCGCTTCTCTTGTTCGCGCTCAATTGATTCGAACAAGGCTTTGAAGTTTCCTGCACCAAATCCTTTAGCACCCATACGCTGAATGATTTCATAAAACAACGTCGGACGATCTTCCACAGGCTTAGTAAAAATCTGCAAGAGATATCCTTCTTCATCGGCATCCACCAAAATGCTGAGCTTCTCCAACACACTGATGTCTTCTTTCATCATCTTCATGTGTTCACCTAAACGTGCCGGAATTGCTTCATAATAAGAATGCGGAGGAGCAGATAAAAACTCTACACCACGTGCGCGCAACTCAGAAACCGTTTTAATGATATCATCCGTTGCCACCGCGATGTGCTGCACGCCTGAACCTTCGTAGAAATCCAAATACTCTTCAATCTGCGATTTTTTCTTGCCTTCAGCAGGTTCGTTAATCGGGAACTTAATACGTCCGTTGCCGTTAGACATTACCTTCGACATCAATGCCGAATATTCGGTGTGAATGGTTTTATCGTCAAACGATAAGAAATTCACAAAGCCCATCACATCTTCGTACCATTTCACCCACTGATTCATTTCTCCCCAACCCACATTGCCTACCATGTGATCAATGAATTTCAATCCAACCGGAGAAGGATTGTAGTCCGATTCCCACTTTTTATAACCCGGCAAAAACAGACCGTCATACTTTTTACGTTCTACAAAAATGTGAACTGTTTCACCGTACGTATAAATACCGGAACGAATCACTTCTCCGTGCTCGTCTTTTTCCAAAGTGGGCGTCATGAAAGGCTTTGCGCCTCGCTTTGTCGTTTCTTCAAATGCTTTAGTAGCATCTTCTACCCACAATGCAATCACCTTAACGCCGTCACCGTGTTTCTTGATATGCTCCGCAATCGGCGATTCGCTATTCAATGGTGTTGTTAACACCAAACGAATTTTTCCCTGCGACAGTACATAAGACGCGCGATCGCGTACACCGGTTTCCAAACCTGCATAAGCACAAGATTGAAAACCAAAAGCTGTTTTATAAAAGTGTGCTGATTGCTTCGCATTGCCTACGTAAAATTCTACATAGTCTGTTCCGAGCAACGGAAGAAAATCCTGAGCACCTTCAAATATTTTATCTAATCCGTATTCTACATTTTTTATTTCATTAGCCATTTGTAGTATGTTTTTATAATAGTTGTGTTCATGAAAATTATCTTCTAACAAAACCTCACGAACGTGACCACATCGCTCTGCTGTGCGGAGACAATAACAGGATTCTCATTTCATTCATACTTAAATTTAGCAAGATTTACGCGGCAAACAATAACACCTGACGTAAATCATCCTTAATCAACCCAGGTTTTGTAGTACTTACCGTCGTCTATTTTCAACGCCTCTTCAGTAATCATCAGGGGACGGAAGGTGTCCACCATCACTGCCAATTCTTGCGTATCCTTTTGGCCAATGCTGCGCTCCATAGCTCCCGGCGCCGGTCCGTGCGGAATGCCTTTCGGATGTAACGTGATGTGTCCTTGTTCAATGTTGTTACGGCTCATGAAATCACCGTCCACGTAATACAACACTTCGTCTGAATCGATGTTACTGTGATTGTATGGTGCAGGAACGGCCAACGGATGATAATCGTACATACGAGGAACAAACGAACACACTACGAATGTTGATGTTTCGAATGTTTGGTGGATAGGCGGAGGCAAGTGCACTCGTCCGGTAATCGGTTCGAAATTATGAATGGAAAAGCCCCAAGGGAAATTGTATCCGTCCCAACCCACGACATCGAAAGGATGTGTAGCATACACCAATTCATGCAACATACCTTCTTTCTTGATTTTCATGAGGAAGTCGCCTTTCTCATCAAACGTTTCCAATTCCGTCGGCAACTTCATGTCGCGCTCACAAAACGGTGAATGTTCCAGCAACTGCCCCGAAGAACTCTTGTAACGTTTCGGTGTGAAGAACGGCGCGTAGCTTTCCACGTAAAAAATACGGTTGTCTTCGGTTTCGAAATCGATCTGATAAATCATACCACGCGGAATGATCAGATAATCGCCGTATTCAAAATCGATATTGCCCATGAACGTGCGCAACTTCCCTTTCCCCTTGTGGATGAAAAGCATTTCATCAGCATCACCGTTTTTATAAAAATAATTGCGCAAACTTTTACGCGGCGCCGCTAACCCGATGATACAATCACCGTTTACTAATACCGGAACACGACTTTCTAAAAAATCATCTTTCGGTGGCACCTGAAAGCCCTGCAACAACATTGGACGAATGTTCTTTGGAATCGCAATTTTCGGAGACACATCTGTCGACTTCACAATTTCTTTAATCTGCGTCGGACGGTGAATGTGATACGTTAACGACGAATGATTGTTGAAACCTTCTGTTCCGAACAACTGCTCATACAAGAAATTACCCTTTTCGTTTTTCGTAACGGTATGACGTTTAGCCGGAAACGCACCGAGTTTATGATAAATAGGCATAATGGATGATTTATTTCATCCAAAACTATTGTGAGAGACACAAATGGTCAATGACAAAAGTCATAAGCGCTCGTTGCTTAATCTGACTTTCGTCGTGTAAACGCCGGCTTCAACTTACTGTGATAAAAAGATCCGGCTCTTACTACCTTACCTTCTGCGCGCCGTTGCTTCTTTTCTTCTACCGGCAATTCGTCCCAGGCTTTGCATTCCGGTGAACAGTAGCCTTGCGTTTCTTCTTTACATTTCGGGCAAAGAATGTACAGCACATGACAATCCTGATTCGTACAATTTAAATGATCGTCTGCCGGCGTACCACAATTGTGGCAGTGTGCCAACACATCATTCGTGATGCGTTCACCCAAGCGTTCATCAAACACGAAATTTTTGCCGATGAACTTTGTCGGCAGCTGAGTCGTCTTCACCTGACGCGCATACTCAATGATGCCTCCGTACAATTGATTGACATCTTTAAATCCATGATGCTTTAACCACGCACTTGCTTTCTCGCAGCGCACGCCACCGGTACAATACATCAATATTTTCTTGTCCTCTTGCCCTTTTAATTTATCCAACACCATAGGCAACTCTTCCTTAAAAGTGTCGGCTTCGGGCAAAATCGCGCCTTCAAAACGCCCTACTTCACTTTCGTAATGATTGCGCATATCAACCACAATCGTTTCGGGTTGTTCCAATGCTGCGTTAAATTCCGCTGCAGATAAATGATTGCCCACATTTGTTACATCAAACGTATCATCTGCCAATCCATCAGCTACAATTTTCTTCCGCACTTTAATCGTTAATCGAAAGAAAGACTTCCCGTCATCTTCTACGGCAATTTTGAACGGCACATCTTTAAATTCAGGCCGAGCGTCAATAGACTTTCGAAACGCATCGAAATGAAATTCAGGAACGCTCAATTGTGCGTTGATGCCTTCGCGTGCCACGTAAATTCTACCAAACACATTCATCGCCGACCATTCTTTCCATAGCGCATCACGCATAGCCTGAGGATCATCAAGAATGACGTAACGATAAAACGAAAGCGTAACACGACGGAAAGGCTCTTCCATCAAACGTTTGCGCATCTCTTGTCGGGAAACACGATTCACTAATACGGACATGGCATTCTATTTTTTTGCAAAATTAAGGAACAACGCGGCATCTAAGGGCTGATTGTTGTCATACGCACAGCATCCTGCGGAATATTAACCGGCATGAGTAAAATCTCGTAGGTATTTCACAACTTTACGCCACAACATTTTGAAGTAATTCTCATGAGCAAAGAACGAATTCTGATTATTGGAAGCTCCGGACAAATAGGAACGGAACTGGTGGTGGAACTGCGTCGCATTTATGGGCACGACAACGTGTTTGCATCCGATTTGAAAGTAGATGATGGTTCACAGGCTGGTCCGTATGTGCAAATGGACGCACTGGATAAGAACAAACTTTTTGAGATCGTTAAAAAGGAAAATATTACGCAAGTGTACTTGTTGGCGGCACTTTTATCAGCCACTGCGGAGAAAAATCCGGAGTTCGGATGGAAGCTGAACATGGAAAGTTTATTTCATGTGCTGGAACTCGCCAAAGAAGGACACATCAAAAAAATATACTGGCCCAGTTCCATTGCTGTCTTCGGTCCGACAACTCCGCGAGTTAACACGCCGCAGTTCACCGTTATCGAACCCACCACAGTTTATGGAATCAGCAAATTTGCCGGTGAACGTTGGTGCGAATGGTATTTCAAGAAATACGGTGTGGACACCCGTAGCTTGCGATATCCGGGCTTGATCGGCTGGAAATCCGCTCCCGGCGGAGGCACAACGGATTACGCCGTGCACATTTATCATGAGGCACTAAAAACGGGGAAATACAAGTGCTTTCTGAATGAAAACACCACGTTGCCCATGATGTATATGCCCGACGCGATCCGCGCCACTATTGAAGTGATGGAAAGTCCGGCTGACCGCATTAAAACCCGCAGTTCGTACAATTTGGCGGGCATGAGTTTTAATCCTGAAGAAATTGCCGCTGATATCCGTCGCCATGTGCCCGATTTCAGCATCAGCTATGCCCCGGATTTCCGCCAGGCTATTGCCGATAGTTGGCCACAAAGCATTGATGATCTAAAAGCTGCGGAAGATTGGGGGTGGAAACCGCAATTCGATCTTAGCCGAATGACTGACGACATGATCAGTAACCTGAAAAATATTATCGGGAAATGAAACCGTAGGCATATGTGTTGCGTATAGCACTAATGAACATGTCTATATAGGCTTTCGTCTCATATCTGTCGATATAATTAGAGGATTTGTCGAAATCTTATAGCAAAATAGATGCTTTGGCAGTATTTTCGTAGACTAACCTAAGTTCTAGGAATTAGAAACAAATGTGCAGATGAAAAAATTGGTACTCTTCCTCAGTATCCTCGCTATGATCGCTAGTTACGGTTCTGCAGTTGCGGCTGAATCGGACACCATCAATCAAACCGACGGAGCCGGTAAACGCCAGGGATGGTGGATCATTACCGGAGCTTTCAAGAAAGACCCGAAGTATGCATCTACTGCTAAAGTGGAAGAAGGTCGTTATAAAGACAGCCAAAAAACCGGTGTTTGGATTGAATATTATCCGAACGGCGCTAAGAAAAGCGAATTGACTTTCGTAAACAACCGTCCGAATGGCCATGCTGTGATGTATCACGAAAATGGCAAGAAATCAGAAGAAGGCACATGGGTTGGAACTCGCTGGGTTGGTGATTACACCTTATATTACGAAGATGGTGTTCCGCGTCAGCAGTTCAATTACAGTCAGCTTGGAAAGCGGGATGGCAAGCAGGTTTATTATCATCCGAATGGTAAAGTAGCGATCGAAGTAAACTTAAAAGAAGGAAAAGAAGAAGGATGGAAGAAAGAATATAATGAAAATGGTGAACTGATTCAGGAAACATATTTTGCGAGTGGTAACATTGATCCTGCTAAAACGAAGACTTATGAACCGAAGAAGCCGGTAACAACACCGGAAAAAGCTCCGGAAGAAAAAGAAATTAAAGGAACTGGTCCAACTGTAACTGACAATGCGAACAAGCCGAACACAGGGCAATTCACCGGTGAAGGCTATTGGATTCTGTATAAAAACGGGCAGATTTCCATGAAAGGAACTTTCAAGAATCGTAAGCTAATGGAAGGTGAAGAGCGCGTTTACGACAACAACGGAAAATTGATGCAAATAAAACTTTACAAGGGCGGCAAATACGTTGGCGACGGTCCGCTGCCTGTGGACAGCAAATAATCCCAAACTTTCAGGAGTGACAGGGTAGCCGAAAGGTTACCCTGTTTTTTTATGTGCTTCCCTCATCTTTATCGGTAAATTTGGGCAATCGAAATTTATGAAACCGCATCAACTTCAAATTCAGAATACGCTTTCCCGTAAAAAGGAAGTATTTCAACCCATTGAACCCGGTTACGTAGGCATGTACGTTTGCGGACCAACCGTTTACAGCGATGTTCATATGGGCAATTGCCGCACCTTTATTTCCTTCGATATCATTTACCGCTACCTCATTCATTTGGGTTACAAAGTGCGTTACGTCCGCAACATCACTGATGTCGGTCATTTGGAAAGTGATGCCGATGAAGGTGACGACAAAATTGCGCGCAAAGCACGTGCTGAACGCTTGGAGCCTATGGAAATAGTGCAACGCTATACCACAGGTTTTCATGAAGTGATGGCAATGTTTAATGCAATACCTCCGTCAATTGAGCCCACAGCAACGGCACATATTATCGAGCAAATTGAAATGACACAACAGATCATAAAAAATGGTCTGGCTTACGAAAGCAACGGGAGCATTTACTTTGACGTAGAAAAATTTATCGGTAATAATAACTACGGAGCATTATCAGGTCGTTCGCTGGAAGAGCAATTGAATAACACCCGCGACCTCGATGGACAAGGTGAAAAGAAAGGGCGATTGGATTTTGCATTGTGGAAGAAAGCAAAACCGGAACACATCATGCGCTGGAATTCGCCATGGGGAGAAGGTTTTCCGGGATGGCACATTGAATGCTCCGCCATGAGCCGCAAATATTTGGGCGACCGTTTTGATATACATGGTGGTGGCATGGATTTAATTCCAACTCACCACACGAATGAAATTGCACAGAACGTAGGTTGCTGCAACACCGCTCCTGTCAACTATTGGATACACACCAATATGCTTACGGTGAATGGACAAAAAATGTCGAAGTCGTTAGGCAATTCATTTTTGCCTGTAGAGCTGTTTACCGGTTTACAATTGGATCCGAAATCTCCGGGAGCCTCACCATCATTGGCGTTACTGGGCGATAAACACCCTATGCTCGACAAAGGTTATTCTCCAATGACCGTTCGATTTTTCATGTTGCAAACACATTACAGCAGTACACTCGACTTCTCCAATGAAGCATTGCAAGCATCTGAAAAAGGATTCCGCAGATTGATGGAAGCTCTGAAAACATTGGGCAATGTTCCGGTAAGTGATAAAACAACATACGACATTCCGCAGCTACAATCACGTTTATATGCTGCGATGGATGACGATTTCAATACACCCGTGCTTATTGCAGAACTATTTGACGTTGTTCGATATATCAATTCCGTTAATGACGGAAAAGAGTTCATTACAAGTGAAGATAAGTCATCATTAAGCAACTTGTTGTCTGCATTTGTTCACGATGTATTAGGACTTAAGGACGACATCATGGAAGATCAGTCGGGCACAACGGATGGGCTGATGCAATTGATCATTCGTATGCGTGCGGATGCACGTACACGCAAGGATTTCGGCACATCCGATTTAATTCGCGATGAACTCGCAAAATTGAACATTGTATTAAAAGACGGAAAGCAAGAAACCTCATGGGAAATCAAAAGCTAAGCGCGGTTATCATTTTCACCTGCGTGATGATTTGGACGTCGTGCAGTAATGAACCGAAAGGAAATGACCCTAAAGATACCGCTACTGTAAAAACAACGCCGCGTGTTAAGGCGCCTGTGTTCAATGTAGATTCAGCTTACGCGTTTATTCAAAAACAAGTGGACTTTGGTCCGCGTGTACCGGGAACAACTGAACATGCAGCGTGTGCAAGCTGGATGACTCAAAAATTGAAATCGTACGGATTGGAAGTGAGCCTGCAAAACGCACCGGTTACTTTTTACGACGGGCGCAAGGCTACGCTTAGCAACATCTTCGGCCAATTTCATAAAGAACGCGAACGCCGTGTATTGTTATTGGCGCATTGGGATACCCGCCCCCGTGCCGATCGCGACAGCGTGCGACAATCGGAACCCATTCCCGGTGCCAATGATGGCGGTAGCGGAGTTGGCGTACTGTTGGAAATTGCACGTGTAATTGCGCAAAATGATCCGGGCATTGGAGTAGATATCTTATTGGTGGACGGAGAAGACAACGGTGATCCGGGCGGAGATGCAGAAACTTGGTGCTTAGGTTCACAATATTGGGCACAGAATCGTCCTCAAGGTTATAAAGCGGACTACGCGATATTGTTAGACATGGTTGGTGCTAAAGACGCGGTGTTCCCTCGCGAAGGAACATCGGTGTATTTCGCGTCCGGGATTGTGGAGAAAGTATGGAGTGCAGCAGCCAATCTGGGTTATGGCAATTATTTCGTCAACAACATCGTAGGACAAACTACCGATGATCATTTGTTTATCAATATGTATGCACGAATTCCTGCAATAGACATCGTGCATTACGACCCCAAACGCATGGACTACGGGCATTTTCATCACCGACACTCCGACAGCATGGAATATATTGACAAAGGCACTCTGGGGGCTGTGGGACATGTGGTGTTGGATGTTCTTTTCAATGAACAACCGGCTCCTGCACAGTAAATCGGTTTTCAACTACTTATTAACATTTAAGCAGAGATGTTGACACGATGTTTTTTTATTGATGTTGGTGCACTTTCTTTGATGAAGTGTCAGTACAGCTATGAAAAAACAACTCCTCTTTTTATTCATTGCGCTTGGTTTCAGCATCGCCTCCACAGCTGAAATGATGTATAAGTCGGGCTACGTCATCCTGAATTCGGGAGATACCGTCCGTGGAGACATTAAGGTAAACACCAAAAAGGAACTGCCTTTGTTCGCAAAAGTGATTTTGAAACAGGGCGAAACCAGCAAAACCTACAAGCCTGAGCAGGTAAAAGGTTACAGTTTGGACGGCACTCAATTTCTTACGCGCAAATTGGATGGAGAAATGGTGTTTTTAAAAGTGGTTACTTCAGGTAGAATTCTTATCTTCGAACATCAGTTCGAGGTTTACCACGGAGACCAAACGGTAGTAGAAAAAGAACACTACGTTGAAAAGAATGACGGTGTAAGCAACGAATTAGTGAAGTTGAAAGGCAATAAATTTAAAAGGTTGTCGGTGGAATTGATGAGTGATCACAGCGAATTAGTTGCTAAGATCAATGCAGAAGATAAAAAGATGGAGTTTGCAGAAATGCAGGCATACATCGAAGAATATAATTCCTGGCACAGTAATCAAAGTCAGGAAGCGCGCGGAACGCGTTAAGATTTCCCTTAGTAGTAGTTTCCGCCGGCGGCCCGGGAGCAGAAATGCCCGGGCCGTCTGGTTTTTAGCCGGCTCGTAAAACCGTATTTTAGTTTAAAATATTTCGCATGAAAAAATTACTTCTGCTCGACGCATTCGCTCTTATCTATCGCGCCTATTTCGCATTCAGCAATAATCCACGCGTTAATTCCAAAGGTTTAAATACATCCGCAGTTTTTGGGTTTACCAATACGTTACTCGACGTCATAAAAAAAGAACAACCCACGCACATTGCCGTTGTATTCGACACGGCAGAACCAACTGTTCGTCATACCGAATACACCGAATACAAAGCCAATCGCGAGGAGATGCCGGAAGATTTGGCGGCGTCTTTGCCTTACATTTTTGATTTGTTGGAAGGACTAAATATTACCACGCTGAAATCAGATGGATTTGAAGCAGACGATATCATCGGGACGTTAGCCAAAGAAGCTTCCAAAAAAGGATTTGTTACGTACATGATGACACCGGATAAAGATTACGGTCAGTTGGTAAGCGACAACATCTTCATTTACAAACCGGGTTACAAAGGCGGACCTCCTGAAAAACTGGGCGTTGCAGAAGTGTGCGCCCGTTACGGAATTGAACGTCCCGAACAAGTTATTGATATTTTAGGTTTGATGGGTGATGCCGTGGATAACATTCCGGGTGTTCCGGGTGTTGGTGAAAAAACAGCGACTTCTCTCATTCAACAATTTGGTTCCGTTGAAAACCTTTTACAGAACACCGATCAATTGAAAGGTAAACTGAAAGAAAAAGTAGAGCTACATAAAGAGCAAGCTTTGTTCTCGAAAAAGTTAGCTACAATTATTATTGATGCGCCCGTTCCATTTGTGGAAGAAGAGTTAGTTGCTCGTGAATACAATCGTGAAAAACTGGAACAGGTTTTAAATGAATTGGAATTCCGTCGCTTGGCGCAACAATTATTAGGCGTAACCATGAGCGACAATGCTACCGAAGAAGACGCCACTGCTGTTTCTAAAAAAACGAAACCGGGACAGATGGACATTTTCGGCAACACCGGAGCTGAGGTAGAAGAACCGGAAGTTGAAACAACACCGTTGATGAAAACGATAGATACTGTGCCGCATCAGTATCATCTTGCACAAACTAAAACGGAACGCGATCATCTCATTCAACTTTTAAACGCACAACCCGCTTTTGCTTTTGATACAGAAACTACGGGACTTGATGTGCTAACTGCTGAAATTGTAGGCTTATCATTTTCATGGAAAGCGCATGAAGGCTGGTATGTGCCTATTCCGGCGGATCCCAACGAAGCGCAACAGATTCTTGAAGAATTTAGATCGGTGCTGGAAAGTAATCACGTTATTAAAGTCGGACAAAATATTAAGTACGATTATAATATTTTGACGCGCTACGGCATTCAAGTACGAGGTTCAATGTTTGATACCATGATCGCACATTACCTGATTCAACCGGATATGCGCCACAACATGGATGTGCTTTCTGAAACATATCTACACTACAAGCCTGTAAGTATAGAAACGCTAATCGGTAAAAAGGGTAAAACGCAATTAAGCATGCGCGATGTGCCGTTAAACGTTATCACAGCATATGCTGCTGAAGACGCCGATGTAACGTGGCAGTTGAAAGATGCTTTTGCTCCGATGTTGCAAGAAAACGGAACGGAAAAATTATTCCGCGAAGTTGAAATGCCGCTGATGCCCGTTCTGGCGGCCATGGAGCAAGAAGGCATTCGGTTAGATACTGTAGCACTTCACCTCTACTCTGCCGATCTAGAAAAAGAAATTATTGCGCTCGATCAAGAGATTCAACAAATGGCCGGCACTCCTTTCAATGTATCATCACCAAAACAAGTTGGAGACATTTTGTTTGAAGTGCTCAAGGTTGCAGAGAAGCCGAAGAAAACAAAGACAGGGCAATACGCTACCGGTGAAGATATCTTGCAAAAGTTAGCCGGGAAGCATCCGATCATCAACAAGATATTGGAGTATCGTGAAGTTGTGAAACTAAAAAACACATACGTTGACGCGTTGCCACTGATGGTAAACACTGCAACAGGACGCCTACATACCAGTTTCAATCAGGTGGTTGCCGCAACAGGACGATTGAGTTCCGATAATCCCAACTTGCAAAACATTCCTATTCGTACATCGAAAGGTCGTGAAATTCGTAGAGCATTTATAGCACGCGATGAACATCACGTGTTACTTTCAGCAGATTATTCGCAGATCGAATTGCGCATCATTGCTTCGTTAAGCAAAGAGCACAATATGATTGAAGCGTTTAAGAGCGGACATGACATTCATGCGGCGACAGCTGCACGTGTTTACGATGTGCAATTGGATGCTGTTACTTCCGATATGCGTCGTAATGCGAAGATGGTGAACTTTGGAATTATTTACGGCATCTCTGCATTTGGATTAGCAGAACGACTGAATATTCCGCGTAAAGAAGCACAAGAAATTATCGGTCAGTATTCCATGCAATATCCAGCCATTAAAGAATATATGGATGGACAAATTGCATTTGCAAAAGAGCACGGATACGTGGAGACGATTTTAGGAAGACGTCGTTACTTACGTGATATCAATTCTGCTAATGCAGTAGTTCGCGGATTCGCAGAACGTAATGCTATTAATGCGCCGATTCAAGGCAGTGCTGCAGATATGATTAAACTGGCGATGATTCGCATTCATCGTGAATTAAAAGAAGGCGGATTTAAAACTAAAATGTTGCTTCAGGTACATGATGAATTAGTGTTTGATGTCCCGCTAACAGAAGTTGATCGCGTGAAACCTCTAATTGAAGATGGCATGCGAAATGCATTAACAATGGACGTTCCGATTGAAGTGGGCATGGGGATAGGTAAAAACTGGCTGGAAGCGCATTAGTCCTGAATCGACAAAATGTTGCGAGAATTAAAAGTTATCGGCAAGAAAGAGGTGCCTCCTCTCTTTTCCTTACCGTGAATTCCACATAGATCATAACCGGCGTAATCGAAATTTTTATTGGGCCGTGTCAATAGCACAAATTAAGAAAGGTTCCGCGCATTCTATATGGGTACCCGGCATGGCTTATATTCGAACTAATAAATTTTAACTTACATTACTTATCCGCTCGAAACCAGAGTGTTGTGGAAAAAGTTGGTATAGATAAAAACAGGAACTGCACAGCAAGAATAGATACACGTCCGAACCAGTATCATGACCGTACTAAAGTGTTTATTGTTAGAGAAAAGAAGTGCAGCGGAAACGGACAGGCACACGGATGCGTATCTATTCTTGCTGAATTTAAATCGAAGTAATTTTACAGCATAAAAAAGGGTGGTCACTTATTCATGACCACCCTTTTTGTATCTCAGTATTTTACTGTACCAGTAATTTCTGCGTTACGGCTCGTCCGTCGTTCATTTCAACTCGAATGAAATATGTTCCTGCACTCAATGTACTCACGTTAAGCGGAATCTGATGATTACCAACAGGCATTGAACCATTGAACACGTTCATTACTTCACGACCGGTCATATCTAACACAAGAATTTGCAAGTTCTCTTGCTTTTCCAAATTGAATGCAATCAATGTATTGTCATTAGTTGGATTAGGGAAAACAGTGAACGCATTAACACCGGCTTCAGGTGCGTTTACGGACGTTGGAGCGTTCAGATTGATATCATCAATCCAAATATCGTTACCGCCATCACTTGTAAATTCGAATTTCACGCGAACGTTTGCAGCGTTTTGCATAGCTGAAGTAAACGTTACCGTTTCCGTTCGCCATTGCGCTGCATTAGGCACATAAGCAGCGGTGGTAGCGTTAGCTGTACTTAATGTTGCTCCTGTTTTTGAATAACGCTGACTCCACGTAGCGCCGCAATCAGTAGAAACCAATACACGTAATTTATCTGCATCTCCTGTTTGACGCTGCGCAAATGCAACTTTGAAGGTCATACTCGTTGCTCCGATTGCAGAGAGGTTCAGAGACGGGCTCATCATTTCATCTATCGTCCCCAACATTGCCGTTGTATTATCTAGACGCATACATGCAGAACCTGTTGCTGCCGCAGAAGTAGAACGAACCCATCCGTTACCTTGTGGATTGATAATAACCCAATCCTGTGTTACGTTGGTTGCATTTTCAAAACCTTCGGTATACGGGTTAGTTGAATATTGCGCTGTTGTCGGAGAGACAACAACATGTCCTGTTCTCGTGATTGAATTACTTCCTGCAGCATTTGCAACTGTTAATGTTACCGCATAACTTCCCGCAGTGTTGTATTGTACAGTAGGAATAGAGTCGGTGGAAGTTGATGGTGAACCACCCGGGAATTGCCAACTCCATGAAGTTACCGGTCCATTCCACGCCAGATCACTGAACGTTACAGAACCACCCTCGCAAACGAAACGCTTGTCTACAGGAGTAAAATCGGCCTTTGGTGCACAAGTGTTAGGCGGATTATTTAATATTCCGGTTGCAGTATGTGTAGTTGAAGTTGACAATTGATTGCGCTGTCCTGCGCTATTATTCAACGCAGCGCGCATACGAGTACACTGACCGGCAGTAAACATACGATAGCAGTACGAATAATCCATAAAATTCTGTACGTTCTCAGATACGTTTGCGTTGCAAATAGCATTATTGGTTAGATTACAACTAGTCCAGCCTTTAGTTACCGGCGTGTCGCTAACACCGTCATTACCACATGCAACGTTCGGATTATTGGTACTTCCCCAGCAATGCTGCAAATTCAAAAAATGTCCGATCTCGTGAGTTAATGCACGCCCTGTAGTTGGATTACCGCTGCCGATACTACCAACATATGTTGATACAATAATAATTCCGTCAACCGCTGCCGTAGGAGCTCCTCCCGGTAAGTAGGCATATCCCGCTGCACCATTTGAAATTGTTCGCACTACCCAAACGTTCAGGTACCGGTTACGTGGCCATGCGTTTAACTTGGAACCGTCATCCCCTACATATGTCTCCATACTTGCAATACGATCGATTCCGTTAGTACAGTTTCCATTTGGATCTAAATTCGCTAAACGAAATTCAATCTCTGCATCGTCTGCAATACCCACGAACTGAGAAACGATGGATGAAGTATCGGCATTCAATTTGCGAAAGTCTTCATTCAAAATTCGCATCTGATCCAGAATCTGAGCATCAGAAATATTTTCCGTTCCATAATCATGGATGACGTGAAACACTACCGGAATAATATAGGTAGGCGGCGATTGCACCGACACGCTGTTGCGTTCATTACGACCATAGTTATTCGCAAAATCTTGCTGGTCACGCAAAATTTCCTGCGCTTCACGAGCCTCCCAATCGGCTTTCAATTCGGGATGTTCAGCAAAAACTTTTGCTTGCTGTTGATCGGTACCACATTGGAAATACCCGTGATCCTGATGTTGTGCGTATCCGGACACAACCGCAAATAATGCGGCAGCCCAGACAAACAGAGATATAATTTTCCGTTTCATATTTCGGATTTTATTGATGTGCTGGTTGTTTACCTGTTAACTCCGAAGTCCTTCAACGAGAAGACCACTTCCTCCCCAACCTGCTTCGGATGATCTAAGATAAGGTGTACTTTTTGCGAAATCAAGTCCGGCGACAATAATTGTCCGTCCCGATGGAGATTTTGAAAATAATCTACCCTGCTGAAATCTTCTCGTAACGATGCTCGAATGTGTTGCTGCATGGGCGTATCCACTACTCCGGGAGCAACAGAAAACGCATAAATATGGCTTTGATTTAACACCTTGAATTCTTCACGAATACACTTCGTAAAGATATCCAAGCCGGCTTTTGTTGCGCAATAAACACTCCAGGCATCAATTGGGTTCTTGCCGGCACCTGAACTTATATTAAGTATGATTTGTTCACGCTTGTCCTTGGCACCAAAAGCTCGCAAAAAAGAATTAGAAAGTTGAATTGCGGAGGTTAAATTCAGATGAACCGTTTCATTGATGTCATCATCGGACAATGATCCCACCCGTTGAATTGCTCCAATCCTGCCGGCATTATTAATCAAGACAACTTTATGAAAACGATCATCGGCTTGAAACACTACCTGACCGGCAGCACCGGATGCACTCAGATCTAAGGTTACCGGAATGTACCGATCATGTACAATAGTATGACTCCTTCCAATTCCGACAACCTCATACGTATCATTCAACAACAACTGTTTAGCAATCGCTAAGCCAATGCCGCCGGAAGTACCGGTAATAAAAACTTTGGTTCGCATTAATACAAAAATGCAAAAAGCAAAGTTCAGTTATGAGGCTGATGTTGAAGTATAAATTAGTCCAATCAAGCTTTGATGCGAAAACCGAAACCGACTTCCGAGTAAACATAATAAGTTAACGCTTAAAATGGAATGATTATCGACATTTAAGGTTATCTATGCCACAACCTCTAAAACAAAATGACACGAACCGGAAGATTCGTGTCATGAACTTAATGCAGGTAAGTAACTCTATTTTAAAGCGTTCTCTAAATCGGAGATAAGATCTTCAATATTTTCAATACCAACGCTTAATCGCAAAAGATTATCCACCACACCTACTCGCTCACGCTCTTCTTTTGGTATTGAAGCGTGCGTCATGGTAGCAGGATGATTGATCAACGACTCCACACCTCCCAACGATTCAGCGAGTGAAAACACTTTGAATGAAGATGCTATTCTGAATGTTTCTTGTAAATCAGCTCCATTTAGAACAATGGAGATCATTCCCCCAAAATCTTTCATTTGCTTTTTAGCGATGTGATGATTCGGGTGAGATTCGAATCCCGGCCAATACACTTTTTCGATGCGGGGATGATTGTGCAAAAACTCTGCAATCTTGCGTCCGTTCTGACAATGACGATCCATTCGAACGTGAAGTGTTTTAATTCCACGCAACACCAAAAAGGAATCCATCGGACCCGGATTAGCACCACAACTATTTAATATGAACGCTAGTTGCTCATACAATTCTTTATTAGAAGTTACCAATGCTCCCATCACTACATCACTGTGTCCGCCCAAATATTTCGTTACCGAATGCATGACAATATCAGCCCCCAGCGCCAACGGATTCTGTAAGTACGGAGAAGCAAAAGTGTTATCTACGGCAAGAATCAACTTATTTTCTTTTGCAATTTTTGCGCAAGCTTCAATGTCGATGATCTGCATCGTAGGATTGGTAGGCGTTTCAGCCCATATCAATTTGGTATTCGTATTAATATAATTTCGGATGTTCTCCGCATCCGTCATATTCACAAAATGAAACTTAATACCGTAATGTGCAAATACTTTAGTAAACATTCGGTACGAACCACCATATAAATCATCGCCGGTAATTACTTCGTCGCCGGGACGCAACAACTTACATACTGCATCCATAGCGCCCATGCCGGAAGAAAAACACAAACCATATTCTGCACCTTCCAAAGCAGCAATACATTTCTCCAATGCCACACGGGTAGGATTTTTACCACGCGCATACGCATAACCTTTGTGCGTGCCGGGCGATTCCTGCACGTATGTTGACGTTTGATAAATAGGCGACATGATTGCGCCGGTGGAAGGATCGGGCTCTTGACCCGCATGAATGGCACGTGTGCCAAATCCGTATTTTGAAGAATCTTTCATCGAATTGAAAAGTTTATGCGAATTTCAACAAATATTTGTACCACATGAAACCATTAACATCAATTAATTATTTCTTTTTCCTTTCTACTTGTTCAACTTGCGCTCGTATCATGAAAGAATGCGGTATAACACCGAAACAATTCGAAATGATTGACGTCAAACCGAAGATTGATGCGCAACATCTGAACATGATGCGTGAACATGCCGATTCTTATGCGAGTTTGTTTAGTAAAGCTGCTGTAAAATACAGAGCAATGGGATTGCACGAACGTGAGCTAAGTGAAGATGAGCAGCGCGACTATATCCTCAAGGAATACACATTTCTCCGCCGACCTATTACTATCATAGGCGATTCCATATTCATCGGAAATTCGAAGAAAAATATTGAAGCGTTGGCCGAAGCGGTTAAGCGAATGCCTAAGTAGTTGTTACTTTTGCTGCTCATTCTATAATCTGTGAATAACACGCTGCTGTCGCATTTCTTCCTGTTCGCCTCCATGGCGATTTACGCGGCAGGATTTACCATCATTAAAGAAGTCACTCCCCAATTTGTGAGTTCCGAGGGCTTTGTAGCATTACGCGTTATTGGCGCAACGCCGCTGTTGTGGTTATCAGGCTTGTTTATCAAGGAACGCGTGCAACGAAAAGATATCGGCAAGCTGGCACTGCTATCATTGTTTGGTGTTTCTATCAATCAATCGCTTTTTGTAAAAGGCATGAGTCTGACTTCACCTATCAGCGGCGCTATCATTATGATTACATCTCCATTGCTGGTGCTGATTTTAGGCAACATTATTTTGAAAGAGAAAATTACCTGGCTCAGAGTTTCCGGAATTGTTGTTGGACTCGGTGGTGCGGCTTTGCTTATTTTAAGTAATACCGTACAAACCACTAGATCTGATGATCCGCTGGGAGATCTCTTTATATTCATCAACGCACTGTCGTGGGGATTGTTCTTGGTGTTGGTAAAACCATTGATGGAACAATACCATACCATCACGGTATTAAAATGGGTGTTTCTATTTGGTTCATTTATTCTGATTCCGCTGGGCTTTTCAGGTATTCAGGCAATCGACTGGCCGTCACTAACCGGACACACCTGGTTTAATATCATGTTTGTGGTTATCGGCGTAACATTCATTGCTTATCTGCTAAACATATTTGCGCTAAAGACGTTAAGCCCTTCTGTTGTGAGTACTTACATCTATCTACAACCGCTCATGGCTGCAGGAATTGCCCTTTATCTGGGCAAAGATGAACTCACGTGGCAAAAAGTACTTTCCGCGGTACTCATATTCGCCGGTGTGATTATGGCCGGAAAGAAAACACGTTCCACGGCATAGTTGTACATTTGATACTATGAAATCAATGACCGGCTTTGGAAAAGCCACCTGCGAATTGTCAGGCAAAAAAATTACGGTCGAAATTCGCTCGCTCAATAGTCGCCAGCTGGACCTCAACATGCGTGTGGCACCGACTTATCGCGACAAAGAAGCTGAAATACGCGGCGATCTTTCCCGCGCATTGGAACGTGGCAAAGTAGACTTCAGTTTATACGCAGAAGGAGCCGGCGAGCAACATGCAGCAGCCATCAATCATCCGATAGCATTAGCCTATCATAAAGAATTAAAAGCTCTTGCAGAGCTTATCGGAGAGCAGCGCGAAGATTTTCTTTCGTTAATCATTCGCATGCCTGATGTAATGAAACAAGATAAACAAGAACCTGATGAGCAGGAATGGAATGCGGTGAACGCGTGCATTCAGGAAGCTATCGCTGCATTTCAGCAATTTCGTAACACGGAAGGTCAGGTTCTGGAACAGGAGTTTCGTCAACGTATTAATGTACTATTGCAACTATTGGAAGATGTTATTGCATTAGATCCGCAACGAGCAGTAAATGTTCGGGAACGATTGCAAAAAGTATTGACAGAGCAACTCTCTCCCGAAAAAATTGATCAGAATCGTTTTGAGCAAGAACTGATTTACTACCTCGAAAAGTTCGACATCACAGAGGAGAAATTACGCTTAAAAACCCATTGCGACTATTTCCTGAAAGTAATGGCTGAACCTGCAAGTGGTAGAAAGCTTGGATTTATTGCTCAAGAAATTGGTCGTGAAATCAACACCATTGGTTCTAAGGCAAATGATGCAGGCATACAGAAACTCGTGGTACAAATGAAAGACGAGTTGGAAAAAATTAAAGAACAACTGTTAAACGTATTGTAGTGAGTCACTCCAACACATCAGGCAAGTTGATCATTTTCTCCGCACCATCAGGAGCCGGGAAAACTACTATTGTACATCATTTACTGAAACAATTTCCGATGCTGGAATTTTCGGTGTCTGCTACATCACGTGCGGTACGCGGAGATGAGCAACATGGTGTAGATTATTATTTTCTATCCGAAGAAGAATTTCGAACTCGCATTGCTGCCGATGAATTCGTGGAATGGGAAGAAGTTTATCCGGGACAGATGTATGGCACGCTGAAATCGGAAGTAGAACGTATTTGGAGAAAGGGACATCATGTCATTTTTGATGTGGATGTGATTGGTGGAATGAATTTGAAAAGGCAGTATGGCGATCGTGCCTTGTCTGTATTCGTGGAACCGCCGTCCATGGAAGTATTGGAACAACGTCTGCGTTATCGTGCAACGGAATCGGAAGAGAAAATTAAAATGCGCATTGCAAAAGCAGGATCAGAATTACAGTTCAAGAATCGATTTGATCATGTGATTACCAATAACATTCTGGAAGAATCGTTTTTGCAGGCAGAAACGTTGATTCGTAAATTCCTCCATCTATAGCTGCATGAAAATCGGATTGTTTTTTGGTTCCTTCAATCCTGTTCATCACGGCCACATGATTCTGGCCAACTACATGCTGGAATTTACAGATCTCGACAAAATTTGGTTTGTAGTTTCTCCTCACAATCCATTGAAGGAAAAAAGTTCCTTACTCGCTGATCATCATCGTTTAGAAATGGTAACACGTGCTATTGGTGATCATCCCAAATTAAAGGCTTCAGATATTGAATTTCGTTTAACGCAACCATCGTTTACCATAAACACGTTGGCGCATCTTTCAGAAAAATATCCGGATGTTCAGTTTGCCCTAATCATGGGTGCTGATAATCTGCAAACGCTGCACAAATGGAAGAACTATGAACAGATTCTCGCACAATATTCCATTTACGTTTACCCGCGTCCCGGCGTTCATCAAGTGGACCTACTCCAACACATCAACGTTATTTACACGGAAGCTCCGCTAATGGATATCTCCAGCACCTTCATTCGGCAGGGCATCAAAGCAGGTAAAGACATGCGCTATTTCATCCCCAAGGAAGCTTTTCAATATTTGGAGGAAATGCACTTTTACAAAAAGTAAATCACTTCAAAATTTCGTATCAGGACGAAATTTCTTGTTGTTAAGTATCCAAATCGCACGCTTTACATCAACATCACGAAACAAAAGTTAGTTACGTAATCTTACAGGAACTATTTTAGTTCTTGAATATCAAGGAAGGTGCCGGGATATTAGAGGAAGATGCGCGCAAACTTATTAAGTTGGACATCCGAATCACTCAATAACTTAAAGTCACTGAATTAGTTGATGCAACAGCTTCATTTACTATTGATCAGGCCGCCCGCGACTATTTTGCAAAACAAACAGCTCCCACACAATTTATCTGTATTGCTGTAATCACAAATTCATTACCACATCGACTTCTAGTTAACTTCTACATCAGATTCTACAAACCCAATACACCACCAAAATTGTTCGCAGTGCTGAAGATGACACAAAATGGAGTGAAGGTATTTTTGTAAAAAAAGCGAAGTTCTCCGAGTGAGAACTTCGCTTTTTACTTTTCAATTTATCTTATCGTTGAATAACTACAGGCAGTATTGTTGACTGTCTGCCTGAAATAATGCGCACCGAGTAAACTCCGGCTGCCGCGTTCAATTGCATTTGATGTGTGAATGCACCATTTGCTGCAACCTGTGTCGCATAAACCGATTGACCCAACACATTAAACACTTCAATAGTTACATTTCCTGCACCTACTGTTGTTCCTTGCAACTGGAAATTGCCGTTGTTCGGATTAGGTAACAACATCAATGTTCCTTGCAAGATCGCACCTTCCTGCACAGTCGTTGCATCATCAGTTGATTCAAGATTCGACTGCGTCACCAGGTTGTCGATTAATACATTCGGTTGATTTAATCGCAATGAAGGAGAACAACCGCCAAATGGGTGTTGCGCTTCAATCATGTACCACAAATTTCCGCTAGGTGCTGTTACGTCAGTATATGTAAATACGTTTCCTGCTACTGATGTCAACAACGTCATTTGCGAAATACTAGGACCGCGGTAAATGTCATACGTACTGATCGGCAAACCTTCGTATGCTGTCCACGCTAAGTTGTAACCACCGAACATAGATGGGCTTACTTGCAGGTGAATAGTGCGGTGATGGAAACTGGTATCACTTTCCTGTCCGCAGTTATCCATAGTGCTGATCACGTAACGA
The DNA here is from genome assembly GCA_044344795.1 of Bacteroidia bacterium. Classification (GTDB taxonomy): domain Bacteria; phylum Bacteroidota; class Bacteroidia; order Palsa-965; family Palsa-965. The sequence goes on along the minus strand of JBIJCF010000004.1, from coordinate 52,011 downwards.
TTTGCCATAACCTGCGGATTTGATGTCATGTCAACATAAGTTGTAAACTGACTCACCGGTTGTGTTCCAATTAAAGCGTACACACCAGAAACAGATGTTTCACGATAAATATTGTACGTGCCGGAAGCCGGAGAATTCAAACGCTCCCAAATGATGACATTCTTGTTTATTGATGTGTCAACGGTCACAAAACAGATTTGCTCGTTGTAAAGGTTCAGCGAGTCAACATAAACTTCTACAGAATCCATATCAGTTCCGCAGGTACCGGTTGCTGTAACATAATAAGTCATTGAACTAGCCGGCACAGCAGAGGTTGAAGCGGCATTAGGATTAAGTACTGTTGCGCTTGGACTCCACGTGTAAGTTGCCGATGGATCGTTGGATGATGCAACAAGATTTACTGTATCACCGCATGATGCATATACAAACTGATTAGTAGCAATTGTCAATCCTGACACAGCAACAACTGTATCCGCTAGAGTAACTACACATCCGGCAGCATCAGTAATGTTAACCGAATAAACTCCGGCAGGAACAAGAGAGATATTTTGCGTTGTAGCACCATTAGACCATGCATAAGTATAAGGAGCTGTTCCGCCAATAACCGTTGTATTAACCGAGCCGGATGGAGATGGGCAGATGTCTGGATTAGCAGAAATGTAACCGGTAAAAATGGAATTATTAGCAATAGCAGCTGTTCCGGTAACCACACAACCTGTTGCATCTGTAACTGTTACCGTATAAGTACCTGCAGTCAAATTCGACGCAATGGGCAGCGTGCCCCCTGAAGGAGACCATAGATAGGTGTACGGTCCGGTTCCCCCTGTAACGCCTGCAAATGCACTGCCCAAACCTTGGCAAGTAATGGGCTGAGCAACTGTTGTTACAACAGGTCCATTATAGCCTACGGTAACAGTTGCAGTGCCGCATAAAGTTCCATCCGTTACAGACACCGTGTAAGTTCCCGGTGACAGGTTTGCAGGATTGGCTACGGTAGCGCCTCCCGGTGTCCACAAGTAAGAATAATTACCGTTGCCGCCTGTTGCTGTTGCTATTGCAGAACCATTACCAGCACAAGATGCTACAGTTGAAGTTGCCGTAACTGTTAATGAAGCTGTTGAAGGAACACATGCTTGACAATTCGTCTGAAAATACAAACCAGCCATAGCAAGTGTGTAGCAATCGCCGCCGGTAGAAATGTTATAGTTACAAGAATTTTGGCCGCTGGTAACGGTTGTAGCGGTTGAAATTTCATTCCACCAATTCCATTGCGGCTGCACGACATTTTGCCCGTTCATGTTAATGGTGTACCCGGGCATTTGCATATCTCCTACCAACATAAACGCACTGCCTGATGTAGAAGCCGCACAGGCGTTAAAACCTGTCATGTTGTGTGTGAGCGAACCGCCAATTTTAGTATGACAGCCATCGTCAATCTGAATGCTACCCGTGTAACTGGCAGATGGGTCCTGATAAATTACGATTAGCGTTGCGCCCTCAACATCAACACCACTCGAACTCTGAGGAGTTGTTGGTAAACCACCAATCATGTATGTTCCCGGTGTTGATACTAGCGATGTTACATCCGCACGCCACACGTGTGTACCATTCATTCCCCAACACACATCCACCGAACTTCCAATTAAAGTCATTGGCACATTCGCGGTAACGTTAGCCGGCGTGCTGATAGTTGCTGTAATGCCCGGAGCAACACCTAAAGCTTCTGTATACAAGTATGCTTTCAACACTGTAGCGCACGCAGGCATGGCAGAAACCAAGAATGGTGCAGGTTGTGGAATTCCGATTGGAGTAAAACGTTGTCCTAAGCGCTGACTTACCATGGTGTAATTCAATCCACACGCGGTGTTGGAATACGTCATGTTTAACGTATCATTTCCGTTCAGTGGATTAAGATTAGGATCAGCAACGCGATTTGTGGAATGCTGCTGCGCCCACGCAGAAGTTCCAATCGGTGGATTGGTTTGCTGAGCAGACAATGCTGTTACCAAAGTAAGAGCAGAAATTAGTAATGTGTGTTTCATGAGGGAAAGAATTTTCGCCTCAACAAGTTACAACAATTAAATCAACTGTTAAATAGGGACTTTAAATTATTCTTACGCCTTCAAATCGACACAAGTGTACCAAAACACTATATACAGTGGATAAAATAACAATAATCTGCCGTCTTGGAACTAGACAAATTCGACCGAAACAGGAAATTTGTGGATGAAAAACGATTTAAGATCAGCGAATTACGCCAAAACTGCACTTAACAGCGACTCGAACAGCAACTTGCCGTCTGTATTATCCAGTTCGCCATCTGCAGCACGTTCCGGATGCGGCATCATTCCGAAAACATTTTTACTCGCATTACATACACCGGCAATGTTATCTGTCGCTCCGTTAGGATTGGCTTCATCGGTGATATTGCCTTTTTCATCGCAATAGCGGAACAAAATCTGCCCGTTACGATTCATTTCTGCAAGTGTTTCTGCAGATGCATAATACTTGCCTTCTCCATGCGCAATCGGAATTTTAAGCGCCTTATTGGTAGGTACAGTTGCAGTAATTAAAGAGTGATTGTGTTCTGCTTTGATGTATACATTTTTGCAAATGAACTTGCGGCTGTTGTTGTGCAACAGTGCACCCGGTAGTAAGCCTGATTCACATAAAATTTGAAATCCGTTGCAAACCCCAAATACAATTCCACCTTTTCCGGCAAACTCAATTACCGATTCCATGATCGGTGAAAAACGAGCGATTGCACCGGAGCGCAGATAATCGCCATAGGAGAAACCTCCCGGCAAAACAACTGCATCCACATTCTTCAGGTCGCGATCTTTATGCCACAACTCCACCACTTCTTGTCCCATAATGGTTTCAAGAACATACATCATATCACGATCACAATTAGATCCGGGAAAAACGACAACGCCAAATTTCATGCTATAGAATTATTAGGAAGCAAAGATACAATTTGAGGGAGCACTACACCTTAGTTGTTTCGCATTAAATATCCACCAATTATAGACCCAATTAACAACACGTACACTAACTCGCGGGTTACGGGCTTCCGCATTGCAATAAAATAATTGGTAGCGAACATCGTTAAAGGCGCCAGCAAAAAAAGGAACGACGAACTATGAAAATACTGCGCCGGCAGAACCGTCAGTGCAGAAAAAATTCCCATCCACGAGATAACCGAAATACTCTTCTTCGTTTTCATGGTACTTGTTCCTGCTCCTGCAACGTAACGATACAAGGCTCCAAGAAAAATGATTACCACCATTCCAAATACGGCATAATCTGCACTTCCTAACTTCAGGAACCAATTCTTGTTTATTACCGGCTGTACGACATAGTGTGCGGTAACGCCATGCCATGAATCTTTCATGAAAAAGTAAAAACCGGAATAAATAAATGGTAATGCTGATCCGGAAAATAAGATAGCCCATTCCCTTCCGTTGAATGGCCTAAGGATGATCAATGCAACCAATAAAAAAAGAATGAATAGCACCGACGGCAAATAAATTAATGTTGCCAAACCTGCTAATACACCTGCGTGGAAAATAATTCCTTTCACCGTTTCATCACGGTAGGTACTAAGCGCCAAATGGAGCGACCACACCACCAGAAATGTGGCCGGCAACGCAGGATGAAGCCACAGTAATCCTGGACTTGACGAGGCCATGGTAACATATAACAAAGCCGGCAACCATGATTTTTTTGGGGCGATTTGATGTTCGTTAACTACATAGTTGATACTGAATCCGGTCAGAATAACGATAATTAAGCCCAAAATCCTTGCTAAGAAAGGATTTGCGATTAGCCAGGGCTCGATGCTTCCGTACAAGGGCATATTTACCTGCAAGTTGGGCTGAGCCTCCAGAAAGAAGCCGGGCAACCACAACAACACTGCTGTCACCGGTATTAAAACCAATGAAACCGGTTGTTTTGAAGATGTAATACCGATGAACACAGCAGCAAAGTTTCGACAAATTTAGCCGAATACCGTTCAGGATTGTCAAATGATGACAGAACTCGTCGATGAAACCACTTTGTCATTTCAAATGAATTATTATTTTTGAGCCATCATTTTAAAACAACACGATTATGATGAATCAAGAAGGTTTCTGGTACGCGGTAGGTCGCGCTTTCTATAAGGCATTCGAATTGCTCGAGTGGACGTACGATACTCTTTCGCCTAATAAAGTTCTGATCGCTGTTGGATTCGTAGCGTTTTTCGCTTGGATGAAAATGCAAAATGATTACAACAAGAAAGCTGCGAAAGACGGAACTATCAAATAGTGCTTTCCATGACATAACATTAAAAAATCCCGCCTCTCAGCGGGATTTTTTAATTCAGAACCCTTTCCATTCCATTAAATCTTTACCAATATCGCGTCGGTAATACGCGCCTTCAAACCCAACGGCACTCGCAGCTCCGAATGACTTTTGGATGGCTGACGCAATTGTATCACCCATTCCGGTGAAAGCCAGTACACGTCCTCCATTAGTAACTACTTTTCCCTGATGCTGTTTGGTTCCTGCATGAAAAACTGTGGCACCGGAAAGACTTTCCAAGCCGCTAATTTCTTTGCCTTTTTCGTAGTCGCCGGGATATCCGCCTGCCACCATCATCACAGTTGTTGCTGTTCGATCATCAATCTTCAGCTCCACGTTGTGCAATTCCTTTTTACCAACTGCCACAAAAAGTTCCAGCAAATCGCTTTGAATACGGGGCAATACCACCTCCGTTTCTGGATCACCCATGCGGCAATTGTACTCAATCACTTTCGGATCGCCGTGATCATTCATCAATCCGATGAAAATAAATCCAACATAAGGAATTCCGTCTTCGCGTAAACCTTCGATAGTTGGTTTTACAATTCGGTCTTCTACCTTTTGAATAAACGCTGCATCTGCAAAAGGCACGGGCGATACCGCACCCATTCCGCCCGTATTCAATCCGGTATCTCCTTCTCCAATACGCTTATAATCTTTTGCTGCGGGTAATATTTTGTATGAGTTGCCATCCGTTAAAACAAAAACGGAAAGCTCAATGCCTTTCAAAAATTCTTCAATCACTACACGACTGCTGGCAGCACCGAATTTTGCATCGGCTAGCATAGCGTGAAGCTCTTGTTGTGCGTCCAACAATGTTGTCGGAATAACAACACCTTTCCCTGCAGCAAGTCCGTCAGCCTTGAGAACATAAGGAGGCTGCAACGTTTCCAAAAATGCTAAACCATCCTGAAGTGTGTCTTTTGTAAAAGTTCGGTATGCAGCCGTAGGCACACCATGACGAATCATGAATTGTTTTGAGAAGTCCTTACTACCTTCCAATTGCGCACCTTGCGCCTGCGGACCGATAACCGGAATGTGCTTCAGCGCGCTATCGTTTAAAAAGAAGTCATGCACGCCTTTTACCAACGGATCTTCCGGCCCTACAACCACCAAATTCACTTCGTGCTCCAACACAAAATTCTTAATCGCAGCAAAATCGGTGGCAGACATATCCACGTTCGTACCGTGTAAAGCCGTGCCTGCATTGCCGGGAGCGATGTATAGATTTTTCAGTAACGGACTTTGAGATAATTTCCAGGCGAAAGCATGTTCACGACCACCGGAACCAAGTAGTAAAACGTTCATGGGCGCAAAGATAGAACTCCGCGCGTTAGACTCAATCCTTCTTTTCGAAGATCATCGCATCCGAGTTGATGCAATACCGAAGATTTGTTGGTGGTGGTCCATCATCAAATACATGCCCCAGGTGTCCACCACATTTTTTGCAGGTCACTTCTGTGCGTATCATGCCGTGTGACGTATCCCGCGTATATTCCACCGCTGCTGAATCCCAAGGCAAAGAGAAACTCGGCCAACCGCAGTGCGAATCGAATTTTTGATCGGAAGTAAACAAGGGAGCCTGACAACCGGCGCATTTGTACAAACCGGCTTCTTTAGTATTCCAATACTTTCCAGTATAAGGACGTTCGGTGCCTTTCTGTCGCAAAATATAATATTGCTCGGGGGTAAGCGATTTACGCCACTCTTCGTCAGACTTTGTGATGCCGGTAGAATCCATTTTTGTTTTTGTTGAGTCAACTACAACTGCAACAGAATCACCGGGAACAGTATCCGGCTGTAAACAGGAAGTACTTAAGGAAATAAATAGTGCTGCCGTTATCATTCGCATGTAGCTGTTTGCATGTTGTTACTGCAATTTATAACAAACAAATTCACACTAATGTTGAAGAATGTTCAGCGGTTTATTTTGCCCCGAATCGCAATTCGTATTTACCGACATGCACAACCATGTCATCAATCTCACGATTCATTTGCAATTTGCCTCCTGTAGCGCTTCCTACTCGGTTTACAGCGCTCATCGCTAAATCCCAACCATCCACGCGAGTTCCGTTGTTAGCTACCAACACCTCTTCAACCAATTCAGGATCCACATTCGGACGACGATCTAATTTTGTTTTCATCCACTGCATAGCATACTGTCCTACTGAAATGGCTGAATTGTCGCAGGCTGCAGGAGCAGATTGATTTAGTGTATTGTAAAACACATCAGAGAATTCCGGAGCAGCCGGAGCGATTTCGTTGGCAGATAAACCAATGACAGCCGGTGCTACAGCATCCCAATTCACAGTATTCGCAGGAGCCGAAGAGTAGGCAGTGTTGTTAACTGCAGCGGTCGGCAAAGGCTTCTCACTTTGCGTAACAAAACTATTATCTGTTGTCGCAACTTGAGAACCCACAGTGTTCCCGGAGTTTGAGGTATTAGGCTTTGTAACGGGGGCAACAATCTTCGTGTTATTAGCGGATCTGTTTTCGGTGAGATTCAATTCGTCACCTCCGATATACCACAAACCGATAGTGATCAGAACTGCTGCTGCAGACCATTGCACTCCGGGTAACCAAAACCAACCTCCACGTTCTTTGCGATATAAAGAACCTTTGTCTTCGAAAACCACAGATGTATCCGGAGTTACAATCGTATTGCGGTATGCGGCGATCAACGAAGCGTATTCAGTATGAACCTTCAGATAATCGTTTAATGTTTGCTGCTCCATCACAGAAAGTGTTCCCTCTGCAGCTTGCATGCATACCACGTCAATATTTTCTGAATTGATAGTAAATGCCGCACGCTTCAGCCCCGCTTTATCTTCAAGCACAACAGTTGTATCCGGCTCCACAATAGTATTTCGCAACTGTTCGAATTCAGCTTGCAAATGCGGATTCAACTGCAACAGCATTTTCCATTCTGCTTGCTCAGCATTTGTTAGTGTTTGATCTATCGCACCCAGAGCCAACTCTTCGAATCGACCGGCATCCGGTGCAGTACGTTTTAATGCCGCTTTATGCTCAAACACAACATCGTCTCCAGCCAGTTTGGTTTTCTGTAGAGCTTCATATTCCCGCTGAATGTGCGGATGTTGTATAGCAAATGCACTCCAACTATAAAGTTGATCAGAAGTTAATGTTCCTTCGAACGCAGCAACCATCCACTCTTCGTAGTTTGATACTGTAATTGCTGCTGCGTGGCGCTTCAACTTTTCCTTATCATCAAAAACAATGGAAAGATCGGGGCTCAGGCGTGTTTCCTGTAACAACTGAAACTCTTGCTCCAGCTTCGGATTGCTCTCAACCGCAGTATTCCAAATTTTCAATTCTTCAGCTGTGCAAGAACCTTCCATCACGGCGATCATCAATTCCAATGATATAAATTGTTCATTGTTAACTGTATCGCTTGTTTTCTTCAAGGCCTCTTTCGCGTCAAAGCGAATGTCTTCGCCGGTTTCAAACGAGATATTTCTGTAATCGTCCAACGTGGATTTTAAATCGGGATTCGCATCAAGAAACACCAATAACTCATCCACCTGCTCCGCAGAGAGATTGCCCTCGATATAATCGAGCAACCAGGCTTCATAGTTATGGCGGTTAATGTTCATGTGTTAAACTACTTTTTCGATGCTACCAATATAATTTTTCAAAAATGTGCGTGCGCGGAAGATATACACCTTCACCTGCGATTCTGTAAGGTTGGTAATTTCACCTATTTCCTGATACGAATACCCTTCATAATCGCGCAACATGATCACAGAACGTTGTATTTCCGGCAGTTTGCCTAATGCTTCCTGAAGAATTTCTTTCAGATCGCTGTATTGTTTGTTGTGCGAAACAGCTGCCATTGCCACCTCATCCATCGAGCCCTGTCGCTGATCCTTGCGAAGCACGTCTATCATGGTTCGATATGCCGTGGTAAACATATAGGACTTCGCATTCTTCGCTTCCGTTTCGGAAACCTTCATCCATAATTTTTCATACGTATCCTGAACAATGTCTTTGGCTTTGTCTTTATCCCTGACATTCTTCAAAATGAAGCGGTACAAGCTGTCTGAGTACAGGTCAACACAGCGGTTAAATTCTTCTACGGTCATGGCTCAATCGGGCGCGTTTTGAGAATAAGACGATTTCGTATACAGTAAGTTACAGCCAGTGTGATATTTTTTAGTAGTAACCTCAAAACTACTTACTACTTATTGATTGTCAATTAATTATAACTTTCCCCCGTATAACGCAACCCGTTACCGTCCGGAGAATTATACCTGTAACCGGTCTTAAACGCTACGTTAACTCACCATAACCCCCGGCAATAAAATCCCTTTAAGCCTCACGCGCAAGAATGGGCATTGCAATGACTTTTATAACCTACACGCTGCCTTAACCACTAAAACTGTCCCCAATTTTTCCACTCCTCTTCAGTCCACAACTCAGGGAAGAAGATGCGTCGTTGATACGAAGGATGCAAATATTTTTGCCATTCACTTCCTCCGGTTGCAGCCTTTCCTTCTCCTCGTGAATTCAAGTAATATTCAGCAGTTTTAAGATGTGCTAATGGCCAAATCACGTTATAGGTATGATCGAAATTGCGCAACGCATGCTTTAAACGAGTAACATCAGCTCCGGCATTCAACATGCTGTGATAACGACTCAACACGTGTTGATCGCGCATTTTAGCAGCAAGACGCTTAAAGCTGTCCAGATATTTTTCTTCAAACAATTGCATCAATTGTGTCTTGCGTCCTGTTTTGCGATCATATCCCGCATCCAGCCAATACAATTCCCCAAACAGGGTATCAATGCTTGCATCCGAAGGTATTGAACCTTTAACACGATGATTGAGCAAGTTGTGTAATCTGGTACACATGATTTCAATGACACGAAACTGCGCCGATTGAAAACCACTTGCAGGAGCTAATGCCAAACGGAATTCGTTGTATTGATCGTAGTCCATGCCTTCTCGCATCACACTGAATGACTGCGTAAGAATACCGGCGTAACGATTGACACGCTCCAGTTTAACGGTGAAGAAATCTGCGTTGTTTTCTTCCGCGTAAACAATTTGCTCCAATTCATGCACAATCAACTTCAGCAACAATTCAGTCACCTGATGATACATGATAAAGATCGGCTCGTCCGGATAATTGGTGCGTGGCTTTTGTAAGGTTAATAATGTATCCACCTCAACATAATCCCAGTATGTAAGCGGTCGCTGATACAAGAAGCCTTTTAAGAATAAACCGGCATCCTGATGCAACGCGGCGTATTTCTCTTCAATCTTTTTTACGGTGTCCAGATGGTTTTGGGGAATCTCGCTCATAACGTTAATTGTTGGGATTCAAAATACGGCAATTCGACACCGCTAAAAAAATGACACCTGTCATGAAATGCAAAGCGCGGCATTCCTTACGAAATACCGCGCTCCGGGGGATGTAATAAACCTTTATTTATTTTGAATATTCAACGGTGCCGTTAAGCCTGAATAGCCAACCAAATCCATCTTTACAGCACCTACTAATAGTTCGGCTTCTGCACGAACCGGCACTTTGGCTTGGTCGTTCGAAATCCACACCGTCATGTCTTCTTCCTTTTTAAATACGCGTCCTTTTTGCACAATCGGGCGGAACTTCAAACAACTTACTCGTCCTACTTGCGACTTAATCGTTTCGGTACCGATGTATCGCATTTTAAGTTCCCAGATTTCATCATCCACAAATGTGGGTATAGAGAACACATCTCCAACTTTAGCTTTGCTGAAATCTAATGTACGAGCGAAGTAGAATGAAGACAACATATCCTGAATATTTTTCGGCACAACAACCGACTTCCCGTTGGATACTACTTTTCCGTTCTTGTGATCGAAGATTTGATTTTGATTGATCTTAAAACCACCTTCATCTACGTTGCGAACGAAAATCCACGGAATCAATGCTGCTTCGTCCATATACGTTTCATAGTGATCGCGCACTTTGAAAAACCAGTCGAATGCACCTAATGAATAACCTTTCCCAACTGCGTGCAACGTACTTCTTCCGTGAATCGGCTTGTTAGATTGATCAATAATTACAACTGCTTCCCCGGCGTTGATGGTTCCGTAGTGAATACGAAACTTCAAGGATTCGCCGCGTTTAAAAGCTGCGTTATCCACTTTACGGTAAGCATTCCCCTCGCCTGAACCTGCCAACATGGGCAAAGTACTTAGGATTGCTAAAGAGAACATCAGGCGTTTCATAATTGACAAATTTTAGTTGCGTTTCCTGATAAAGTACAAAGCGTGTGCCAAATGCTTTCTATTCTTTGCTTTTCGCACGGCACATATTTCACAATACACTAATATACAGACATTTAGCCTAATAAGCAAGGCATAAGCGGTTGAATTTGTCTTGCACCTGGTAAGTTTTTCTCCGCCAATTGCGCTACACTACCACATTCACAATCTTCTTCGGCACGACAATCACCTTCTTTGGTGTTTTGCCATCGAGGTATTTCTGTGCTTCTGCGCAAGACAACACCTGTTGTTCTACTGAAGCTGCGTCCAGCTCGGCCGGAAGCGGCAATGTAAATCGCATTTTACCGTTGAATTGCACCGGATAGTTGATGGTATTGTCCACCAAATACTTTTCATCAACACCCGGGAATTGCGCGAATACAATACTTTCTTTATGCCCCAATTGCGCCCACAATTCTTCGGTGATATGCGGAGCAAAAGGTGCTAACGCAATCGTTAACGGTTCCAGAATTGCACGCTTGTTGCATTTCAAATCGGTGAGTTCGTTCACACAAATCATAAAAGAGGACACCGCGGTATTGAACGACATTTTTTCGATGTCTTCTTTGATTTTTTTCAATGTACGATGCAACACTTTTAGTTCCGCTTCAACAGGAGCGTCATTGGAAATATTCAAATTACCGCCGACATAAAACAAACGCCAAAAACGCTTTAAGAAATTGTGTGTTCCGGAAATACCGTTGGTACTCCATGGTTTGTGTTGTTCTAACGGTCCGAGAAACATTTCGTACAATCGCAACGTGTCGGCACCGTATTCCGCACAAATAGCGTCGGGTGTAACGACATTGTATTTGGACTTGGACATCTTCTCGACTTCAGGCTTTAATTCAATTTTATCTGCAGACAGGAAATAATTCCTGAATGCAGCATCCTTCAAACGCGTATTGTCAGCGCCGTCTGCATCTATCCAATATTTGCCTTCTGAGAATTGAACAAAGTCCACCAAATAGTTCTTGTAAAACGCGCCTTCACGTTGATCATCGGGTGGTAATACCATGTACTTTTCTTCGCCTGACGATCGATCTACAAGAACATTAGCCTTCATGCTCATTCCCTGAATCATCCCCTGATTCACCAACTTTTGCGCAGGTTCTTGTACACTAATCTTTCCGATGTCGTACAAAAACTTAGTCCAGCAACGCACATACAACAAATGTCCTGTGGCGTGCTCTGCTCCACCCAAATACAAATCCACATTTTTCCAGTAATCAACATCGGCTTTGTTAACGAGATCACCGTTTTCATTCGGACTCATGTACCGCAAGAAATACCAGGAAGAACCGGCCCATCCGGGCATGGTGGTGGTTTCGAGGGGGTTTCCTTGATACGACCAATCCTTAGCACGTGCCAGTGGCGGCTCTCCAGATTCCGTTGGTAAAAACTTATCTACTGCAGGTAACACCAACGGCAAATCGCTTTCTGCCATGGTCTGCGGAATTCCATTTCTATAATACACCGGAATTGGTTCACCCCAATACCGCTGACGCCCGAAAGCCGCATCGCGCAAACGATAATTGACTTTTCCTTTTCCGATGCCACGCTTTTCAATTTCTTCAATGGCTTTCCGAATGGCAGCCTTCACTTCCAGTCCGTTCAGAAAATCGGAATTGATGCACTGCCCTTCTTTAGCATCGTACGATTCTTTGTCGTAATCATGTCCTTCCGGAGCAGTTACAACTTGAGGAATAGCTAACCCAAATTGTTTCGCGAAGGCGTGATCACGTGCATCATGCGCAGGAACCGCCATTACAGCACCTGTGCCATAACCGGCTAATACATATTCACCGATGTACACCGGAATTTTCTCGCCGGTAAACGGATGCAACACATAGGCACCGGTAAACTGACCGGTAACTTTTTTCTCTGCCTGACGTTCGCGCTCCGACTTATTCTTCGCAACTTCCACATATTGATTCACTGCAACGCGATATTCGGAAGTAGTAAGCGCGGTTACTAAATCATGCTCAGGAGCAAGTGTTACGAACGTTACACCAAAAATGGTGTCGGGACGTGTGGTGAAAATTTCTATCGTCGCGGCATTACCTTCAACCTGAAACACCAGTGAAGTTCCTTCCGATTTACCAATCCAATTGCGTTGTGCTTCTTTAATCGATTCTGACCAATCCAATTGCTCCAAATCGTTCAGCAAGCGATCTGCATAAGCAGTAATACGCAAACTCCACTGTGGCATTCGCTTGCGTTCCACCGGGTATCCGCCTCGCTCCGAAACACCATCTTTCACTTCATCATTAGCGAGAACCGTTCCCAGTTGCGGACACCAATTCACCCATGCTTCACCCAAATACGCCAAACGGAAGTTCATCAGAATATCAGATTGCTCCTTTTCTGAAAATTGCTTCCATTGTTCCGGTGTAAAAGGTTGTACATCGTGCTCAATATCGCCGGTTAATACCTGATGCGTTGTTCCGTTAAAGCCTTCTTTCTCAAATAGCGCAAACAATGTATCGATAGACTCCGCACGATTGGTTTTGCAGTTGTACCAGGATTTAAAAAGCTGCACGAAAATCCATTGCGTCCATTTGTAATAGGACGGATCGCAAGTTTGCACTTCACGACTCCAGTCGAATGAAAAGCCAAGTTTATCCAGCTGTTCACGGTAGCGGGCAATATTTTCTTTGGTAGTATCTGCAGGATGACGACCGGTTTGAATTGCATATTGCTCCGCAGGAAGTCCGAACGCGTCGTAACCCATAGGATGCAGCACATTGAAGCCCGACAAACGCTTGTAACGGGAAACAATATCAGACGCAATGTAACCGAGCGGATGCCCGACATGTAAGCCTGCTCCTGATGGATAAGGAAACATGTCCAGCACGTAATATTTGGGTTTTGACGCGTCACGCTCTACTTTGTAGGTATGATGCGTTTTCCAATAGCTCTGCCACTTACGTTCTAGTTCCGAAAAATTGTATTCCATGCGCTTTAATTTGAGAAGCGCGAATTTACGAGGGTTTCAGCGATTTGCCTAACGGGGTGCTGAAGTATTCCACAGCTAACGTCTTACATTCGCCGGAGCAACTTGTTAACAATGCATGTTGTAAATCCTGTTGGAGTTAGGATAGTGTTGCTGTAATCCATTTTCTATTTTCGTGTCATGGCAGATGTATCCGTTCGCAGACGATTTCAGTCCTCCAACATTACCATTGTAATCAGCATTGCATTAGTGCTGATCATGTTGGGTTTATTGACGGTATTGATCCTGAAAGCGAAAACCGTTTCGGATCATGTGAAGGAAAATATTGTCATCACCTTATTCCTGGATCCTGCGCTGAAGGACACGGAGATCTTGGCTTTGCAAAAGTCAATTGATGTAGAACCCTGGCGAAAAGCCACTGCATTTGTAACGAAAGAAGAAGCGGCGAAATCTTTACAACAAGAATTAGGCGAGGATTTTATAAAGACATTGGGATACAATCCGCTTTCGTCCAGCATTGAAATTTCCTTGCGTGCGGAATATGCGAACAACGATAGTATCGCATGGATTGAGCGTCAATTGCGTGAAGATTCTCGCATTGAAGATGTGATTTACCAGAAAGACATGGTGGGCGCGGTCAATGAACGTTTAGGTTCTATCAGTTTGGTGATCTTGGTATTTAGCGGAGCGTTGCTGTTTGTAGCGGTTGGATTGATTTTCAACACCATTCGATTGGCCATTTATTCCCAACGTTTTTTAATTCGCACGATGAATTTAGTCGGTGCCACACAAGCCTTTATTCGCCGACCATTTGTATTGAAAGGCATTCGCAACGGAATTGTAGGAGCTTTTTTGGCAATTGGAATTACGGTGGGCATTGTGCTCATCATCGACAAGAATTTCCGGGAATTGAAGCTTATTCAGCTCGCAGATGTAGAAACCTTAGGGATTTTATGCCTTTTTCAAATTGTGCTGGGCATTCTCATTACCTGGATTTCTTCAGCCTTGGCGGTGCGTAAATTTGCGCTCCAAAGCACGGATGCGCTGTATATGAATTAACATCTTACCTTTGCATTCAAATGGCTAAGACTACATCCACAACACGCAAGCAGGAGAAGAAAGAAATTGCTCCCAACAAACTCGCATTTGGCAAAGAGAACTACTTGATTATTCTTGCCGGAGTTGGCGTATTACTTCTCGGTTACATTCTTATGATTGGTGGCGGTGCTGAAAATCCGAATGAATTCAATCCTGCTATTTTTGACACGCAGCGAATTACAATTGCTCCCATCACATTGCTGATTGGTTTTGGTGTTGTATTGTACGGCATCATGAAAAAGCCGAAGGGCGAAGAATAATTTACCTCAATACTGATGAATCTCATTGACGCACTTCTACTTGCTTTAGTAGAAGGCTTGACGGAATTTTTGCCGGTTTCTTCCACGGGACACATGGTCCTTACTTCATCGGCACTGGGAATTGCGCAAGATGATTTCACCAAAACATTCACGGTTGCCATTCAGTTAGGCGCTATACTTTCCGTTGTCGCACTGTACTTCAAGAAGTTTATCGACTTCCGCGACATGAAGTTTTATGTCAAATTGGGCATTGCAGTTATTCCGGCACTGTTATTCGGCAAACTGTTAGACGATTTTATTGATTCGAAATTGGGGAATCCTGTTTTCATCGCCTTCTCTTTGCTTGGCGGTGGCATCGTGTTACTCTTTGTCGATAAATGGTTCAAACAACCTGAAATCAAAGAAGAAAAAGAAATCTCCTACTTCCGCGCATTGATGGTGGGTTGTTGGCAAGTGCTCGCCGTGTTATTGCCCGGATTAAGTCGCAGCGCTTCCACCATTATCGGCGGCATGCAACAGAAATTTACCCGCGATCTTGCTGCAGAGTTTTCGTTCTTCCTTGCAGTGCCAACCATGTTTGCAGCAACAGGATACAAGTTGTTTAAGCATATCGACAATCATGGCATGTTCACGGGAGAAGAATTAAAACTGCTCACCACCGGGAATATTGTTGCTTTCATTGTAGGCATCCTTGCCATCAAGGTTTTTATCGGAATGGTGAAACAATACGGATTCCGCATTTGGGGCTGGTACCGTATTGCTATTGGTCTTGCTGTGTTGCTCGTACATTTTTTCGTTCAACCGCTTGTGGTATTCTAACATGCAGGAAATACTTTCGCCATACGAAATTGGGCAAGTACTTGTCGTTGACAAACCTTTGGGTTGGACGTCGTTCGATGTAGTCAATAAAATTCGTTATCAGCTGAAACACGCTACCGGAAAGCGTTTGAAGGTAGGCCATGCCGGCACGCTGGATCCATTGGCATCAGGTGTTTTGATTATTTGTACGGGTAAGTTCACCAAACGCATTGACGAATTTCAGGCACAGGAAAAAGAATATACCGGAATGATTGTAGTAGGTGCAACAACACCTTGCTGTGATTTGGAAAAAGAAATTGATGCTTTTTATCCTGTTGCTCATATCACCGATGAATTGATTCACGAAACGATCCGCCAACAGTTTAAAGGAAACATTTTGCAAGTGCCGCCGGTTTTCTCGGCCATTAAAGTAGGCGGTAAACGAGCATACGAATCCGCACGATCGGGTGAAGTAATAAGCATGCCACCGCGAGAAGTTACAATCAGCGAATTTGATGTCGTGAATATTGAGCGTGCAGAAAACGCCATCGTGATTCATTTTCGCATTGTTTGCAGCAAAGGCACATACATCCGTTCAATTGCGCGTGATCTCGGAACCGCATTAAATTCGGGAGCCTACCTCGGTGCTTTACGACGAACCCGAATTGGTCAAATGAGCATCGACGCAGGTAAATCGATGGAAGAATGGGTGCAAACACTTGAAAAAGGGCATATTTCCGACTAATCGACGAATAAAATTCCCGAATAACTTGACAACGGGGTACCCGGAGGGATATATTTGCCGGCTCTTACCAAAACGGTACGACATCCCTAAAACAGGAATATGAAACTTTCACAATTTAAATTCAATCTGCCACGTGATCTTGTGGCTGATTTTCCTACCGACAACCGTGACGAATCGCGCTTGATGGTATTGCACCGCAAAACCGGAAAAATCGAACACAAATTATTCAAAGACATCATCAACTATGTAGATGATGGCGATGCCATGATTCTGAACGATTCCCGTGTATTCCCTGCTCGCTTGTACGGTAACAAAGAAAAAACTGGTGCTAAGATTGAAGTATTCCTGTTGCGCGAATTGAATCGTGAAAGCCGTTTGTGGGACGTTCTGGTAGATCCTGCTCGTAAGATTCGTATCGGTAATAAATTGTATTTCGGTGAAGACGATTCGTTGGTTGCTGAAGTAATTGATAACACGACTTCACGCGGACGCACGTTGCGTTTCTTGTACGACGGACCTTGGGAAGAATTTAAGAAGACAATTGAGTCAATGGGCAACACGCCTATTCCGAAATACATTCGTCGTCCATTGCAGGAATCAGACACTGAGCGTTATCAAACCGTATATGCAAAAGTGGAAGGTGCTGTTGCAGCTCCATCTGCAGGATTGCATTTCAGCCGTGAATTATTGAAGCGTCTGGAATTGAAAGGCGTAACGTTCCCAACATTGACATTACATGTAGGCTTAGGCAGTTTCCGTCCTGTAGAAGTTGAAGACCTTACTAAACACAAAATGGAATCGGAGCAGGTGGAAATTCCACAATCATGCGCTGATTTGGTAAACGAAGCTAAAGCCAAGAAAAAACGTGTTATTGCCATTGGAACAACGGCGATGCGTGCTGTAGAAACTTCTGTATCTACTGAAAGCACCTTAAAGCCGTTTAATGGATGGACTAACAAGTTTGTGTTTCCTCCTTACGACTTCCAAATTGCAGCAGGTTTAGTAACTAACTTCCATCCACCAGAATCAACATTGTTGATGATGGTTAGTGCCTTCGGCGGATATGATTTAGTAATGAAAGCTTACCGTGAAGCAGTTAAAGAAAAATATCGCTTCCTGGCATACGGTGATGCGATGTTGATTTTGTAAAACCAAACACCGAACCATAAGAAAAGGCTGTCTCGCAAGAGCAGCCTTTTCTGCTTCTAATAATTGCATTGCTGCTTGGCAAATGATAATTTCACCGTGTGAAAAATTATGCCATCATTGTCGCAGCCGGTCGCGGTTCCCGCATGCAAAGTGCAGTACCGAAACAATTCTTGTTGTTGCAAGGTGCTCCTGTGTTGATTCACAGTCTTAACGCATTCGTGCAGTTTGATCCGGCGATTACGTTAATTCTTGTATTACCTGCCGATCAATTTTCCACTTGGGAAACGTTGCGCATACAACATCAATTCCAACATCCAGTTCAAGTAGTTACAGGAGGAGAAACGCGTTTTGATTCAGTGCGCAATGGATTAGCATTGATTGAAGATGATAATGCATTAGTTGCTGTGCACGATGCCGTGCGTCCTTTGGTAGCACAAAGCACCATTGCCGGTGCGTTTAAGTCGGCACGCTTTAACGGCAGCGGCATTCCTGCCATTCCGTTAAATGATTCGATACGACAAATTGAATCGGGAAAAAGTGTCGCGGTGGATCGTTCCAAATATTGCTTGATACAAACACCGCAGTGCTATCAAACTTCACTTCTTAAGCGCGCTTACGATTGCGGCTACAAATACATATTTACGGATGATGCAAGTGTTGTAGAGTCGTACGGGCAAGATATTCATCTTGTTGATGGCAACATGGATAATTTCAAACTTACCACGCCCACCGATTTAATTATTGCGGATGCGCTATTGAAGTCGCGTAACAAATCGTTATAACAAACGCGTCGCTTTCGATTCGCGCGTAAGGTGAAGATTACGATCAACATCGCTGATAGCGACAACTCCGGGTTTTTTCCCCGACTCAAACGTTCCGGCCCAATCGAGTTGCAGTGCCTGCGCGCCGTTGTGTGTTGCCCATGTCAGCACTTGTTCCATAGGAATTTCCGGTGCTTGCGACTGAATGACTTTCAATTCCTCCACAATATCCAACGCGTCGTTAGAAGCTAAACTGTCTGTGCCGATAACGATTCGAACACCGGCTTTGTAGAAGGAATAAAAATCAGGCAATTCACCTTCGATGTACAAATTCGCATTCGGACAGAAACACCAATATAAACATTGGTGCAATTCTTCTGCAAAACGAATATCGGCAGGCGAAGTAAACGTATTGTGAACCAGAATTAAATTTTGTGGCGATAATAAATTCGGAAGGCTTGCTTGTAAACTTGTTCGCCCATAACCCGCAAACCAAGCGGTATCGATACCCAGATAATCGTAGATGTCCTGAATTTTCCCGATTCCGTGCTCAGTAAACTGCGATTCTGCTTTCGATTCCTGATTATGAATAGTTGTAATCGAATGGTGCAAAGAATTCTCTTCCACAATTTTTTTCATTAACCCCGGCGATACAGAATACGGCGCATGCGGAGCCAATGATGCACGAAGTCCTGCTGTTTCATACCGTGCGCGTAATTGCATTCCTGAATCCATAACCACATCAGCAGCTGCAGGATGCAATGCAATCAATTCGCAAAATGTATGGTAATGAATTGAAGATTTTTGTTTCGCTGAAATTGTAGCCGCGTTATTGGAAATATCACCCACTGCAACTATACCGTTACTGTACATTTCCTGATCTGCAAGCTGTATGGCATTTGTGATCGCGTCGGTATCAAAAGCATCGCGTTTGTCCATTAATTCCGTTGCAAAACCAGATATGCCGGTCAATCGGGAAATGTGCGATTTCAAATGAGACAATTCCAAATGCGCATGCGCATTTACAAAACCGGGGGTTACAATTCCGCGCACCCGCTCTACTTTTTCTTGCGGGATGTTATGCGTTCCGGGAATGAGCACATCATGTATGACGCCTGAATCATCACAAGCCACAACACCTTCGGACACAAAGCCGGTGTGTGCTGAGAATAAAAAATCGCCTTGAATGAAACGTGTCATGATTTGCGGTACCAATATAGTCTTTCTTTCCAACTTGCAATCGGACCACTGTGCGTTGTACCTTTGCCCCATGTCAACGAAATCGAAGCCCAGTATTCGCTCCTTAAATTTGGACGAAATCAAATCATTCCTCGAATCGCATGGGGAGAAAGGGTTTCGCGCAAAGCAAATTTGGGAATGGCTGTGGCAGAAGTCGGTTACGGATTTCGAATCCATGACCAATCTCTCCAAAAACACACGACAGTTGCTGGAAGAACACTTCTCGTTTATGCCGGTGAGTATTGATTCTTTTCAGGTTTCGAAAGACCGCACGATTAAAGATGCGTTCAAACTATCGGATGGCAACATCGTTGAAGGCGTTTTAATTCCAACCGATTCGCGTATGACAGCGTGCATCTCTTCACAAGTGGGATGTAGCTTAACCTGCAAATTTTGTGCTACCGGAAAGTTGGCGCGTATTCGCAATCTCGAAGCAGAAGAAATATATGATCAGGTGGTATTAATCCGTGATCAGGCGAAACAACATTACGATCAGTCATTAACTAACATCGTGTACATGGGCATGGGCGAACCATTGCTCAACTACAAGAACATGATGACTTCCATTGATCGTATTACTTCTCCGGATGGATTGGGCATGTCGCCTCAGCGGATTACGGTTTCTACTGCCGGCATTGCGAAAATGATTAAGAAACTGGGGGATGATGAAGTGAAGTTTAATCTTGCCTTGTCGTTACATGCAGCCAATGATGAGAAGCGTAATAAAATTATGCCGATCAACGAACAGAACTCTCTGGATGCATTAGCTGAAGCATTGAACTACTTCTACGAAAAGACGGGCACTCGCGTAACCTTCGAATTCATTGTGTTCAAAGACTTCAACGATGGCATTCAGGATGCGCAGGAATTAACAGCCTATTGCAGACGCGTTAAAGCAAAAGTCAATATCATTGAATACAATCCGATTGATGATGGAGAGTTTCAACAGACCTTGCCGCAGCGACTCGATCGTTTCAAAGAAGTGTTGGAGGACAAGGGCATTATCGTCAATGTGCGTCGCAGTCGAGGGAAAGACATCGATGCGGCTTGCGGTCAGTTAGCGAATAAAAATGAAGCTATCCTGAAAACTGAGAGCGGAAGTGTTTTGAAAAAATAATTGCGCTACAACTGTATTCCAAACAATAAATTGATTCCGAAATACGGCAACACGAGGTTGTAATTTTCAACTACCGCATCAACGCCGGATCCTTGCACACGATCTTCATCACGAATACGAACTCCGATGACGGCATGAGCATCCCAAAACCAGGTTTCATGTGCCTCGGCTGAATTGTATCCCCACAACATTCCCACATCTGTCCAACTGCGACCCACAGGAACAGGAATATCGCTGAGGCCATTAAACTTCAGGTAATCCATATTCCACGTTCGGAGCGCTCCTTGTACTCCCAGGTATGCTCCACCAATTCCATTCGCACTACCACCATAAAAGCGTTTCACTTCTGCACGCAGTGCCCAACCACCTTTAAACACAGACCGTGAAGCTTCTGTTCCAAATCCAAGGAAACGTGTACCATTGAAGGTTAGTTCGTAATTGTAATCTGTCCACGTTACGCCGAAACCTCCTGTTACGCTCCATCTGCGAGAAAGGCGCTGTTCATACAGCACACTAAATTCACCACGTAACACGTTAATTGCGCTAGCTTTAATTCCACGCGCTACACTATCCGTGATAATCGGTCCGCCTCTGTAATCAATTGGATTTTGTCCCGGATGTTGACGCACCCGCACTCGGATGGTATCGTTTCGGGTGGCAGATGAATCGTTCTTCAATACCACCTGTGCGCCGATTTGCGACCACATAACAAATGCCGGAAGTAGGAATATAAGACGATACATGATATTGAATAACTTTACAAAATTACCCTAAATCGCCAATGAAACACTTTTTTCTTCTGTCGGTATTATGGATGACCAGTTCGTTCGCATCCGCTCAAATTGACATTACCTGGGGCGTTCCCGTTAAAGCTGAAAAACGAACACAGCTCTTAGACCTTGTTGGTGCCGACAAGGAATCCGTTTATGCTACCCGCGCTAAATTCTCAGGTGTGCGCGTTGCAGAATACCGTATTGAAAAATATCGCAAAAGCGACATGAACCTCATGTATTCGAAACCCATTCCCGCGCAGGTTGGTGATTCGAAAATAACGATCGCGAATTTCTTTTTCGTTAAAAACACGCTGATGGTTTTCGGGACGTATTACGATCGCGAAAAGAGATCAACAACTTGTTATGCGCAGCTCATTGGCACCGACGGCAACGTAGCAAAACCCTGGACTCCGGTCGATGTTTTGCAAGACACGAAGTCTCGTAATCGCGGGAGTTTTTATCATTATGTTAACGATGATTCCAGCGGTGTACTGGTCGTTACCAATCCGCCTTACGATAAGTATTCCAGCGAAGCATTTAAGCTAACGCTGATTGATCATGACCTTAAAACTAAGTGGGTGCGCGACATGAAGCTTCCGTACAAGGACAAGGATTTTTCGTTGAAGAAATTCATCATCACGAAAAAAGACGAAGTATATGTGTTGGCGTATGTCCAAATGGACAAGGAAAATATTCCGAAAGAAGATCGTAAGAAAAAACCTACCTACTTTCACGATGTACTGGTGTACGACGCCGTGTATGATTCGCTGAAGGAATATCACTTAACCTTAACACCCAAATACATTACTGAAGTGACCATTACGTTGGATAACGTCGGCAATATTTTGAGCGGAGGTTTTTACTCCAACAAAAATTCCCGGGATATGGCGGGTACTTTTTTCATGAAGATTGATCGTAAAACCAAGCAGGTGGTATCCAGCAGTTACAAGGAATTTACGCCCGATTTTCTATTGAATTTCATGAGCGAAAAAAGCGTTAAAAAACAACGCGAACTCAGCGATTACGAACTACGTTATCTTGTCTTACGCGATGATGGCGGATTGATCATGGTGGCGGAAGAATTTTTTGTTGAAACCGTTTGCACCACCGACGCCAGAACAGGAGCTACCAGTTGCACCGACTATTATCATTACGATGACATCATTATGGTGAGTATTGATCCGAATGGAGAAATTGCATGGACAACACATGTTCCGAAAGACCAAACCAGTCGTAATGATGGAGGCTACTTTTTATCCTTTGCGTTAGCCGTTTCGGGACCCAACATTTACATTATGTTCAACGATAATCCGAAAAATCTGGATCCTAACAACACGAAGTTGCGTTCCATGACGCAGCCCATGAAATCAGTGGCGGTTCTGGTAACGGTAAGCAAGGACGGGGATTTCACTAAACAAGCTATGTTTAGAACCTCTGATCTGAAAATCATTTTGCGTCCAAAATTATACCTTCAGGAGAACGAAAAGCAGTTGTATTTGTTTGGACAAAAGGGTACGACGTATAAATTGGCCGATGTGAAAATTGGAACATAGCAGCCATTTTCAACGTAACTTCGTGCTTGCCTTATGAAATCGACAGTTGAACAGATTAAAGCTCCCGTGGCGCAAGAACTTGAACTCTTTGAGGGAAAGTTTCGCGACTCCATGAAAAGTTCTGTTCCACTGCTGGATAAGATCACGGCATACATTGTAAAACGCAAAGGGAAACAACTGCGTCCCATGTTCGTTTTTCTAAGTGCGAAAATGTGCGGTGAGTTGAACGAATCCACACACCGTGCAGCTGCACTTATCGAGTTGCTGCATACCGCTACATTGGTGCATGATGACGTAGTCGACGATTCCAATATGCGTCGCGGATTCTTTTCTGTCAATGCGCTTTGGAAAAATAAAATTGCAGTACTTGTTGGCGATTACTTGTTATCACGAGGCTTATTGCTCTCTGTGGACAACAATGATTTTCACCTCTTGCAAATTGTTTCCCGTGCTGTTCGCGAAATGAGTGAAGGAGAATTATTGCAAATTGAAAAAGCACGCCGCCTGGATATTCAGGAGCCGGTGTATTTTGAAATCATTCGCCAAAAAACAGCTTCGTTAATTGCATCTTGCTGTGCTTCGGGTGCAGCTAGTGTTACACGTGATGAAGCGACAATCAAGAAAATGCATCAGTTTGGTGAATACACGGGTATTGCGTTTCAAATTAAAGACGACTTGTTCGATTACGGATCCGGAGACATAGGGAAACCCAGCGGAATCGATATTAAAGAAAAGAAAATGACGCTGCCTTTGATCTTCGCTTTGAATAAAGCTGATCGCAGCGAGAAACGACAAATTATTAATATTATTAAAAATCACAACGAAGAGCCGGAAGAAGTGCAGAAGGTTATTCAATTTGTAACTACCAGCGGCGGACTCGAATACGCAACCGGGAAGATGAATGAATACAAGGAAAAAGCATTAGACATCTTGAATGAATTTCCGGAATCTCCTGCTCGTACGTCTTTAATTCAACTTGTCAATTTCACTGTAGAACGCACCAAATGAGGATAGCTTTAGTAATCGCGCTTACCATTTTATGTAGTGCAGTAAAAAGTCAAACACCGCATAAAGTTTTTTATCCTGATGGAAAGTTACGTGGAGAAGGACAAATTGATTCGGCAGGAAAACTGAATGGCCTTTGGGTTTTTTACTTCACAGGTGGTATGAAACAATCGGAAGGATTGTATGCGCATGGACAAGCGACAGGAGCCTGGTTCTTCTGGAGTGAATGGGGACGACTGGAAAGTCACGGTTATTACAAAGAAGATAAAATGGATTCGCTATGGCGTTTGTTTGCGCCGAATGGACAAATCACGCAGGTGGAATCATACAAAGCCGGCATTAAACATGGCATCTACGTAAAATATCACAGCGACACGATTAAGAGTGAAGTCGGTTATTATAACAATGGATTAAAGCACGGGACATGGCGCACATGGCATGAAAACGGCGTCTTGAAAGAAGAAGCGAACTTCAAAAACGGCATCGGCGAAGGAACAATCAAGAATTGGTATGCCAGTGGGCTACTTCAATTTTCAGGACAACAGTCGAATGACAAGGCGACCGGCCATTGGAAATTTTACGATGCCACGGGTGCACTAATTTCTGAGGGCGACTATAAAAACGGAGAATGGGTTGGCAAATGGAGCTCTTATCATACCAATGGTAAAGTAAGTTCCACCGGTTATTTTAATAATGGTAAAAAAATAAAAAAGTGGAAGTACTTTAATCCCGAAGGAAAACTGATACGCGAAGAACATTATAAAAACGAAAAGTTATTTAAAGAGATTATTTATGCGCAGTAGTTTTATTTCGCTAATCACGGTAGTAGCAGTGCTGGTTGCATCATGCGGCACAACCGAAAATAAAGAGACCAAAAAAGACTCCGTTGTTACCGATACTGCTAACAGCGGTAATTCGGGTGTAACCGTGAGCGAGCCTGTAGCACCGGTTTCCAAGCGTGTGTCGGATTCTATCTACAACGGTGAATATGTGGAGAAATACGAAACGGGAATTATTTACAAGCGTGGAGAAATAGCAGGCGGTTTGGCGGAAGGTGAATGGCTCACGTTTTATCGCGATGGCAAGTTGTGGAGCAAAGGCAATTATCACAATGGCTTGCGCACCGGTTATGCGGTATCGTACTGGCCCAACGGACAAAAAAGTTCGGAAGGTTATTACGCCGAAGGTAAAATGGTAGGCAACTGGATCTGGTGGAATGAAGAAGGAAAATCCGTGGCCAAAACGTTTCCCGGAACTCCTGATACTACGAAGTATAAAAAGATCCGTCCGCGCTAATTGTAATTACCGAACGATAATTTTCCCTTTGTACGAATTACCGTTAGCTCCTGTCAACACATAGATGTAGACACCGCTCAGTAAACCTTGGCGGGCAATAACGATGCGGTCTTCAACAACTCCTTCCACTCTTCGCGCCAAACGACCTTTCAAATCGTACAACTCTAACGTGTGTTCAAAGTTGCCGGTGTTGGGAAATAAAATCGTGCATTCATCAATAAACGGATTCGGATATACCTGCACGTTGCCTTCGTACATATTGCAACCCAAATTCGCTTTATCGATACTAAAACCGTACAACGGAAAATCATTGTTCAACGGATTTGTTGACGTGGCGTATTTGGCAAACGGTTTTTGAATACGAAGTTTCACCGTAACATCGGTTTCCAGCAATTGATGACCGGGATTAAGCATGGGCACATTTACCCAACACGCGTCACGAAATATTTCGGTACGTTCCTGAGTGGCAACGTTTGAATTCATGATCGTAAACATCATCTTTCCCGCATCGTAGCGAGGCACATCTCTCAATTCTCCCGCCAAATCTCCTGACGGATAAATCGCATCACCGTTATGATTGAACACATAGACATAATGCATACCACCCCAAAGCGTTGCACCTAAAGGAGCACGAACCGTTGAAGTCGGATTCCACAACATATCTCTTCCATTCTCTGCAACCAACGCAGAGTTCTCTGTAAACGCCATATTCAAACGTTCTCCGGTTTCAATATTGATCGCATATCCGGGAAACCAACCCATGCCTGTAGCGCCAATGTAATCTGCAGCTTCCGGATTGTTCGGGTCTGACAACGCACCATCCGCTACTGTTCTGCCTTCCTTGTCCACGGATGCATGAGAGCGCATTAAAAACGGCAACGTCAAATTTTCATTCAACTGTGCGTTGGAACCAATTTCAAAAACCACGCAGCGGGTCCACTTCGATTTATCTGCGGTGAACACTACATCTACGTTCGCCAAATTCTCCATACGATTAGCAGCAGTTGTCGTCGCATTCGGGAAGCCCGGTCCGGTTTCATAACACGGCTGTGTCGCTGTTGGCGTAATATTATCGGCACATAAACGGTAGGGGCCCCACGTTCCATCAACTATCTTCTCATAATATTCTTCAGGATCAATAAAATTAGCTCCAATGGAACGATCATTAAATTCAGCTACACAAACACCTGTGCCGGTTCGGTTTCCCGCTCGTATCCAATTGTTGGAGCCGTTGAAGTCGTCATCTCGAATACCACCTAACCAATTTTTAGTTGGATCTGCAAAAGTCATAGATGAGCCCAACACCCCATTTTTATTGGGATTGCGTTGTAGCCCGGGTTGCGCAACTTGTTGTACGGTGATGGCAATACCGTATTGCGGAATGTATTGTTTGTTCTTGTACTGTATGGAAGAATCTGAACGAATAGTATCTGTGTCGCCCACTTTCCACATGCGCCAATGTGCAGTATTCGTGACGCTGTCTAACGCAATGCGGTATTCACCATCTTGCAACTGATTATAATCTTCATACGTAACTTTCACCGGTCCGCGAGTGCCTTCGTATTTAGGGAATAAAACCTGATGGTCGGGAGCCGACATGATGGCATCGATACTTTCTTTCGTCATGTCCAACCACATGATGCCGTTACCTTTTCCTTCGTAACGCACCAATGAAGGTCCGCACTCGTGCTCATACACTTCAATTAAAATCGTATCACAAACAGTCGCCGTATCACACGCACTGCGCACGGTAAGGCACACCACATATTCGCCCGACTCTTTATATTCATGCATAGGATGCTTGCCGGTAGATGTTTTGCCGTCACCAAAATCCCATTCATAGGTTCCGCTTTTTGCAACAGCAGTAAACTGGCACATGCCGAAATTCGATACCACAGAAAACTCCGGAGCAGCGAAATCAGCGCAACTCAAAGTGTTGAAACAATTGTCGAAGAGTTGTTGAATGTAATCGTCGGCTTCCTGCAGTTTTGTAATCGCATCCAAATTAGTGCCGTTGGTATCACGCGCCCACGGAACACCAACCGTTACAATTTCAACTTCGCCGGGTTCCATAACAGTGGGACCAACGCTCGCAATGAATCGCCGATCGGCCGGTGTGTTTCCTACAGAGACTTCTGTCCAGTTGGGCATTAACACACCTCCTGTTCCCCAACCCATGATATCTGATGTTCCGGAATACATGTACATAGCAGGAATTCCGTATCCGTATCCGTTCCCTCCGTATACTTGTGGCGATCCGTCCATCCACAACCCCTTCATGTAGTAATAAAAATGCACGTAATTCTCCGGATTACCAATTACTGTGAAATCGCTGTCATACCTTTTAAAAGCAGATAACACGTGTGTTTCGCCCGATTCATCTATTGCGTAATCATGATCGTTATCCTGAAAATCATTTTCGATTGCGCGTGTTCCTTTTAGAAAATCTACACCTGCTGCCGGAGGATGCGCCCCATAAGTACCCAGCTGCGATTGTGGACCGGGACCGTCATTCAGGTCTCCATTGTACGCATATCCTAATCCGCGTGCTACATCACATCCGGTATAATCATCCAAATAATCTCCAATATCATTATCCATCCACTGTCCAAACCAATAGTCATTCCACGTGTCTACTGAACGGTTGATGATTTTGTACCGAATAAATGTCGCATTATTTAAATGCTCCTGAGTGCTTTTGTATGCGAATGCGGTAGCATGTACTTCCACTCCGAACGGATCGCCGCCGGACTCTGAGTGCCAACTTCCTTTATCATTAAACACCCACCACAAACTTTGATCGCCCAACAAATGATAATCGCAGTTATTAGTTCCGTTTAATGCAAAAGCCGGAAAGTCACCGTTGCGCGCATTATATATTCCATCACCATCCACATCAGTAAAAGGCGCCAGATATTTAGCATGTCCCTGCGTAACATCACCGTTACCCGGCCAGTTCAGAATATCTTCAGGAATAACGTAGGAAGGATTTTGATAATTCGCGCGAAACGCCTCTACATCCGCACGATTAATTTTCCATATGTGATCGTAGCGGTTGCACGTTGAATCTGTTGTGGTTGCCGTTGCTGTATCCAAAGGACCCGCGAAAAAATCATACCCGGTTTGGCGATAGGTCATGGCAGCAACACGCAATTGTCCGCCATCATCTACGCCGCCCATCCAAATTGCACCACAAAAAACAGAGTTCTTTTGAGACCCCTTAGGAATCTCATACTTCGCATTGCTCAGATTCCACCACATGTCGCCCAGATTCATCATGGTCGTGCGAACATTATTGATATCAAGATCTACTTTGGAAGTTGCAGGACGGCAACTGGAAAATGCACGCACCGCATCTTGAGCCGAACTGACGAGAGGGAAAATCATCCCGAACAAAAAGAGTATCCTTTTGATCATGATCAAATATGTTGTTGAGGGGATGAAACCAAATATAATTCATAATTCCTTCATCACCAAAAGACCTAGGCAGCTATCATGATCTGTGCAGTTGCGTTCTTTTCGGTATCTTCACGATCCCAATGATTCCAAAGGAAACGGTCGATTTAATTCTGGATACTGCTCGTATAGACGAAGTGGTAGGAGAATTTGTGTCGTTAAAAAAACGCGGCGCAAGCATGATCGGTTTGTGTCCGTTTCATAATGAGAAGACACCGTCGTTTAATGTTTCTCCTTCACGAGGTATTTACAAATGTTTCGGTTGCGGGAAAGGCGGCAACTCCGTGAATTTTGTCATGGAGCATGAACACCTTTCTTATCCGGAAGCGTTGCGATGGTTGGCAACGAAATACAACATTGCCATTGAAGAGGAAGAGCGCAATCCGGAACAGTTGCAACGCGACAATGATCGTGAAAGTATTTTCGTCGTGCTGCAATATGCCCAGAAGCATTTCACGAAAAATTTACACGAAACAGAAGAAGGCAAAGCTATCGGACTCAGTTATTTTCGGGAACGGGGATTTCGTCCTGACATCATCGAGAAATTTCAACTGGGCTATTCACCCGAAGCATGGCGCGATTTAACCGACAATGCTGTTCTTGCAGGATACAAACTGGAATACCTGGTTCGCGCAGGACTTACCATTCAAAACGAAGAGAACAAAGAAAAATATTTCGATCGTTTTCAAGCACGTGTAATTTTCCCGGTTCACAATGCCAGCGGAAGAGTAATTGCATTTGGAGGGCGAACGTTAAAGACCGACAAGAAAGTTGCGAAGTACATCAACTCTCCGGAAACGGAAGTGTACCACAAGTCGAATGTATTGTACGGTTTGTACTTCGCGAAGAAAGCCATTATTCAGGAGGATGTTTGTTTCCTTGTAGAAGGTTACACGGATGTTATCAGCATGCATCAAGCCGGAATTGAAAATGTGGTGGCTTCATCCGGAACAGCGTTAACAATTGAGCAAATACGATTAATTCGCCGTTACACGAATAACATCACCATTCTGTACGATGGCGATCCTGCGGGAATTAAAGCCTCTTTCCGTGGAATTGATTTAATTCTGGAAGAAGGGTTAAATGTGCGCGTGTTGTTGTTCCCAAAAAATGACGACCCCGATTCTTATTCGAAAAAAGTAAACAGTGAAGAATTCCGTGAATTTATTAAAAATAACACGAAAGACTTTATTGCATTTAAAACTGAATTATTACTTGCGGATACACAAAACGATCCGATTCGTAAATCAGAATTGATTCGGGAGATGGTGAACAGCATCGCGCTGATACCGGACAATATAACGCGTAGTGTATTCGTAAAAGAATGCAGTCGCATTATGAATATCGAAGAGCAAACATTGCTCAACGAATTGAATAAAATTCGCAGGAAGAATTTCGAGAAGAAAAAGGAAACAACCTCCGAACCTGATACGTTTGTTCCCGACACAGCAGCAAAGCCGGCAGAACAACCTGCACTCCAACAGCAGACACGAACAGAGTATCAAGAGCGTGAAATTGTGCGCTTATTATTCAATTACGGCATGGAACCTATCACTGCAGAAACCGAAGATGAAGAAGGTAGAGCAATGGAGATTCAGGTTACGCTTGCAGAATTCATGCTGCACGAATTGAACGACGAACACATGATATTTGAAACTCCATTGTATAAATCCATTATTGATTTGTACAAACAACATGTGGATGATGCAGGTGTAACGCCGTCCGTAGAGTATTTCATTAATTATTCCGACTCAACAATCAGTTCTCTGGCAGTTGATTTAATTTCTATTCCGTATCAGTTATCCGAATGGCAACGTCATCATATTTACGTAACCATTGAGCAGCAACAATTGAAACGCGGAGCACAACATGCCTTAGATAGTTTTCGCTTAAAACGTTTGGAACTATTAATTCACGATACACAAAAGGAATTGCGTGAAGCGACGGAGTATGATGATCAATTGATATTACAACAACGATTAATGACTCTGCTCAAAGCGAAGAAACATTTCGCTTCTCAATTAGGTCGTGTCGTATTGAATTGATATTTTCAAAACACCTTGCTGCAATTAATTTTTTGTTTCTATATTACAAAACAAATCAAATCACATGAAACAAATTTATCTCAACTTCAAATTATTGGGCAGTGCATTATTGCTGGCGGCGTCCGGCATTGCACAAACCTGTTTTAACGGCGGCACCGGGGCGAACGGTGCATTCAACGCCACCTCCAACACCACTTTAGCGGGTGGTGTGTACAACTTTACGACGTTCAATATTAACACCAGTGTTACGGTAAACGTTACCGGTTCTGTGCCGCTAGAAGTGCATTGCACGGGCGCAGTTACCATCAACGGTATCCTGGCTGCCAATGGTGGCAATGGAACCAATGGAATTACCTTCTCTGCAGCAGGCACAGGCGGTATTGGTGTTGCAGGAGGCGGAAACGGAGGGAATGGCACGTACAGCACAAGCTTAGGAGCAATGCAGGCGTCACCGGGCGCAGGATCCGGAGGGGTAGGCAACGAAGGAAATCAGTGGAGCGGCGGAGGTGGCGCAGGTTATAGCGCTACCGGACAATCATCAGGAAATCCATCCGGAGGATTCGGTGGTCCAAGCTATGGCAATACCACTATTGCTCCTTTCTTTGCTGGATCAGGTGGCGGTGGCGGGTCAGGCGGATTTAGCTGCGGCAGTGGCGGTGGTGGCGCCGGCGGAGGCGCGATCATGATTCAATCTACAGCTTCTATTGCTATTGGTTCCGGCGGTGCTATTCAATGCAATGGCGGTAATGGCGGATCAGACGGAGCTGGAAACTGCGGTGGCGGTGGCGGTGGATCCGGAGGATCTATTCGTTTAGGGGCACCTACTGTTGTTAACTCGGGTGCAGTATCTGCGACCGGGGGAATTGGAGGAGCATCTATGGTTCCCGGCTCTCCGTACTTTGGCGTTGGAGGAAATGGTGCTGCGGGTCGTGTTCGTGTTGACGGAATCTACAGCGGTAACGGAACTGTCAACCCAAGTTATGTTCCCGGCCCGGTGTTAACTGCAACAAGCACGTCAACATCAACATCTTGTTCTAATTCAGCAAATGGCACCGCTACTGTGGTACCACAGAATGGTTCAGCACCTTACACTTTCGCATGGTCAAATAGCGCCACAACAGCAACAGCAACAAATCTTACTGCAGGAACATATTCTGTAATAGTTACCGATGCTGCAGGATGTACCGCTACATCAACCATTGTAGTTACGTCTCCGTCTGCAATTACAGCAACTGCTGTGGCACAACCGGTTTCGTGTTTTGGCGGATGTAACGGAAATGCAACCGTTTCTCCATCAGGTGGTACACCGGGATATACTTATAGTTGGGCTCCATCAGGAGGCACAGGAAGTACCGCAACGGGATTGTGTGCAGGAACTTATGTTTGCACCATTACAGATGCAGCAGGTTGTACATTCACGACTTCGGTGAACGTGACAGAACCAAGTACTATCATCCCGAATGTAAGCGCGGTCAATACTTCTTGCAATCAATCGTGCGATGGAACAGCAATCGCCAATCCTTCCGGAGGCACAGGGCCTTATACGTATTTATGGACACCGGGAAATAATACAACCACAAGTATTTCCGCCTTATGTGCAGGAACATACAGCGTTGCAATTACTGATGCTGCAGGATGCACAGTAACGGATACAGTGAGCATCACATCTCCATCACCGGTTGTTGTTACCGCTAACGGCAACGGAATGATTTGTTCAGGAGACACTGCAGTAATCTTTGCTATAGGATCGGGAGGTGCCGGATCTTATACTTACAACTGGAATCCGGGAAATCTTACCGGCTCACAAATCGCAGTAACACCATCTACGTTAACCATCTACACTGTCACTGTAACGGATGCATCAGGTTGTGTAGGCACTCAAGTGCATACTGTAATGGTCAACCCATTGCCTGTAGTTAATGCTAACGGACCAACACAACTGTGCGTAACTGACGGCGTTATCACATACTCCGGTGTACCTTCAGGAGGAACCTGGGCAGGGCCTTCAATGAATAACGGGGCATTCAGTCCGTCGACTGCCGGTGTGGGTGCGCATACCTTGGTGTATTCATATACTGATAGCAGCGGATGCAGTGATACTGCTCAGGTTATTGTAACGGTTGATCCGTGTACTAACGTTTCAGGAATTAATGCAACCACGGCTGTATCATTATTCCCGAATCCTAACAACGGAACTTTTACATTAACGTTTGAAAACTACGCGGGCGATGCAGTAGTAGAAGTGATGGATGTACAAGGAAAATTGGTGCAAACCAAATTACTTCAAAACGTGCAGGCTCAGGCAAATCAACCGTTGCAGCTGAACTCATTAAATGAAGGAATGTATTTGGTACGTCTACTATACGGCAACCAAATTGAATTAATTAAAATTCAGATTACAAAATAATAAGTTCAAGTTACCGAAAACCGCACACTACTTGGTGTGCGGTTTTTTTATTTAATGTATATTCGATACGCAAACTAAAATCCATTACATGAAAACACCTTTACTCCTATTCACGGGCTTTGCTATTGCTGCGCATTTCAGCGCAAGTGCACAATGCACTCCCCCGATAACACCAACAGCGACAGGTGATACCGTTAACTGCGGATCTTCTGCAACGATTACCGCTTCAGGCTCTTCGGGAACATACTTATGGTACAATCAACCTACAGGCGGTACATTGCTTGGAACAGGCCCTACACTGACGACTACGCCACTTGTTACCAACACCAACTTCTATGTGGAAGCCAGCAGTCAAACGGCTCCAACCATGATGGGACATAATAACCATCAATCCGCTTTCTCCGGAAATGTTCGTGGTTATTTTTTCACTGCACCTCTGAATTTTACTATCGTTGGTTTAAAAACGCCGCCGGAGATCACCGGCAATCAAAGTATTGCCGTAGTGCGCTTTACCGCAGGGCCGCCTCCACTTTATGCAGCCACCACGAATAGCTTTACAGTTCTGTATTTAACCCAGAATAATCCCAGCACAACTATTTTACCCGTAAGTATTCCGGTTGCTCAAGGCGATATTATTGGGATATTAGGCCAAGCTGGAACAACAAACTCATACACCACAGGACCGGTAAGCACTACCATCGCGGGACAACCGGTTACCTTGGCTCGGATGGGTATGCAGTTTCCTTTGACGACTACTGCACCTCAAGACCTGTGGACGGAGAACGGCGGCTCCATTTCTCGCGTAGAAATGTACTACACCACAGGATGTTCCAGTCCTCGAGCTGTGACTACCGTTGTGGTTGACCCATTGCAAATAACGGCAACAGCTTCTGCAAGCACTATATGTGATGGAGACCCTGTACAGCTTACCGGATCCGGTGCAACCAACTATATATGGAGTACAGGGGGCACTTCTGCTGTTGAAATCATAAATCCATCAACTACGACCACGTATACCTTATTGGGCAATGATCCTAACGGATGTGCAGGCTCCACAACAGTTACCGTTAACGTGAACGCCTTACCTACCATTACTGCAACTGCATCAAACGGATTAGTATGTGAAGGAACTGCTGATACACTTACAGCTTCCGGAGGAGCATCTTATGCGTGGAGTTCAGGTGGAACTGCTTCAACAGAAATTGTAACGCCAACTTCTACCACCACGTACACGGTTACAGGCACCGACGCGAACGGATGTTCTTCTACATCTGCAATTACAGTGAACGTTAATCCAAGTCCTGCTATCACAGCATTAACACTGGACACTACTGTATGTGACGGCAGCAACGCAACGTTGATCGCGGACGGCGGTTTGTCGTACTTGTGGAATAACAACAACACGAACGACACTATCGTGGTGAATCCGATCGGCTCTACAACTTATACCGTTACGGGAACCGATGCCAACGGTTGTTCCAACACTGCGACCGTAACCGTGCTTACGAATGCTTTACCCACTGTTGATTTAGGAACAGATGTTAACCAGTGCGGATCATCGGCAACTTTAGATGCAGGTCCTGCCGGAGTAACTTATGTGTGGAGTTCAGGCGGAACTGCACAAACAGAAGTTGTTACAGCTGACGGCTCTTACAACGTTACCGTAATAGATGTAAATGGATGTTCTAATTCAGATACCATCAACGTTACCTTGTTGGCCAATCCTGTGGTGAATTTAGGTAACGACGGCTCGGTTTGCGGCAACGTTGTTTTGGATGCACAGAACCAAGGTTCTACTTACATCTGGAATGACAATTCCAGTGGACAAACATTAAACGTAAATACAAGCGGAACATATTACGTAACTGTAGTTAACAGCAACGGTTGTACTTCAAGCGACACTATTGCGTTAGTGGTGAATGCGAATCCTACAACAACCGCATCTGCATCAGCAACAACAGTTTGTTTGGATGACGCTAACGTAACTTTAACCGGAACTCCTGCCGGCGGCGCGTTCAGCGGTCCGGGTGTGAGTGGTAACAGCTTCGATCCTTCTATAGGAGCAGGTGCTCAAACTATCGTGTACAGCTTTACTGATAATAATGGATGCACCGGAACTTCAACAGTTGTTGTAAACGTTAATGCTTGTGTGGGTATTGCTGAAAATGCGGCATCGTCATTTGGTGTTTATCCAAATCCAACGAACGGATTGCTGAATATCGTGTTCAACACTGCGGCTGAAGAAGCTGTTATTGTTGTAACTGACGTTGCAGGAAAAGTAGTGATGACACAACAAATCAACGGTGTGCAGTCGGGTTCAGTTGCAGGAATTAATTTGAGCAACGAAGCTGCAGGAATTTACTTCGTGCGTGTGCAGGTTGGAACTGTATCATCAGTTCAAAAGATTCAAGTCGTGAAGTAATCTTCAACGCCAACTATTTAAAGGGCTTTCAGCAATGAGAGCCCTTTTTTGTTGGACCAAAGTGATGTTGACAACTCGAAAAAAATCATCTCCTCTCCCGCTGTACATTTGTAACAAATACCAACATTTTTGCACGATACGTTTAGACCATGAGCACTGTACGACGCGTTTTTATTCCTAATCCCGATCCTGTTGCTACAAAACAGTTACAACAACAATTAAACATTCATCCTGCATTAGCACAGATATTAGTGCAACGCGGTATTAACACATTCGAAGCGGCGCGCCACTTTTTCCGACCGCAACTCACCGACCTGCACGATCCGTTTTTGATGAAAGATATGGATGTTGCCATCCAACGCATAGCTGCGGCACTACAACACAACGAAGCTATTTTGGTGTACGGCGATTATGACGTGGACGGAACAACAGCTGTTGCTGTGGTGTTTTCTTTTTTGAAATCGTTACATGCTAATGTCGGTTTTTACATTCCCGATCGGTACAGTGAAGGTTACGGAGTGTCCACACAAGGCATCGACTATGCACATGAAAAGGGATATAGTCTGATCATCGCTCTCGATTGCGGAATCAAGAGTATTGATAAAGTAGGGTACGCGAAAGGAAAAAATATTGATTTCATCATCTGTGATCACCACTTGCCCGGAGATGAATTGCCTGATGCCGTTGCTGTACTTGATCCGAAACGAAACGATTGCCATTATCCATTTAAAGATTTGTGTGGTTGTGGAATCGGATTCAAGCTGATTCAAGGTTTGCAACAACATTTGAAGTTATCCGACGAAAAAGTCCTAGCATACTTGGATTTGGTAGCTGTGAGCATTGCAGCGGATATCGTTCCCGTTACCGGAGAAAATCGCGTGCTGGCATATTACGGATTACAACAACTCAATCAACACCCCCGCGCAGGACTAAAAGCCATCGGCACTGCAGCAAAAGTGAAACCCGCAGCAGACGGCACTTTTAACTTCAGCATCTCCGATTTGGTTTTTGTTTTTGCACCGCGCATTAATGCAGCAGGTCGTATTGAACACGGAAAATACGCTGTAACGCTGCTTACTACAAACGATTATGAAGAAGCCTTACAACGTGCGGAAGGATTGAATGAAGTTAATCGCACACGCCGTGACCTTGACAAACAAATTACTGAAGAGGCACTTAATTTGTTACGCAACGATTCAACAACAGCAAACAAAAAAAGTACTGTGGTGTATAGCGAAGACTGGCACAAAGGTGTTGTCGGCATCGTAGCATCGCGATTAATTGAAAATTATTATCGTCCGACTATTGTATTGACGCGCAGCAATGGCGTGGTTACCGGTAGTGCGCGCTCTGTAAGTGATTTTGATGTGTACGAAGCCATTGAAGCTTGCAGCGACTTGTTGATTCAATTTGGCGGGCACGCTTTTGCTGCAGGACTGACGATGGTTCCGCAAAATGTGGAAGCTTTCCGCGAAAAATTTGAAGCTGTGGTTAGTACGCGCATCAAGCCCCACCAGGTGATTCCCGAGATTCGTATTGATGCACGTATTGCGGTGAGTACGGTGGACGGTAAATTTTTCAGTGTGTTGCAACAAATGGCGCCGTTTGGGCCGGGCAATATGAATCCAGTTTTCTGTACCGACAATTTAACTGATCGCGGTTGGGCCAAAGTGGTTGGGGACGATCATTTAAAATGCGATTTAACCGACGGATCATCTCCCGGATATTTTATTTCTGCCATCGGTTTCCGTCAAGGTCATCATTTACCCAAGCTGTTACGTAAAGAACCCGCAAGCGTTTGTTATACACTAGAGCGTAACGATTGGAACGGCAAAAGTTCGGTGCAGATGAAGGTGGTGGATATGGAATGAGGAGACATAAAGACACAAATTATTCCGACAAATTAAAGGGAGGCACCTTACCCTCCCTTAATACCATATTAAGTTTTTCTTAACTTAGGGTTGCTCAATTCGCCAACCTTATGAGACTTCTTACGTCGCTGTTGCTTTTATTGATTTGTCAATATGTTACAGCACAAACCAACCACTGGGAAACAGCCGTGTACGAAAACGACACCAGGCGTTACATGGTACCCACCTCCGAACCGGATACGAATTGGAGAAAACCGAATTTCAGCACTGCGGCGTGGAATCAGGGCCCAGGTGGATTCGGATTTGGTTATCATTACGGGATTACAGCTATTTTGCTGACATCAAAGCTATGCGAAGACAAATATATCTTTAATGTAAACGGCTCAACACACCAATCTTCAACGCTCATTATAATTCAACCATAAATGAAAACTCTTCTCTCTTGTATTGCATTTGCTTCTGCAATCGTAACATACGCTCAAACGTTCACGGCTACGCCCAATGCGCCCATCAACGATTACGCCACGACAGAATATAACTTGACTGTTTCCGGATTAAATCCTGCGAATATTGATACAACAACATTCGGGTTAGAAACAGTTTGTGTGAATCTGACGCACACCTGGAATGCCGATATCGACATGTATATTATTGCTCCTGATGGCACAACATCAATGCTCGTGAGCGGACAAGGAGGTTCTGATGACAACTATACCAACACGTGTTTTAATACGGGCGCGTCTCAACCGATTACCGCAGGCTGGTCGCCGTTTACGGGAACGTTCCGTCCAATGGGGCAAATGGGACGTGTGAACAACGGGCAAAATGCGAACGGCGTATGGAAGTTGCGTATTACAGATACTTATCCGGCGGATGCGGGCACGATGATTAGTTGGAGCATTACGTTTGGTAATAATCCGGCTTCCTATTTTTCATTGCTGGAATCCGATCTTCCCATCTTCGTAATCAACACCAACAATCAGGCAATTCCCGATGAACCACGCATTATGGCAGACATGGGCATCATCTGGAATGGTAACGGTAATCGCAATTACATGACCAATCCGTTTAACCATTACAATGGCAAAGTAGGTATTGAAACGCGCGGTGCCAGTTCGTCCGGATTTCCAAAAAAGTCGTACGACATAGAATTATGGGATGTGAACGGGAATGATATTAACGCGCCTCTACTTGGCTTTCCAACGGAATCCGATTGGGTATTGAGCGCACAATACACCGACAAAACATTGATGCGCGGCATGCTCACCTTTCATTTGTACAATCAAATGGGATGGTATGCGCCTCGTTGTCGTCCTGTGGAAGTCATCATTAATGGAGAATATATCGGCGTTTACATCTTAATGGAAAAAGTGAAACGTGATACCAACAGAATTGATATTCCGAAACTTCAACCTACTGACATCAGCGGCGATCAACTCACAGGCGGTTACATTTTGAAGCTGGACAAAAATTCGGGCGGCAGCGATCCGGGTTGGAATTCTCCTTACTTGCCATGGCCTACAGGAGATTCCATTTACATCAATTACTATTATCCGGATGGAAATGATATCGTTCCGCAACAAGCCGCATATATTCAAGCATACGTTGATAGTTTTGAAACAGCTTTGATTGGTCCGAATTTTATGCATCCGACCTTAGGTTATCGTGCTTATGCAGATATTAACGCGTGTGTAGATGCGTTCATTATTCAAGAACTAACCAAGAGTATTGATGCTTATCGTAAAAGCTTTTATATCTATAAAGATAAATTCAGTAATGGAGGAAAGCTCGTCATGGCGCCGATTTGGGATTATGATTTAACGTACGGCAATGTG
The DNA here is from genome assembly GCA_044344795.1 of Bacteroidia bacterium. Classification (GTDB taxonomy): domain Bacteria; phylum Bacteroidota; class Bacteroidia; order Palsa-965; family Palsa-965. Next base: position 12,607 of record JBIJCF010000004.1, on the reverse strand, counting down.
AATTTTTGCGAAGGAGAAGATTATGCGGGATGGCAATACAATTTCAATTATATCTGCGGTGGCGATTATTGGTTGAATCCATTTTGGTTTGAACGAATGACGCAAGATTCCGTATTCATGCAACAAGTGCGTTGTCGTTGGGAAGAACTGCGCGGAACAATTTTGAACACGAATTACATTAATACATGGACCGATTCAACTGCCAATGCGATGAATGAAAGTCAGGGATGGAACTTCACCGTGTGGCCCATAATGGGTGCGTATGTATGGCCGAATTATTACGTTGGTCAGAATTATCAAGAAGAAGTAGACACGTTACAATGGTGGATCAATCAACGCATCGTTTGGTTGGATAATAACCTCGGTGGTAATCCTAACAATTGTAACCTGACAGGAATTTCGGAGCAACAAAATTTCAACGGTTCTATTTATCCGAATCCTGCACAACAACAAACTCAAGTATCGTTATACCTGAAAAATGCAGGTATTGTTCAAATTGAGCTCTATAACAGCACCGGACAAAAGTGTAGTGAAGACGTAACATTTTCAGGTGTTATCGGAAATAATTTGATCACGGTTCCGTTAGACAATTTGCCCTTAGGCGTATATTTTATGCGCATTACAGCCGGCAAAAATCGCTGGACACAACGTTTTGTAGTGACCAAACCGTAATTTTGAACACGTAATACTTTTCGGAAGAAGATGTAACTATTACTGGTTGTCGACGTAATTTTGGCAAATAGAAATCGTACTTCCCATGAAACGCATCATTACGTTATTATTTACGACCACACTACTGAGTGCCGCGTGTTTCACTTCTACCGAATCGAAAGCACAAAACACTATTGGTTTTTTCACGACATCATTCATCAACTTACCTGATACTGCTGTTGACGGAGATACGGCGTTGGTGGGTTTGATTCTACGTAACTACTCCGATTCTGTATCCTATTCTCCCAACTATACAGTTGATATCGTTGGCTACATCGATACCGGAGCGACGGTAACTCCAATTTTCTTTGGCGCTTATCAAGGATTTATCCAACCATCCGACACCGCCGTACTTCAAACTTTATATCAAATACGCAGTGTTCAGAACCAAGGTGTTTTGCGAATCGGCGGCAACGTCATTGTAGTGTGGCCGATACCGAATGACCCCAATTTCGGTCCCAATCTTGACACCATCAGTCAAATCATTTTTGTGCAACCGATGTGGATGGGCTTAAGCGACCACGAAAAAGAAATTAATCTGTTACGCGTATTTCCTATACCAAGCAACGATCCAATTCAGTTTACCAATCGCGATGCGAGCAATCCTATGCAATTCCTGGAAGTATTGGATCTCACGGGGAAGGTGGTATTTGCCCATTCCATCAGCAACAGCGCAGTTGATTTGAGTCACTTGCCTAAAGGCATGTATTTACTGCGTTCCACGATGAAAAACGGTGAATCGCAAACACTAAGAATAGTTTTAGAATAACTTACACTCGCTCAACAAAAAAGGCTTCCGATGTGGAAGCCTTTTTTACGTTCAATTAGTTCGCTTTTTTCATGTGGAGGCTATCATCAAAAAATTCAACCAAGCCGGTATCAATATCATAATTGCCCCCTACTAATCCAATCTGCCCATTGTTAATCATCTCTTCCAGAATGTGACTGCGCTGGATGATGCTGTTGACAGTACGCTTCACATTCAGAATAGCGACTTTTTCCACGAAGCGTGCATTTCCTGAAGTACGATTCGTAGTGGTTTCTCGTTCCGCATAAATTGCCGGTTGAATTTTTGATAACAACTCCGTTAAGTTGCCCATCTCCACATGATCGCACGCACCTTTGATAGCGCCGCATTTCGTGTGACCTAACACCACGATCAATTTGCTTCCCGCCACTTTACACGCAAATTCCATAGACCCTAAAATGTCGGTGTTCAGGACATTACCGGCAATACGGATAGAAAAAATATCTCCTAATCCCTGATCAAAAATTAACTCGGCCGAAGTGCGACTATCAATACAACTCAGTATCACTGCAAAAGGAAATTGTCCGTCACTGGTAATGTTTACTTGTTCCAGCAAATCGCGATGTGCCATCAGGTTGTCGAAAAAACGTTTGTTTCCATTCTTCAGCAGATCGAGCGCCATCTGAGGCGTGATCTTGTCTTGCATGTCTTTGGTGAGTGTCTTCATTAGCGCTAAATAGATGTTTAGCGCAATATATCGGAGTTACTTGTATTCTACAACTCCGGATTCCGCGTGCGGATTGTTCATCACTTCGTTTTGCTTGCGAATAGAGGCTTTGTGAAGTACTTCGCATAATGCGACGATAATATCTTTATCAATTTTTAACATCTGCCCCGTGGCTCCGCGCGTTTGCAAAATCTCAATCCAACGCTCGAGTTGTAAAATAGTCACCCCATGCTTTTTCTTAATCGCACCAATTTGCGCTACCACTTCTTGTCTTCGCGCTAGCATATGAAGCAATTCTTCATCAATGCCGTCAATAACTTCACGCAGAGCTTTCAGATCACTTTCAAATTCCGGATGCGCAGCACTGACATCGCGATACAACAAATCATTCAGCAATTCGAAATATCGAGACGGCGTGAATTGTTGTTGCGCATCACTCTTCGCAGTGTCAGGATCGGGATGTACTTCGATCATCAATCCCGCCATATTCAAGTCCATGGCTTTCTGTGCCACTTGAGGAATTAACTCACGTGTACCTGCTATATGACTTGGATCACAGATAACAGGAAGTTCCGGGACTGTTGCTTGTAATTCAATAGGAATTTCCCACAACGGAGCGTTTCTGTAGTTGGTCTTCACTGCGGTATGAAATCCACGATGTACCGCTGCAAGTTTCGTTATCCCTGCACGATACAAACGCTCTAAAGCGCCTAGCCATAATGCCAAATCTGGATGCACCGGATTTTTCACCATCACCGGAATTCCTGTTCCTGTAACGGCATCAGCAATTTCTTGCACTGAAAAAGGATTGACGGTTGTACGCGCCCCAATCCAAAGTACATCCACGCCGTATTTCAACGCCAGCTCCACATGTTCTGCAGTAGCCACTTCCACGGTGGTACGCATTCCCGTTTCCTTCTTCACTTCTACCAACCACTGCAAAGCGGTTTCGCCTTCACCTTCAAATGCTCCTGGACGTGTACGCGGTTTCCATACACCGGCACGCATCAAACTCGTACGACCATCTGCTGCCAAAGCTTTCGCCACCGCCAATAATTGCTCCGGAGATTCGGCACCACAAGGTCCTGCAATGTGAAGTGTTTTCCACAAAGGCCCTACAAACTGCAGGAATTCGGAATGTTGAATGCTGCTTTTCACTGTATTAATAACAGATCTGGAAATAAATTGTTGTGCTAAGATACACCACTTCCCAACCTAAATACCCAAAACAAGGTATTGCATCCATGCTCCGTTCAGTAGACATTCGCAACATGCATTTGCATGAAACAATCATTCCTGTCGCGCAACCTTGTATTTTTCATCAGTTGATAGAACTGGAAATGAAAAAGAAAAAGTCGTGCTGTAAAAAATGGAAGAAAGCCAAGCGCTGCAAGAAATGTCCGGCACACGGGTAGTGGTTTATTTCACCTCCGCCAACAATACATCCATCTCCGCCAGCAAACGATCTACGTCTTTCGGATCGGTGCCGTCATACATGCCACGGATATAACCGTTATGATCGACCAACGCGAAATTATTGGAGTGCACAAAATCCTCTTTGCCTCCGTCGCCTCGTGTATCAGATAACAAATAACTCGTGCGGGCCAAATCATACAGGTGAGCTTTATCGCCCGTTACAAAATGCCACTTACCCTTTTCTTTGATGTGCTTTTCCGCGTAGGCACGCAATACAGGAACGCTGTCGTTCTCAGGATTTACAGTGTGTGATAACAATAACACACGATCATCCTTACGATACTTCACCATCACACGATCCATTTGATTCGTCATCTTCGGACAAATGCCTTGACACGTAGTGAAGAAAAAATCAACCACAGTAATTTTACCTGCAAAAGCTTTACGTGTAATCGAATCGCCGTACTGATTCACCACCTCAAAGTCTTTGACTTTATGGTTGTCATTCGGAGCAATATTGTTTTGCAGTTCCGTTGCGATCGGATTGAAAATGGGCAATTGCCGTAATGCACCGCCTTGTTGATTTACATGCCACACATAGTAAGCAGCAGCAATAATTCCTACTGCCAACACCACTACCGATAAATTAACCCACACTTTTTTCATGCCACAAAGTTATGGAGCTATTACCAATATGCTTCGCTGGTTAACGGAATTCGTAATCCACTCCAGTTACCTGCGATAACAACGTTTCGGGAGCATCCAAAATACGTGCATTATGAGGCGGAGCAGGCGTTACAGGAGAATTCTGCTTCAAATATTCAATCATTGCCTGATGCAAAGTGGTGCCGGTATTTTTAGGTTCTTTAACACCTCGCATTCTACACAACATATCTTCCGGGTCTCCATCACGTTCACATGCCAAAATACTATATGTTTTTTCCATGTTCAACGCTTCACCCTTCACCTTCACCGACTGCACACGCTTCCCCGCCTCCTCGAAGGCTTTGAACTCCACTTCCATACCTTTGAACTTAATTACCCAACCGCCGAAACGTTTGGATGCATCTTTCGCGAATACGTTATTCAATTCCTTCTCCAACCAATCCATAATTTGCTTTCCCGTAACTTTTCCTGTTCGCACATTACTATCCACCGGTAGCATATCAAAAATATAACCGTGAGTAATAGGAATATTACCTGTTTTATCGCGTGTAACATTAGGCTGACAAAAGCGAAATCCGTTGGACAACACAATGTCGATTTCCGGAAACTTCCAATTCAGTCCGTTCAGAATTAACGTATCAATCGGATTCTCTACCACGAAATAACGATACAACGGAATTGTGCTGTAACCAATCACTTCATTGATCATCGGCTTGTGTGGCAATTCATTCTTATCCACCAATGCCTGAACATCTTTCTGCGGTTTAATTTTAGTCGCGCTTACTTCTAGTAATTCATAACGGTCCGCTGTGATCTTGCCGTTTTCTACGGTCAATTCTAATTTACCCACGAACGAACCGAATGCGCCCGGCTCCACAACTTTGCTATACGTGCACACAATAGGCTTACGCACGCGTTCATGCGTATCGCCACCGAAAATATAATCTACGCCTTTGCACTCCGGCATATTCGCTAATGCGATTTGTTGTGATAAACCTAAATGCGCCAACATGATGACAAAATCACACTGCTCCTGTTCACGCAACACTTCTACGTAATGCGCTAAATTTTCTTCCGGTTTGGTATACACAATTCCTTTACTGTAATTCGGACTTTGACGAATAGGTACCAAAGGATCGGTGTAACCTAAAAAACCAATTTTTACGCCGGCTACAGACCATGTGTAGTAAGGTTGAAAAATAAGTTCACCACGTTTTCCATCACCCAAATCATGATACATGTTCGCACACACCTTAGGCGCATTCAACGCACCCAACAACGTTTGCATATTCTTCTTTCCGTAAATCACTTCCCAGTTGCCAGGAAGAAACAAATCGTAACACAAGGAATTTAAAATCGGGATAAATGCCTGTCCTGTTGTTTTTACGCTTAACGCGCTTCCCTGAAACATATCACCGGTATCCACTACAAACGTGTTTGGATTTTTCTTTCGATGTTCGTCAATTAAAGATGCCAACTGTGCATAGCCTCCGGTCTTGCGAAATACAGCGGTATTATTTTCCCAAAACAATTCATCATGCGGATGTACCTGACAATGCACGTCAGTGGTTTGTAAAATGGTTAATGTGGTTTTAGCAACCGGCTTCTTATTTAAAACCTGTTCAGAGCTTGTAGGTTCTTCTTCAGCTTGCGCCGTTAATAATGATGGAGCCACAGCGGCGCCTAAACCGGCCAAGCCGATTTTTTTGATAAAATCTCTTCTTTCGTTGTGGTCCATAATCGTGCAATAATATTGTAAAGTACGAAGATCGGTGGTGAGAACAGGAATAAATGTGACCTGAGTTACATTATGTTCCTCTCACATGAGCTTGCGCTTCAAAAACTCCTCACGAATGCGATGCCCGATATGAATGCACCGCTTAATGCGCAGCTCCAATGTTTTCGCGCTATCGATGTAAAACAAAAATCCACGTTGATAACCTGCAGGAAGCTTATTGAACATGTCTTTTGTTTCAAGCTCTTGCGATAAGTATTCCGCAAATTCTTCCGGGACCGGAAAACCAAATTCACTCTCATCCGGAGCAAGCATCACCTCTACCATTGTGTTTACTTCCTCTTTCGACTTCTTCACTTTGTCTTTGCTCAACGTAATGTACATATCCTTACTTCCCTTTACAGGACGCAGCGCACATGGAAATGAAAAGTCGTTAACGGTGGCAATCACACGCTGTAATTTACCTGTTGCGAACTTAGGTAGTTGTGTTGCAACAATGGTGAGTTGTAAATTAAAATACTGTTCACCTACCTCGGTAACGAATGCTTTGCAGATTTCCTTCGTCATAATTGTAGATGCCGATAAAGTTGTTAAATCCGTAACGCTGCAGACAATACCCAACTCGTCAAAGAATAAGAACTTCGTACTTTCGTTACCGATGAAGTTATCGCTTAACCTTCTAATTATATTTATAATCGTAAGTAGTTCCTCGATTTGGGCGGATACTCTTGTAATTTCCTCTTCCGCATATCTTGATATTTACTACCAATACGACTTTCGAAAACCAACTACCGAAAAGCGCCTTCCGTTCCTGTACAACCATACGCGCCACCATCAATTAGCATTAAATCATGCCCTTGTCCAGACGACAATTGCTTATGGCAAATGGTCGACGCGCTTAGGAGCACAAGCCGGCAGTTACGTTAATGATAACTATGTACAAGAACCTAGATGGCTGCAATTCATTAATGAGGCTGCGCTTGCGTTTCAATTCGACAGTGTAGGAAAGCACAAAATAGAAGCAGGCATTTTTCCATCACACATCGGTTATGAGTCGGCATTATCGTACACCAATACGTGCTTGTCGCGCTCGCTGATGGCGGAAAACTCGCCCTACTTTGAAAGCGGTATTAAATATGTGTTTCGTCCTTCATCATCATGGACCATGAATGCATTACTTCTTACAGGTTGGCAGCGCATTCAGTTTGCACCGGGCAATTCACTTCCTGCTATCGGGACACAACTAACGTACACCGGTAAGAATAACTACACCTACAACTGGAGCACGTTCGCGGGCGCCGAAAGTCCCGATACAGCGCGACAGATGAGGTACTTTACTACCTGTTACATCAGTTCACCTTCCGATAAAAAGTGGAGTTATACCATTGCGCTCGATATGGGTTTGCAGCAAAAAACAGTTGCAAGTACCGACTATGATTCTTGGTTTACCTCCAATGCTGTAGTGCGTTATGCCTTTGCAAAATCGTGGAGTGTAGCACTTCGCGGTGAATATTATATTGATGCATCAGGCATTATTATCGGCGAATCAAGTAATGTGTACGGAGCATCTGCGAACATAGATTATCATCCGCATGATCAGTTATACATTCGTGCAGAATATCGGTATCTGAACGGCTCGGCCATCAAGTCAATCGACACATCTAATGTGTTGTGCTCGGCGGTGATGAAGTTTGGGGAGTAATTTGAACCCCGATAATAAAACTACCCGAACCCGGATAAGAAGCCGCTACTTCTTCGGATCCACCGCTTCCGGTGCGGGGTTTGGCTGCGGGCCTTGAATAGCTCCGCTAACTATCGCACCATCCTTATACGTAATAGTGCCGATCTTCTTGCCGCTTTCTGCAGTTTCTGTCCACGAGCCGGTGCGCTTACCATCCTTGAACGTGCCTGTTAAATACACTTTACCGCCTTCGTAAAACTCGGTGTACTTGCCTTGTAATTTTCCCTTCACGTAAAAGCTCTTCACCTTAACTTTGCCACTTTCGAAGTACTCCACAAAATCGCCTTCCATCTCATTATTTACATAATTTACTTCGCTGGCTTTATTTCCATTTTTATAATATCCGGTTTGCTTGCCTTGCAACATACCGTTTACATATACCGACTCCGTATTCAAAGCGCCTTCAATATAATACCACTTCGCTACACCATGACGCACGCCATTAACGTAGGAGCCTTCTTCCTGTAATTTGCCGTTGCTGTTATACAGCTTGCGACTGCCATGCAATTTGCCGTGGTTGTAATTTTCCTCCGACTTCAACTTACCGCCGGTGAAATACGTTTTACGCGCACCATGCAGCGTATCATTCAAGTAATACTCTTCACGAAAAATAAACCCTGACCGATCCACCGCCAGCGCAACACCATTCTTTTTCCCGTCCTTATAAGTCTCTAACATGTTCATGATATTACCTCCTGCAGGATAACTAATCCAAACACCATCTTTCTTCCCATCGATGTACATTCCTTTTACATCATAAATTCCTTCGCGTTCAATCCAAAATCCGACCTTCACTCCGGCAGAGGTAGTATAATTCGTATCCTTAGAAGTTGGACGCAAAGGCTGCCCGAACAATTGAACTGTAGCCGCCAAAGCAATAATCGCAAGTACATTTTTCATAACCGTATTACATTATATGTTTAGAACATCTATTTACTTTACCACGTCACTGCAATTTTACCCACAGAACGTCCACTTTCCAAATATTCGTGCGCTTCCGACAGTTGCGTGTAATTAAACACTTTCCCATCGGGCACTTTTACTGCGCCGTTATCAACCGCTTGTGTTACCTGCAACAAACACGCCTGCAACAATGAAGGTTGTCGATCAGCAATGCGCAACATATTAATTCCTGCCATCGTTTTGGAAGGAATCAGCAATTGCACGGGATTGTAAAAACCGAATCCAAAGCCGAGTTTATATTTGCCCCACCATCCTTTCAGCAACAACCGATCAGCTGCTCCGTAACCTGCGATACGTCCGCCCGGCGCAATTATTTTAAATAATTCTTTAAATGTCTTGCCTCCGATATTATCAAAAGCGATATCAATTTTTTTATTCTTGTTCGCCGCTACAATTAATTCGCCCAATTTTCCTGCCTCCCGAATAACAACATCATCAGCACCCAGCGCTTTTACATAATCGATCTTCTTAGAAGAACCCACAACACCAATAACATGTGCTCCACGATTCTTCAGTAGCTGCACCAGAATACCTCCTACACCGCCCGCAGCAGCCATCACTAACGCTACATCACCTTTACGAACCGGGAACGTTTCATGCGCCGCAAACCAAGCCGTACAGCCTTGTGTGGCACAAGCCAATGCAGTTACAACATCCCACGACTCCGGAATTTTAACGACAGCCTGTTCTGTAGTCTTAACCATTCGAGCATAACTGCCGAAACGAGAAAATGCTGTCACTCGATCGCCGATGTTAACCGCGGTTACTTTGCTCCCAACTTGCACAATGCTACCTACACATTCGTAACCCAAAACACAGGGCAATTGGGGCGCATCACCGTACAAACCTTGTCGTGCCATTACGTCCGCAAAATTCAACCCAAATGCTTCTGACGCAATTACTACATCATAATCTCCGCACAAAGGTTTCTCAAGTTCCTTTAACACGAATGATTCCTTCGCATTACCAAACTTTTGCAATACAAAACCTTCGTTCCGATTAGCGCTCATATACCACTTCCAGTTTTGTCGAATTACGAAGATCATCGGGTGATACACACTGCTCTGACGCCGGTATAGTTCCATTGTACACCTTCTTCAAAGCGTTCGACAAACTATCCGACTCGAACTTCCATTGTGCAAAAGTTCGGCGTTCGCACAGTTCTGCATTAATTGAACCTTGATACACTTTATACACCATCTCAGAGCTGTAAAATCCCTGATCACCCCAGGAGAAATACGGATCACCGGGTTTCCGTCTGATTTCTTTTAATGCTTTTTTTAATTTTTCCAAACGACGCGCATTCATTTCTACATTATGATTTTTAAATCGAGCCAATGCCACCTGCTTTCCTTCTCCGGCTGCAACCCACTCACGAAGCGGTGTAATACGAACCGAATCCGTAACATCTATCACCACGTACATACCATCTTTCGCACGCAAAAAAATCATCCCACAATGATTATACTTCGATCCGGACATAGCACCCAAACTTTTCGCAATAGGATGGTTTAAATTCTGAAATACGATATCGCCGTCAAATACAGTGGGCAACGTAATCATATGTATGGTGTCCTCACTACGGATATTCTTCATAGAATCGTTTTCTGTCAACGACTCCAATAATGCTTCACCGGCCTGTTTTGCAGAGTCGGCCTTCTGTTGCGGATTACGTTCATTACTGCAGGCTGCGATTAAAAAAAGCAGCGGCATTAAAAATCTTAAAGCCATTTCTTTCGTCTGAAATAAATTAACAAAGCCACCGCGATTCCTACCATAATACCCCAGATCACGTAGTATCCGTTAATGGTGTGCAGTTCAGGCATGTGATCAAAGTTCATTCCGTAAACACCTACGATGAACGTCAACGGCACGAATATGGTGGTGATGATTGTAAGCGTCTTCATCACAATATTCATCTTATTACTAACGCTGGACATGTACAAGTCCATCATGCCGGACAAAATATCACGATACGTTTCTACCGAATCTATGACACGAATGACGTGATCATACGCATCACGCAAATACACTTGTGTAGGATTGGTAATCAACTTCGATTCACTCTTCTGCAAGTTACTCACCAATTCACGCATAGGCCAAAAGGCTTTGCGCAAATAAATAGTTTGCCGTTTCATGTAGTGCAACGTGCGCATAGTGCTTTGTTGGGGATGATCCACTAAGTGATCTTCCATTTCCTCAATCTCATCTCCCAAATGTTCCAACACCGTGAAGTAATGATCGATCACCGCATCAATTAAAGCGTACATCAAATAGTCGGCTCCGCACTTCCGCACACGACCTTTACCTAAACGAATGCGACTGCGAATAATATCGAACACATCACCTCCATCCGCTTCCTGAAAAGTAAGGACCGTATTACGATTCAATAAAATAATACTCAACTGCTCGCTCACAAAAATATCTTCTCCACGTTTCTCGCATTCTTCTTCGTAAATCATTTTCATGATAGAGATCACGTAATGATCGTAATCTTCGAACTTAGGTCGTTGGTGGGTGTTCACCAAGTCTTCCATCGTAAGCGGGTGGATGTCGAACATCAAACAAATCCTTTCAACAATGCTCACATCATGTACACCATCCACATTAATCCACTTCACCATTCCATTGCGTACGTTCAATAAAGCTTCATCTAAATTGGTGTACGACTGTTCAGAAAAATCATGTTCGTTATACTCCAATACCGTTACGGTAACCGGTGCGTTAGTATCACGACCCACGTACATGAGCGTACCCGGAGGAATTCCTGTCTTTTCTGAAACGGGTTCTATCATCTTATTCGCTTTCTGATTCGTCTTCTTGTTCTGTGCGCCCTTGCACAACAATTACAATTTCACCTTTCACGGTCTTTGATGTGAAATGTTTATGTGCTTCTTCTACGGTGCCTCTGAAATTCTCCTCAAACATTTTCGTCAATTCGCGCGACACACACACACGTCGTTCTTTGCCCCAATGTTCACCGGCTTCTTCCAAAAATTTCACTAAACGATAGGGCGATTCGTAAAACACCATCGTTCTGGTTTCGTTTGCCAAATTTTTAAAACGTGTCTGTCGACCTTTCTTTTGGGGCATGAATCCAAGAAAAACAAATTGATCACACGGCAAGCCACTTTGTACCAATGCAGGAACAAACGCAGTCGGTCCGGGCAAACAGTCAACTTCAATGCCTTGTTTTATACATTCGCGCACCAATAAAAAACCCGGATCCGAAATACCCGGAGTACCTGCATCACTAATAAGCGCAATCGTTTCTCCTGCTTGGATACGTGAAGCAATCCAGTCCACGGTTTTATGTTCGTTGTGCTGATGATGCGCCAACAAGGGCTTCTTAATTTCGTAATGACTTAACAACTTTGCCGAAACGCGCGTATCCTCAGCTAATATCGCATCCGATTCTTTCAATATGCGCAACGCACGAAGCGTAATGTCTTCGAGATTGCCAATTGGAGTCGGAACGATGTACAACTTTCCCATGTGCTTAACGGTTGTCGATCCAATCGGTGAAATCGCGAATCAATCGAAATAGATCTTCAAATTTAGTGAGCGGCAAAGTTTCCCGCCGATCGCAAGTATCGTGATACGCTTTAATTCCACCCATGGTGTATATGTAAAAACAAGTCACGTCTTTCTCAGTAAAAAAATAATGATCGCTGATAGCTGCTTTTCCTCGCGATTTGATATTCGGCAAATAACTGCCTTGAGTGTTGAGTCGTTGAAATTCCTTGAATTCCGTTGGAAATAAAGTGGCGTTAACAACAGTGATACCTTCATCACCGGTTCCAAGAATATCCATATTTAACAAGAAGCGAATCTTTGATAAGTCAATGATCGGGTGGTCCACAAAATACTTCGAACCGATCAATCCGACTTCTTCTGCAC